>JAVWPP010000082.1:0-1284 GCA_036635835.1 Clostridia bacterium | reverse complement strand
AAAAAGCCACTATATTTAATACAAATAAGGTGGCTTTTTACTATTTATAAATAACAAAACATATTTGCTACATTTTTTTGTCACCTCAAATACTGTCAAACTACATTTTTTTGTCACTTAACTCATAAAAAAAGCTTTTTTTCATTGGCATAGTAATATATAAGCAATATAAAATCTATCCCCCTTTACGCCGCTTTTCTAATTTAGTTATTGACAGCAACGTATTTTTGTGGTACAATTAATCCATAAATACATAGATAAAGAAGTAGTATGCTGTAACTAGTTTTATGAGAGAAAAATGCCTAGGCTGTGAGCATTTAAAATATAGATAGCAGAAGATATCTTTTGAGTATTTCGCATAAACTGCGTTAAAGTTTTAATGAGAAATAAATAGGGTGGCACCACGAAGATATATAATCTCTCGTCCCTTGTATGTTGTAGCATATGAGAGCGGGAGTTTTTTGTATGTAAAAAAACATATAAAGCTATACTATATATATACGGATATATTACTAATGAGAATAAAGTTTAGTATACGTTTTAAAAGAAAAAAACAAAAAGAAAAAAGAAAAAAAAGAAAAACAAAAAAAGAAAAACAAAAAAAGAAAAAAGAAAGAAAAACGAGGTGAGTTACATGTCAGAATTTATGGCAGGACTAAAAAGAACAGCAAGAGTAGCAGAAATAACAAAAGAATACATAGGAAAAGAAGTAACCCTTATGGGATGGGTACAAAAAGCAAGAAACAAAGGATTCATGGTATTTGTTCCGCTAAGAGATAGAAGCGGAGTAATGCAGGTGCTTATGGAAGAAGCAAACATGGGAGCAGAAGACTTTGCAAAAGCAGCAGCTCTTAGAAGCGAAGACTGCATAGCAGTAATAGGAACAGTGCAAAGAAGAACAGAAAAAGACATAAATTTAAATATGAAAACAGGAGAGCTAGAAATAATAGCAACAGCATTAAAAGTGTTTTCAAAATCAGAAGTACTTCCTTTTCCAATAGAAGAAAACGTAAATATAAACGAAAATGCAAGAATGAAATATAGATACTTAGATTTAAGAAGACCAAATATACAAAGAAACCTTATAATGAAAAGTAAAATATCTATGGCAACAAGAAGGTTTTTCGAGAGCGAAGGATTTTTAGAAATAGAGACACCTATACTAACTAAATCTACTCCAGAAGGAGCAAGAGACTACTTAGTACCAAGTAGAGTAAACCAAGGTAACTTCTATGCGCTACCACAGTCTCCTCAGCTATTTAAGCAGCTTCTAATGATGTCTGG
>JAVWPP010000081.1:0-1361 GCA_036635835.1 Clostridia bacterium | reverse complement strand
AAAAATAAAAATAAAAATAAAAATAAAAATAAAAATAAAAATAAAAATAAAAAAACAAAACACAAAAAAGAAAAGAGAAGAAATATTGGAATTAAAATATATAGTAAAAGAAGAACAAACAGTGTTAAACATCATAAAAAAAGAATTTAGAATCTCCGCAAGGCTGCTACTTAAGCTAAAAAACGCAAAAGCAATCTGCTTAAACGGAGAAAACATATATGTAAATAAAACTTGCCCTCTTGGAACACTTACGCTAGATTTAGCAAAAGTAGATTTAGAAGAAGAAGAAAAAATCAAAGAATATCTGCAGCTAGACATAGATGAAACAAAAATAGACATCGTTTACCAAGACGATGCCTTTCTATGCATAAATAAGCCTGCAGACATGCCAGTACACATGTCATGTTTGCATAGAGGAAACACAGCATTAGAGCTAGCTAGTAAGTACATATATAAAACAAACTTCAAAGGAAAGCTGCACATCATAAACAGGCTAGACAGGCAAACAACCGGCCTAGTTATATTTGCAAAGCATGCATATATACAAGAATGCGTATCACTGCAAATGCAAAAAGATCTAACTAAAAAAATATACATTGCTTTAGTAGATGGAGAAGCGCAGGAAGAAGGAACTATAGAAGCAAACATAGCAAGAAAAGAAGGATCCATCATAGAAAGATGCGTAGATAAAGAAGGAGTATATGCAAAAACAAAATACAAAAAAATATTTTCAGATAAAGATAAAAACTACAGTGCACTTTTAGTAAGAATATATACGGGAAGAACCCATCAAATAAGGGTACATATGCAGTATATAGGACATAGCATATTAGGAGACGACATATATAATACAAACGAAGATAGAAAAAAATACATAGATAGAGTTGCTCTTCATGCAAAAAGCATAGAATTTACCCATCCAATTAGCAAAGAAAAAATCACTTTAGAAGCAAAACTACCACAAGATATGCAAAAACTAATGCAAAACCACCAATATCCTCTTGACATTTAGTTTACATAATGATATAATTAAGAATGTAAAAACAATAAAATATCAAACTAATTAGGAGGATATAACATGGAAAATTTAATTATTCTAGCTATATTAATATCTATAATTGCAATAGGAACAAAATTTAGAGTGAAGCAGTGCTACAAAAAAATGGGCATAGATATAGATAAAGAAGAAAAAAGAAAAGTATATACTGAGGAAGAATACGCAAAAGAAAGAATGCTTAGAAGAATAGAAGAAGATAATAGAAATCAGTACTCAGCTTTAAATTCTCAAATAAGAAGATAAAAACAAGCTAGATATAAAAAAAGAAATAAGAATAAAAAAACATTAAGTATATGTTTTAAAA
>JAVWPP010000080.1:0-1444 GCA_036635835.1 Clostridia bacterium | reverse complement strand
ATCGGTAACTAGAAGTTACTTTTTCCAAATAGAACTTAGTTTTTCAATTGACCATATTTTTTCTTTTCTTTCTTTTTTATTTTTTTATTTTTTGTTTCTTTCTTTTTTTGAAACGTAGTATCTAGATGTATGTTCTTTCTTTGTTTATCTAGTATATTTAGGTTGCAAAAAGCTCTAAACCTTATGAATATATATGATTTAGAGCTTTTGTTTTTTTATTATTTTTTATTATTTTTTCTTTACTTCTACTAATTTAATTAAATATGAGCGGAGACCAGAATTCTTGTTTGCTGTTTCAAAGATGCCTACTTTAGAGGAAGTGTGACCTATTATATAGTATGCTTTACCTATTTTAAAAGCGTCCATTCCTACTGTTGAAGCGTCTATAAAAGGAATTTTCATACTTACTTTTTTGTTAAGGTTCATGTCGTATGAATCTAGTTTAACGCCTCTTTGGTTTTTGTCTGTAGCTAAATAATCGTTATTAATTAGAAGAATTTCATCTTCTGCTATTCCTATTTTTAAAAATGAATTTAAAGTAACGGGAATATCTTTTTTACTTATTTCTGTGAAATCTTTATCTAAGTGTGTAAAATATGATGAGTTTTCTAAATTTGTGAATGAACCTGTTGATGATTCATATTTATATTTTACGTAATTAGATAGTATGATGTAAGTGCCATCTTTTTTTACAATTACTTCTTCTGCAGATTCCTTTGTTGTTGCGCCGTTTTCGTACTTACAGCCAGGATATGTATATACAGGTTTGTTCATTGCTAGTGTTTGATCGTTTATAGTTAATAGCTTGGCTGTGCTAACACTAGTTGCTCTATCATATGTTGAAGTTTGTAAGATTGTGTCGTTTTTATTCCATGCCATTATTCTTGTTGATGATACCTCATATCCAGGGTAGTTTATTTTAATATTTTTTGCTGCATTATATGCTCCTTGATCTGTTATTGTTATAAGCTCAGAACTTGTTGTATATCCGCTGAAGTTAGTCATTTGTATGCTTACACTGTTATCTTCGTTTAATCTAGGTGCAAGGTGAGATTCCGTTTGTACTTTATTGTCTAGATTGTTGCCTACGTTTGCTACATATTTTCTTCTTCCGTCAGCTTTTGCGTATTTTGCTACTATGACATCTCTGCCTTGATATCTTGGAATTGTAACTGTTTCTCCTAGCTCGTTTTTTATAACGGGACCACCGTAGTTTGTTCCAAATACAACATAGTCTCCGTTTTTGTCTTCTACTACGTACTCGAAGTCTACTGATCCTGTGTCTGAAATGATCATTTTCGTCCATAGGATATTTCCTTCTGCATCTATTTTGCTTATGTATGCAGAGCGGTTTTTAGGAAGGTTTGTAGATGTTCCTGTTATTTTTCCATTTTCTTTTACTACTATAAAAAATCAGTTATATGTTGTTTTGACTGCGTTTGAT
>JAVWPP010000079.1:0-1448 GCA_036635835.1 Clostridia bacterium | reverse complement strand
AAAAAACACTTTACAATCAAAGAAACACGTGATACAATTATCATAATAGAAAGAAGATGATGTAATGTTAAAAAGAAAAATTACAGAAGAATTATTACAATGGAAAGAGCGTCAAGATAAGATGTGCTTAGTAGTAAAAGGAGCAAGGCAAGTAGGTAAAACCTTTATAATAGATGATTTTGCTCGTAAAAATTATGAGTATTATACCTATATTAATTTCGATGAAAACCCTGCTTACAAAGCTATATTTGATGAAGATTTAGATGTTGAAACTCTAATTAAGCAAATCTCTCTTAGAGTGCCAGATGCAGTTTTAGTTCCACACAAAACATTGATTTTTTTAGATGAAATCCAAAATTGTCCAAAGGCTAGAACGGCACTTAAATTTTTTGCATTAGATAAAAGATTTGATGTTATTGCGTCTGGATCTTTACTTGGAATAAACTATAAAGAAGTTCCTTCATATCCTGTTGGATATGTAGAGCATTTAGAAATGAATTCATTAGATTTTGAAGAATTTTTATGGGCAAATAAAATTAGTGATAGTTCTATAGCAGATATAAAAGAGTATTTTGATAAAAAAATGACTGTTCCAATAGCAATGCACGAAAAAATGATGCAGCTTTTCAAAGAATATATAGTTGTTGGAGGAATGCCAAGGGTAGTATTAGAATTTGTAAATACACATAATTTTGCAAATGTCTTAAGAATACAAAGAGCAATTGTAAGCGACTATACAGATGATATTGGGAAATATGCATTAGGTAATGAAAAAGCTAAAGCAAGAGCGTGTTTTTTATCTATACCTAAGCATTTAGCAAAAGACTATAAAAAGTTTCAATATAGTATTGTTGAGTCTGGTGGAAACGCTAGAAAATTTGCCGGTAGTTTGATGTGGCTATATGATGCAGGAATTATTAATTTTTGCTATAATTTAACTAATCCTGAATTACCTTTTGAAGGTAATGCACAGAGCAGTATATTTAAAGTGTACATGAAAGACACAGGACTACTAATGGCTATGTTTGAAGATGGTTCTCAAATAGATATAATAGATGGAAATTTGGGTATATATAAAGGAGCTATATATGAAAATATAATTGCAGATATACTGTCTAAATCCGGAAAGAAACTTTACTATTTTAGGTATAACTCAAGAACTGAGATAGACTTTTTCATTAGATATAATAAGGAAGCAACAGCTCTTGAAGTTAAATCTTCAGAGAATACAAAAGCTAAATCTTTAAATGCAGTTATAGAAAACTGGAATGTAAAACATGGAATTAAGCTATCTACTAAAAATGTAGGTTGCACTGAAAAAATAGATAGTTTACCGCTATATATGGCTATGTTTATATAATAAATATGTTAGAGTATATGTGAAAAACAGCAATATTCATTTACTTTTATACCCTCCCGTGATATAATATGCACAAACAAATATATAA
>JAVWPP010000078.1:0-1473 GCA_036635835.1 Clostridia bacterium | reverse complement strand
TTTATTATATCCTAAATATATTTTTATTACAACAATTTTTTTTAAGTTTGTTTATACGCATGAAAACTCCATATTGTTTTTACAATATGGAGTTTTTATTTTTTTGTTTTTATTTTTTTTTATTTTTTTTTATTTTTTTGTTTTTTAATTTTTTAGAAACATATAAATATCTTTAATTCTCATAGTATATATTTCCGTATCTAGATAGATATATTTTCTACTTTTTTTATAAATTCCTCTTATTTTTTCTTATACGTATCTATTGCAAACTTTATAATGCAACCGGAAAAGAAAAGAGGCACTGCTGCGTCAAAAGCAGATACATTTTGGATAGCTAATAACTTACCTAGACAAATACCAATTGAAACGCAAACTCCAAAAATTACTGCGTCTATAATGCGTTTTTTCATAGTAATTCAGCTCCTTTTACCATTTAATTTATATTATATACTAAATGCAAAGAACTTTGTATGCACAAAGTCCTTTTTTTCTATTTTCTATTTTCCATTAAATTTGTCTGAAAGATATTTATATAGCTCATCTATTGAAGGATATTTGTTATTTAAATCTAAATATTCATTTACAAAACTAACTGCATCTTCTTTTACTTCATAAAACCAAGCACTGCACTGTTCATATTCTCTAAATCTTATTATATACTTCCCTATAATTAGCTTATCTAGTGGTAAATACGGAAGGTCTTCTAAAAGTTTATTGCATATAAGGCATCTAAGTCTATACGTAGATTTTTCTTCATAACTGTCGTCTTCTCCCTTTATATAATACCAAATATGGTTTGTACACTTGTCTAGATCTGTTTTGTATACTTCTGATAAATTTTTTATATATTCCACACTACATCACTCCAAAATATATTTATATTTAGGTCAATATTTTTTATGTCTCTATTATATCACTTAAAGCCTCAATTTGCAAGCTTTTTCGTTATATTTAATTTGGCATTATTTAGTGCTTTGTATAGTTGTATAATATATGAAAGGAGTTATATATAATGAAAAAAATTATACAATCTATATGTATCTGTCTATGTATTCTATCTTTAACAGGGCTTGGTACTTATTTTTTAATTGTTAACTTTGATAGGACAAGCACATATACAGATATACCTCATGAAGGCGTATCTAAGCCATCTACTATGGTTCATATTACTGAAATATCTAAGCAGTTAGAAGATACAAAGCCTTTAAATAGTTTGATTAAAGAAATAGAAGTGCAGCATAAAGCAGAGTGCACAAAGCTTGTTAATATGTGGTTTATATTTGCTACACTTTTTGCATGCGCTTTAGTATCTATGGGTGTTCTATGGGTAAAGGCTTCTAAAAAAGTTGTTGGATATTCCTTTGTATTTTCAGGTGCAATGTCTATAGTTATATATATTGCTTGCAGATATATATTAGTTTCTCTTATATAGGTAGAGAAAAAGAAAAGAAAAGAAAAGAAAAGAAAAGAAAA
>JAVWPP010000077.1:0-1681 GCA_036635835.1 Clostridia bacterium | reverse complement strand
AATTCATACTATTCATCAGAAGTAGCAGGAGTTCCCCCAAGGTTAAGCGGTATAAACGTATCTGCAGAAGCCTTAAAAGATCAAGCAACATTTAAAGGTTGGGACTTCCAAAATACATGGACAATGATAGGTAATACATATTACCCAATGTTAAAAGTATTTATATAAAAAGATGGAGAGTGTAAAATGGATAAAAGAAAAAAAATATTTATAATTCTTGCAGGTATAATACTAGTACTAGCTATAGCCCTAATTGTAGTACTTTCTACAAATAAAAAGGCAGAAGTTAAACCAATACCTGAAATAACTAGTGAAGGAATTAATCCAAGTATGAATAATATTCCTAAAGAAGACATGAATTTAGACGAAATGATCAAAGAAAGAGAAGAAGAAAAACAGAAGACGGATAATTTCCTTGGCTTAGAATAGTATTAACAAGTAAAACTATAGTTTATATTTTAGAAAAAAGCCTGTAGACTGCTTAAATAGCAAGCTACAGGCATATATTTATGCATATAAAATATCATATTTTTTTAAAAAACATATAAAATACATCTATCTATATACGGAAATATATATTAATGAGAATGAAGTTTCTCATATGTTTCAAAATAAAAAAGCAAAACTTTAGTCCTTTTCACCACTATTGACAAGCATGGTATAATTATTATGTAAATTAAATAAGTAAAAATATAAATATATTTTTAGGAGGAATAGATATGACTAAAGTAGCATATACCGGTAGTTTTTGTCCTATAACTTTTGGACATATGAACGTAGTAGAAAAAGCACTTAGAATGTTCTCTAAAGTAGTAATTTGCATAATGCACAATTCCAAAAAACAAGATGAAATGTTTACAGTAGAGCAGCGCTATCTAATGATTAAGGAAATATACAAAGACAACCCACGCGTAGAAGTTGTAGGCATAGACTCGCATAGAGCATCCGTAGATGTAGCTATAGAAAACGGCTGCAGCTGCATGGTTAGAGGACTTAGAAGCGTAACAGATTACGAAGCGGAAGTCCAGCTAGCTAGAATAAACAGCCTACTTAGTGGTGGAAAAATAGAAACCATAATGCTTGTAGCAGACAGCGTAATGCAAGATATTAGTTCATCTCTAGTAAGAGAAATGTTCTCACTAGATAAAGATGTATCAATGTTTGTAGATAAAATAGTAGTAGAAGCTATGAATGCAAAAAAAGAAGTCTAAAAGTAGAAAACAAGAAGAAATACAAAACAAAAAAACTAAAAAAACGAAAAAAACGAAAAAAGAAAAAAATGAGCAGATTAAAATCTAGCTCATTTTTTATGCACTTTACAAATAAAAAAATATATATCCTAGATACGGTAATCTAGATAATGAGAAAAAAGCTGCATATATGTTTTAAAAAACAAAAAAGTAAAACACAAAATTAACATTTTAAATAAAATATATTGTTTTAAATTAAAATAAGATATAAAATATATACATGAGGAACAAAGGAGAAATATTTATGAAGAAAAAACGGAATGAGTTTAATAGTACTCGTAATAACTATTTTAGTGATGATAATTCTTGCAGGAGTTGTAGTTATAAACATATCAAAAAATAACTCTATAGCAAAAGCAAACGATGCTGCATATCAAGCAACAGTAGCAACGTACAAAGAAGAGCTAAACACATATATAGTAAATCAGCTA
>JAVWPP010000076.1:0-1777 GCA_036635835.1 Clostridia bacterium | reverse complement strand
AAGTAGAATAAAGAAATAACAAAAAAAGCACTTACGAAAGTAGGTGCTTTTTGCAACCTAAATATACTAGATAAACAAAGAAAGAACATACATCTAGATACTACGTTTCAAAAAAAGAAAAAGAAAAAGAAAAAGAAAAAGAAAGAAATAAAAAAGAAAGAAATAAAAAAGAAAGAAAAGAAAAAATATACCAACTTATGTAGCGCATCACTTTACAAAAACCAAAACATAGAATAAGATAAAGAAAAAATAGATAGACTATATAAAAATATATATAGGAAGTGGTTAGATGAAAATAGACATGCATATTCATTCAACATTTTCAGATGGAGCATACACCCCAGAGCGCCTTATAGGCTTAGCAGCTACAAACAAAGTAACTCACATTAGCCTTACGGATCACAACACAGTAGAAGGCCTTCTTCCCTTTATAACTTCAGCAAACAGCCAAAATATAAGCAGCATAACAGGAGCAGAAATAACTACAGCATACAAGCATGCGCATATTTTAGGATACAACTTTAAAGATCTAAAAACAATGGAAGCGGAATTTATAAAGATAAAGCAAATAAATAACAACATTTGCAAATGCATAATTAGCAAAATGCAGTTTAAAGGAATAAATATAAACTTTAAAGCGGTCTCTAAAAACGGCAAAATACCGTATATAACCCTAAAAGATATAAGTAACTACCTAGTAGATATAAACCTTGTTAAAACGGAATCTCAGGCGTTTAAAGACTATATAGGCTACGGTGCTCCTTTTTATATAAAACAAACTAAGATGAGATCAGATAATGCTATAAATTTAATTAAAGACTGCGGCGGAAAAGCTTTTCTAGCTCACCCTTTTTACTCTAAATTTGAAAACATGCAAGAAGAAATAAACATGCTAAAAGCAAGCGGTCTTTCAGGTATAGAAGTATATCATCCATCGCATACAAAGGAACAAATACGGTTTCTAAAAGAACTTTCAAATGACCTAAATCTAATGATGTCTATAGGTTCAGATTTTCATAATTTTTCGGATAAATATCCATCAAGAAAAGTAGGGATATATATTAATTATGCTTTAATAAGCAGTATGAGATTAAACGAACTTTTTTTAAATATATAAGGAGCAATTTTTGCTCCTTTTTTAGCCAACTAAATAAGCATAGTTTCTTCTTTTTTTTTTAGATATAATGCATATATCTATACTTTAAAGAAATACCTAATGAAAATGCCTAAAAAAAATAGAAATTATCAAATATCTGTTGACAAACCGCAAAAAGTTTGTTAAAATTTATCTTGTCGAAAACATTTGGGAGCTTAGCTCAGCTGGGAGAGCATCTGCCTTACAAGCAGGGGGTCATAGGTTCGAGCCCTATAGTTCCCACCACTTATATATATTTGGCTTGGTAGTTCAGTTGGTTAGAACGCCAGCCTGTCACGCTGGAGGTCGTGGGTTCGAGTCCCATCCAAGTCGCCATTTTTTTATAACCATGCCCAGATAGCTCAGTCGGTAGAGCAGAGGACTGAAAATCCTCGTGTCGGCGGTTCGATTCCGTCTCTGGGCACCATTTATGTTGCGGAAGTGGCTCAGTGGTAGAGCGTCACCTTGCCAAGGTGAACGTCGCGAGTTCGAATCTCGTCTTCCGCTCCATATTTAATTTATATTTTTTGTAATTTTTTTTTACAAACTGAATATAATATACAAAAGGTGCTTTAGCCAAGTGGTAAGGCAATGGTCTGCAAAACCGTGATCATCAGTTCAAATCTGATAAGCACCTCCATA
>JAVWPP010000075.1:0-2108 GCA_036635835.1 Clostridia bacterium | reverse complement strand
ATTTTAAAAAACGTAGAAAGATAATCTTCCTAGATACGGATATATATATGTAGAAAACTAAACTTGCTTATATGTTTCCAAAAGAAAAAGAAAAAGAAAAAAATATAAAAAGAAAAAAATAAAATCTATCTATTGACATTTCCCTCTCTACTGTATATACTGTATATATACAGTTAGGAGGAAATTATGCAGATAATAATAAGCAACAGCTTAGATTTGCCTATATACATGCAAATTAAAGAACAAATACAAAACGAAATAATACAAGGAGAGTTAAAACCACTAGACCTTCTGCCATCTATAAGAGCGCTTGCAAGAGATCTTAAAGTTAGTGTAATAACTACTAAAAAAGCGTACGAAGATTTAGAAAAAGACGGATATATACAAACAAAACAGGGGCAAGGATGCTTTGTAGCAAACAAAGGGACTCACCTTATGAGAGAAGAACAGCTAAAAAAAATAGAGGGACATATAAAAGGAGCAGTAAACATAGCTAAAATATCTAAAATATCTAAAGAAGAAATATTAGATATACTAGACATATATTTTGAGGAGGAATAGAGATGGAAAACATATTAGAAATTAAGAAACTTAGTAAAACATATAGCGATTTTAGCTTAAAAGATATAGATTTAAACATTCCAAAAGGCAGCATTGTAGGCCTTATAGGGGAAAACGGAGCAGGTAAATCTACAACAATTAAGCTAATTCTAAACCAGATTAAAAAAAGCTCCGGAGAGATTAAACTATTTGGAAAAGATAATATAACAGATGAAAAAGAAATAAAAAAAGACATCGGGGCTGTTTTAGACAGTGCATTTCTTTCAGAATATTTAACAGTTGAAGATATAAATAAAATAATGAAAAACTTCTATGAAAACTGGAGCGAAGATAAATTTTTCAAAGATGTAGAAAAAGCCAGCTTGCCAAGAAAGAAACTTTTAAAAGAGTTTTCAACAGGTATGAAGATGAAAGTGCAGATAATAACCGCGCTTGCTCATGATCCTAAGCTTCTTATTTTAGATGAACCAACAAATGGACTAGACCCAGTTGCAAGAAATGAGCTACTAGATATTTTTAGAGAGTTTATACAAGATGAAGAGAAATCTATACTTATTTCTTCTCACATAACCACAGATTTAGAGCATATAGCAGACTATATAGTGTTTATACATAGCGGAAGTATCTTGCTTAGCATGGCTAAAGATGAGCTTTTAGAAAACTATGCGCTTGTTAAATGCAAAGAAAAAGAGTTTGCTAATATAGATAGCTTAGATTACGTTAGATACATTAAAAATGCTTATGGATATGATTTGCTTGTGCAAAACAAAAGAGAGTTTAAAAAGAAATATTCTAGTTTAGTTATAGATAAAGTAAGTATAGAAGATATAATGCTTCTTTACGTTAAGAGGGAAAAATAGATGAAAAAAAATATATATATTGGTCTTATTATAAAAGATCTACTTACGCTTAAAAGTTATGCTAAAACAATAGTTATATTTATGTGTATATTTATTATAAGTGGTTTTATGCAAAAAAATCCTGCTGCTTTTTTACTACCTATGGTATCTTTAATCTTTGGAATGTGCGCTGTAGCTACATTTAGCTATGATGAGTTTTCTAATACAAATAAGTTTTTAACAACTCTTCCGCTTACTAAAAAAGATATAGTTAGTGCTAAGTTTTTGCTTATTTTCTTAGGTAATTTTATAGGGATACTGCTTGGAAGTATTTTAAGTTTAGGTATTATGCTCTTTACAAAAGATACAGCTACAGTATCTGAGTTTATGCTTGTCTGCGCTGGTCTATTTACTGTTTTAAGCTTTTTCCAGTGCGTGCTTGCTTGCTGCATATATAAATGGGGCATAACTAAAGCTCAGATATATACTTTTGCTATACTTGGCATTACCGCGCTTCTTGGAGCTGCTTGCTCGTTTATTTTTACGAAGTTAAACATCCAGCTTACAGATATATTTAGCGCGCTGCAAGCCTATGGCGTTTATATCTGCATTACAGTTTCTTTGCTTGTTTACTATGTTTCGTATAGGTTTTCCTGCGCTGCATATTCTAAAACTGAGCTTTAAAAAATATCTGATGCAATGTTATTA
>JAVWPP010000074.1:0-2410 GCA_036635835.1 Clostridia bacterium | reverse complement strand
CTTCACACACATTAGAAGCATAAAAACAACTACTACCTATATACGGAAATTCTTTTACACTGTATAAGAATTTCCGTATATCTTTTTATAAAAAATAAATAAATCTCTAAAAAACATTTCATAAAAAAGTATATATGATATAATATAAAAAAAGAGGTGTTTATATGAACAAAGATACAAAGAAAGGTCTCCTATATTTAGAATCATTTATATATGTAGCAGCAGTCTTACTTGCTGTATATATGAACGAATATGGTGGCTTCTATATAAAAACAATACCCATACTATTTATTACAGGAATACTTGGAAAAGTAGTTTTCGATAGACCAATTATAACTACATGCATAGGCTGTATATTTAATACCTTTATAATATACACTGTATCTGGAGTAGTAGGAAAAGAAAATATATTATCTACTTTCTTTGTTGGTATCATGATACTTTCTGGAGAAATAGTTGGTGAGATCTTCTACCGCATATATTTAAACTCTAAGGAAAAGAAAAAAGGTAGAAAGAAAAAAGTAAATAAAGTAATGCAAGTTTTAGAGGAAAACAAGTTCCAGATTGAAGCTGCTTCTTTTATAGCAGTTACACTTTTCTTACATAACTTCGTTAATGGTAACCTTATAGAAAAGATAAACGAAAAAAATATTATAGAAAAATACATAGCTAAAACATATAAGGAAGAAGCTCTAGAAGTAAAAGACGTTGCTTTAAAGCTTAGCGTTAATAGTAGAGAGTATGAGTTTACGGTTAAAGATTTAAAAACAAATAATATGTACTATATGTCTAAAAGAAAAAATGGATATATAGAAGACACATATAAGCAGTATGTAGATAGCGTTAAAAAGATAAATAAGAAGAAACAAATACAAGAAGTTTTAGAAGCAAAGATAAAAGAAGATGCAAGCTATAAAGCATTTAAGATTTCAAATACCGCATCTAGAATAGTAGTGCAAAAAAGTGAAGTAAATAATAACGATGAAACTTTAAAACTGTTTGCAAGTGAAGTGTATCAAATAATAAATAGTCTTAAAGCTAGCTATTTATTAGAAGATATAGATTTTGTTAATGTAATTTTAAATACAGAAAATAATAAAGAAACTTTAGTTAATTCAAATGTTACGTTTACAAAAAAAATAATATATAGCGCAAATTTTAGCCAAAAATATATACTAGACGGCTTAAAAGAAGAGGTTATAGGTGTAAATTAACTAGGGGGTACGTATGAAAAGAAGGCAGCCACATAGAAGGCTTTCTGTTATAACAGATGTCTTAATTGTAACTATGGTGCTTGGTGTGTTTTTAGTAATAAGCGACTTTGCAGAAAATACTAAGGTTATAGATAAGAAACAAACTGCTGCAGAAGGCTATGAGGAAAATGAACTTAAGAAACCAAAAAATAATATATTTACAACAGATGCTACAGATAGAACTGCTCAGAATGAATATATAGCAAAAGAAATACTAGATAAGTATAATATAGATGTATACTACGGAAATACCGCAGCTGGCGCAGGTAGCGTTGTTAACGGGGATGAACTTTACGATCAAGAGAATATTTTTGATAATTTAACCACCGTTAAAAACTGCCTAAGTAAATACCCAGATAATTTCTTTAAAGAATTTAAAACTGGTAAAAACAACTACAGTATATCTATATATTTAATAGAAAAATTCAATAACGATAACATTGCTCTTGCAACTAGAAATAGCAATAATGACTTTAAAATCTATCTAAGTAACAGAGAAGATTTAAATAGAGTTTTCCATCATGAGCTTTTTCATATTATAGAGTATTATCTACAGCTAGAATACAACACAGCTAAGCTTTTTGAAAACTGGAATTCATACAACCCTGTAGGTTATGAGTATCCAAATAGCACTAAAAATATAGACAAAGAGTTTGTTCATGATGAAAAATATACAAAGGATAATGTATTTTTTGTAACTAGATATGCTAAGACATCTGCTAAAGAAGATAGAGCGGAAGTTTTTGCAGATTTAATGTTCCGAGAAAACAAGCTATATTATTACTCTAAAGGATATAGCGTTAGAAAGAAAGCAGATTTACTTGCTTCTGTTTTAGAAGATAAATTTATTTCTGTTAGAGATGATGTAGTTGAAAGATGGGAAATGCTACTGCAGTAGGTGTATGGAAACGCATATAAAGCAAAAAATAAATAAACAAAAAATATGATTTATATAAAAAGTGTCGGTGTTGACCGGCAAATGTCGGTGTTGACCGGATTCAAATAATAGATAAAAGCATACCAAATGTAAAATAAGTATAAAAATTGCTTGTAAAAAAGCCAAAATATATGTTGAAAATATAAAAAATGTAACAAAAAAGCCTAAAAAGTGTCGGTGTTGACCGGCAAATGTCGGTGTTGACCGGATTCAAATAATA
>JAVWPP010000073.1:0-2430 GCA_036635835.1 Clostridia bacterium | reverse complement strand
ATATTTACTTTTTATTTTTGTTTTTATTTTCTTTTTCACTTTCTTCAAGCCTTCTCATAATCTCACTACAATCCATAGGCTGAGTTATTTCAAGTTCTTTTTTAGTATACACTCTTTTAGTAGGTTTTGCTGCTATTTCATCCTTTTTCAAAGCTTCCATTTCATCTAAAGCTGGTAAATCTTCTTGCTCATCATATTCATCGTCATCGTCATCATCTTTATCTGCTCCAATAAACACCCAAAACAAAAAGAGAGCTGTAGCCGTAATAACTATAAAACTAACTTGAGCATAGAAATATAGATCATCCTCATTTATGAAAAAACTATTATCTTTTTCGCTATCATTTTCGTTATCTGCTGCGCTTACTTTTTCCGCTTCTTTATCTGTATCCGTAGCACTTTCTTTATCTAACTGTTCCTGCTGCTCTTTCTTTTCCTGCTCTTCCCTAGCCTGCCTTTTAGCCTCATCCTTTTCTTGCTGCTCTCTTACAAGCTTTTCTTCCTCTTCTCTCGCAAGCTGCGCTTCTTTTTCTAGCTTTGCTTGTTCCTCTGCTTTTTTAGCTTGCACTTCCTCATTAGATGGCTGCACCATAGGTAAAACCCTTTGCTCAGATACATTACATACGCTGCATATTCCAGTTTCTATACCTGTTTCCTTGCTAGTAGGCTCTTTAGTAACAGACCATTTGAAATTATGCCCCGTAGGTTTAGTTTCGTTAGCCCGCTTGCCTTCTAAACCGCACACGCTGCATACTTCTATATCGAACGAGCCTTGCGTGCAGGAGCCTTCTACGTGCTTAGATGTGAATTGATGCTCCCCGAAGGTTTCAGTCCTTGAAATGACATCCTCGGTGCCACATGCACACTTATAGAAGGTCACATATGGTGATATACATGTAGGGTGATCTTTATTTATTTCTACAAGTTCATTAAATAGATGTGTATGAGGCTCATCTTTGATATCTTCTGCAAATGCAAGTGATGGCATAGCTAGTGTTATAGCTATTATAGCTACTGTTTTTATTAGGTATTTTGCGAAAGTTTTCATTATATCCCTCCGTTTATATATTAAATTTTTAATATACTTTATATATTTTATCTTTTGTATTATATCACATTATGTAAACTTTTTCAAGTGCTTTGATTGTTTATATGTGGGTTTTAAAGATATATATTATGTTTTTTGAGAAACGTAGAAAGGGGGTGTAGGGATTGTATGGGGGATTTTTATAGAGTATATAAGATTTTTTTAAGTTTGTTATTTATTCTACTTTTATTTTTTTATTTATTTATATTACACGTAAAAAAAGATGTTAGATAATTTCTAACATCTTTTTGTTTTTATTTATATTTATTCTCCGAAAATATATATTCTTATTTTTCTAAAAAAGTCTCCTATTTTGCTTCCTGCTTCTTTAGCTGAGTCTTTTATTTCTTCTTCTTGCATAACTTTATCTGGATTTGCTTCATCAAACTCTGCTTTCTCGTTTTTAACTTCATCTTTAACTTCATTAAATTTATCTACTGTCTTATCTTTTACATCTGTAACTGCTTTGCTTTCTTCTGGAAAGTTTTCTTTTACTGAATCTGCTGTATCTTTAAAAACTTCTTTTGTTTTTTCAAAAGTGCCCGCTGCTTTTCCGGGTATATCTTTTTCGTAGTAATAATCTTTTGCTTTACTATATGCATCTTTTGCAGTGTCTTTTAGATCTTCTAAAAAGTTGAACTGATTGTCAAAAGCATTGGCACCTGGCTCTGCTGCAAGTACTGGCGTAGCTGACATAGCTAGGCACATACACATAACTAAACATATTTTTTTCATATTAATTACCTCCGCAAATTTAATATTTTTTATTGTCTTTTTTCTTATTGTTTTTTCTTATTGTTTTTCTTTTTGTCTTTCTTTTATATATTATATAGCTTGGGAGTTTGTTTTTCAATATATATTTATATATCTCCTAAATATTATTATCTATACTATTATACTACATTATGCATATAAAGTACAGTAAAATGCATGAAATATGCTTAGATATGCTGATTTTAAGTATCTTTTAGTTTTTGGTTTTTGCTTTATATATATAAATATACTAGCTAATTTAAGCTAGTATATTTATATTTCTATTTTTATTTCTATATTTTCATTTATATTTCGATTTTCATCTATATTTCAATTCTCTCAAATCTATATTTTTGATTAGTTACATTATCTTTGTTTTTTCTTTCCCCAACTTCTGCTAAGAAGTCTTCTTTGTCTCTAATCCAAAGTTTACAGTCTCCGTATAGGGCTCTATATACTACAGATTCTCTCTGAGTTTCGCAGTCTAGAGCTATGTCTACTACTAGATATAGCTTGTTTTTAAAGTGTCTATACACCTTTCCTATTTCAAGTTTTCTATCCATTTATATCTCTCCTTTTATGTTTTTCTT
>JAVWPP010000072.1:0-2499 GCA_036635835.1 Clostridia bacterium | reverse complement strand
TGCAAAAAGCACCTACTTTCGTAAGTGCTTTTTTTGTTATTTCTTTATTCTACTTTTTCTCCGCATTCTGCGCAGAATTTTCCTTCTACTTCTTTTCCACAGTTTTTGCATTTCTTAATTTCTTCTACTTTAGTGCCACACTCTGGGCAAAATTTACCCAAAACTTCATGGCCGCAATTAGAACATTTCTTAGGCTGCACTGCTAAAGAAGGTCCTTTTTCTATAACTGTAGGCTTTTCTACAGGCTCAGTTACAGCAGGCGAAGGAGCTTTTTCTACAACTGTTACTTGTTTTTCCTCTGCTTTATATGGCTGCATGCTAGGTCCTTCTGGCATTTTAGCAGCAAGAGCTGAGCTTGTAGCTGCAGTAACTGCGCCTCCAGAAGACATATTCATCATACCAAGGCCCATGAAACCATTCATTGCACCACCTTCGTTTTCTGCAGCGCTTTGAACAGCTTCTGCATATGCAGATGTAAGGGTACCTTTTTGCTGATAAACATCTCCGCCGATTTCGTAAGCATCAATTTTCTTTTCTGATTCGTCATCTAAAGTAACTGACTCTATTATAAATCCAACTAATTTAAGACCGCGGTTTCTTATTTGCTCATCGAAAACTTTCTCGTCCATTATCTTCTTTATTTCATCTGCTTTACTTGGTAAAGATAGAGCTCCTATTTTATATTCGTCTTCTCCTAAGCCGTTTAAAACGTTAGAGAAAGCTCCAACAACTTCTGCACGCATTTGTTCTACTACGTCTTCTTTAGTGTATATATCTGCAGTTCCAGCAAGCTCAGACATGAATTTAGCTGGGTTTTCTATTTTAAATGTATATTTTCCAAAGCATTTTACTTCTACTCTCATTGGAACATATCCACCTGTTCTTGCGTTCATTATTGGGTGATCCCAGTCTTTGTATGGAACTGGGGCTGGTGTTCCAAATTTGTTGTCTAGTATTTCTTTTGTGTTAAAGAAGAATACTGCTTGCTGCTTTGCAGAAGCTCCATCGTAGGTAAATCTTTCCCACATTTCTTTAAATACTGCTCCAAACTGACCTGCAAAGAATGATGGTGTTGAAGAGTCATCGAATGTGTATATTCCTTCTTCTGCTGTTGCATCTATTACTCTACCATTATCGTAAACGATAGCTACTTGGCCAGGTGCTACTATTATTGTACTTTTGTTAGATATTACTCCATCTTTAGTTGTTTTCTTTTGCATAAGTACGCTATTTGACATATCGTCGCATCTTATTGCTTCTTTCCACTGATCTTGTAGCGTGCTACCTATAGCTCCTACTGCTGCTTTAATTAATCCCATTATATTTCCTCCTTGTTTTTTTAAACGTATGAGAAAGTTATTCTCATTTTTTTTTATTTATATATCTAGTTACTTTTTTTTATTTAAAACTTTCTAAGCTACTAAGCACGAAATCATGCTCTCCTGTTGTTATTATGCTACCGCAGTATCCGCACTGGCCTGCTGATGTAATCTCTGTTGGTGCTCCGCAGTTAGGACAGTTTGTTGTGCTCTTATTGCTTGTAGATTTATGCGTTTTAACGCCTGCTTTTCTTATAAAGGTTAAGTTATATTTCATGTTCCAATCCTTAGTAGGATCGCTTTCTAAGACTTTTTTAGTTGTAGCATCTATAACATAGTCTCGCATAACTGCATGAAGCTCTAAAACTAGTATTTCTTTATCTCCATCTACTCTAAAACTATTAATATGTGTATATGTAACTGCAACTTTTTCTACTACGTTTATTTTATTGTTTTTTATAAATTCATCTAACTGCTTGCTATGCATGCTAAAAAGTTCATTACTTTCAAAAGGTCTAATTGCTTTAAAGTCTCTATCTGTCCACGCTTTCTGAATTGTTATAAACACTTCTTTAGCCCAAGATGTAAACTTCTCTTCTGAGAAATTTGGATCTATTTCTTTTATTTTTTCTACCGCATTTTCTTGGTAATTGCTTCTTACAGAATTAATGACCTGAGAATCTGGCTCTGATCTCTCTCCTGCTTTTTTATTGTTTGCCATCCATATACAAATAACTATCCCAATTATTATTAAGCTAGGAATAGGTCCTAAAACATCGAAAAATATATGTACTAGCCATAGTATAATGCCAAGATCTCCGCTAGATGTAGAGCCAGAACCATAGTCTGAGTCTGAGCTTTCATATCTATTTGTATTACCTGCATCTCCAAATACAGGAACTAGCATAGATACAACAAGTGTAATAGCTATTATGCTTATTGCTATGTATTTTAGCTTTTTAAGTCTATCTTTGTTTAAGCTATTTATTTTCATTTCTCACCTCTTATTTCTTTAGGTTATTATCTCATATTTTTTTTTACAGTTCAAGGGTCTACACATTTAAAACACAATTTTCATATTTTCTTAATGAATTTTAATTTAGATTTTTTTTTAAAAAAATATATATATTTAACATAGATGAAACTTCATTCTCATTATCCATGTTTCCGTATATATATA
>JAVWPP010000071.1:0-2587 GCA_036635835.1 Clostridia bacterium | reverse complement strand
GGGAGCTGTTGCATACCTTGCTAAAGCAATGGGAATAGAACCAGCTATAAACGGTAACGGTGACTTTACAACAGGTGGCGGAAATTACATAGCAAATGCAAATCAAAGCACAACTGAAAATGTAACTGGCGTTTATGATATGTCAGGCGGTACATGGGAAACCATGTCAGCATATCTATCAGAGCAAAATAGTGGGAATATGGATAATTTAATAGCTAAAAAAGACACAAAATATGTAGACGTATATGCTAAGGGTGCTAATGTAGGAGATAGTGACTCCAATTACCAGGCTAACTCAGATAAGTACGGAGATGCTCTATATGAGACAAGCAGTAACGGAGGGTCCAGCCCAATGTGTTGGAGTGGAAACTATGCCTACTACCTGTCTTCGAACGGTCCCGTGTTTTACCACGGTGGCTATTACGGGAACGTAGGAGTTGCTGGGTTGTTCGCATTTTCTTGTAACACAGGTAGATCTAACAGAACCGATTGCTGGCGCCGGGGTTTGCACTTTATGACGTGTGTCCACTTTTTCCCTTCTATTTATAGCAAACGAGTTAATGCAACTAGAAAGCGACTGTTTCTTCTGAACTGTGTAAATTCAAAATTAGATTAATGAGTTTACACGGAAGGAAGATTTAAAATGATAAGCAATTATACCCAATTAAAAAACAGAAAGTTAGAAAGTATTTATCTTTGCTGTTACGTTGTTTCACAAGAGGTGGAATTTAAAAATGGTAACAATATTGAGAGAAAAGAAATAACTATTCTTTACGGTAGTACCTTAACTGGCAGAAGAGATATATTAGGAATATATCTAGAACGATTAGATGATAATAAATTTTGGATTGATACATTTGAACAGATTAAAAGCAGAAATGTCAATAAAATATTTTTTATGGTAACAAAAAGTAACAAAAACCTTGAAAGAGGGATGAAAATAGTTTATAATGATACCATTATTATTAATTCAGCATATGAAATTATCACTAAAATATCGAATTATTTACCTTATTCTAAAAAATATAGATTTGATCTAGCTTTTAAAAAGCTATTTTTAGAAGAAAGTTTAGATAATTATGAAATTGAAATACAATTATTTAAAGAAAATTTTAATGAAAATAAAATGATCTTATTCCTATTTGAAAGAAACGAGAAAATAATAAGAGAATTTTATAAATATAGTCAAAATACAAGGAAATTATTTTTAGCGTATTATGCTATAAGAGATTTAAAATATAACATAGTAAACACAACTAAAAAAATCGAAGCTTTAGATTCTTTAGAGACATTTGTTAATAATTTTGTAGGCACAATAAACTCTTTTGAGACTGGAAAGAGCCATATTAAAGCGGAATGGAACAATATAATTAATGAATTGCTGTTAATGAATAATGGAGTGGAGAAATATCTATGAAAAAAGAACAAACACCTATGCAAAAAGCAATAGAAATGTTACTAGAGGATAAAACAATAACATCAGGAAAAGATGCAAATGACTTTATAAGTACATTAGCACAAGAAATCATTCAAACACTAATGGATAAAGAGTTTGAAATGCATATGGACTATACAAAATCATCACATAGATCTAAAAAAGATGAAAATAGAAGGAATGGTTTTGTAGAATCAGAAGACGGAAAAGGAAAGAAAGTTAAAACTGCACACGGAGAAATAAAAGTAAAGATACCAAGAGACAGAGATGGCGAATTTGAGCCTAAGATAGTGCCTAAAAGGATTAAAATACTAGATGGTATAGAAGATGCTGTTATAGAGATGTATGCTTGTGGAAACAGTTTAAACGATATAAAAGATATATTAAAAAATCTATATAAGATCGACTTAAGTACAGACTATTTAAGCCAGTTGACAGCTAGTGTAAGCGAAAAGGTAACAGAGTGGCAATCTAGAGAACTTGAAGCTTTTTATGCTATAACATATGTAGATTGTATTTATGCAAAAGTAAAACATGATTTAGTAAGTGAAAACACACCTATTTACGTTATTATAGGAATAAATAAAGACGGAAAAAAAGATGTGTTAGGCTTTTATGTAAGTAACGAAACATCAGAAAGCGCTACATACTGGGGAAAAGTTTTAGAAGATATAAAAACAAGAGGAGTCAAAGATATATTATTCATGTGTTTTGATGGATTAGCAGGGCTAGACAACATAGTAGAGACATATTTTCCAGATACAATAACACAAAGATGTATAGTACATATAACAAGAAATTTATACAAAAGATGCAACAAAAAAGAGGCAAAAGAAACAATAGGAGACTTTAAAAAGATATATACATGTGCTAATTTAGAAGAAGCAAAAGCAGAATACAAAAACTTTATAGAAAAATACGCGGATAAGAAGCAAATTTTAAAATATGTAGCTGAAAATATTAATCATGTATTTGCTATATTTGATTATCCAAGCGCAATGAGAAAGCTAATATATACAACAAATGCAATAGAATCAGTGAATTCATGCCTAAGAAAAGTAACAAGAGGAAAAGGGTCGTTTATCAACGCAGAAGCTTTAAATAAAGTAATATACTTAAGAATAAATAAACTAACTGAAAAATGGTCAAAAG
>JAVWPP010000070.1:0-2772 GCA_036635835.1 Clostridia bacterium | reverse complement strand
ACAGTAGAAAACGCAGGTACATATTTTCTAGCAGGTAAAGAACTAGTAGCAGAAGAAAAAGTAGTAAATGAGAAACCTCAAACTGTTAAGAACCCTAATACTTCAGATGTAGCACCATTTGTAGCATCTATGCTAGCCCTTATAGGAGCTACTTCCCTTATTATTACGTTAAAGAAAAGTATGAAGAAAAACTAATTAAACAAATGAAAAATAAAGTAGAAGAAAAAGAATTCAAAAATAAAATAAAATAAAATAAAATAAAATAAAATAAAATAAAATAAAATAAAATAAAAAATAAAGCAAAAAAGCATAAAATGAAATAAAAAGTAAATAAAAACTAAAATATAAAGCGAAATAATTAAAATCACTCTGTTTTATTACATTTTTCACAGTTTATATATAAAATAAAGCGATTTACTGTTTTTATTTATGAAAAATTTCAAATAGTGTATGCCCTTTAAACCCACTAGGCAAGGCAAATCTGGGAAAATACGCAAATAAATATACAAAAAAAGATAAAAAAGTATTGACAAGTGTTGAGGTTTGAACTACAATAAAAGTAAATAGTAGAGAGACTACTATTAAAATATCTAAGGAGGATATATATGAATAACAATTTTTCAAAAGTAGTTTTAGGAACAATAATGGTAGCAGGAATATCAGTTCCGTTTTCAAACGTGCTAGCTGCAGCAGACGCACCAGCATTAACAATCGATGGTATTGTTAAAAATCATCAATATGTAGTAGGAGAATATACAGAGTTTGATCTTGTTACAAAAGTAACAGCTGGAGACGCTAGACAAAATGTAAAAGGTGTATATGTTGTAGATTCAGGCACAGATACAGATGTAGTAATTGAACAAAAAAATGACAAAGGTCAATGGGCAGCACTTAGCAACGCAGACAAAGCATTCCCATCAACAGCTGCATTTGAAGTAAAAGATGCAACTTTAAAATTAAGAGCTAAATTTGTTCAACCAGCAACATATAAGGTTACATTTCATCTTAAAGATGATAAAGGAGCTGCTTTCTCTGCACCAGTAACAGTATCACTAGATGCAGTAGTTAACACAGTTAATGTAGCAAATGCAACAGAATTAAGAACAGCATTAACAACTGTAGGTGTTAAAAACATTAATTTAACAGCAGATATATCAGGTGAAAAATCATTTGAAATATCACAAGCAACAGATCAAGTTATTAATGGTAATGGACATATAATAGAAACTACAGGAGTTGACGTTAATGCAATTACAGCAACAAATGCTGTAACTATTAAAGATGCTAAAATAAAAAGTAATGGTGGCTACGGAATTGCAGTAGCAGCAAGCAAAAAAGCAACACTAGCAGGTAATATAGACCTATCTGGAAATGCAAAAGGTGGTATAAATCTTGTATCTAGTTCTACATTAGATACAACTGCTAAGGACTTAAAAATAGTTAATGCAACTGAATCATACGCAGCTCCAACATTTAAATCACTTGCAACTGTAGCTAAGATCTATGCAGGAGTTACAGAAAGAGTAGATGGAGCAAATTATTTCGGATACCTATCTGTAGAAAACTCTATTCAACCAATAAGCGATCAATTAAATGCAGAAGCAGATGCAGATACAGCTATTAATCTAAAATCATCTAAAAATGATAAAATATCTAAAGCAGTTTTAGCAAAATTAAAAAAAGGAACAGCTAGAGTTGTAAATATCACATTAACAAATGGAGCTAAAATTTCATTTAATACAAAAGACATTGTAGATACAGTAGATTTTGCATTAGGATTAGATTTTGGAAAAGACATTAACGTATCAGCAGCTCTTAAAAAAGCTTTAGCTAACGATAATGTAATGTACATAAATTTAGCACAAGATGGAAGCATGCAAAAAGGAATGGTATATACAGTAACTGTAGGAACTCAATACACAGCAGGAACTGAACTTTTTGTATATTCTTACGATGCAAAAGCAAATACATATAAAAAATCAGCAAAAAAAGTTAAAGTAGATCTAAATAAAGATGTTGAACTTAAATTAGAAAATGGTCAAACATATTTCTTATCAGAAAAAGAAATAGTAGCAGTAGTACCAGCAGAAAAACCAGCAGATGTTAAGAATCCAAATACTGCAGATTTCTCAGCATTCATGATGTCAGCATTAGCAATAATCGGTGTAAGTGGACTAGCTTTCGTAAACAAAAAAAGCAAAAAACAAGACTAATTATTAAATATAAATAAGTATAAAATAGAGTAAGAAATTACTCTATTTTTTTACTTCTTCCTTTCTACTTTTAGTCATAAAATATCCAATAAAATATCCTCTACTTTTTAAAGAAAAACCTAAAAATCCCTTTACAAATATAAAAGTTTGAGATAGAATAAAAGTAAATAGTAGAGAAATATTATTAAAATATCTAAGGAGTAAATATATGAATAAAAAATTTTCAAAAGTAGTTTTAGGAACAATAATAGCAGCATCAATATCAGTTCCATTTTCAAACGTGCTAGCGGCAACAGAGGATATTAAGAATCCAAACACATCAGATTACATAGTATTTATAATGTTAGTACTAGCAGTAATCGGAGTGGGAGGACTAGCTTTTGTAGCTATAAAAAACAGAAAGAAAAAATAATTAAATAGAGAAAATAAAATATAAAATAGAGTAAGAAATCACTCTATTTTTTTGTACTTATTGCTTCGTACTTTAGCTATAAAATATACACAAAAATACCCTCTACGTTTCTAAAAAAACAAATAAAAATATCGCTTCTAATATAAT
>JAVWPP010000069.1:0-2786 GCA_036635835.1 Clostridia bacterium | reverse complement strand
AATAAAAATAAAAATAAAAATAAAAATAAAAATAAAAATAAAAATAAAAAAAGCAGTAAATCTAAGATTTACTACTTTAATGTTGGTGTGCCTGGAGCGATTCGAACGCCCGACCCACGGCTTAGAAGGCCGTTGCTCTATCCAACTGAGCTACAAGCACATATGGAATCTATGTCTTAAGCGTATTGCTTTCGACAATAATAATTATAATACATAAGATACACTTTGTCAATAGATATTTCAAAAAAAACTTAAAATTCCGCATAAAAAAGCGCAAAAAATATATAATGCACATATACATGCATAATATATATAAACATATTTAAAAAAAGCAGTAGTTAGTATATAATAAATAAAGGAAAAAGAAAAAAATAAAATAAAAAAAATAATAAAAATAAAAATAAAATAAAAAAATAATAAAAATAAAGATAAAAAAATAAAGATAAAAAAATAAAGATAAAAAAATAAAATAAAAAAATAATAAAAATAAAGATAAAAAGGTGGAAGTAAAATGAATGCACAAAACTTAATAAAAAAACAAAAAGAACTATTTAAAACAGGAATAACAAGAGATATAAAATACAGGATAGATGCGCTAAATAGGCTATATAACGCTATAGAAAAGTACGAAGCAGATATTATGGAAGCTATATATTTAGACTTTAGCAAGCCAAAAGAAGAAACATATATAACAGAAATAACGGCTGTAAAACTAGAGCTAAAAAGCTTCATTAAAAACCTTAAGAAATATGCTAAAACAAGAAAAGTAACTACCTCACTTATTAACTTTCCATCTAGAGGATACATAGTTCCTGAGCCACGCGGCGTAGCTCTTGTTATTTCGCCATGGAATTACCCAGTTAACCTAGCTCTTACCCCTGTAATAGGAAGCATTGCAGCTGGTAACTGCACAGTTATTAAACTTAGCGAATATGTACCAAATACAAACGCGGTTCTTAAAAAAATAGTAGATGAGGCGTTTGCAGAAGGCTATGTAAGCATAGTAGAAGGCGCTGCAAATGAGACTATTTCACTTATAGATCAAGGAGTAGACTATGTATTCTTTACAGGTAGCACCTCTGTAGGAAAGCTTGTAATGGCGCAGTGCTCTAAAAATATAACGCCTGTTACGCTTGAGCTTGGTGGAAAGTCTCCTTGCATTGTAGATAGTTCTGCAGATATTAAGGTTGCAGCTAAAAGAATTGTTTTTGGTAAATATATAAACGCAGGCCAAACTTGCGTTGCACCAGATTATATACTAGTAGAATCTAAGGTAAAAGATATGCTTGTAGCTGAAATAATAGCAAGCATAAAGGAAATGTACTATGTAAACGGAGAGCTTACGCAAAAGTTTTGCCATATAATTCACCCAAAAGCAGTAGATAGATTAGCTAGCATGTTAGATGGAAGCAATATTTTGTTTGGTGGAAAAGTTAATTTAGAAAGAAATATAATTGAACCTACAGTTACTGAGGTAAAGGACATGGAAAGCAGCGTAATGCAAGCTGAGATTTTTGGTCCTATTTTACCTATTCTAGCTGTGGATACTGTGGATAAAGCAGTAGAAATTGTGCAAAGTATAGATAAACCTTTAGCGCTATATATCTTTTCTAAGAACAAGAAAAACATAGATAAAGTTATGCAAGAAACTTCTTCTGGCGGTGTAGCTATAAACGACACAATAATGCACATTGTAGAAAAAAACTTACCGTTTGGCGGGGTTGGTAGTAGCGGAATAGGATCTTACCATGGAGAAGCAAGCTTTAATACTTTTTCTCACTTTAGGAGCGTTCTTAAGAAATCTTTGGCTATAGATATTAAGCTTAGATATTCTCCGCATATAAATAAACTAGTTAAATATATAAGTAAAAATACCATATAATTTGCTTAAAAAGATTACATAAGATATTAAAGCGAAAAAAGTTTAAAAAAATTAAAAAAACGCTTGACAAAACACGAAAATAATATTATAATAATCATGTACTAGTTGAGGGCCTTTAGCTCAGTTGGTCAGAGCACTCGGCTCATAACCGAATGGTCCGGGGTTCGAATCCCTGAAGGCCCACCATAAAAACTAGTATAAATTTTTGGGAAGTTGCCCGAGTGGCTAAAGGGGACAGACTGTAAATCTGCTAGCGTACGCTTACCATGGTTCGAATCCATGACTTCCCACCATCCCTATCTTCGGCATTGGAGATAGGGGCTTTTTTTTACCCAAAAACAGAAAAACATATAAAACTAATATATCTATATACGTAAAAATATATAATGAGAATAAAGTAGCGTATATGTTAAGAAAATAAATAAAAAAATAAATAAAAAAATAAAAATAAATAAAAATAAAAATAAAAATAAAAATAAAAAAATATAACAAAAAAATAAACGCGGCAAATTAGCCGCGTTTATTAACTCCAAATATATTCTTTAAAGTATTCCATAGCAAAGGAATTTAGTATTTCATTATCTACATCTTTTAAATCTATAGCTTCTTCACACATACCACCATAATACTCTAAAAGAAGTCTTTCGTTTTTCTCTAAAAGATACGGGCTGCTTTTTAAAGCTATAGTGTCCCGTATATTAGCGCTTTTAGCGTACAAAGTACTTAGCTTGCTAGCTACTATAAGCTTTTCTATAGGGTTTTTAACTACCTTTTTCAAAAAGCTATCTATACTTTTTCTATCTCCGTCTAAATACATATTTAAAATCTCATCATCTTGTATACCTGCTTTCTTAAAAAGCAAAGCTAAATACTGAGTTTCAAAGTAGTACGGCATAATATATAG
>JAVWPP010000068.1:0-3006 GCA_036635835.1 Clostridia bacterium | reverse complement strand
CGTCTTTTTGCACAGGGTAGTATCCATTCTGGTCAAAAAATAGACTAGATGCTTCTTCTACTCTAGAAAGAATAGATTTATATTTATCTGCATTAGCTACGTTTACTGAATTTAGCCCAAATATTACGGCTGTTCCAAGTATTAAGCTCATTACAGCTATAGTTACTACTAAAACTGCAACTGTTATTCCAGATTTTCTTTTCATAATAATCCCCCATCTAATTAAATTTCTTTTCACTTCTTGCACCAACTGAAAGTACTATTGCAAGTGCTATCATATTAGTAGTCATAGAGCTTCCTCCGTAACTTACAAAAGGAAGCGGTATTCCCGTTATAGGTAAAAGACCCATTGTCATGCCTATGTTTTCTACAAAGTGAAAGAAAAACATTCCTACTATTCCTATTACTATTATGCTACCATAGAAATCTTCTGCGTTTATAGCTATATTTATCATCCTAAGGAGCATAATACCGTATAGAAGTATTAGTCCTCCTGCCCCTATAAAGCCCATTTCTTCCGCTATTACAGGGAATATAAAGTCACTAGACTTAACTGGTAAAAAGCCATACTGAGTTTGCGTTCCTTTTAAATATCCAGTTCCGTTTAGCATTCCAGAACCTACTGCAATTTTAGACTGCGTTACGTGGTATCCACTACCTAGCGGGTCTAGCTGCGGGTTTAAGAACACTTTAATTCTTTCTTGCTGTAGTGGGTTTAAAAGAAGAAAATATACAAGTGGCACTACAACTATGGATATAAGCATTGCAGATACTATGTATTTATAGCTAAGACCTGCTCTAAATAGCATAAACACTGTAATAACTATATATACAAAGGCTGTACCAAAGTCTGGCTGTATGCCAATTAGAGCGACTATAGAGCCCATTACAAGTAGTATAATAGATAGATTAATTAATGTGTTTATTCCTTTTGTATCTCTATCTGCTATAAACTCTACTATTCTGCCCATTATTAAAATATAGAAAACTTTAAAGGTTTCAGATGGCTGAAATAGCATGCCTCCAATTTTGTACCAGCTCCTTGCGCTATTTATTTCCGGCATAAATAGTACTCCAATTAAAAGTAAGAGGAATATTGGGGCTAGTATAAAGCTAAGTTTGCTCATGTTGTTATGGTCTATTACAAAGACAACCGCTGCTGCTACAAGCCCTATTCCAAACCAAGCTATTTGTTTTATATATTCTAGTTTTCCTGTTTCGCTGTTATAGTTAGCACTTCTTATTCCAAATACTCCTATTACAAATAGTATAAATACTACACCTATTAAAATATAATCTAAGTTTTTTAATAATTTTTTTAACATTTTTCCACCTTTTTTACTACGTCTAAGCTGTTTATTTTTCTTTTTTTCTTTTTTCTTTTTTCTTTTTTCTTTTTTTATTTTTTTAACTTTTATTTTTTATTTTTAAAAACATATGAGAAACTTTATTCTCATTAATATAACTTCCGTATCTAGGTAGTTATATTTTATATGTTTTATATAATTATATATATCTATTTTAAATTCTCATAGAAAGCTTTATATGCTTTATATGTCATAAAGACATCTAAAACAGAAACAGTTTCATATGGAGAATGCATAGAGATAACAGGAGTGCCGCAGTCTACAACGCTTACGCCTTTATTAGCTAAAATATACGCAATAGTTCCGCCTCCGCCTTTATCTATTTTACCTAGAGTTCCCATTTGGTATGCTACTTTTTCTCTATCAAAAAGAGACATAATTTCAGACATGTATTTAGCGCTAGCTTCGCTTGCATCGCCTTTACCGCTTCCTCCAGTATACTTTTCTAGAGAAATTCCATGACCTACTATGTTTCCATTTTGCTCATCTACAACTGCTGCAGAAGATAGATCCATGCATGTGCTAACATCTGCAGATAGCATTTTTGAATTATAGTATACTCTTTCAATTGAAACAGAATTATTTGTTTTTTCTATAATGTCTTTAACAAACATATCAAAAGTCTGAGACTGCATGCCTGTAGTTCCAATGCTGCCTACTTCTTCTTTATCTACTGCAAGTGCTACAATTGTTTTTTCTGTCTCTTTTACATCTACAAGAGCGTTTATAGCTGCATATGCACAAACTCTATCGTCATGGCCATAACCGCCTATAAGGCCTTTATCAAAGCCTAAAAACTTAGGTTCATGAGCAGGTACAAACTCAATTTCACTTCTTGCAAAGTCTATTTCCTCTATACCATATTTTTCGTTTAGAATTTTCATAACATTAGCCTTTATTTTTTCTTTTTCAGCAGACTCATCTGGGTAACTTCCAACTACAATACGCATATCTTCTGGATCTATAAACTCAGAAGCACTTTTTTTCATTTGCTCTCTTGCCATATGTGGCAATAGGTCTGAAATATTAAAGCAGTAATCGTCGCCTTGCTCTCCTGCTACTATAGATATTTTTTCGCCTTTGCTGTTATATATTATGCCATGCATAGCAAGCGGAATTGTTAACCATTGATATTTTTTAATTCCTCCATAGTACTGAGTTCTAAAAAGCGCAATGTTAAAGCTCTCGCAAAGTGGCATTGGCTTTAAATCTAGCCTTGGACTATCTACATGAGCCCCTATCATTAGCATACCGTTTTTGATGTCTTCTTTGCCTATTATAGCTGCATATATAGACTTTTCTTTATTTAAAAAATATACTTTATCTCCAGCTTTTAAATTTTTTACATCATCTATGTTTTTAAACCCTTTCTTTTGAAGCATTTGCTCAAAGAAATTTGCACATTCCCATTCTGTTTTACAATTTTTTAAGAAATTTATATATTCTTTTGAATATATTACTGATGCTTTTTTTTCTCCTTCTGTCATTTTATCTAAAGCTATTTTTTTATTATACATTAAACTCATATTATCTTCTCCTCTTCTATTTTAGTATCTATTTTTCTACTTTATTTATACCACATATCTATGTAAATTGCAACTTTATTTAGATACCAAAAAAATATATATCTGCTGTTTTT
>JAVWPP010000067.1:0-3119 GCA_036635835.1 Clostridia bacterium | reverse complement strand
TAAAAATAAAAATAAAAATAAAAATAAAAATAAAAATAAAAATAAAAATAAAAAATAAAAAATAAAACACAAAAAATAAAACAACCATAAAAAATGCAGACAATTAAGTCTGCATTTTATCTATTTAATCTCTTTTATATTTTTTTTCTTTTCTTATTTCTTAGTATAAAGATATCTAGTAGATTTAAAAGAATTCTCTTCTTCGTTTGCAAGTACCTCAATATTAAAATCTTTATTTAAAAAAGAATATTTTAAAAAAGTATCTGCATCTTTAAACTCACAATCTATAACCGTAAGGTATATAGCAGAGCAGTAATCTAAAGTTTGCTCATAAATACTAGCACCACCAAAAATAACAAAAGTTTCTTTAGAAGATTCATTTTCTTTAATAAAAGAATCTAAATTAGAAATTATAGTTATCCTAGGATCATCTTTAGAATACTTAGAATCTAAAACATTAGTATCTTTACATATAACATAGTGCTTTCTACCTTTTAAAATACAAGGCAGTGAGTTAAAAGTATTACTTCCCATAACTAAAGATTTGTTCATAGTTAACTCTTTAACAAAGTTTAAATCCTTAGTAAGACTTTTACCCCAAGGCATATCTCCATTTTTACCAAGCTCGTTGTTTTTTCCAACTGCTAAAACTGCAATAAACATAATACCTCCTTATATAGCTACATCAAATTTAATTGATGGGTGATGATTATAGTTTTCAAGCTTTATATCCTTTAACTCTTTAGAAGTATCCACCGCAAAAAAATCTGTAAGCTCTGGGTTTATCCAAAGCGTAGGAGCATCTAAAGGAGTTCTAGAAAGCTGCTCTTTTATGCCGTCTATATGATTAACATATATATGAGCATCATTAATAGTCCATGTTATATTACCTGGCATAAGGTTTGTAACCTGACATATTAGTCTAAGAAGCACATAGTACTGGTATACGTTATACGGTAAACCTAAAGCAACGTCGCAAGATCTTTGATGGACCATTAAATTAAGCTTTCCATTTAAGACTCTCCACTCAGTGCTCCATACACAAGAAGGTAGGACTGCTGTGCTTAAATAATCGTCTTGCCATAAAGAAACTACCATACGTCTATCGTCCGGATTTTCCTTTATAGTCTTAATAAGCTTCTGAATATTTTGATTGTGCTTAGAAATCCAACCGTAAGCTGTACCAATTGTACCTGCAAATTCCTTACCGAAAAACCTAGGCTCTTTGCCTGGCGCGTAGTAGTAACCATCGCTAGATATGCACCACTCATTCCAAATCTTAACCCCTCTATCTTGTAGCCACTTTACTTCATTGCTTTGCTCTTTATAGATCCAAAGCATTTCAAATATAGGTCCCTTAGGAGCTACATATTTTGTAGTTAGTATAGGTACTTCCTTAGAAGCGTCAAAGGTAAATATATACTGTGGTATAGATAAAGTATCTATACCTGTTCTGTTTTTAACGGTTTCTCCTTCGTTTAAAATCTTTGTACATAAAGTATTATAAATATTATCTAGTGTAGACATTGTACATTCCTCCTAAAAAATTTTTTTTAGACTTATATATTTTATATGCATAGAAGTATACCATATGAAACATATAAAGTCAATTGATTTCATGTAATTGTATTAGATACGTAGAGTAAAGAACCTATATAAGCAAAGTTTCTAAATGTATCTAATATTCTTGACATAGCTATGTGTATGTATATATAATATTATATATATAGATATATAACAAGAAGAAAGAAAGAGAAAAGTAAAAGAAAAAATATAAAAATGAAAAAGAAAAAAATACACTAAACAATAAAGAAAAAATAAACAAAATGATAAAGAAAAAGTAAATAAAAAACAAATAAAAAAAATAAATAAAAAATAAATAAAAAACAAATAAAAAAAATAAAAAAATAAATAAAAAAATATAAAAATAAAAGAGGTTTGTAATGGGAGAGAAAAAAATTAAATTTTTAGCTTTGTTATCAGATTTAAAAGATAATAATATAATTCTAGGTAAAGCTAAAAATGCGCGTTCTAAGAGGAAAATATCAAGTAAGGTAGAAGAGTTAAAGAAGCATAAGAAAATGGATCTAAAGAGGAATGCTAAAGGATACGGTATAGATTACGATAGGTTAGAAGCTATGAAGTCTGGTAAAGCTACTAAAGCTAGAAAAGTGTATGCTAGATATATTGAAGAGTATGAAAATAGACTAAATTCTGTAGGCGGTATATACCAAATAGCGCAGCAAGATACAAACGCTGAGCTTGTTAATTTACAGTCTCAAAGAAAAGCAAACAAGATAGAGTTTCTTAAAATTAAGCATAGAAGAAAAAAGAAAATTTACGATACAGTTGAGCTTGCTTCAGCTGACCCAGCCATTAAAAAGGCATATGTAGGTATGCTTAGTAAAAGGCAAGAGATTAAAGCAGCTAGAGATGTAGAAGACTATGCTAAAGCAGAAGTTTTAGAAGATGAGTGCAAAGTCTTAGAAGATAAAGCAGCAGTAATTGCCGGTATAAGTGAGGAAGAACTTAGAATTGCAAACGAGCTTATGGCTGAAAGAGAAAAAGAAATTGCTGAGCTAGAAGCATCTATGCAAGCTATGGAAGAAGAAAATGCAAGGCTAGAAGAAGAAGCTAAAATAGCTTTAGAAGAAGTAGGGAAGAGTAATTTACCAGAGCAAAGAAAAAGCAAGAGTATTTTTGCTAATCTTTTTGGTTTTACATATATAGTTTCAACTTTTACAGGCGGTAAAAATCTCGAGGAAAGTTTAGAAAATGGCGTATGCGCAGATCTTAAAAACTATGATGAAAATGCATATAAAGATTTAGAAGCTAAAGTTATATTAGATCATAAATTAAACAAAGATAAGTATATAAGAAAAGATAATCAGTATATTAAAAACTTTGAAGAATTCTTTTTTAAAGTTAAAACATATAATTTAGATACAAAAGAAAATAGTAATAAAGAGCAGTCAAAAGATTTTAAAGATACTCTTTTAATACCTAAAGAAAAAACCGAATCTAATTTAAAAAAAGAAGATTTTTCTTTTGCCGAGCTACTTGCAAGCGCAAGTCTGTTTGGTGAGTTTATAGATACAAGCGCTAGAATAAACACTGGC
>JAVWPP010000066.1:0-3317 GCA_036635835.1 Clostridia bacterium | reverse complement strand
AAAAATAAAAATAAAAATAAAAATAAAAATAAAAATAAAAATAAAAATAAAAAAATAAAAAAAATAAAAACAAAAAAATAAAAAAAATAAAAACAAAGGAGAAACAGACATGGAAAATAAAAAAGGTATATCACTAATTATACTAGTTATAACTATAATAGTGCTAGCAATACTAGTAGTTTCCGTTATAGGAGGAGCAACTCTTGCAGTAAACAATGCTAAAATGGTTACATTTGCAGATGAACTTGCAGCTATAGAAGAAAACATACTTAGCACCATAACTTTAGGAGCAGAGCTACCACTAGAAAACGCGCAGTATACAAAAGCTCAGCTACTTTCTCTTGCAAGTAGGCAGCAAGACCTTAGTAGCGAAATAAATACAAACACAGACAATAATTCTAAGTTTAGAATAGTAGATTTAAAAAAGCTAGGGGCTAATAAAGCAACTTACGGAAGCAGGAAAAACGGAACATCAGACATATATGCAGTTTCTCTATCTACGTACAATGTATACTACGTAGAAGGCCTAAAAGTAGGGGCAGATAGATATCACTCGCTTACTAAAAAGCTAATAGACACTACAAAAATAGATAACCCAATTCTAAACATAAACATAGGAGCAGTAGGGATAAATACTGCAGAAGAAATAAAAGTAGTTAAAAACACTAATGAGTTTACAAATAGACTAGTTCTAACAGTTAACACTCTAAAATTAGATGGTTATCATTACTTTATCAAAATAGGCGGAAAAGAAGCAGAGGTTAATTTAGAAAAAGGTAACTATATTTTAAATGTAAATGCAAGCTTTACGCAAAGAGATTTACAAAACCAAACTAGCGCTATAGTTTTCAAAAAAAATACTTCTAATATAATCCTTGCATCAGACACTGTAGACATATCTAATTTAGATGTTACGCCTCCTGTCCTTACAGCAGATAATATAGTTGTAACATTTAAAGAAGATACAATGCTTGCAAGTATAAACGCATCAGACGATAGAAGCGGCGTAGATACGTACTTTTACGATACTCTTTACATAGAAAAAGAGCCTGGAGTTATGTGCGAAGCTAGCAATAACAACATTTCAGACTACTATACAACTAATAATCTTGCAGATGAAAACATTAAAAAGCATTTAATTGCTACTGCAAAAAAAGATAAATCAAATATGCTAGCTATACCTAAAAATGCTCTAAGGTATAGAATAATTGTGCAAGATAAGGCTGGAAACGTATCAAATTTTGCAGATAAACCAGCTAGAGAGTTAGTTACTCCTCCTACGGTTTTAGAAGGTATGGTACCTTTTAGATACGGAGATGCAAATAACATAATAGATATAACTAGCCCAGATTTCACTAAGAAAAGCTGGCATAACTATACAAACAAAGAGTGGGCAAATGCAAGGACACAAGATGGCTCTATGTGGGTTTGGATACCTAGATTTGCGTATAGGATAGTATATAAAGACGCAGGTGGCACGGTTATAGGATACTCAGATAATAGAGGATATGTAAATGCATCAGGCGTAGAAAACAAGAATATAGACAAAAGTAAAGGGACTGTAGAAGCTGTATTTTTAGGTACTAAAGACAGTAAGTATTCATACATAAGCGGTAATATATATGGCAAAGATGTAAGAAGCAAAGACGCTGCTAAAAACCCTAACCATTATGTAATTCATCCTGCCTTTACAAACGTAAGAAGAGATGCATATACAACTAGAGAAAACGAAAATTTTGGCTGGAACGTAGAAATACCAGGCTTTTGGATATCTAAATTTGAGATGACAAAAAACGCAGATAGGTACTGCTCACTTCCTGGAATACGAGATAGATCTGAGATTAATGCTAACGATATCTACGACCAAGGTAGAATTATAGTTAATAAAAACAACATAAAAAAAGCAGAATCTATGAATGTTACCAACACGCAGTGGGGAGCTGCAACTTATCTATCTCTTGCAAGAGGTAATACTGCAAAAATAGCTCCAAATGGAGCTATGTATACAGGTGGCGGAACAGGAAATGCATATATAACAAATGTAGCGCAAAGCACAACTGGAAACATAACTGGCGTTTATGATATGTCTGGCTGCAGATGGGAATACTCTTCAGCGCTTGTAATGTATAAGGAAAGAGATCTAGATCAAATGCTAGCAAATAGTATGATAATTAACACAGATAGTAAGTTTGTAGATTCATATATTTCAACAGATTCAGATGGTGAAACAGCAAATAGAGCTGCAAATATAGACGCATACGGAGATGCAACACTAGAAACACTTGGCTGGTTTAATGGCTATGCTAGCTTCCCAAATTATACTTACGGAAAACTATTTATAAGAGGCGGAGTAGGTGCAAGTTTACCTGGTATAACTGCCTACGCTACTGCAAATGGTAGAATGAATCCAGATTTCACTTGGAGAGGTGTTATAATAGAAAAGTAGAAAGCAAAGATATATGTATATAATATAAATAAAAGTAGAAAGTAAGAAAAAAATAAAAAAAAAAAAAAAAAAATATTAAAAAATAAAACACCTAGTAAAATAGGTGTTTTTTACGTATAAATATAAATGGAGCTTATAATGGAATAAAGAATTGATATGTATCATAATAGTACTAAAATTAACAAATAAACTATTTTTATTGAAACTAAATTGACATTTACTAAATAATGGTGTTTAATATAATTAGTGAGGTTAGAAGGAGTGAATTTAATATGAAAATATTAAGCAAAAATGTTATTAAAACTTATATAATAGTAGCTATTATAATGTTTATATGTATAATAGAATTTTTATTTAATACTACTATTTTAAAAGATGAACCATATAACGCCTTTAATTTTTGGTCATATGTAAGAAGTGTAAAAATAGGCGAAGTATTTATGTTTATGACACCTATATTTGTATCATTACTTGCAACAAAAGACTTTTTCAACAATATTAGAACAGGTAATTTTAAAAAATTTATAGTAAAAGAAGGATATAAGAAATATATCATAAAAAACATATCTGAAAGTTATATAAAAGCTATTATTTTACTACCACTTATATCACTTATGACATTTGGAATAGGTGTGTTTTTATACGGAGTTGATTTTTCAGTAAGTAGCGATAACCACAATTTAGTAACTAGATTTGTTTCAATTATGAATCCAGTTACTTTTGTATGTTTATATACAGGAGCTGTTGCAGTGTTTTCATTAATAATAACTAATATATCATTAATACTTACAAGGTTTCTAGATAAATTTTACTTAGTACTAGTAGGAACCTTTGTATCATTTAATGCACTTAATTTTATAACTACAATAAT
>JAVWPP010000065.1:0-3482 GCA_036635835.1 Clostridia bacterium | reverse complement strand
TTTATTTTTATTTTTATTTTTATTTTTATTTTTATTTTTATTTTTATTTTTTATTTTCTTTTTTTGTTTTTTACAAGCAAAAAGCACAGGTAAATACCTGTGCTTGTTTGTTATATATCTAGAAAAGTTTCTACTCTTACTTTGTCTACTTTGTTTTCATAGATGTTATCGAATTCTAGAATAATCATTTTCTTTTCTATAATGTTTTTAATACTCCATATGCCTAAGTTCTTTTGAGAGCAATACTCTCCTAGTTCTTCTATAGCTGCTTTGTCTATTTCTAGCTTAACTTTTTTGCTTGCAAATTTCTCATTGTAGTATTTTAAAATGTCTGATTCTTCAATTATCTTAATAACTTGTTTTGTTGTTCTTCTTGTAAATGCTACGATATTTGAAAAATTATCTAAGAAATTTGAGCTAAGTCCATATAATAGTAAGTCTGCTACTTCTACTTGTTCGTAAACGTCTGTAGACATGTTTCCTGTGTTAATAAAGCCTATTCTATTAGATCCTTTTCTGTATTTAACAAAGTACTCTATTTGAGGAAGTATACATGTTACAATAAATAAGACATTTTTAAAGTTCATTGTTTCTTTTTGCTCTGCTCCTTCAATGTCTACTTCTGCTTCTACCTGTCCGCTCATTAGATATGATAACTTGTTAATAAAGTTTACACCTGCTTTGTCTATTTGCATATTTTCTGTGCTAGTTAAAGCATCGTCTAAGTTTTCTATTACTATTATGCCACTTGCTGCTGCTTTTAAATCTAGCTTTGCTGCATTAATTAAGTCAGTTGTTAATATATCTAACATGTTTTTTTGTTTAGAAAGTGTATATGCATCTTTTACTATTATAGGTACATTAACTAAGCTTCTTAAAGTTTCGATTGTTTCGGATTTACCGCTTCCGCCAGATCCAATTACAAACATGTTTTGCTTTCTATAATACTTATCTTCTTTTAGATAATTTGCATTATGTGAGGCAATAGACATGCATATTTGTTTTTTTGCTTTATCTTGTCCAACTATTTTGCTGTCTAAAACTTCTTTAAGCTCAAATGGATTATATACCTTTTTGTTAGTATTAATACTCATAATACAGCTCCTTTGTAGCAATTAATTAATCGCTATCTTTTTATTTTGTATACTATATATTATGCACTTTTTATGTGAACTTGTCAAGGGGTATTGCCTATTTTGCTCGTTTTAAGATGAAAAAGCAGGTGAATTTACACCTGCTTTTACTTTTATTATTTTATTTATCTCTTAAATCATAAGGCATCTTTATTATGCTTATACTAAAGTTTAATACTTTTCCATTTTTAAAAGTTGCTCTACATAACTTGCCTGAAGGATACGTTGTGGATTCTCCAAGTACGTTAGCTGTATCGAAAAGAAAACCACTGCTTGAAGTTAAATAAGTTGAGCCTTGAAGGTCAAAGGTATTATTTTGTATATGACCAAACTGTATAAAGCCTAGCTTGTAATTCTCTCCGTTTATTGAAACGTTATCTAATGTGTTTTCAAATTGTTTTCTAATGTGAAGATCCATTGGATATGAGATGGTATACGTTTTTTTAGATCCTTTTAAATGAACCATTCTTTTTACTACACCTTCTATTACTAGGTTTGCTACATAGTCGTTAATATAGTGAAACTTAATATCTTTTGCTTTTAATTCACTTTGGATAATATATAAAGGGTTTATTTCTTTATACGTTTCAAAAGAACAATCTGCGTCTCCGTGAATTGCATAATACTCAAACTCTGGATACTGCGATAGGATTTCTACTACTTTGTTTGCTTGTTCATAGTTTGTTTTTAAATTAAGATAGTCTGACTGTTTTTTATACTTAGGATGTCCTGCTGTGATGTCTCCTGCTATATAGACATATTTGTATTTTTCTTTTCTAGCCATATCTAAAAAGTATCTTAAATCTTTTTCTGCAAAGTATATACTTCCTACGTGAAGATCGTTTAATTCTACCCATTTAGCTGTAGATTTCTTTGTATTTTTAAGAGTTATAACTTCACAATTGTTTATAATGCTTGTGTTTATATATGCGGACAAATTGTCTTTTTCTATAATTACATTAAAACCATATTTCTTTAGCATTTCTAATTCTTCTAGTGTAACGTCCATTGCTTCAAGTGTCATTACAGATTTTCTCATGTTAGCTATTGCTGTCCGTATTCTATCTGAGTATATTATATCTTTATTCATAATATTACACCCCCACTTTATAGAATTCTTGAATTTCTTTAATGATTTGACCTTTGTAAATTTCTATTATTCTAAATACTCCACCGGTTTTGCCTGTAATACCCATTCTCTTTGTTAAGTCTCCATCATGTTGGTAGTTTCCCGGCATTATAAAGTCTATTCCACCTACTTCAAATGTGTTTCTTACATGGTAATGTCCACCTTGCACGCTTCTTAAATTGTAGTCTTTTTGTCCTAGTTTTACATCGTTAAGAGAACTATCAAAAACGTTAGCTAAATATTTTTGTCCTTTATACGTTTTAGACCTTGCCATGGCTCCTGCTAAATGCACTAATCTAAAGACTACGCCAGCATGAATAATATTAGCTTCATAAGCATCTAAATACGTGAATTTTTTACCTGCATAAGCCATCTTTCTTTCTAAAAGTTTAAGAGGGTCTACTGATCCATCTATTGAATATGATGCATCATGGTTACCCATTGAAGCGATATACCATAAGTCATACTGTGAAAGTATTTCAAATACCATATCTATTTGTCCTTCTGCACTGTTATATTCTAAAACTCTATCTTGGCTTCTATACATATTGTGTCCATCTATTAAGTCTCCTGAAATGTGAACGTACTGAACTTTTCTTTTTACTGCTTCTTTTAAAGTTTTATTTAAACCATCGTAATCGAACTTATCTGAACCTGCGTGTAAATCTGATATTTCTAGTATATTTAATTTTTGTTTTCCTTTTTTCTTTTGGTCGCTTATTTTTATATATGCCATATCATCTTTTGGTACAATATAATATACGAAATCTTCTTTACTTGGGTCATAGTGATACTTTACTCTGTGTCCTATATTTTTAATACATCTTAAATCCTCAGCTGTTAGTTCTAAAACGTCTAAAGTTAATTGTTGTTTTTGCATTAAATCTATTGCTTTAGTTATATTTTCAATATTCATAAAATTACCTCCTATATTTATATTAGGTATTTATATTTTTCTTGCTCTTATTATATACAAACTTAGCGTGTTTTTCAAGCTTTAGAGCTAAAATTCTCTTTAAATCTCATATTATTATGTTAATATTTACAATTATGTGGGGCTTTTTAATGGTAGACTGTAGTTTTGGTATTTACGGGTGGGTGTTTGTAGACTAAAAAGTTGTGTATAAATATATGGGGTAGCTGATGCTACCCCATTTTGATGTTTTAATTTTAGAAGAGATTTGTGAGTATAGACTAATGAGCATAAACGGCTATGGATG
>JAVWPP010000064.1:0-3571 GCA_036635835.1 Clostridia bacterium | reverse complement strand
TTGTGTTAGATAGTAAAGAATATCCTTTTGAAATAAAAGATAATAATAAAACAATCGTTAAAAAAATAGTTAACAAAAGAATAAAAGGAACTATTGAAATAGTAAAAGTAGACGACTCTAAAAATTTACTAGCAGGTGTAACTTTTGAAATTTTAGATAGTAACAAAAAAGTAATTGCAAAAATAACAACAAACGAAAAAGGAATAGCAAGTCTATCTAATTTAGAACTTGGAGATTACTACTATAAAGAAATTGCTGCACCAGCAGGATATATTATAGATAGCAAAATACACAAATTCGAAATAAAAAATAGAGATAAAATTGTTAAAGAAGTAGTGAACTTTAAAATATATGGAACTCTAGAAATTATAAAAATAGATGACGTAAATAAAAAACCTTTACAAGGAGTTAAGTTTGAAATTTTAGATCAAAATAAAAATGTAGTAGATACACTTGTAACAGATATAAACGGAAAAGCAGCTTCAAAAAAACTTGCATACGGAAAGTATACATATAGAGAAGTAGAAGTTCCAAATGATATAGTTATAGACAACGCGCAGTACCCATTTGAAATAACTAAAGCAAATCAGATTATAACTAAAACAATTATAAATACAAAAATAAAAGGATCACTTGAAATATTAAAACTTGATGAAAAAACTAAAGAACCTATTGCAGGAGTAAAATTTCAAATCTTAGATGAAAACAAAAATGTAATAGAAACATTAACAACAAATAAAGAAGGAAAAGCAGAATCTTCTAAACTATTAAAAGGAACATATTTCTATAAAGAAATAGAAGCTCCAAGTAAATACATAGTAGATAATAAAGAGTACAAATTTAAAATAGAAGTTAATGAAATTGTAGTACAAAAAGTTGTTTTCAACAAAGAAAAAGAATTACCTATAACAGGTGGTTTAGGTACAGATAATGTGATAACATTGTTAGTAACATTATTAAGTGTAACAGGCTTTATAGCTTTCAAAAAAAAGAAAATAATTAATAAATAAAAAAATTACTAGAGGTAAAACTCTAGTAATTTTTTTTGCTTTTTAGCCTAGCTCTAGTGTCCTTAATCATTGTTACAAATATCCAAAGTGTTAAGAAAACAGATGAAATAAGTGTAAATAATCTAAGTATAGTTATTTCAATACTTGTGTTACCAGCATTGTTTGTATATAGCAAAGAACTTGCTACTATAAAAGCAACAGCTAAAACTGCAAGTATTATTTTATTTAACATGTGATCTAGTTTTCCCATTTTATTATCTGAGTCACTAATTTCTAAATTAAATTTAGCTTCGCCACGTACAGCCATTTTTACAAAGTCTAAAGACTCTTTAGGAAGTTCTAGCATTGTTTGCTCAGCAACTAATGAATTTCTAATTGAATTTTCTAGACTTTTTTTGCTCATAAAATCTGAAACAAAAGATCTAGAAAGTCTATTTTTTAATACTTCTAACAAATGAATAGATGGACTAATTTCTCCAAGTAAACCTTCTATAACTACGACGCCTCTTGTAAGCATAGTAATATTTTTTGGGATTTGTATCTTATATCTATTAGTAAGTTTAAAAAGATCATTTAAAACAGTTCCTAAATTCATGCTACCTAGTTCTAAAGAACTATATTTGCTTAAAAACAAATCTAAATCATTGCAAAAAGCAGAATGATCTAACTTTTCAGTAGCTGTTCCAAGAGTAAGAATGCACCTTTCTACTTTTTTAACATCTGACGTAATAATTGCATACATACAATCTTTAAGCAGTTTTCGGTCTCTTACAGAAAGCCTTCCCATCATACCAAAATCTAAAAAAACAATTTTTCCATCTTGTATTTTTAAATTGTCTGGGTGTGGATCTGCGTGGAAAAAACCGTACTCAATTATTTGTACAATATATGAATCCGTAAGCTTTAAAGCTATTTCATCTAAATCATAATTTAAAGCAAGTAGGGAAGCTGTGTCGTTTATTATAAAGCCATCTATGTATTCTAAAACAAGTATTTTTGCGGTACTTAGTTTTGCAAATATTTTAGGTGCTTTTATATAAACAGCTTCACTATTATTTTTAGCAAATTCTTCGAGATGGGAAGCTTCTATTAAAAAGTCTAGTTCTTCTTTTGCACAAAACCACATTTCATCTAGCACGCCTTGTATGTCTATAATATTATTTATTATAGGTACTTTAATAATTGAAAATGCTTTTTTTAATAGTGCAATGTCTGATGCCATTTCATCATATATATTTGGTTTTTGTACTTTTATTATTACTTCAGTATTATCTAAAAGAGTAGCTCTATGAACCTGCGCTATAGAAGCAGAAGCAAGTGGAACTTTTTCAATAGATGAAAATTCCGAAGATATTTTTCCGTGAATTTCTTTTTCTATAATTTGTTTAATTACATCATATTCTATTGGTTTAACATCTTTTCTAAGCTTCGTTAATTCTGTGCAGTATTCGCTAGGTAAAATGTCTGGTCTCATGGACATTATTTGACCTATTTTTATAAACGTAGGCCCAAGTTCTTCTAAAATCAATCTGAATTTCTCGGGAGAAACTCCGTCTGTAATTTTGAATTTATATAATATACTTAGTATTTCTTTTAGACGATTTTTTTTAATAGGATCTAAACTTTTATTTTTTTTGGTCATCGTTATTTTTTCTAAGCTTTTCTTGGATTTTTGCTTTTTCTGTTTCACTTAAATCATCAAGCTTTGCGAGCATATCGTCTACTGTTATTTCTTTTTTCTCAACAGTTATAGTTACGTTTTCTTTTAACTTTTCACTAATGTCGTGTTTTAATTCTTCGTTTAAAACTTTACCTTTTTCAAAAAATTCTTCACCTTTTGTTTCTAAGTCTTTTTTTAATGCAATAGCTTTTTCTGAAGTAAGAGACATAGCTCCAAGCCCCATGAAAATTATTTTTTTTAGTTCTTCATTCATATAATATTACCTCTTTTCTATATAATCTATGAATCCATTATATATCTTATATTTTTAAATATCAATAGAAAATACAGCAAATTTTAAGCTTTTAACGGCTAATACTTGAAATGTTATGTCAAACTGTGGTATAATAAAGATATTGATAAAGAGTAGAAGAAAGAAAAAGCTAATTAAAAGAACAAAAGATGTAGAAATATAAGTAGTAGTTGAAGGAGAAATATATGATGAAAAATATGAATTTTATTAAAAAGGTAACTAGCGTTATGATGTTAGTTACATTAGTTATATCTCAGTTTAGCATATTTGGAGATGCAGACACAAGTAAAGCTATGCAAGTTGAATCAAGACGTGTATGGTACCAGGATTCTAGCTTAGGCGGAAAAGAAACTGGATATGCACCTTTTAAATTAGGTGGAAGAGATGCGTACTGTATGGATTATAGATATTTACTACCACCAAACGGAAATATACCTACATACGTTAAAAAATTATCTGCTAAAGCAACAGCAGTTATAAAAAACGGATACCCAAATGTAAGCGCTGCAGCTCTTGGTTGTAACACTTCAGAAGAAGCATACCTTGCAACTCAGCTAGCATTTTGGAATGTAGTTGGAATAACAGGTG
>JAVWPP010000063.1:0-3587 GCA_036635835.1 Clostridia bacterium | reverse complement strand
AAAAGCACCCAAAATTTTGGGTGCTTTTATATACTTTATAGAACCATTCTAGGTTTAACTGACCAAATATTATTTGCGTATTCTAGAACTGATCTATCTGAGGTGAATTTTCCGGAAGAACACATATTGATATATCCTTTTCTATAGAATTTCAATTTATCTGAGCTGTCCATTATTGCTTTTTCTTTAGCTGCGATATATGAATTGAAATCTTTACATAGGAAATACACGTCTGCTTCTTCTCCGTACCATCCATCTAAAAGACTGTGGTAAAGTTCAACATAGCTTTCGTTTCTGTCTTCAATTAAAAAGTCTATAGCTCGTTTTAATCTATAGTTTTCTGGTTTAGAATATAGATCTCTAGGTGTATAACCATATATTCTTGCGTTTTTAAGTTCGTCTACTACTGCTCCAAAAATATAGTTATTTTTAATGCCTGCTTCTTCTACTATCTCTATATTTGCACCATCTAAAGTTCCAAGAGTTACTGCACCACTTGCCATAAATTTCATATTACCTGTTCCTGATGCTTCTTTACCTGCTGTTGAAATTTGTTCTGAAATATCTGCTGCTGGGTATATAACTTCTCCGTAGCTTACGTTAAAATTAGTAAGGAAAACAAATTTTAAATACTTGTTAGTATCTTCATCTGCGTTTAATATTCTTTCTAATTTTTTAGCAAGTCTTATTATTGTTTTTGCTCTTCTGTATCCCGGAGCTGCTTTACCTGCCATTATAACGGTAACTGGTGGAACATCTGCTATCTTTATTTCGCCTGTTTTAAGCTGCATATAATAGTCATAAGTTCCAAGTAGGTTTAATAGCTGTCTCTTATATTCATGAATACGTTTAACTTGAACTGTAATAGTTGAAGTAGGGTCAATTGAAATACCTTCGTGCTTTAAAATATAGTCTGCTAATTTACATTTTGCTTTATATTTAATTTCTGCGAATTTCATTATTTCACTGTCTACTTCTGCAAATTTACTAAGCCCTGAAATTTTAGAATAATCTTTTAACCACTCATCTGTAGAAAGCTTTTCTGTAATATAGCTTGCTAAAGGTTTGTTAGCATAACCTACCCATCTTCTTGGTGTAATTCCGTTAGTAACATTTATAAATCTTTCTGGGAACCTGCTATACCACTCGCTTAGAACAGTTTGTTTCAAAATTTTAGTATGAACTTCTGCTACTCCGTTTATATGATGTGAATTAAATATAGCTATTCTTGCCATATATACTACGTCATCTACTATAAACTGATATGGTCTTATTTCTTCGTAAGTTTTACCTTCTTTTCTCATACTATCTATTAGATATATATTCATTTTATCTATTGTTTCGAAACACTTAGGTGCTACTTGTCTCATAATATTTCCTGACCATTTTTCTAATGCCTCAGATAATATAGTGTGATTTGTATAACTAAATGTTTTTCTTACAATTTCTAAAGCTTCTACATATTCTATTTTTTCATCTAGTAGGATGTTTAAAAGAACTGGTATACCTAAGACTGGATGAGTATCATTAAGCTGTATAGCAAAAGACTCATTGAACTTTCTAAAATCTCCGCCTTTTACTCTATATCTTTGTACAATATCTTTAATTGACGCGTAAACTAACATGTACTCTTGCTTAAGTCTAAGTTTTTTTCCGCTGTCATCGTTATCATTTGGATATAGAGAATCTGTTATATCTCCTATTGGTTCTGCTTGCCATACTCTTAAGGTGTTTATATTTTTAGTCTTGTAACCGAAAATAGGGATATCATAAGGAACTGCCCAAACTGACTGATCTTTATACTCTACTAAAATTCTTTCCTCTTCTTTTCTTATACTCCAAGGTTCTTCTCCGTCTATTAACCAATCATCTTCAAGCTCTATTTGCTCTCCGTTTTTCATCTGTTGTTTAAAGAATCCTTTTTTGTATCTAAGTCCATAACCTAGTACTGGTAAGTTGTTAGTTGCTGAAGATTCCATGTAGCAAGCCGCTAGTCTACCAAGTCCACCATTACCTAAGTTTTGGTCTTCGATATCTTCGAACAAATTTGGGTCTATACCTTTTTGTTTTAATAAGTTTACTACTTCATCGTATATGCCTAAATTAAGCATGTTATTTTGAAGTCCTCTACCCATTAAATATTCCATAGATAAATATATAACTTTTTTGCCTTCGTCATAAAGCTTGTCTGTTGCTTTTAAGTTATCTTCTGAATATTCTATTGCTATTTTCCCACATAATTTGTTTAAGTCCTGCGCTGTTAGGTCTGCTGGCGCCTTTTTAATTTCTTCTTTCATAATTCTTTCATAACTTTTTTCGATGAATAATTTTTTCATATTATCGCCTCCACATATTTAGTAATTACTTATTGATTCTATGATTTTCATCTGTTGTTATTTGAATTTTTACATTTTTTCTTTTATATATTCCTATTTAGGAACGTATTTTGTATATCATTTATGTAGCCTATTATATCACAGAAGTGCTGTTTCTACAAGGAATATGTCGAACTTTGTCGAAAAACGTCACATATATTTTATATATGGTAAATGCTCCTTTGCTAATATTTTAAGTATATCCAATATGGACCATTTTTTTATATTTTAAAACGTATGAGCACCACTTTGCGCATTTTATACGTTTTCCGTATCTACCAAATATATTATATTGTATATATTACCATCTTTAGACTTCTAACTATTGACATTTTACAGAAAAAGTAGTATTATATATGTTATATAAATTATATATATAATATATATAAAGGAGAAAAACTATGAAAAAAACTAATAAGATACTATTATCTATTGTTATTGCTATTATACTAGCAGTAGTTTTATTTTTTGTTTTTAAGCATGATTATGCACTACTACAAAAAAATAAAGAAGCAGCCGCAAAGAAAACTTCTGAAGCTGCTGAAGAAGAGGTTTATACGCATGTTGAAAGAAAAGGAGAACCTCAAGATTTAGGTAAAAGCCAAGCTGAAGAATACAATGAGTTTCTTAATACATATATATCTGCATTACTAGACATTAAAAAAGATTCAATGAATACAAAAATAACTGCACACGATTTTGCAGATCTTGCATGTAGAATGCACTCTGATTACCCTATAAAAAACTATGTAGAATCTGAATCAGTTAAAGCTAAAGCATTAGCTATATTTGAATCTACTAACACTTCTGAAATTTACGAGCGTTTACCCGTAACAAAAAATCTAAGTATTTCAAAAATATATTCTGTTGTCTCAGATGACAATGACGAGCATGAAGAAAAAGAATACTACATATGGCAGTTTGTTAAATTAAATAAAGATATTATCACTAGAAATCAACCATTATATAATAAAAATGATGTTATAGAAACTTATCTTCTGAAATTATCTATTGTAAATTACAACGATTATAAAATACATTCTCTTAACAAGTTATAGTTATCTACTAATTTATTTTTACAATTGACAATTTCAAAAATATTCCTATTACTGCACTTCAAACTATTGACATTTTTCAAAAAATACAGTACTATATATTATATATAAAGGAGAAAAACTATGAAAAAAACTAATAAGATACTATTATCTATTG
>JAVWPP010000062.1:0-3860 GCA_036635835.1 Clostridia bacterium | reverse complement strand
CTGCTTTTCCTATAGGATTGTTTTTAGTTAAACTAACTACTACAACTCCTGCAAGGATTATCATAACCAAAATAGTTATTACTAAAACTATTAAACTCATTCCTCTTTTTCTCAAAATATTTTCCTCTTTTCTTTTATTATACTTTAATATTAGCATATCTCTTTTTTTTATTCTAGACTTTTTTTGGTTTATTTAATTTTTCTCTTTTTTATGAGCTTGTATTTTACAGTAAGTAATAAAAAATACGGCTTATTTTAAACCGTATCTTTTATTTTAGCTTTATATATTTTTTCTTTTTAAAAACATATATCTAACTTTATTCTCATTAATTAATTTTCCGTATCTAGGTAGTATACATTTTAATAATTATCTCATTTTAATTACTTGTTAATATAACCGCTTTTTATAATTTTATATTTTACATTACTAGTGTATTGTATATCTTTTTGCTTAAACTCAGAAGTAAGTTCCATCGCTTTACAAGTCATGCAAAAATTCGATTCATATATATTTTTATGATCGTTTATAAATTCTTTTTCATACTTTTCTTGTTTGTTTAAAAACTCAAATACGTTTTGAAAATTTTCAATATTTAAATAACACTGAGGTACATTAAATTTAGGTTCAATTTCTTTTAATTTAGAAATTGGTACAGGTTCTTTAAACATTTGAAAAGATTCAATTGGAATAGCTAATATTTCCCTACCGTTAATTGATGATTCTATTCTTTTTAATACTTCTGGATTTTTAGCATATTGTTGCTGCATAGAAGTTAGATCTATAGGCTTTCCTAGCTCCATTAGTCCAATAACTTCCTTAACTGGCGCACTTAGATATAAGAAAGCGGTTGTTGCTTCCTTGCAAAATCTTTTACGGTATTCATATTTTTTTATACCATAAAGAATTGGTCTAAAAAATTCAGGTCTAAAACTTAAAAAAATATTTCTTTTCATTTTTATAATTATCTCCTAACTTTATTATATTTGTTTTATATATATCTATAAACTATATATATTTATCTAAAGTCTATATATTTTTTTAATTAATATACTAAAACTTAAGGTCTACTTTTAATAAAGAAATATTGAAGTAGTATTCCTACTCCAATATTTAACATCTATGTATAATCTTATATAGTATACACTCCTCGCCAAGAACTATATTTGTTAGCCTCACCTGTATGAGCATGGAAAGAGAACACGCCAGAAAAATCTCCAGCACTAGAATCTCCACCTTTATATACTATAGGAGAGGTATCAAACGGGAAGTACGTGAAATCTCCGCTCCAGCCACCTATTTCATTTAGCTCACCTGTATTACTTACTTCGCAGTGAGCGTCTCCATACTTATCTTTGTTTGCATCGTAATTTGCTTTTGCAGTATTTCCAATGCCCACCGCATATACATCTACATATTTTGTGTTTTTATTGTCTTTTAAATTTTTACCATTAGCATCTGTTAACTTATTGTTATTAGCGTAAGATGCCATAGTTTCCATTGCACAGCCTGCCATATCGTAAACGCCAGTTACGTTACCTGTTGTACTTTGAGCTACATTTACTATATAATTTCCGTTACCAGTTATATATCCACCGTTTTCGTTTACATTTGGCTCTTTTCCAAAAGCTTTAGAAAGGTATGCAACTGCTCCCCACTGTGTAGCTGTCATAGCCATAGAATCTGCAGTTATTCCTCTTGCACTTGCTATCTTTTTACCTTCTGCAAAGATATTTGAAATTGTCATATTTCTCTGAGATGCTATGTTTGTTTTAGATGTGCAGTTTGCAGACATTTCAAACTTAGAAACCCAGAATCCTGGTATTTCTTCTGTGCTACCAAAGTTTCCATCTGCGCCTTTAGTATATCCAGTTCTTCTTTCTGCAGAAAAAGCAGGATGCACAACGTAGTTATTTGGATTATCTTTTCCTGTTTTAGTAACGTCTCCAACAAATTTATCTCCGTCTAAGTATTTAAAGTTTTTAGCTCCTAAAAGCACAACTTCTACTTTGCCGTTTAGTCTACTAAATGCTGTACTTGCTTTTCCAGATGCATCTACAAGTCCTCTGTTATCTGAGTATCCAACTATCTTACCACCACTTGGAATATTGTTGTCTATAACGGGTTTATCATAATAGATAATTCTGTATGCGTATCTTGGTATCCAAGTCCACATTGAGCCATCTGCTGTTTTTGCATTAGCCCATTTTTTATTTTGGTAATCTGCCCAGTCTGGATCTTTTTCATTTGTATCTTTTTCTACGTTATTTACCCACTTAATTGGAGTAAGACCCGCCGTTATAACTGGCTTTCCTGGCAAGATAACAGATGGCAGCCCTATATTATCTGCCCACTCTTTTTCCGACTCTTTTTCCCCTATAAACACAAGCTCTGAGTCTACTATTTCTAGCTTGTCTATGTATTTATCTCCCATGCTAGGTATGTATTTAAGCATGTCTTTCCCGCTTGCATTTATATCTGTTTTTTGCATATTAGAAGTGTTTGAAAGGTTTGTTACAATGCTTAAATTTAGCTCATCTTTAAAGCTAGCAATGTCTGTTTTAAACAGCGCTTCTCCTGCTTTTTCTATAGGGTTGTTTTTAGAGAGGCTAACTACAACAACTCCTGCTAGAATTATCATAACCAGAATAGTTATTACGAGAACTATCAAACTCATTCCTTTTTTTTTCAAAACATCTCTCCTTCTCTTTTATTCTACTTTTATTTTATACTAAGTTTTTTTAATAGTCTAGCGTTTTTTATTTTTTATATATTTTTTGCTTTTGCTTTTATAAAACATATGTAAAACTTTATTCTCATTAATCCATTTTTCCGTATCTAGAAGTTTGGTTTTATATGTTTTATATAATTTATAAAAAAATATTGAAGTAGTTAATTCCTGCTCCAATATTTGATTTATATATATTTAGATGTTTTTTACTCGGCTTTAAAATTCCAAATACTAAGCTGTACTTTAGCAGGAATAGGGCTTTCAAGCAAAGTAACATTTTTTAAAATCCATGCATATCTTCAAGCGCTATAATCTCCGCATATATATTCCGTATTATTTTTTTTAATTTTCTCAATGAATTCTTCATCCATATATACGCAGTCTACAAGCTCACATTTGAAAATAATATGCCCCGTAATTAAAGTCTACACCAGGAACAAGTGCCGCTAATTCCTGCATTTTAGGATCGCTAAGCTTCACTTTCTTTTGGCTAGTATGAAAATATAGTTCACCTCTATATTTAGTAGACCAGCTTCTAGTTTCTATATTTTTTTATTTTGTGCTATTAAAGTTCCCCATGGTTCTATTATGCTTAACACTTTCACTGCAAAATACCTCCTATCTATAGTTTTTAAGTAATCTTACTTCGACAGTTTCTTATTTAATTCTAAAAAAATATTAATTAATGCACGTAAACTTAAGTCTACTTTTCTAAAACTAGAGCGTAAACACAGCTCTCCAGCTATAGAAAGCATTTGGCTTACCAATGTCGCTACCAAAAGCAAATACACCAGCTCCGCTATCGCTGTTGTAAGCACAGCCACGGTAAAAGACAGGGCTTGTACCAAAAGGAAACTTAGCAGAGTCTAAACTCCAGCTTCCAGATGCAGATATTCCACTAGTGCTTACTTCGTGCTGAGCATCTCCATACTTATCTGCGTTTGCATCGTAATTTAAAGCTTGCGTATTAGCAGGACTTGCTGCATATACATCTACATATTTGCTATCTTTGTTATCTATTAGATTTTGTATATTTTCTTCTGTTACTATACCTGCATTTACATACGCAGACATAGCTTCCCAAGAGCATCCAGACATATCGTAAACGCCAGTTTCATTGCCTGTTGTACT
>JAVWPP010000061.1:0-3915 GCA_036635835.1 Clostridia bacterium | reverse complement strand
AATTTCACTACCTTTTTTCTATGGAAGCTGCGGAATATAGCTATCTTTATACGGAGCTATTTTCTCTATTTTTTTTATCTTAATAATTGGCATATCGCTCACATATGAACCTTTACGTATTTCACCATAAATACTTACCCAATCTCCATCTTTAAACTCGCCTGCATTTTCTAGCTCGCAAAGAATGCCTGCAACTTTATCTTCTCCACCAACTAATATATTTCTGCCGCATACAAAGACATTTTTTTTAAAGTCTGGCATTCTAAAAACAAAACCAGTTATTCTTACTCTTTTTTTAATGTTTCCGTCTATATCTTCATGTATTTGCCTAATGGAATCTGAAAAATTGTCTGTGTCTATGCTAAAATCTACATCCATATTTTTTACGGGAGATTTTTGTATGCCAAGGAGTTTTGTAAAGTTTAAGGATACGAAAAACATAGCAACTAGAATTGCTAGTACCACAAAAACAACCTTTAGATTTAACTTTAAATTATATATAAACATAAAACCACCTTACCCAATTAATAAATGTATATTCTATAAGTTAAAAAACTATGCAAGTTGTGAGGATTTTGTGTCTATTTAAATATAAATATTGTAATTAAAGAAACGGCGTGGTACAATATACACATATGTAATATAAGTGGAGGAATAATATGAAGTTACTAGAAAAAGTGTTTGGGACATATAGTTCAAAAGAGCTAAAAAGAATTGAACCAACTATAGAGAAAATAAATGCATTAAGTGGCATATATGAAAAATTAGATAATGATGAAATCAGAAAAAAAACTGAGGAATTTAAAGAAAGATATAAAGGCGGTGAAACTTTAGAAAGTTTACTACCAGAAGCATTTGCTCTAGTTAGAGAAGCAAGTTCAAGAGTTCTAAATATGAGACCTTATGATGTTCAGCTTGTTGGTGGAGTAGTGCTTTTCCAAGGAAGAATTGCTGAGATGAAAACAGGTGAAGGTAAGACTTTAGTTGCTACTTTACCTGCATATTTAAATGCAATAACTGGAAAAGGTGTTCATGTTATAACTGTAAATGATTATCTTGCAAAGTACCAAAGTATTTTAATGGGTAAATTATATAAATTTTTAGGATTATCTGTTGGGCTAGTTATTCACGGAATGACACCAGACCAAAAAAGACAGGCATATGCAGCAGATATAACTTACGGAACAAATAATGAATTTGGTTTCGATTATTTAAGAGATAATATGTCTATGAGCGAAGAAGAAATGGTTCAAAGACCGCTAAACTACGCTGTTGTAGATGAGATAGATAGTATACTTGTAGATGAGGCAAGAACACCTCTTATTATATCTGGTATGGCTGAAAAGTCTACAGATATGTATGTAAGAGCAGATAAGTTTGTTAAAGGTCTTACTGCAAAAACATTAGTTGAAACTGACGATAAGAACTTTGATGAAGAACTTGAGAATTTTGATTATGTTGTAGATTTAAAAGCAAAAACAGTTACTCTAACAGATAGAGGAACTAAAAAAGCTGAGTCATATTTTGGCGTTGTAGATCTAAGTGATGTAGATAATTTAACTACATCTCACCACATTAACCAAGCTTTAAGAGCTTATGGAGTTATGCATAATGAGCAAGACTACATAGTTCAAAATGGAGAAGTATTAATTGTAGATGAGTTTACAGGTAGACTTATGTACGGTAGAAAATATAGCGATGGGCTACATCAAGCTATTGAAGCTAAAGAAAAAGTTGAAATTGCTCATGAGACTAAAACTCTAGCAACAATTACATTCCAAAACTATTTTAGAATGTATGAAAAGCTATCTGGTATGACTGGTACTGCTAAAACAGAGGAGCAAGAATTTAAAGATATATATGCTTTAGATGTTATTGAAATTCCAACAAATAAACCAGTTATAAGAGAAGATAAAAATGATGTTATATACAAAACACAAGTGGAAAAATATAAAGCAATTGTAGATAGTATTAAAGAATCATACGAAAAAGGGCAACCAGTACTTGTTGGTACAATTACAATTGAAATTTCTGAGTTAATTAGTAAAATGCTAAAAGCAGAAAAAATACAACATAAAGTACTTAATGCTAAATATCATGAACAAGAAGCAAGTATTGTTGCGCAGGCAGGTAGATATAAAGCTGTTACTATCGCTACAAATATGGCAGGTAGAGGAACAGATATTATGCTTGGTGGAAACAGTGAGTTTATGGCAAGAGATGAGATGCAAAAACTAGGTTACACTCCAGAAATGATAGATCTAGCTACTTCACCTATCAATCACACAGATGTTGAAATTGTTTCAGCTAGAGAAAAATTCTTAGAACTAGAAAACAAACATAAAGATGTTGTTAAAGAAGAAAAAGAAAAAGTTCTTGCAGCTGGTGGGTTAAAGATTATTGGTAGTGAAAGACATGAATCAAGACGTATAGATAATCAGCTAAGAGGTAGAGCAGGTAGACAGGGAGATCCTGGTGAAACTAAGTTCTATATATCTTTCCAAGATGATCTAATGAAGCTATTTGCAGGCGAAAGAATGATGGGTATAGCTAATTCTTTAGGTGTTCCAGATGATACACCAATAGAACAAAAAATGCTTACAAGTTCAGTAGAAAAAGCGCAAGCAAAAGTAGAGGGCAGAAACTATAGCATTAGAAAATCTGTACTTGAGTATGATGATGTTATGAACAAACAAAGAGAGATTATATATAAACAAAGAAGAACATTATTAGAAGCAGAAAATATAAAAGGAATGGTTCTAAAAATGGCTAAAGAGCAGGTTTCTATGTTTGTTCCAGAGTATGTTGAAAATGCAGAGAGTATAGACGATATTAATTTTGCTTCTTTAAATAACCAAATGAATAATATTTTCGGTCTTGAAAAAGTTATTTCAAGAGATGATGTAGAAGAACTTTCAACAGAGTATGTTTCAGCTTTCCTATATAATGTAGTAGAAAATCTTTATGAGCATAAATTAAAAAATGCAGAAGAAAATGACTTCTTAGAGCTATATAGAAGAGTAGAAAAATATATAATGCTAAGAACTGTAGATCAGCAATGGATGGATCACATAGACAATATGTCTGGTCTTAAAGATGGTATCGGTCTTAGAGCTTATGGACAAAATAACCCAGTTATTGAGTTTAAAAAAGAAAGCTTTAGCATGTTCGAAGAAATGGTAGATTCAATACAAAAAGAAGCTTTAAAAGCAATATTCCAAGTTGCAGTTTCTGCAAACGCAGATGCTCCAAAAGTAGATGCTCCAGTTATTACGGCATATTCTTCTGCAGATAATGGAAATGCAGATGGTAAAAAAACTAAAGTTAAACAAGCACCAGTTACTGTTGAGAAAAAAGTTGGAAGAAATGAACCTTGCCCTTGTGGTAGCGGTAAAAAGTATAAACAGTGCTGCGGGAAAGTAAACTAGGTAACAAAATGGAAAAAACAGCTAGAGTTATTATATATAATGATGGAAATATTCCAAATGCGTTAAATCTAAAAGAAGGATATATTTGCGTTAAGCGCACTAAGTGTATAGGTGGCAATATTAATACATATTACACTATTCCAGGTGGCCACGTAGAAGCGGGAGAAACCGCTGAAATAGCGGCTCTTAGGGAGATTAAAGAAGAACTGTCTATAGACATAGAAATTGTAGATACTTTAATGAATCTATATAACTCTCACCTTATAAGGGATGAAGTTTTCTATGTTGGAAAGTATAAATCTGGCCTTTTACAAAATGGAGATGGTCCTGAGTTTACAAATCCAGATATAGATAAGTATGGAACTTATGAAATTGTATGTGTTTCTAAAGATGAAATAAAGGATATTAATTTAGTTCCACTTGAAGTTAAAATGGAAATTTTAAAAAACGTAGAAAGATAATCTTCCTAGATACGGATATATATATG
>JAVWPP010000060.1:0-3946 GCA_036635835.1 Clostridia bacterium | reverse complement strand
AAAGTAAATTCTATTTAACTACTGATTAATAGAATTTACTTTTACAATTGACGATATTGCTTCTTTTACGTTTTTAAGCCTTCATTACCTTGCAAAAAAACAAAAAAAGAGATATAATAAGGTGATGTAAAAAAGGAGAAAGAAATTAAAATGAATAAAAATAAAAAAAGTATAATATATATAGGTATATTTTTAGCTTGCATTTTAGCATATGTTTTTCTTGCTATGATGCAGCCAAATAAAGAAAATAAAAAAGAAACTTTAAACGTAGTTACATCGTTTAATCCGGTATACGTAGCAACGCTAAATATAGTAGAAGGCGTAGAAAATGTTAAAGTGTCTAATATAACATCTGCAGTTAAAGGTTGCCCTCACGAATATCAGCTATCTCCAAAAAACATGGAAGATATATTAAGCAGTGATTTGTTTATAATAAACGGACTTGGAATGGAAGCATATTTAGAAGACATTGCAGCAAGAAGTAAAGACGTAAAAGTTATAGATGCCTCTAAAAATATACATGTAGAAAAAGAAGAAGCAAAGCATGAAGAAGAGCATAAAGAAGAGCATAAACATGAGCATGGAGTTAATCCACATGTGTGGCTAGATATAGATAAATATATTTTGCAAGTAGAAGAAATAACTAAAAACTTAGTAGAAACAGATTCTAAAAACAAAGATAAATATATAAAAAATAAAGAAATATATATTAGTAAACTTAATGAATTAAAAAAAGAAATGTCAGGCTTAGATAATTTAAAAAATACTAGTACCGTTATATTCCATAACTCAAGCGAGTATCTATTAGAAAATCTAAACATAAAGGTTGTAGATGAAGTAAATATAGAATCAGAATCAGGAGTATCTGCAAATAGTTTAAAAAATATAATAGACAAAGTTAAACTAAATAATATAAAATATATAATAACAGATCCTTCATATAGTACAAAAGTGCCAGATCAAGTTTACGCAGAAACTGGAGCTATAGTATGTAAAATAGATTCATTAGTTAACGCAAATGAAGATAACATTAAAGATTCGTACATAAATACTATGAAAAATAATATAGAAGTATTAAAAAAGATAAAATAAAAAAAGAAAAAAAGAAAAAAGATAAAAATGAAAATAGGAGAAAGCTATGAAAGTAAAAGAATCTTGTGGACTACACTGCATACAAATTAAAGATATTGGAGTAACTATAAATAGAAAAGAAATACTTAAGAATGTTAACATCCATATACACTGTGGTCAGCTTACAACAATAATTGGAAAGAACGGTGCAGGTAAGTCTACGCTTTTAAAAGCATTACTAGGCGAGATAGAACATACAGGAGAAATTGTATTTACAAACGAAAAAAATAAAAAAATACAACGTATAAAAATAGGATACGTTCCGCAAAGTATAGAAATAGATAAAAGTTCACCGCTTAGCGTATACGATTTAGTAGCTTCCTTTATAACAAACAAAAGCATATTCTTTTTTAGAGATACGAAAATATATGAAAACATAAAAAGAAACTTAAAATTATTTGAAGCAGATGAGCTTATAGATAAAAGAGTATGCGACCTTTCAGGAGGGCAGCTGCAAAGAGTTCTTCTTACAATAGCAATATACAATCAGCCAAATTTATTAATACTAGACGAGCCAGTTTCAGGAATAGATAAAAACGGAATGGAACTTTTCTATAAAAATATTGACATGCTAAAGAAAAAGTACGACCTTGCAGTTATACTTGTTTCTCATGATTTAGATCTAATAGCTAAATATTCAGACAGAGTAATTCTACTAGATAAAACAATTATTAAAGAAGGTAGCATAAAAGAAGTATATGAAAGCTTCCAGTTTAAAAAAGTTTTTGGAGGATATGCTAGGCAAATTGAAAACGTAAGAAAGGGAGGTATTAATTGTGAACATTGTATACACAGTTTTAGAAAAGTTGATTCCATTTAGTTTTATGGAATATGATTTTATGAAAAATGCATTTATTGCAATATTAATAATTACACCACTTCTTGCACTAATAGGCACGCATATAGTTAACAACAAAATGGCGTTTTTTTCAGATGCACTTGGACATAGCGCATTAACTGGAATTGCAATAGGAGCTGTTTTTGGAATAACTAACATCAATATATCTATGGCTATCTTTGGAGTAGTGTTTGCCCTTATTTTAAATAGACTTAAAAAAGCAAACATAGCATCTACAGATACAATCATTAGTATTTTCTCATCTTTTGCTGTTGCACTTGGACTAGCTATGCTTTCTAAAGGCGGCAACTTTGGAAAGTACTCTACTCTTTTAATAGGAGATATTCTCAGCATACAGTTAATAGAAGTCCTATTTATTTTCATACTTTTAATATTAGTTATATTTTTTGAAGTTAAATACTCTAACCAAATGAGTGCAGCTACAATTAATAAGACTATGGCAAAAAGTAAAAATATAAATGTAGATTTGCTAGATGATATTTTTGGTATAATAACTGCCCTTACAGTAATGCTATCTATAAAGTGGGTAGGTATACTAATAATAAACGCGCTACTTATAGTGCCAGCTGCTTCTAGTAGGAATATAGCTAGAAATATGAAAGAGTATTTAAAGTACACAGTAATATTTTCAGTTGTCTCTGGTATTTTAGGCCTTGTTATTTCATATTACCAAGATATAAGCACAGGCCCAACTATAGTTATAGTAGCTAGTATTATATTTAGTATAACGTATATATTAAGGAAAAGATTAAGAAAAGGAATGTAGAAATACATTCTTTTTTGCATATTTGCAACTATTTCATGAAAAGTACAAAAAGTTTTTATGTAATCCTTGACAATTCCAAAATACTATGGTATACTAGAAAAAGGTTAAATTTCTAGACACACTAAAATAATTTTTAAGGTGGTTGTATAATATGAGAAAAAATAATTTATTCAAAAGCTTAGCTTTATTTTCAGCATTAACATTATCATTTACTTTAGGTGCTCCTCTTGGAACAACAAAAGTACACGCAGAAGAAAATCTAGTTCAATCAGCTTGTGAAAACCATCAATATAATGATTGGGCATATAACGAAGGCGAATCTATGGACACAGCAACATGTACTGACCCAGTAATAAGATATCCAAAATGTAGTTCATGTGGTTTCGTTAACAAAGATGCTTGGGAATACTATTTTGCTAAACATCAATATCATCCAGCTTCAGTAGAAGCAACTTGCACAGAAATGGGTAAAGTGGGTAATGTATGTGACGCTTGTCAAGGATGGCAATTTGGAACAGAATGGATACCAGCACTAGGACACAGTATGAAAGTAGAAGAAGTTAAACCAACATGTGAAAATGATGGATATACCAAATCTCGTTGTACAAGATGTAATGTTGTTCAGCATGAAGAAATAATTAAAGCAACAGGACATAATTTTGGAGAATGGTATATAGAAAAAGAAGCAACTGAAACAACACCCGGAATTGAAACAAGATCTTGTGTAAATTGCGATAACGCAGAACACAAAGAAATTCCAGTTGTAGATGTAAAACATGACATGCAAACAGAAAGAGTAGAAGCAACATGCGAAAAACCCGGTTATATTAGAACTTATTGTACTATTCACCCAGGTGAAGAAAGTGTAGAAGTAATTAATGCAACAGGTCATGATTTTGGAGAATACAAAGTAGTTAAAGAAGCAACATGTAGCGAAGAAGGTTTAGAAGAAGCTAATTGTCACACATGTAACAAAGTAGATTCTAAAGTTATACCAGTTAAAGCTCATGATGTAGAAAAAATTACAGTAGCTCCAACATGCGAAAAAGCAGGATCAGTTAAAGAAGTTTGTAAAGTATGTAAAGCAGAAATATCAAACACAGAAATCAAAGCAACAGGTCATAGTTTTGGAGAGTACAAAGTAGTTAAAGAAGCAACATGTAGCGAAGAAGGTTTAGAAGAAGCTAATT
>JAVWPP010000059.1:0-3991 GCA_036635835.1 Clostridia bacterium | reverse complement strand
TATTTTCTAATATAAAAAATGCACTAAAATTAGTGCATTTTCTGTTTGCTTTTTTTAAAAAAATAGTATATAATTTTGCATAACAAAAGGAGACGTATATGAAAGAAATATTAATAGTAGAAGATAATGAAAAGATAAAAGAAGAGCTAAAAACTTTTTTAAATAATAATGGATATAGCGCAAGTAGCATTGATGAATTTAAAAATGTAGCGCAGCAAGTACTTACCATAGCTCCAGATTTAGTGCTGCTAGATATTAATTTACCTTGCACAGATGGTATATATATTTGCAAAGAAATACGAAAAGAATCTGCCGTTCCAATAATTATAGTAACAAGTAGAAATACAGAAATAGATGAATTAATGAGTATAAACTTTGGAGCAGATGACTTTGTAACTAAGCCATACAATACTCAAATATTGCTTGCTAGAATAAATAATATATTTAAAAGAACAAGCAGTAGCGCAGGTCAAAATAAAATAGATGCGGGGCTGTTTGTACTAGATATATCTAAAAGTGTAGTAGAGATAAATAAAAAGGAAATAGAGCTTACTAAAAATGAGTTAAGGATATTACATATCTTAGTCCAAAAAAGAGGCCAGATTGTCTCAAGAGACGATATAATGGCATACCTATGGGACAGTGCAATGTTTGTAGACGATAACACTCTTACGGTAAATATAAATAGGCTTAGAAAAAAATTAGAAAGTGAGCTACTTGCAAATGTTATAGAAACAAGAAGAGGGCAGGGGTATATAATAAAATGAATATCTTAAAATATATAATAGACAAAAAAGCATATATAATTTCTTGCCTTATAACTGTATGTATAACAGAATATTTACTATACCTTTTCGATGTAAATATCTTTATTAAAATATATAACAAGATCCTAATAATCCTTGCATATATTCTACCGCTAACTTTGGAATATATAAAAAAGCGAGCTTTCTACGTTTCTCTAAACGAAACAATAGGAGACCTAGATAAAAAATATTTATTCACGGAAATAGTTAAAAGGCCAAACTTTTTAGAAGGCCAGCTTATAGTAGATAATGCATTAAAAATAAACTACAACATAGCAGAAAGTATAAACGCATATAAATCAGAAAAAGAAGAATACAAAGAATATATAGAGCTATGGGTACATGAAATAAAAACACCAATTGCATCAACTAAATTAATCATAGAAAACAATAAAAATAGTATAACAAAAAGTATAGAAGAAGAACTAGAAAAAATAGAAACGTACATAGAACAAACTCTCTTCTATGCAAGAAGTAGCGACGTAGAAAAAGACTATATAATAACAGATACAAATTTAAAAGAGTTAATTAATTCATGCATAAAGAAAAATAAAAAAGACCTCATTAGAAATAAATTTCAAATAGATATAAAAGACATAGACGTATCTGTTAAAACAGATGCAAAATGGATGCAGTATATAATATCTCAAATAATAAATAATAGTACAAAGTACCATAGCCCTAAAACAAATCAGATTGAAATCTGGAGCTCTAAAAGTAAAAACAGTATAGATTTATACATTAAAGACAGCGGAGTCGGAATAGCCCCCTCAGACCTTCCTAAGGTTATGCAAAAAGGATTCACCGGAATGCGCGGAAGGATACACGAAAAATCTACCGGCATTGGACTATATCTTTGCAAAAGGCTGATAGATAAATTAAATCATGATATGCAGATAACCTCTATAGAGGGAGAAAGCACAACCGTTAAAATAACTTTCCCAAATAGTGCAGCTTTAGATGAAATAATATAAAAAAATTACAAAATAACTAGCATAAAATGGCTAAGTAGTGTATAATATATACTATAATATTTTTCAGGAGGTCCTAAGTATGGACTTTGGTTTAAAGCAAATAAATAATACTAATAATGTTGTATATCTAGATTTATATAAAGCACATAAAAAGAAAGCTATGAAACTTAAGTCAGAAGCTTTTCAAAAGGAGATAGATAAATATAATCTAAGTTTTACGTATAGTGAATTTATAGATATGTTTGTTAATAGCGAAGATATAGATAAGAAAATTGGGGCATATGAGTATACATTAAATAAAGAAACTTTAATGCGTTGTACATTTAATATTACTTTAAAAATATTAATAGAAGTTAAGAATATTTTTGGCCAAAAAACTATATATGAGAGAATAGAAATTCTTCCGTATAAAGGGCAAAGTGTGTTTAATGTTAATGTAGATTTTTTAGATGATGTATCTAAGTTTTCAAGAGTCACTATTAAAGCAGGATATATTAATAAATCTTACGTTGCTTTTAAAAAACGTAAAACTCTAGAACATGTTCATTTTCAAGATGGTAAATTAGAAAGGTTATTTAGAATTAATATTCTAAATAAGTAGAAAAAAGTTTAGCTAAAAAAACGAAAATAAAAACAAAAATATAAGACTAAAAATTGCTGAGAATATCAGCAATTTTTTTATGCTTAAAAGAAGAAAAAAGAAAAAAATAAAATAATAAAAAAGAATAAAAAAAGAATAAAAGAAAATAAAAAATATATGCATACGGTTAATTTTCTAAAGAGGTTAAACTTACTCATATGTTTTAAAAAATAAAACAAAATAAAAATAAATATATAAAACTATATGCAGATAAAGTAATAAATTGTAATAAAAAAAGAGAAGAGAAAAAAAGCATTGACAAGCCTTATTCACAAAGCTAAAATGTAGCTACTGGTAAGAAAACTTACTAAAGAATTACTTGAGGAGGTATATTAAAATGAATAAAAAATATTCAAAAATTATTCTAGGAACAGCAATGTTAGCAGTAGTAGCTATAGTTCCTTTTTCAAATGTGCTAGCAGCAGAAGTAGCACCAGCTAAAACAGCAGAAACTGTAGAGGCAAAAACAGAAGCAGTAGTAACAGCAGCAGATGTTACAACAGAAGCAGAGTTTAAAGCAGCTCTTGCAAATTCAGCAATTACAACTATTAATCTTAAAGGAGATATAGAGGTAACTGAAAAAATCAATATCTCAAACAAACCTAACCTTACTATTAACGGAAATAATAAAACTATGAAAATGACTATGCAAGATAATACTAAATGGGAGAGTACTAAAGCATATGTTTTACAGGCATATAAGTCAGTAGTTACAATTCAAAATATCAAACTAACAGGTGCAAATGCAGGATTACTTGTTAACGGTTCAACAGTTACCTTAGACGGCAAAATAGACGTTTCTGGTAACGGTTTTGGTGGAATAGAACTGTCACAAGGAAAAGATGTAACAGAGCAAGTAGTATTAAATACAAATAATGCAACTATAGAAAATACAACCGAAACATTTGCAGTACCTACATTATGGCTAGATAAAGCAGGAGAAGATGTAAAAGTAGAATACCAAGGATTTAATGGATCTAATTCAAATGAGAAAAAGGATGTTAATAATCAAAAATACAGTCAAACAAGATATTACATTATAGCAGATAATGCTATAATGCCAGTAGAAGATCAGATTAAAAATCTAATAGATACTGATACTAAAGCAACAATAATAATGCCTACAAACGGTGAAATAAGTGTAGCTTTATTAAAGAAATTAAAGACTGGAACAGCAAGAGAGATGGTCTTAAAATTTGGAGATATATTCATGTCTTTTAACACTAAAAACATAGATCCAAATCCTACAAAACCACTTAGTATTTCTGTAGAAGCTTCTAAAGATTTAAAAGTTTCAGACGCTTTAAAAGCAGTTGCTAAAGCAGATGCTAATCCCATATTTTTAAATTTAAAATACGAAGGAGAGCTACCAAAAGGAGCAGTTATATCTTTTTCAGTAAAAGATCAATACGCAAAAGATAAAGAAGTTTATTTATATTATTTCAATGAAAAAACTGCTAAAGCAGAGCTTATATCTAATGATGTAAAGATAGATAAAGATGAAATGGCAAATATTACAGTAGAAAACGCAGGTACATATTTTCTAGCAGGTAAAGAACTAGTAGCAGAAG
>JAVWPP010000058.1:0-4038 GCA_036635835.1 Clostridia bacterium | reverse complement strand
CCATTTTTCATAAATGCTTTAAAATCTTCTTTTCTTGCAAAAGTTCTAAATGCTGCTACTGCTGAAGCAACCTCTATATTTTGTTTATCGTACAAAACTATTGCGGGATTTCCTGTTGATCCAGATGTCTTAAATATAAGATATTTACCATCTATCATACGTCCAACATTTTCTATATCACTAGTGAACTCTTCTATTTTTTGCATACTTATATTACTATCTGTTATCCAACTATCAAAGTTTTTAATCATGTCTATTTTGTTTGTTATAGGCAATTCTTCTAAATTAAAATCTTTATCAATACCTGCATATAAATCTTTGAAATATGGACTATTTTGCTTCGCATACTCAACAAGTTTTTTTAATCTTTTATTTTGCAAGTTTTTTATTTCTTCTTGACTTAAATTATTACCTTTATACGTTTTTATCATAGCATCTATTAAACTCATTTTTACACACACCTTTACTTATAAATTTGTATTTAGCATTTATTATTACATATAAAATTATATCATTTAAGAAAAAAATAATCTATACTGCTACCAAAATTCTTAAAGTGTTGTGGCAGTTTTTGTATTTGATATATTAAATCTACGCAGTTTTTATATCAATTACAAAACCACCAGCTCCTTGTAATACAAGGTGTTGGTGGTTTTCACCATCTTACAAGTGTTTAACTTAAATATTATCTATTATGCTATTTTTAAGATTTCATCGTAATGGTTTTTTACTATATTAAATATAATAGCTAAAACTGTAGATTCATCTGCATCTTTGCAAATGCTGTATCCTGTTTTATTTATTATACTTATTAGTTTAATAGGATCTAGTTTTTCTGAAAGTTGATTTATTACTTTTCTTGTTGCTGATTTTACTTCCTCTGGTAAATTACTGTTTAATAAATCTAATGTTTTCATATTAAATTCTCCTTTGATTATTTAATTTTAAATAATCCCTTTATTTTATTTGTAGATTAATTATATACTACTTCTTAGCTTATGTCAACTATTTAGGTGAAAAAAGAAGCATTTCTGCTCCTTTTAAGTTTATTATTTTGTTTTAAACATTACCCTTGTTCCATCTTTTGCTCCGATTTTTATGCAGAAATCTTGAGTGGTAACTGGTACCTGTGTTTCTAGATATCCAACACCTTTTTCTCCTCTTTTTATTTTTTCTTCTGAGCTTATGTTTCTAACTGGTATTATATATTTAGAGTTTTGGTCTTCTAGCATTTTGCCTGTGATAGATACTATCTCTGCATCTATTTTAAGATCTGCTCCGAATCTATCTGTAACATAGTCTTTGATATCTAGCTCGTATTCTATGACTACCATTTCCATACCAGGTGCAGGACCAGTGTATTCTAAAAATTTTGTATTTTCTACATGAGATTTAACTATATCTGCTGCCTCTACGCCTCTAATAACTTTATTAACTTTAACTAAAACGTCTGCATTTACTTTGTCTTTAGCGTTTAATTTGCTAACTTTTGCCCATTCGTTTAGAGGTACTAGAATATCTTGCTCATTTTTTGGATTTGCTTTATTTTTGCTACTGTTGTTGTTTAAGCAAAATACGTATGCTCCTAAAGAAAGTATTGCTACTAAAACTATAACTACTGATACTATAATCCATGTCTTTTTATTATTTTTATTGTTTTTACTGCTTTTACTGCTTTTATTATTTTTATTTTCTATATTTTTATTTTCTTTTTCTATATTTTCTTTTTCCATATTGGTTTCTCCTTTAATATATATACATTATACAACAAAAAGTGTGAAAACTAAAGAGATTATTTAATTTTCATGCATCTTGTAGCATTAATTATGGCTAATATTGAAACACCTACATCTGCAAATACTGCTTCCCATACTGAGGATATGCCTGCTGTGCCAAGAAGCATAAATATGCATTTTACCGTAAGGGCAAAAACTATATTTTGTATAACTATTTTTTTTGTTTTCTTTGAGATTTTAATGCCTTCTTCTACTTTCATTAGGTTATCTTGCATAAATACTATATCTGCGGCTTCTAGCGCGCTATCTGCTCCTGCTCCTCCCATTGCTATTCCTATGTCTGCTCTTTTAAGGGCGGGTGCATCGTTTATGCCGTCTCCTATGTATGCAACTATATCTTTTTTATTTTCTTTTTTTTCTAATATTTCTTCTAAAATTCTTAGTTTATCTTCTGGCATTAGCTCTGAAAATACTTTATCTATATTTGTTTCTTTAGCTACTTTTTCTGCTATTTCTTTCTTATCTCCAGTTAGCATGACTACGTCTATTCCAAGTTTTTTAATTCTTTGCACAGCTTCTTTTGTTTCTACTTTTATGCTGTCTCCAAGTGTAATATGTCCTAAATACTTTTTATCTTTGGCAATATATACATGAGTTCCAACTGATATAGCTTCTGTAAACTGCACGCCTTCTTGCTGCAAAAGCTTTGCTGAGCCTGCTAATATTTCTTCTCCTAGAACATCTACTTTAGCGCCTTTTCCGGGGATTTCTGCATAGCTTATTATCTTTCTTGCATCTATAGTATTTGCATATGCATCTACTAATATTTTGGCAATTGGGTGGCTAGATCTATACTCTGCATATGCTGCTGCTTCTAACAGCTCTTCTTCGTTACCTGCTGCTTTTATCTCCTGTATTTTGAATTTTCCTTCTGTTACGGTGCCGGTTTTGTCTAATACAAGCGTCTTAATTCTTTGCATAGATTCTAAATATGCAGATCCTTTTACAAGTATTCCTCTTTTAGAGGCAGCTCCTATGCCTGCAAAAAAGCTAAGTGGTATGGATATAACTAGGGCGCATGGACAAGATACTACTAAAAATACTAGTGCTCTATATATCCAGGTGTCTACGTTTTGCGCGAAGAATATTGTTGGCACGCATGCTACAAGCGCTGCTATGCATATTACAAGAGGGGTGTATATCTGGGCAAATCTGCTTATGTATTTTTCTGCTCTAGACTTTTTGCTTGCTGCTTCCTCTACTATTTCTAAAATTCTGCTTGCTGCTGAGTCTTTGCTCTTTGCAGATGCTTTTACGAGTATGCTGCTAGATATGTTTATGCTTCCAGACATTACTTTGCTGCCTTCTTTTACGTCTACTGGCATGCTTTCTCCTGTAAGGGCTGATGTGTCTAGCATGCTGCTTCCTTTGGTAACTATGCCATCTAGGCCTATTCTCTCAAAAGGTGCTACTAGGAAGGTTTCTCCTATGTTTATGGTTTCTGCTTTTACTTTAGTTTCTGTTTCTCCTTCTACTTTTGTAACTGTATCTGGCCTTATGTCTGCTAATGTTTCTATATTTTTTTTAGAAGACGTAGTAGCTAGGTCTTCTATGTACTCTCCGTAATCTGTAGAGGAACAAAACTGCTATAGCTTCTTCTAGCTGCCCTATGTATATTGCTCCTAAAGACGCAAGCGCCATAAGGAAAGTTTCATCTAGTATATTTCCTCTGAATATATTTTTAAGGGCAGTTGATAGGATTTTAAAGGCTACTAATATATATGCTATGCACATTAGATATCCTTTTATATCTCCTTTTACAAATATACTTAAAATATATATGCATGCAACTACTATAAGGAGTACTATTTCTCTTTTTTTATTTTCTTGTTCTATTTCTTTATCTTTTTTATCTATTTCTTTTTTCACTTTTTCTCCTTTTGTATTATATATGTTTTTTTCTTTTGTAATTATTATATATTATTTTTATATTATGCGCAAGATGCATGAAAAATGAGCTAGATTTAATCTAGCTCACTTTATTATTATTATTATTATTATTATTATTTTATTTTTTTTTTTTACTTTTATGTTTTTTATTCAAAGCCAACGGTATTATCTATATTCTGTTTGTTTTTTTCTATTTTTTTGCGTACTTCATCTAAATTTACTTCTTCTTTAGGAATACTATTCATATTTGGATTGATTCCTTCACTAGTTATTTCTGGTATTGGTTTAACTTCTGCATTTTTATTTGTAGAAAGTACTACAATTAGGGCTATAGCTAGTACTAGTATTATAC
>JAVWPP010000057.1:0-4098 GCA_036635835.1 Clostridia bacterium | reverse complement strand
GCAAAAAATCCGAGAGTCGGAGTTTTACCCCCTGCCCTCGGAAATTCCTTTATTACAAGCCTTTTTCAGACATTACTTTTGAACCCTTGACATCAACACGACACACTCAACATGACTAGTTTGTGGAAACAAATCTATTGGCTGCACATTCTTAATTTCATATTTTTCTGAAAGCTTTTTAACATCTCTTGCAAGAGTTGCTGGGTTGCAGCTTACGTAAATTATTTTTTTACTATTTGTATTTAATAGCTGCTCTATTGCAAGATCGTCTAAGCCTTTTCTTGGGGGATCTACTACTGTAACATCTATTGTTTCTGTTTTGTTTTCTAATATTTCTTTAAGCCTGCTTCCGGCATCTCCTGCTACGTACTCGCAGTTTGTTAGGTTGTTATCCTCTATGCTCTTATTTGCCATTTCTACGGCTTCTTCTACTATTTCTATACCATATACCTTTTTAGCATCTCTAGCTAGGAATATGCCTATTGTGCCTACACCTGCATACATATCTAGCACTGTTTCTTTTCCTGTTAGGTTTGCAAATGTTTTTACTTCTTCGTACATTGCTTCTGCTTGTGGAGAGTTTACTTGGTAGAATGAACTTGCAGATATTTTGTATTTTGCTTTTCCAAGGGTATCTGTAATATATCCATCTCCGTAGATGACTATATTTTTTTCTCCTAGTATTTTGTTTGTGCTTTCTTTATTTATGTTTAATACTACTGTTTTAATTTCCGGGTGTTTTTCTAGGAGGGTTTTGATAAACTGATCTTTTTGTTTAAAGTCTTCTTTGTTTATTACTAAGACGCACATTACTTCGCCTGTGTAATATCCACGCCTTATTATTATGTGTCTTATTGTTCCTTTTTTAGTTATTTCATTGTATCCTAAGACTCCTAAGTCTGTAAGTATGTTAAATGCTGTTTTTGCTACGTTATCTGCTTCTTTGTCTTGTATGCAGCATCCTTCGTTTGGAACTATGTTATGTGATTTTTTAGCGTAGAATCCTATTTGGTTTTTTCCGTTTTCATCTGATGATACGGGGTACTGAACTTTGTTTCTATATTCGAAAGGTATACCAAGGCCTATTGTGTTATGTATGGCTGGTTTTAAACCTTCTTTTCTAAAGCTGTTTTCTACAAATTGTTTCTTTAATGCAAGCTGGTAGCTGTATTTCATGTGTAACAAGTTGCACCCCCCGCATTTTCCGTATACTGGGCATGTTAGCTGTTCTCTATTTTCGCTTTGCGTTATGTATTTTTCTATTTTACCAAATGCAAAGTTTTTGTTTACTTTTACTATTTTTATTGTTGCTTTTTCGCCTTTTATTGCATATGGTACAAAAACAGGTATTTCCCCTATTTTACATATGCCTTCTCCTTCGTATCCGTTATCTATGAACTCTACTTCACATGTTTCATTTTTTTTCAAAATATTACCCCCTACGAGTTAAATTCCATTTTACCAAACTTTCTGTCTTTTTTCAAGAGTTATGTCACATTTTCTTATTTAAGTACATAATATATACTATAAATCTAAAGAAAAGTAGATTTTCCTTTAGATTTGGAGGGTGTTATGTGCAAGGATAATACGATAGTATGGTTTGCTATACTTATTTACATTATGTTCAGTTGTAAAAATAGTAATTCTAATAATATTGTAGGTCCAAATGAAATTTTAGAATTTTCTAGTGGACTTCCAATTTAAGAAGGAGTGATTGCTATGATGGATGAAAGATGTGGATGTGGCTGTAATAGCTGCGGATGTGGTAATGGATGCGGAGGCGGATGTGGTCTTTTCGGAGGCGGAAGCTGCTGCATATGGATAATTTTAATTATAATATTAATTTTATGTTGTTGCTGTAACTAACTATCTTACTTACCCTGATTAATTTCAGGGTATATTTTTTTATTTTTTGCATAAGCTTATATTGGTGATTATATGAATGTTTACGCTAAGAAATATGTTTACTGCTTTGTTTTTTTTGCTGTTATACGGTACTTTTTTTCATTATGTGTATGATGCTATAGGCAGTAATTTGATTATTAATATGTTTGTGCCTATAAATGAGAGTGTTTGGGAACATATGAAGATGCTTTTTTACCCAAGTTTTGCTTTCTTTTTGCTTAATTATATGGATAATACGGGATCTACTTATATTGTTTCGTATGTTACTGGGGTTACGTTTTCTATTGTTTTTTGTATTGTTTCTTATTATATATATGATAGGTTTTTTCCAGGGATTTCGGAAGTGCTTAATATTGTTTTTTATTATATTTCTTTTGCTAGTATTTTTGGTATTATGTATGTTATGAATTATGTTTTAGAACCTCTTTCTGATGATTTTAATTTTATTTGTGAGATTATTTTAATTAGTTATGTTTGTATTTTTTGTTTTTATACATATTTGCCTCCTAATTTAGATTTGTTTTTAGATAAGTCTAGGGTTTAGTTTTTTAAAACGTAGTATCTAGTTTATATACTTTTTCTTTGCTTTGCTTTGAATTTAATGTATATTTCTAGATACTACGTTTGTTTATATTTTATATATATATTTTTTTTACTACGTTTTTAAGAAAAAATTAGTATATATATTGACAAATTTCTTAGGGTATGTTAAGATATTTGTAGATTAAAATATTTCTTATCAAGAGCGACTGAGGGACAGGCCCTGTGAAGTCCAGCAACCTGCGAAAGCAAGGTGCTAAATCCTGCGGCATGCCGAAAGATAAGTGTTCGAATACTAGCTTGCCGTTATATGGTTAGCTAGTTTTTTACACCCTATTTTGCCTATTTTAATCGCAAATTCATATATTGGAGGAACTTTTATGAAAAACTTTTTATTTACTTCTGAATCAGTAACAGAAGGACATCCAGATAAAATTTGTGATCAAATATCTGATGCAGTTTTAGACGCAATTTTAGCTGAAGACCCAGATGGAAGGGTTGCCTGTGAAACACTTGTTACAACAGGCCTTGTTAACATAGTTGGTGAAATATCTACTTCTTGTTATGTAGATATACCAAAGATAGCAAGAAAAACTATCAAAGAAATTGGATACACTCGTAGCGAGTATGGTTTTGATGCCGCAACTTGTGCAGTCCTTACGGCAATTGATGAGCAGTCTAAAGATATTGCTCTTGGCGTAGATTCTTCTTTAGAAGAAAAAGCAGATGCAAACAAAAAAGAAGAAGCTTCTACTATTGGAGCTGGAGACCAAGGTATTATGTTTGGTTTTGCCTGCGATGAGACAAAGGAGCTTATGCCGCTTCCTATTACGCTTGCGCATAAGCTTGCTAAAAGGTTAACTGAAGTTAGAAAAACAGGAGTTATGCCGTATCTAAGACCAGATGGTAAGACTCAGGTAACTATTGAATATGTAGATTCTAAGCCAGTTAGAGTAGATACTGTTGTTGTATCTTCTCAGCATAGTTCTAAAATTTCTACAGAGCAAATTTATGCAGATATTTTAGAAAATGTTGTTAAGTATATTATTCCTAAAGATTTGCTAGATGCAAATACTAAGATATATATAAATCCAACAGGTAGATTCGTTATAGGGGGCCCTCAAGGGGACAGTGGTCTTACTGGTAGAAAGATTATAGTAGACACTTATGGCGGATATTCTAGGCATGGTGGCGGAGCTTTTTCTGGTAAGGATCCAACTAAAGTAGATAGAAGTGCAGCTTATGCAGCTAGATATGTTGCTAAGAATATAGTTGCTGCGAGGCTTGCTAGCAAGTGCGAAATACAGCTTTCTTACGCAATTGGTGTTGCAAATCCTGTGTCTATTTTAGTAGATACTTTTGGAACTAATACAGTTGCTGAAGAAAAAATTGCAGCTGCTGTAAAGAAAGTTTTCGATCTTAGACCTTATTCTATTATAAAGGATCTAGATTTAGCTAAGCCTATTTACCGCAAGCTTGCTGCCTATGGACATATGGGTAGAGAAGATTTAAATGTTGCTTGGGAAAAAACAGATAAGGTAGATGCGCTTTTAAAGGCTATACAATAAAAGAAAAATTAGACTAAATATTTAGTCTAATTTTTTATTTTTTAAAACATATGAGAAGCTTTATTCTCATTAATATATTTTCCGT
>JAVWPP010000056.1:0-4180 GCA_036635835.1 Clostridia bacterium | reverse complement strand
TTACTACTAATGCTATTTTTCCATATACATTAGATGCATAATATAGCCCTGAAGATTCTGCTGGTAATGTAATATCCATTAGTTTAGTTGCTGCAGTTTTATTAATTTTATAGTAAACGTTTTTATCATCACCTGCATCTATTGCAACTGTAGCATCTTTTTCATATAAAGCAACGTTAGAATTTTCCAACAATTCTGCTCCTCCATCTTCACCTATTCTCAATTTTGTATCTCCGTCGCTTGTCTTTGCTAATCTGTTAGCAGCATATAATGTTACAGCACTTTGTGCTTCAGATAAAGCAGTTAATGTATTAGCTGTTTTAGCAGTTTCAATTGGGTTGTTTTTAGATAAACTTACTACAACAACGCCCGCTAATATAATCATTACTAGAATAGTAATAACTAAAACGATTAATGACATACCTTTTTTCATTTTTCTTCCTCCTTGAACATATATGTATAACACAGCTTTTGTGCTTATACCAAGTTAATTAGTGAATCTTACTTGTTTTGCTCAATTTCTTCGTTTGTAAATATTCATATTACAATGTAAATATGTTTTTTCTTTTGTTGTTTGTTTTTTTATTTTCTTTATTATTTTTTATTGATTTTTATTATTTTTTTACTTACACTGTACGATAAATATTTATTTTTTAAGATAAAAGTCTTTTCTACTTTTTTTCTAAAAAGCTTGTCCAAAAGGGGAAGATCCCCCTTTGAATTTGCTTAAATTACTTAGCTCCACCTGATGGAGTTGAGTTATTATTGTTGTTATTTGTGTTATTATTGTTATTTGTATTATTGTTGTTGTTTGTATTATTATTTGTATTGTTGTTATTATTATTATTATTATTATTATCTGCTTCTCCTGAGCCTGCAAATGGGTTAATATTACCCGGTTTATAGCTTTGCTCTCTTAATAGCTTATTTAAATAATCTTGATTTACTTCATATCTTTGCTCTATACTTTCAAGAGTAATATTCTTAGTTTGTACGTAAGTATAATTTCCTCTTTGAAGCTGCTCATACTTAGGCGCTACGTATGAATCTGGTCTTGAATCTGGCATTATTAGAATAATTGATATAGCACCGATTGTTGCAAAAACCATTACTGATAGTATAAATGTTACTATTGTACTTTTCTTCATACTAACCTCCTTATTTTATGATTTGTAGATTTTTAATTTCAAATTCTGCAGTTACACCTGTTGAACCTGTCATAGTTATATTATCTAGTTTAAATCTTAATGTGTTATCATTTTCAACAACATATATAAAGTCTGCGATTTTTTTATAATCTCCGCTTACTTTAATTTTGTATCCACTACTAGTAGGACTAGCTCCACCTGTGTCTGGCACTTGCGTTCCTGGATCTGTTGGTGGTGTTGTTCCAGGAGTAGTTTCTGCTCCACCTGGCTTTGTTTCTGTTCCTGGTGTTGTTTCTGCTCCACCTGGCTTTGTTTCTGGCTTTGTTTCTCCTGTAGTTGGAGGTGTTTCTGTTAAAGTACCACCTGGCTCAACTAAAGCAACTGTTAAATTATATTTCTTTGCGTAGTTGCCTAGCTTTACCCATAGGTATTCTAAAGAGTATTTTTCAATTTTTGTTGCATCTTTAATTGTTGCAATTGTTACATCTGAAATGTTATTATATTTTAGCTTTTCACTTTCAAACATTTTAGTTGCACTTTTAAGCTCAGAAGATTTTGTTTTTTGCTGAGTAAGAGCAGAATTGAATGTTTGCTCTTTCTTAGTTATATCTTCTATTGTACTACCATACTCACTTATAGATCTAATAGTTGAGCCTGCAACTTCTACACTGTTAATTGCAAGATATGTTCCACACCCTATAAATGCTACAAGGGAAACCATGCTAATTACTAATTTTGTTGTACTATTCATTATGGCAAATCACCACCTATTTCTATCTTGATTTCAGCACCATGTGTAATGTTCTTTATTTGTATGTTTTTTAATGTACCATCTAATTTAATTCTAGATATAAAGTAACCTAGATCTGCATATGCAGGAGATTTAGCTGTAATTGTAACATTTTTATTTTCATTAGTAGATATCTTTTCAAGTGTTACGTTTTTAGGTATTATATTCATAAGCTCTTGCAAGAACTTAGCTACATTATATGTAGTAAACTTACCTATTTCTTGATTTTCTATCTTGCTTGTTGTATCTGTTATATATGTGTTTATTTTTTCATATTCACCTGTTACTTGTTTTACGTAATTTATATCTGACTCTATTTCAGTAAGAGATGAGCTTATTTCTTTAGTTTTTTCTAAGAAAACTTTTTCTGTACTTGTAATTTGTTTATCGAAAAAGACACCGACTGTTATATATGTTATAACTGCGCATGCAGATATTATACTTAAATTAGTTACAAATGATGCGAAGCTGTCTATTCCAGATGAAGGTACATTTTCTCTATTTTTTTTCTTTTGCTTTTTAACGTCGTTTACTAAGTTTAGCTCTTCTTCTTCTGACTGAGCTACTGTAGCGTTTGCTTCTTCTTGGTGCTCTGCAATATTTGAATCTAAGATTTTAGAATCTGCTGCTAGCTCGCTACCTACAGTTCCTGGATCTTCAAATATAGAACCACCAGTTAGGTTTGTAGTTTGCTGCATTGGCGTAACTGCTGCAGCTGCAACTCCTGTAAGAGGATTAATTCCGCCTACGTTTTTAACCTCTTTTTTAGGGGCATCTTTCTTTAAATTAACTGGATTTTTAAGTGAACTAAATATATCTTTTATCTTATCTTGCACGTTTATATTAGATACAGACTGCGTAGAAAAATTCAAAAACTTATATGATGGTTCTATTACTTCATATGCAAGAGATATAGCTGAGTTAGATTCTAAAACCTGCGCTAAATTGCCAGATATACTAGCTGGTGATAGGAAATGTGGTTTTAAAAGCTCTGTTCTAATTTGAAAATATTCTTCGAAAAGTTTATCTAAATTAGCAAACATAGGGCCAACTCCAGTGATGTATATTTTTTTAAGATCATCTCTATATTCAATTATCTCTGCCTCAAACCTATGAATTATATCTTGTAAAATAGGTTCTACAACTTTTTCATATTCCGGTGCAGATTCTGATGAAGAATCTCCGTATACATTTAAAGATTTACACACTTCATAAGCTTTAGAATATGAATTAAGTTCATATGATAATTTTTCTAAAATAGTTGAAAGCCCAAGATTAAGTGTATTAAGCTTTACTATCTTACCTTTAATAACAGTTATTATTTGTGTTTGTTCTTCTAAATTTAGAATTATATAATTTGATTCACTAGGTTGAACTAAATTTGTTATTGTTATTTGTGTTGGTAAAATACCTGCAACTGATGCATGTACACTGTTTTTAATATCTTCAACTTGTGCTTTTGTAGCTCTAACTATTAGCACATTAGTAGTTTCTTCCGTTTCAGATTGATCTGTAATCATATGTCGTTTATCGAAAAGTTTTGCGTTTGTACCTTTTTTTTCACATAGGTCTTCAAATTCTATTTCAATTACTTTAGCCATGTCGGATTTGCTTAATTTACTTATTAAACTTATATTTTCATACGTTTCATTTTTTAAATTTAAACTTACTGGAACATTAGCTCCGCCTACTTCTTGTAGAATCTCTTTAATCGTATCTTCTTTAGTTGATGTAATAAACTTTGTTCCTACCGCTTCAACGCCAACACGTTTTTGATTATCCACAGAAAGTTTGGCATATTTGATAACTTTATCACCTATATAAATACCTAGACTTCCATTCATATATGCGCTCCTTTTCTATGTATATTAAAAACATCTGCTAAAAATATATTTATATATTTTTTCTTAGACATTTTCATACATTATACTTCTTTATAATAACAATTTAGCACAAAAAATATTCTTATGCAATACTTTATCGAACTATATACGAAAAAATATTAATTTGTAATTTTTCTGTAACATTAATGAAATACTATTCTTTCTTATTATTATTTTTTTAGTAGAATTTATACGTTTTCTTGCATATTAATGCTTATTTTTATGTTTTTTTATTTTATTTCATATAAAAAAACAGATGGCTTATATTAATATAAGTTGTCTGTTTTTAACTATTTTTTATTTTTTTAAACATATATCTAACTTTCTTCTCTTTAATCTAGTTTAGCGTATATATTTAG
>JAVWPP010000055.1:0-4803 GCA_036635835.1 Clostridia bacterium | reverse complement strand
CAAAATAAAAATAAAAAAAAAAATAAAAAAGAAAAAAAGAAAAAAAGAAAAAAAGAAAAAAAGAAAAAAATAAAAAAATAAATGGTAGATACGGAAACATCAAAAAATGAGAAAAAGCTTTTGCATATGTTTCTAAAAAAAAGAAAAGATAGAGGATATAAAATATGAGATTTAAGAAAATATTACCCCTTATACTAGTAATAGCAATACTTACAGTCCTAACTGTAGGCATAGGAATATACTATACAAACTCAAGAGACATCATAAAATATGAAAACAAAAAAGACGTAGAAACAGATTTAGATAAAGCAAAAAAATCATCACCAATAATACTTTCAAACTTAGTACTTGGTGCAAAATACAATAACACATGGATAGATGCAAAAACATTCTTTGCAAATAACGCAAAAGAAAACGTAGATATCTCTACATTCACAGAAAGAGGAAAAATGGGAACATTCCAAATTAAATCATATATATGCGGCAAAAATTCAGAAATATATGCTAAAACAAGCATATTAAACAACCAGGACGTATATATAGCTGTAGAAGGAGATAAAGACATAACAAACAGACAAATGGAAAGCGTGGATGTTAAAAAAGACTTAGAAGAAAACAAAAAAATTGTTAAAAAAGCTTTGTTTAGATTTGCACTTAGAAATAAAACTGTAGATATAAAAAAAGTATATAATGTATCTATAAGACCAGAAACAGTTGGTAAAATTATAGTTGCAAATTCAGCAAAATCTGCTAAAGACAAAGGAGCATATTCTTCCGTTATATACGTAGAAGAAGGAAAAGCACCGGAAGTTATAAAGATGAGCTATATAAGAAGTATAAAAAAATACTCATCAACTTGGCCAATATACGATGTTAAGTTTGTATGCGATTTAAATGACGATAACACTTATGAAGTTGTAATAGAAGAAATAACAGAAAAATACGCATCATACAGTGTAAATGAGAAAAAGGGAGATAAATTCTATCAAGTATTAAAAGAAAAAATAGTACTACCAAATTAGGAGGAGAAAAAAATGGCTATAAAAATAATAGATAAAAACGGAAATATAGAAGAAATAGATCAGTATAACGATAAAATAGAAGTGTTTAGACATACAGCAGCTCACGTGCTAGCGCAAGCAGTTAAAAGGCTATACAAAGATGTTAAAATTGCAATAGGACCATCAATAGAAGGCGGTTTCTATTATGATTTCGATAACCTAGAAATAACAAACGAAGATCTAGAAAAAATAGAAGACGAAATGAAAAAAATAATAAAAGAAAACTTAAAAATAGAAGCATTTATACTTCCAAGAGAAAAGGCAAAAGAGCTTATGAAAGATGAGCCATATAAACTTCAGCTTATAGAAGATCTATCAGAAGAGTCTGAGATATCTTTCTTTAAACAAGGAGATTACGTAGATATGTGCGTTGGGCCTCATGCTCTATACACTAAAGCCGTAGGAAAAGTAAAGCTATTTTCAGTAACAGGAGCATACTGGAAAGGTAGCGAAAAAAACAAAATGCTTACTAGAATATATGGAACAGCATATAAAACAAGCGAAGAATTAGAAGCAGAAATCCTAAGAAGAGAAGATGCTAAAAAAAGAGACCATAATAAACTTGGAAGAGAGCTAGAACTATTTACAACTGTAGATGTTATAGGACAAGGACTTCCACTACTAATGCCAAAAGGAGCAACAGTAGTGCAAACACTACAAAGATTTGTAGAAGACGAAGAAAGAAGAAGAGGCTACCTATTAACTAAAACTCCATTTATGGCTAAATCAGATTTATACAAACTTTCAGGTCACTGGGACCACTATAAAGAAGGTATGTTTATACTAGGAGACGAAGAAGTAGACAAAGAAATATTTGCTCTAAGACCAATGACATGTCCATTCCAGTTCATGGTATACAAAGCTAAAATGCATAGCTATAGAGAGCTTCCTTTTAGATACAATGAAACTTCTACTCTATTTAGAAACGAATCTTCTGGAGAAATGCATGGACTAACAAGAGTAAGACAGTTCACACTTTCAGAAGGACATTTAGTAGTAAGAGCAGATCAAGTAGAAGCAGAGTTTAAAGCAGTTTTAGACTTAATTAAATATTTCGAGAAATGCCTAGGACTTGGAAATGAGTTCACATATAGATTTTCTAAATGGGACCCAAATAACACAGAAAAATATATAAACAAACCAGAAGCATGGGAAGCAACTCAGAAACAAATGAAGAGCATACTAGACAGCATAGGACTAGATTATGTAGAAGCAGATGGAGAAGCAGCTTTCTATGGACCAAAACTAGATATACAAGGTAAGAATGTATACGGTAAAGAAGATACAATAATAACTGTGCAGCTAGATTTTGCTCTTGCTGAGAGATTAGACATGACATATATAGATGCAAACGGAGAAAAAGTAAGACCTGTAATTATACATAGATCATCTATAGGATCATACGAAAGAACTCTTGCAATGCTTATAGAAAAATACGCAGGTGCTTTCCCACTTTGGCTTGCACCCGTACAAGTAAAAATACTTCCAATTGCAGATGCTCAAATAGATTATGCAAAAGAAGTAGAGCAAAAATTAATTATGGCTGGATTTAAAGTAGAAGTAGACACAAGTGTAGAAAAACTAGGCTATAAGATTAGACAAGCTCAGCTAGAAAAAGTTCCATACATGGTTGTACTAGGACAAAAAGATTTAGAAGCAAATGTTGTTTCTGTTAGAGCTAGAGATGAAGGAAAAGACTTAGGTCAAATGTCTGCAGATGCTTTAGTAGCTATGCTTGAAAGCCAAGTTAAAGAGCAGCTTAAAAAGTAGAAAAGGATATTTTTTTAGAAAAACATATAAAAGATAACTAACTAGATACGGTAATATTATTAATGTAAGTAAAGTTACTCATATGTTTTAAAAAATAAGAAAAAATAAAAAAAATAAAAAATAAAAAAATAAATAAAAAAATAAAATAAAAAAATAAAAAAAATAAAAATAAATAAAAACAATAAAAGCACCTAGTAAAATAGGTGCTTTTGCATATGTAAAGAGCTAAGATTACATAACATTATCATATAACCTTGACATTGCATAGAAAATATGAAATAATATAAGAGAAAAAATATTTAAAATCTTGAGAATTCTAGAGGAGAAGATTAAAATGAAAAATAAAGACTATGAAGTTACCTTCGAACAAGAAGTCCTAAGCGAAGTTTGCGAAGGCATATTAGCAGATTTACTAAAAGTATTAATAAAAAAAAATATATCTACAAAAGATAAGAAAAACCCACTTTGCTTGCTATACTTACATTTAGCAAAAACTAAAAACGATATAATAGGTTCTAAATACAGCACGCTAGAATCTTTAAAAAAAGTAGAGGGATATTTTACTCACATAAAAGAGTATATAGACCAGCTAGATAATATGTAAGGAGAGCGGAAAATGGATCAAGATAACTTAGAAAAATTCACGGAAGAAGAATTTGAAAAATACAAAGTAGAAATGTACAATAAGCTTACAATAGATATAGAGCCAGATGAAAATCCAAGAGCATATATACTAGGTGGACAGTCTGGCTCAGGTAAAACAACGCTACATAGAATATTTAAAGATAGGTTAAAAGGAAACTGCGTTATAATTAACGGAGACGACTTTAGGCAGTACCATCCTAGATACAAAGAGTTAAAAGAAAAATATGGAGAAGATTCCGTAAGTAAACTTGGAGCATTTTCAGGTAAAATGGTAGAAGCCTTGGTAGAAGACTTTAGCAAGGATAAATACAATCTAATAGTAGAAGGAACACTTAGAACACCTACTGTACCGCTTGAAACAGCGGAAAAACTAAAAGATAAAGGATACAGCGTAGAATTATCCGTAATGGCTGTAAAGCCTCAAATATCGTACCTTAGCACAATAGATAGATATGAGAAAATGCTAGACAAAGGCAGCGTAACTAGAATAACGCCTAAAGCTCATCATGATAACATAGTAGACAAAATAGCAGATAATCTAAGCGAAATATATAACTCAGACGTAATGGATAATATCTCTGTATACAATAGAGAAAGAGAGTGTCTATATAACCAAAGAGAAATTCCAAACGTAGACCCAGGAGATGTTTTAGAAAATGTCCTAAGAGGCAAATGGACAGCTAGAGAGTGCGACAGCCTTATAGACATAATAGAAGACACTACAAGTTTAAAAACTAAAAGAAATGCAGAAGATTTAGAAGAATATATAACAAATACAAAAGAGCTTTTATGTGCTTTTGACATTTGTCCTAAAAAAGATACAAATTCTAAAGAAATATAAACCATAAAAAGCAGGTATAAAGCCTGCTTTTAGCATGCAGCTGCAAAGTTCCTTTGCAAAAGTGTAGTAAACTAGCTAAAGTTCCTTTGTAAAAGTGTGCTCAGCATGCAAAAGTTCCTTTGCAAAAGTGTAAAAACGTAGAAAAAACATACGAAATATACAAAGAACTATTGCTAAACTACGCTAGTATGGTATAATAAGAGATAGATAGAAGGTGCAAAATTATGTATAGAGAAAAAATAGAAGAACTAATACAGTGGAAAAATTCAAAAGATAGAATGCCACTAATTATACGTGGAGCAAGACAAGTAGGAAAAACATGGCTTATGAAGGAATTTGGTAAAACACAATATAAACAATATGCATATATCAATTTTGATAACAATGAAAGAATGAATAAACTATTCGATGGAAACTATGACATAGCAAGGATAATACAAGGACTTAAAATAGAAACATCAATAGATATAGAACCAGAAAATACAC
>JAVWPP010000054.1:1653-4975 GCA_036635835.1 Clostridia bacterium | reverse complement strand
GAGCAGAGGACTGAAAATCCTCGTGTCGGCGGTTCGATTCCGTCTCTGGGCACCAAACAATTAAATTTGCGGGTGTAGTTCAATGGTAGAATTCCAGCCTTCCAAGCTGGCTGCGTGGGTCCGATTCCCACTACCCGCTCCATAATCTCTAGAATTCCTAACCCGTTTTCTAGGGATTTTATTTGTAAAAAACATTCACATATACTGAAACATCTCTAAAATCTTTTTAAATACAGATAATATATATTCAAGTTTAAAATATCTTAAAAGAAAAAAAGTATAAGAAAATATAAAAAGTATAATAAAAGATAAAAACAATAAGAAAATATAAAAACAACAAAAAGAGATAAAAAGTATAAAAGAAGAAAAATAAATATATAGAATATATAAAGTATAAAAAGATATATAAAGTATAAAAAGATATATAAAAATACAGACAATGTTTGTAAGCATATATATTTTTTATCTTTTTTACTTTTAGATATATATCAAGTCTTTTAGAAAAAATAAAATATTCTCTTGACAAACTCAAAAAAGTTTGTTAAAATAACGATATAAATTATTGGGAGCTTAGCTCAGCTGGGAGAGCATCTGCCTTACAAGCAGGGGGTCATAGGTTCGAGCCCTATAGTTCCCACCAATATGCGGAAGTGGCTCAGTGGTAGAGCGTCACCTTGCCAAGGTGAACGTCGCGAGTTCGAATCTCGTCTTCCGCTCCATTCTAAGGTTTACAAACTAAAAGTTTGTAAGCTTTTTTTTGCGCTATATGCATATAAACATAGTGCATAATACAAGCCTCTTTGTAATAAAGTAGACAAGAACTTTTCACCGCATTTTTCATATAATATATGGATACGAAAGTATTAAGTAAGGTGATGAAAATGAATATTAAAACAATAAAAAAAGCAATAGATAAAATAACATATAAAAGAAAAAACAGAGCTTTAGAAGCTGTGCCTGCTATGACATTTACTAAGCAAGGGGCTCAGTTTGTAAGCATTGGAGGCGGGTTTAGTTATGAAATGACGTCTACAAATACTGGGTCAGAAAACCTAACAAGCTGGGAAATTTCAGATACTTTTCCTACCACTTTAAACGCTCTACGTGTATCTTTTACTAACGGTTCTTCTCCTAGCTATAATATATCCATTAGGACAACAGATAGCCCGGGCGTAGACAAGCAGATCATTGTAGGAGCTACAGCTCCAGTAAATAGTTTTGATCTTGCTCTATATACCCCGCCAGGAGAAAGAGTAATATCTCTTAAAGCAAGTGCTGCAAGCTTTGCAGCAGCAGCAGCTCCTCCTAATCTTCTCTTTATTACAGGAGCCGTAAACACAAGTGGCGTAGTTGGGCAAAATATAATTAACACTGCGCAAAATACTGCTGTTTCTAGTGTAGGCATTATTGCTAAATCTAGCTCTTTTACGTCTAATATCTTTGGATATAACCAAAGTAGCATTGGAGAATTTGTATGGATAGACGCAAATGCAAATGGCATGTACGATGTAGGAGAAATAGGGCTAAATGGGGTTAAAGTAGAGCTATATAACGCAGCTGGAACTAGTATTTTAGATACTGTTATTACTGGTAACTACGGAGATTTTCCTGGATACTATAACTTTAGCAGGCTTTTGCCCGGTAAGTATTTAGTTAAGTTTACGGCGCCAAACGGATATATATTAACTAGCCAAAACTTAGTTTTTAACGGAAGTACTCCAAACCCAGCTACTGGCTTTACAAACGAGATTACTTTAGGAGCTAATGTCTTTAACAACTATGTTAATGCTGGCCTTATAGCTAGCGCAAGTAGCGAAATTGGAAGCTTTGTATGGAACGATATAAACGAAAATGGTTTGTACGAACCAGAAGAGCCAGGTATAAACGGAGTAACTGTGCAGCTACTAGCTAGCGATAAAACAGAGGTGCTAGCTACTACAGTTACTGCAAATAGCATGTCTAATACCCCTGGGTTCTATAAGTTTAGTAACTTACAAGAAGGAGCATATTATACTAAGTTTTTACCAGCTCCAGGATACAGCATAACTACGCAAAACTTAGTTCCAAACGGAAGCACTCCAGACCCTGTTACAGGCATTACAGAGCGTATAAATTTAGGAGCAGGTGAAGTAAACAGCAGCGTAAACGCAGGAGTTTTAGCCCCATGCGCGCCTCCTGTAATTATAACCACAGTATACTGCGTAAAGAAAGATTCCATTTACGATCCTATGCAAGGCGTATCTGCTTTTGACTGCGCAGAGAAAAACATTACAGCAGACGTTCTAGTAACGGAAAACACAGTTAATACAGCAGTGCCAGGTAAGTACACTGTATCTTATGAAGTAACGGACAAAAGAGGAAGCAAAACCACTAAGAAAGTAACCGTAACTGTATATGCTCCTACCCCTATAGATCAAGCAGTTACAGATATACTGCAGTCTGTAGCGCTGCAGCAAGCAGCTCTTTCCCATATAATAAACGCAGAAGGTGAGAAAATTCAAAAAATACTGCAAATTACAAATAACAAAGAACAAATAACTGCTGTAAACAGCTCAGTGAGCAAGACTTTAAACTCTATAACTAACCTAGAAATAGTACTTCAGCAGAAATTAACTCTCCTTAAAAAAAGGCCGTGTAGCTAGAAAAAATATATAAGAATGAATTCCTCCGCAGAGTCATTCTTATACATATATACTGCCACCAAACCATAATATTATGTAAAGCATTGCTTTTGCACGCCGTTTATAGTATAATTAAATGAGAAAAGTAAAGAATATAAGGAGATAAAATGAAGAAAAAATATATTAAAGATACATATTTAAGAGCAGTTACGGATGTAGATATTAAGATTACAAAAGACGATGCCCTTAATGCATATACCGTTATTAAAAAAATAAACAGCACTAATGAGCCATATATATCTAACCACACTGGAGAAGATATTTGCCTTATAGACGATGGATACTACGTTATAGAGCAGTTACCGCTAGATGAGAAATATTTAGTTAGGGCCTTTTTCAATAAGGATAAAGTCCTTAAAGGATACTACATAGACATTGTTAAGGAAAATGCTTTAGAAAATAATGAGCTGTATTATTTAGATCTATATTTAGATATTACGGTAGACAAGCTTTCAAATGGAGAAAGTCTAGTTATGGTTTGGGATGCAAATGAGTTAAAAAGTGCATTAGAAGTAGGTAAAATAACTAAAGAAGACTATGTTTTAGCACATAAAGAGCTTGTTAAGCTTTTTAGCTCTATTGCTAATGAAGAAAATATATATATGCTTAAATGTTTAGAAGATATTAAAAACATATAAAGA
>JAVWPP010000054.1:0-1553 GCA_036635835.1 Clostridia bacterium | reverse complement strand
GAAAAAATAATATAAATAACTGTGCAACTGCATAGTTAGAAGGAGTTTCTATGATTAAAGAAGCAGTACAAAAAATATTAAACAGGAAGAAAGACACTCTAGAGTTTAGAAACAAAATAATAAATGAAGTTGCAAAAATGGCTAATATAGATAAAGAAGATATAGAGCAGCTAGCAGAAAACAAAAATATATATCCAGATTGCAAAGTAATACTTCTTAAAAACTCAAGAGAGCTAACAGAAGAATTAACAGCAAAAATGTGGTGTAAAATAGGTAAAAATTACGAAGTAGTTATAGACGAAGCACCCTTAAATATTTTTTCTAATCTATGGAACCCAGTAGCATTCTCAAAATTCCCAGTAGAAAGTGTTTGTGAAAAGATCACAATCCTACGGGGCTCTTCAGTTCCAGGTGTAATGAAATATTCAGAAGATAGAACAGTTAGAGAATATGTAGAATATCCAGTAACTAAAGACAAGGAAATAAATATATTTGTAAAAATGACAGATCATTTAGACAGCATGAGATCATATAGATATTCATACCAAACAATATATGTATATCTTCCTTAGAGAAAATATAAAAAAAGAAAAAGTAAAAAAGAAAAAGTAAAAAAATAAAAAAATAAAAAAATAAAAAAACAAAACAATAACTAAAAAATACATGGAATTCCATGTATTTTTTTTGTATATAAATTAAAAAAATAAAAAAGCAAACTTGTTTATGAAAAACACATAAAAAGGTTTATTTTATAGCTAAATAGTATATAATAGACTAAAGGAGAATTATTATGATAAAAGAAATAACAGAAAATAACTTCAAAAGCGAAGTAGTAGGCAAAAGTGGATTAGTACTTGTAGATTTTTTTGCTACTTGGTGTCCACCATGTAAAAAACTAGCACCTATATTAGAAGAGCTAGGAAATAGTAGAGCAGATTTTGATATCGCTAAAGTAAATATAGACGATAACATGAATATAGCAGCAGAGTACAATATAGAGGTAGTGCCAACACTTGTAGTGTTTAAAGACGGTAAAGTTGTTAAAACATCAGAAGGATACATGGATAAAGCAACTATATTAGATTTAGTAGATAGCTGCAGAGATTAAGCAAAACAAAGGAGAATATAATGAGAAGAAATATAGTAATTAAAAAATGCAAAGAATGCGGAGCAACTGTAGACGTGCTTAAAGACTGCACTTGCAAGGACTGTGGAATTAAATGCTGCAACGCGCAAATGGAAGTATTAGTGCCAAATACTGTAGATGCTTCAGTAGAAAAACATATTCCTACATATGAAATTATAGAAGATGAGATATTTGTTAAAGTAAATCATGTTATGGAAAAAGAGCATTATATACAGTGGATTATGCTTGTTACGCAAGATACAAAACACATGGTAACGCTATATCCTGAGCAAAATGCTGAGTGTAGATTTAAATATATAAAAGGATCTACAATATATGCATATTGCAATAAGCACGAACTTTGGGCAACAGATGTTAAATAGTTTAAAGGCTACATTAAGTAGTCTTTTTTCTTTGTAAAAAGTAG
>JAVWPP010000053.1:0-5216 GCA_036635835.1 Clostridia bacterium | reverse complement strand
TGGCAAGTAGCAAAGCTATGACGTATAACGATAAAAAAACTAAAAAGCTTTTAGAGATTTTAGATGAAAACAGACCATCTGTTGTCCAGATATTTGGGCATGAGCCGGAGGTTATAGCCGAGACTGTAAAAATGCTAGACATGGACGACAGCATAGATATTATAGACATAAACATGGGATGCCCTGCTCCTAAGCTAGTTAAAAACGGAGATGGCGCTGGCCTTTTACTAGATCTAGATAATGTTAGAAATATAATAAAAGCTGCAGTAGCTGCAACTTCTAAACCAATAACCGTTAAAACAAGAAAAGGCTTTACAGAAGATATAGTTACAGCAGTAGAAGTAGCTAAAATAGCAGAAAGCTGCGGAGCTAAGATGATTACGGTGCACGGAAGAACAAGGGAGCAGTACTATACAGGTAAAGCAGATTTAGATATTATTAAAAAAGTTAAAGAAAGTGTATCTATACCCGTAATTGGAAACGGAGATATTTTTACGCTAGAAGATGCGCAAAATATGTTTAACTATACAAAATGCGATGGAATTATGGTTGCAAGAGGCGCTCAAGGTAACCCATGGATTTTTAAAGAAATTTTAGAAGAAAAAAAAGTTCATGTTTCTAATATAGACAAGCTAAATATGATAATTCAGCATATAGACTACCAAATAGCATTAGATGGAGAAAAAGGTGCTGCAATTAAGATGCGTAAGCATATAGCTTGGTATTTAAAAGGCATAGAAGGCAGCAGTAAAGTAAAAGACCGCATCAATAAAGAAGCAGATGTAAATGAAGTTAAAAGAATTCTAAAAGAGTATTTTCAAAGTTTATATTAATATAAAACATATAAAGCATATCTATCTAGATACGGTAATATACTTAATGTAAATAAAGATGATTATATGTTTTAAAAAATAAAAGAAAAATAAAAAAAATAAAAAAAATAAAAAACAAAAAAATAAAAAACAAAAAAATAAAAAAAAAAAATAAATAAAAAAAAATAAATAAATGAAAAAATAAAAGCCTAAAAATGAATATAATAAAGGTAGTAAACCAAAATAAATAAAAGACAGTTAGTTTACTTAATATTTAATTTGTGATATAATACACAAAAAAGGAGACAAACTTATGAACGAAAAAAAAAGAATATTCGGTAGATTACTATTTGTAATATGCTTTGCAATAGCATTTTATCTATTCCTATCTAGAATAGATGTTGTATTTAACGTAGTAAAAAGCACAGCAAAAATACTAAGCCCAGTTATTGTAGGACTTATAATAGCATTTATAGTAAACATACCAATGAGTTTTGTAGAAAAAATTATATATAAATTATGTCCAAACAAAAAAGAAAGAGTAAAAGGAAGAATAGTAGAAAAAGAGCCAACAAGATTAAAAGCAAAAGTAGTAAGAGTTATATCTATAATAATTACAATAGTTGCAGTGCTTCTATTCATACGTGGCCTAATTATATTCATAATACCGCAGCTAGCACAAACAATAAACTCAATAATAGAGAAGCTTCCAGTGTACTATGAGGACTTTAAATCATTTGCATACAGCATGCAAGATAAGCTAAACGTTCCAGAAGAAACAGCGCAGAGAATGATTATGTCTGTAACTAAATTTCTAGATCAGTTTACTAAAAACATAACTAATTTCATACCAACTATACTAAAAGCAACTCAAAACATAACAACTGGTGTTTTTGACTTTGTCATGAGCATCATCATAGCTATTTACATGCTTTCTGGCAAAGAAGGTCTATCTAGAATGTTTAAAAAAATAACATTCGCGCTATGTAGTAAAAAGTCTGCAGAGAGAGTTATTAAAGTAACTGCACTTGCAAATAAAACATTTACTGCATTTGCAAGAGGACAAATTTTAGAAGCATTTGTTATAGGTTTTCTATGCTACCTTGGAATGGTAATTTTCAAGATGGAATACGCATTACTTATAAGTGTTATAATAGGAATATCTGCCCTTGTCCCTATATTTGGTGCCTTTATAGGAGGAGCCGTTGGAGCTGTTCTCCTATTCACTATAGCCCCAATTAAAGGTGTTTGGTTTGTTGTATTTATAGTTGTTCTTCAGCAGCTAGAAAACAATTTCATATATCCTAAAGTAGTAGGAACATCTATAGGTATCTCAGGCCTTTGGGTTATGATTGCCCTTATAATAGGCGGAGCTCTAGGTGGAATACCTGGCATATTAATAGGTATACCTGTTTTTGCAGCAATATATGAGCTTTTTGGTGAGTTTGTTAGCCAAAAATTAAAAGAAAAAGAGATAGAGATTAAATAAAAACGTAGAAAGTTAGATATATGCATGAGGAAATGTATTAATGAGAAAAAACTTTTAAGCAATATAAAATATATAAAATATATAAAACAATAAAAAAGCGTTACACATAGTAGCGCTTTTTTGCAAGTATAAAATAACATAAAAAAACAAATGCAACATAGTATATATTAGGGCGGTAGGTATATTGAAAGATAATAAAATAAAAGAAAAAATTAAAAAAATATTCATATACATAAAAGAAACAAAATATCTTCTTTTATCTATATGCATTTGCTTTTGCATAGTATATGCAGTGTTTAACGCAGAAAATATTATAAAAACAGTAAAAACAGTAGCGTATAGAGAAAAAACAAAAAATGAAATATTAAATGTTAAAACATATTACGCGGAGTATAGCTCGGCTATATTTAGCAATAAAACAATAAATAGATATAGTATTTGCGAGTGGTATAAGTCAGAAAACATGCAGAAGATAGAGTATACAGACATGCTTAGAAACAAAGTACAAAACATAGTTAATGGTAATGAGCTATATATTAAAAGCGAAAATCAAAAATTCAAATATGTAGTTAAAAACGATAAATTTTTAAACCTTCAGCAAAACGAACTTAGTATAATGGACTATGTGTCTATGTATAAACAAATAAAGAGAGATAAAGGTAAGTCTAAAGCTTTTAAATACGCAAAAGATGGCAAAATAGTGTACGAAATAATACTTGCAGATAGTAAATGGTATAATGGAAAAATAGTAAGAAGAATATTAAAAATAGATGCTAAAACTTTAAAACCACTCACACTTACTAATTTAGATAATAACAAAAATATAGTTTCAGACATAGTATATAGTGTATTTAAATATAATGAAGATATAAAAGACGAAATATTTGCATTAAAATAGTACACTAGGAGTTTTTATGATTAAAAGAGGAGAAATATATTACGCAGATTTAAAACCAGTTATAGGAAGTGAGCAAGATGGCGTAAGGCCTGTAGTTATAGTGCAAAACGATGTTGGTAATAAATATAGCCCAACAGTTATTATTCTGCCTATAACATCTCAGCAAAAAGCTAAATTACCTACGCATATTAAAGTAGAAGGTGGCAAATATGGACTTCCAAAAAATTCAGTAATACTAGCAGAACAAATAAGAACAATAGATAAAATAAGGCTAAAAGAAAAAATAGGGGTTTTAGAAGAAGGAATATTAGAAAAAATAAAGGCGGCGCTAGAGATAAGCTGCGGAATGAGATTCGATATAGATTTTTGAGCAAGTAAACATAGTAACTTGCTCTTTTTTTATAAATAACATAGATAGATCTTTACATATAAATACTTTTGATATATTATAGTATATATAAAATGGGAAAAGGTGAAGTTGATGAAAATTGATTGGTTAATACAAAAAGATGGAGAAAATACAATTGGTAAAAAGATAGAAGAAGCTTTTGCAAAAAAGCCGGAAAAAGTATATATGTTCCTAGGAACACTTAAAGATGATGGTTTTGAAATTTTAGAAAATGGACTTGTAGGTTCTAAAGCAAAAGTTGTTGTAGTAACTGGTTACGATAGAAAAAATACAACAAAAATAATGTTAGAAGGACTACTTAAATATACAGACGAGCTTTATGGATATAACAACAATAAAGAAGTAAGCTTAGATGCAAACGTAATACTCTTTAAATACAAACAAGCAGCAAGTGTATACGTTTACTCAGGTAATACATCAGAGGGCGGTATAAAGGACAATATAAGCCTTTACACGCACATTATCTATGACTTCGAAATGCTTTCAGACAAAGAAGAATATAAAAAGCTAATAGCTCAGATAAAAGACTTTGTAGCAGATGAAAAAATAGTAAAAATAATAGACAAAGCAGAAATAACTAATTTGTCTAACGAAAAAGAAATATTTACTCAAAAAATATACAATCATCAGGTAAAATCAGTAGCTGAGCTTTTAGCATCACATAAATCAGCTACAAAAGCTACTAAAAATGAGCCATTAGAAGAAGTTCCAGAGATTAAAGATATAAATCTAGAAGATTTTGCATTTAGTAATATAGATATAGACTTCGAAGAAGATGAAGAAATACCCGTTAGCATTTTTGATTTCGAAGAAGACTCTTCAGATATAGAAATTCCAGAAGAAGAATATGCAAGCGAAAAAATAGTATCAGAAAGTGGATATCTAGACCCAGATGATGTAGATGTCATTAATCTAGACGACGTAGTTTTAGAAGACGACGATCTTTCAGATGAAGTTATAGACCTTGAGTCAGTTATATTTTCAAAGCCAAGCATGAGAATGAAAAGAGAAACTGTTAAAGAGTTAAAAGATGAAAAAGAAAAAGAAGCAGAGCGTGAGAAAAAAAGAGAAGAAGAAAAAGAAAGAAAAGCTGTAGAAGGAGATGTACCTTCAGACGAATTTCTAGATCAAGAAATACAGCTTGTTTCTAAAAAAATAAATTTAAAAAATGTATCTACCCTAATTATGCAGCTTCCAAAACAAATGACAAAAGGAAAAGAAAAAAACTGCATTAAAGTTCCTAACTATGTTAAGGACCTTATACCTCAGTTTTTAGATATGACGAAAGCTTCTAGCGTTAAAGTAGATAAAGATAAATATAAGATAAAAGACATAGAAATAGATATAATGGATATAGAAGAAAACGTTAAGTACGAAGACAAAGAAGCTAAGCTTTCTCAAAAAGCTGGACAAACTTATATAGCTTTTGCAAGCGATGTAATTGGAAACGTAGAAATAGAAGAAAACAGCATTGCCCGTATCCTAAAAACCGGAGATGGTAAGTACAGCATAGAAATAGTGCCTGTTAACTCTAACGAGTATCCAATATGGAAAAAGGTTTGTAACTTAACTTTTAGAGGTTCTACAAGAAAATATGGAGTTATGTAA
>JAVWPP010000052.1:0-5240 GCA_036635835.1 Clostridia bacterium | reverse complement strand
AAAGGTTTGTAACTTAACTTTTAGAGGTTCTACAAGAAAATATGGAGTTATGTAAGAATATATAAAATACTGTTTGTATTAAATAACTAAAGGAGCAAAAATGAAAAATAAAGTATTAATCCTAAGCATACTTATGTTTTGCACATTTGCAACTGCTTTTGCTGCAGACTATAAACTTGTAACAGATAGAAAAACAAATGAATATAAAAGAGGAGAAGTATTTACATTAGAGATTGTCCTAATACCCTCTAAAGATAATAAAGGTAATGTAATAGATTCACATAATGGCATGCAGCTAACTATTCAAGATTCAAATTTACTAGAATTACAAGATGTTAGAGTAGAAAAAACTAACTGGGAAGCAACTAGAAATGGCGGCTCAGCTATTGTAAATGTAAATAAAGCTAATATAAATAAACCAAATACATATGTAAATTCAGATGAAAAAATAGCAACGCTTGTTTTAAAAGTAAAAGACGATGCGCCGTATAAGCAAAATTATTCTGTGCTTGTAAGAAACGTAGTAATATCTAATAAAAATTTCGTTTCGCAGGCAGTTGCAGATCGTGGAATAATGGTAAGTATAATTGCAAATAATATAAAATTGGAAGCTAAAATAAAAGAAGCTAATGCATATGTAGAAGCAAACTATACGCCAAATACATATAGTATATTTAAAACTAAATTACAAGAAGCAGTAGCTGTTAATTTAAATAAACTAGCAACAACAGAAGAGTTAACTGCAGCTTTAGATAATTTACAAGCAGCTATAAATGGCTTAAAAGCATATAATAAAAATCTAGAAAGACTATTATTAGATTATGAGAATCTAATAAAAAAAGATTATATACTAGAAACATTTACGCCGCTAGAGCTTAAAGTAGAAGCTGTAAAACTTGTTCTTGCTAAGCCAAATGCAACAGTAGAAGAGCTTGCAACACTAGAAAAAGAGCTAGTAGCTTTATATGCTAATCTAAGAGTAGATAAAACTAGTTTGCAGTTTAGCATTACAGAAGCAGAAAAAATAGATAAAACTAAATATACAGAAGAAAGTGCAAAAATATTTACAGATGCTTTAAACAGTGCAAAAGATATTTTAGCTAAAGTATCTGCAGCTCCGCTTGAAGTTAAAAACGCAACTTCTAAATTAAATAAAGCAATAGATGCGCTTGCCTTAAAACCTGCGCCTGTAGACCCTATTAAGCCACAGCCGCCAGTTCCAGATAAGCCAAATAAGCCAGATAAACCGGTAGTAAAACCTAAGCCTATAAATCCAAATGATAGCCAGATAGTTAATACCGGAGACCTTGCTTTAGTTATCGCTATAGCAGCTTTAATATATGTAGGAATTGCAAATGTAGTAATAGAAATAAAGAGTTAAAAGTAGCCTATAACAGTTATATGTTATAGGCATTTTTTATATTTTTTTTGCATGAATAACTATTCTATTTCTTAAATTATTAGAGCATGTTGAAACAGTTAATAACTTGTCTGAAGCATTTACTGCAACGTTGAAATTATACATACTTCTGTTTTGTATTGTAGTTAAAAATTTAGTATATTCTCCGCTATGTTTAAAATTAACCGTAGAAAAATATGTTTCAGCAGGTATCTCATAAATAGAGAAAATCTCATAGACTAAAGCTTCTTCTTTAGTATTTAAAAATATGTATTTATTATCATCGTTTAAATACCACTGCTTTTTTATGCAGTTTGTTAAGCTACCAAACATGCTATTGTCTAGCCTATTATGTCCGTATATAACGGTATTTGTGTTTGTAAAATCTATATTATTTCTGTAGTCTATAAACGGCCACCCTGCAGTAGAAAAGCTATTATTTATGCTATGGTTTAAATAAAAAGCATTATCTATTCCTTGTACAAGTGGAAAATCTACATTAGTATTGTTTATTTTTATCCACGCTTTAGCGCTAGAATATTTAGTGTACAGTTTATTAAAATCTATCTTTTTTTCTGGCAAATTAATAGTTTTACCACTTGGCAATTCTTTTTTTGCCGCTATATCTGAAGTATTTAAATCTATATACGCGTATTTATATACTTTTTTTATTGTTTTTTTTGTATTTATATTTTCGCTACACCAAAATACAATATATGAAAGGGAAATTACTACTATTATTATTGAAACTATTCTAAAAATAGTTATTTTTTTTATTTTCATTTTATCACCAACTTTAGTATACTATAAATTTACTTTTAATTCAAACAAAAAAATAAATCTTCTTGATAATTTTTTAAATTTGAAGTATACTTTTATTAAGATAAAACATACAAAACCAAACTATCTATATACGGATATATAGATTAATGAGAATAAAGTTTTGCATACGTTTTAAAAAAGAAAAAAACAAAAAAAAAGAAAAAACAAAAATATAAATAAAAGAGGTAAAACATATGAAAAATATCTATAAAATAATAACAATAAACATAATATTTATGGCACTTGGAAGCTTCGTATTAGCAGGAACATATCCTAAAAACGAACTACCACACATAGCAACAATGGGCTTTGAAAGCATAATAGACGACCAAGACTCCGCTATAATTAAATACTATGCAACAGACTATTTCCAAAAAGAATACACAAATGTAAACGACGTAGGAGATGTATTTACGCTGCACTACACATTAGATGGCGTAAAACATAGCGTGCCTAACGTGCCAGCTGGAGATAACTCTATAGATTTAGGAACTTTACCAATAGGAATACACACTATAGACCTCCAAATAGAAGATAGCATGGGAAGAAAATCTTTTAAAATGTTTAATGAATTTAAAGTAACAGATAAACAAGCTGTTTTAGATCCATCTAAAGTATATATAATGTCAGATGCAGATTTAGCAGCGTACAATATTAAAAACGATAAAACAAATAAACTAGAAACAACGCTTGGCTTGCAAAAATTGTTTAACGATAAGCAAGCAGCAGGCTTTAAAAAATTAGTAATGCTTAAAGGTACATATTTAATAGATGAAACAAAAACTTTAAAAGTGCCTACTGAGTTTACGTTAGATTTAAATCAAGCAACTTTAAAACTAAACCCAAATGGACTTGCTGGCGCTTTAATGATAAAGTTAGAAGACACTTTAGACTCGCATATTACAAATGGAATTATAGAAGGAGAATGGGACGAGCATGACTTTACTGGTAACGATAAAAACTCAGAATGGGTAAACGCGGTAGATATCTCTGGAGAAGCTAGATATTCTACAGTAAATAATGTAACTGTTAAAAACGTAACTGGGTATGGCTCAATTTCCGGAATGAGAGCTACGGATTATACTTACACATATCCTGTAGGAATAGGCGGTCAGTACTTGCCATATGGAGAGGCAAACAGTAATAGATATATAACTCCAGATTTCAAAGACATAACTAAGTTTCCAGGCTTTATACAAGTAGGGCTATATCTTGGTTATCAAGGAAATCCAACTGGAGATACATTTAACTACATAGCACATTTCTACGATGAAGCAAAACAAGAAATAGAGCAAACAAATGGGTATTTTTATAGAAGAGTAAAATATCCTGCAAACGCTAAGTATGTTAAGATAGAAATATTAAGAACAACTACAACAGGGGCTGACATGAAAAGCTTATCTATGTTTGCTTTCAAAGCACCTGAAAACTGCGCTTTTGACACTGTAAGGCATGAAGATGTAAGAGCAGTTGGAATGGCAATATCTGCATCCAAAAATTTAACCGTTAGAAATTGCTATTTCACAAGAACAGGTAAAAACCTAGCTAAATGTGCTTTTGATGCTGAAGATGGCTGGGATATGATGCAAGATCTATGGGCAACAGGTAATGTATTTGAAAACAATTACAATAATGACTTCCTAACTGCTGGTGGACATGGATTTGTTATAGAAAACACAACAGGTAAGGTATATATGTGGCCTAGAACAAGAGCATCTACCATTAGAAACAACACTAAAACTAAAAGTATAACATATAGAAGTGACGGCATTTTTAGAACTGCTCAAACTAGAATATATAACAACACTGTAGAAAACGGTGTAAGCTGCTCAGGGCAGACTGTTAGAAATATAAAAGCAGGAGACTCAGTAGCTGCAAATCATATAATAGATTCTGAGCTTAAAAATGTTATAGCTTCTGGAACAACAGCAGAAAACTGCACCTTTACATACAAGGATTTTAACGGATATCTTTCTGGAGATGTAACGTTTAAAAGCTGCGTATTTAAGCCAGCTGTACCTGCAGAAGAGTATAGGATTAGCTTAAATCAAGAAGACAACAATTTTAAATTTGAAAACTGTACATTTGAAGGTAAATCTAGATTTATGGCACATAATTCATATAATACAGCTACATTTAAAGCATGTACTTTTGCAGATACATACTTTTCACCAAATCTTAGTAGTAATATGGGTAATATTGCTTTTGACGGTTGTACTATAAATTCTTCAGCAAAATATTTCTTTACATTTGGACCTTTTGGATATAGCAGAGGAATTGCAAATGTAAATTTCAAAAATTCTACAATAACGCACCAAGGCGCTGGAGACCTTATATATTTAAATGCAAAACCAACTACACCAGATAGCAAGATTCTTTTCGATAAATGCAATATAACTAAAACCCAAGGTAACCTTCTAAGCGGATATGCTACCATAAGCGAGCCAGAAGTATTCCTAAAGACTACTTTCTTAAACTGCACATATAATCCAGAATTCGAGAAACTAAATGTAAACACTATGACAAAACCAGAACAAATTAAAGTGGAGTTTATACAAAGTCCTTTAGAAGTAACTTCTTCTACATATATAATTGGAACTGTAAATACATATATAAAAAACATAGTAGCTGGCACTTCTAAACAAGCTTTTTTAGATAATATACAGGTAAATGTAGGCAACAAGGATCTTCTTACAGCTTCTTTAGGTATTCTTCCAGATAGCGCAAAAGTAGCTACTGGCATGAAGTTTAAAGTAGTTAGCAATAAAGACTCCCTTGTATACACTCTAGCTGTAAAAGGAGATACAAATTCAGACTCTCTTGTAAACGCTTTAGACACTGCCTGCATAAAAGACCATATCTTAAACAAAACACTTCTAGCTAATGAGCAGCAAATAGCTGGAGACATAAACGGAAATGGAACAGTAAATATTGCAGACATGCTTCAAACTATGAGCGAGCAAGAAAAAGCAGGTATATAACTAGCTAGATATAAAAAAAGCAAAAAGAAAGACAAAAC
>JAVWPP010000051.1:0-6421 GCA_036635835.1 Clostridia bacterium | reverse complement strand
GTTTTATTTTTTGTTTTTAAGCATGATTATGCACTACTACAAAAAAATAAAGAAGAGCCTGCTACTGGAGCTAATGTAAATACAGTTGAAGATACTAGCGAAGACACTCTTTCATACATTGAAAGAAGCGGAGAAACTATTAATTTAACTAATGAAGAAAAAAGTAAGGTGAATCTTTTACTTAATAAATTTATTTCACCTTTAGTAGATATAAAAGAAAAAACTATGGATAAAAAAATAACTACTATGGAGCTAGCAGCTTTTGCAGATAAAGCTGGTGGGCAGTATATAACAGAACATTTCATAGAGTCTGAAAAAGATAAAGCATCTGTTGAAAAAATTTGCAACTCTAGAGGTGGATATTTAAATTCTGGATATACAGAGCCTTCTAAAAACTTAAGAGTTGTAGAAGCATACTCAGTTCAATCTGCAGATAATGATGAAAGAAAACAAAAGCTATACCATGTTTATAAATTTGTTAAATTAAATAAAGATATAGAAAATGCAGATACGCTTACTTATGATGAAAAAGATGTTATAGGCACTTACCTTTTAAAGATTTGGATTTATAATTTAGATGGAAAAATTAATGCAATAAATAAGATATAAAAGAAAAAGAAAAAGAAAAAGAAAAAGAAAAAGAAAAAAAAGAAAAAAAGAAATATTACATATATACGCTAAACTAGATTAACGAGAAAAAAGTTAGATATATGTTTTAAATTAAAAATATATGTAAATGATAAAAACAAGTATCTATTAAATTATAGATACTTGTTTTGCTATTTAAATTACTGATGTTAATTGTTTAAGCGTTCCTTCAAAAAAAGGTTCTAAATGAATTTGATTTTCTAAAGCTTTTGGTGTTAATAAAACAGCTCTTTTATTTATGTTTAATATTTCACTTTTAATTAACGCTTCAGATACAAACTGACTGCAAAAATAATGATTATTTCTTTCAATAGGAATATTAGTCATTGGAGACATTAATCCTATAAGATTATATTTAAATTTATCTTCATTTTGTTTAAATTCATTTATTATATTGCAAAGATTATTATACTTTTCTTCTGTTACTTTTATTTCGTATACTTTACATTTTACGCATTCAAAATTTCTACCGAAAATGCCAGTTGTAAAATTTTCTTTTACAAAACCTGCATTTAAGGGATTATATATTCTCTTTCTTGCAAAACTATATAGATTTCTAAGTGTTGGATCTATGGAAATAGAAACATGAGAATACATATCTCCTGTAAACCACTTTATAACTTTAGATGGTATAGTTCCAGAATGAGAAAAAACGACATATACACTTTTTGTATTTATTGTCTCTATATTTTTATACATTTTACCCACCTATGAATATTGTACTATATTTTTTTACTAAAGTCAACTTTTTATTTTCTTCAGTTTATATATCTATCTTTTTTACACTTATAGATATATTGCTACTTTTTACCTTAAACTCTTCTTTTACTATGTTTTGTACAATGGCTATTTTCTCTTTAGGAATATCTTCTTTACTTGCTATTATAATGTTTATATTACCGCTTGTAGGCATAACTACAACGTTTTCTACGCCGTTTGTTTTAATGATGTTTTCTACCATGTTAACTAGGTGTTTTTTGCTTATTAGGTCGTTTAATTTTTCTTGGTACTGAGCTATTTTTTCTTTTGTTGAAGCTTCGTTGTTTATAACCTGATTGTATGATTCCGTAAGCTCGGAATTCATATTATCTCTTTCATATTTAAAAGTTGCTAATGGATCTTTATCTTTTTTTACTTCTGGTATTTTAGGTTCTTCGTAAATTTTAACCTGATTTTCGTAAGTAAATGCATCTTTTCCATTTACAAAAACAGTCTCTCCTATTTTTCTTTCTCTTTCTGGATCGTACTTATAATTTATATAACCTGCTACAGCTACAACTGCTGTAAGAGATAATATTGCTATCTGACCTTTTTTTAAAAATTTCATTTTACCACTCCTCTACTTTGAAAATACTTGCACTTTATATACAGGTATGTTAGTAACACTAGCTACAGCTTGCGCTATTTTAGCTTTTTTTTCATCTGTATCTATTCCACTTGCAACAACTATAACTCCTTCTACTTTTGATGAAACTGTTGCTTCTATTATGGGACTTTTTTCGCTCCCAATTTCCTTATATGCTAGGTTTTTTTCTATAGTTTTTTCTGTTTTTTCTACCCCCTCTTCTTTAGAAGAACTTTCATTTTCTTTTGTTTCATAAACAGGTAATGTTTTTTCTCCTTGAGCATACGCTATCATAACGGAGGCTTCGTTTATACCGTTTATTTCGTTTAATATACTAGCTAATCTTTTTTCTAAAAAGTCATCTTTTTCATCATCTTTTTTATCTATTAGATCTTTTATACCAGCGCTTTCTGCTTCTTTTTTGTTTTTTTCTACAGGCTTTTTATCTGAAAAAATGTAATTAAAACTAATTAGTGTTAGAGCTAAAATTATAATTAAAACTATTATGTTTTCCATCTTTTTTTTACTTTCTTCTTTTGAAACAATAGACTGAAAAAATATTTTTATCTTATCCATTTAATCTACCTCACACTTTATATTTATTATTTTATTATCTACATTATATGCTTCTGCTATATATTTAATTATACTTTTAATTCTCTCTACTTCTTTTATTTCCTCTTTAGAATATATATTTATTTTTTCTATCTCATATTTTTCGTTTATATTTACTTGTACTTTATCTACATCTATACTATATGCCACTGCTCTTTTTTTTATATCTTCTGTTAGCTTTTCTACAACTTGCTCCATAACAAGCTTATCTTTTTCTTTCCCTATTTCCTCTATTTTTTTTAAGTCCATATCTCCATTTTTTGTTTCTATATTGCTTAGGACATCTGTTACGCTTTTTTCTATGTTTTCGTTTTTAAGCATATTTACGCATGGAGATATTATTACAGCTAGCATAAGCATTCCCATAGTAACATATATATATTTTTTTAAATTTCCTTTAGGTAGTATAAGCTCTATTAGTATAGAGAAAATACTTACGCCTATTATTGTATATATCCACTGTTTAAAAATTGTTATCATTGCATTATCCTTTCTTCTTTTGTTTTACATATGTATATTTCCAGATAGGTTCATTATTATAGCAAGAGAAATTACAAATAGGACTATTATGCCTATTAATACTCCAAGTAGTAGCTTATATGTATCTAAAAATTTTTCTAAAAGTCCAATTATTTTTTTGTCTTCTCCTATTACTACAGAAGATATAGATATTAGGAGGGTAAACATTAGTATAACTGAAACTATCTTAAATACAGGCAGCATTGTCACAGATAGAATTACTAGTATAGTTAAAGTTCCCGCTACTTTTTTTATAACTACAAAAGAACCAATAACCGCGCCTAAACTGTCTGCTACGAATTTACCCACTACAGGAACAGCCGAGCTTGCACTTTGAAGCGTCTTTCCAGCTACACCATCTATAGACACAGATATGTTAGTTTCAAGGGCAAAAACGCAAAGAAACGCCGTAAGCATAACCCCTAAAATCCATAAACTTGCTTTATTTAATATCTTGCTAAGACTACCTAAATTTATATTAGTATTAACTGAGTTAATTACATTAAAGCTAAGCGAAATTATGCTAAGAGGAACTATAATATTTGAAACTACAGCTCCTATGCACTGCACAGCAAACAAAATAAGGGGAGTAGCAATGCCAGCTGAGCTTATTCCGCCTGTTACTATTAGAAGGGTCATAAGTATTGGGACAGCTACTTGAAGCATGCTTGTTAAGAGGCTAACCCTTGCTTCAAAAAGCTTTAATATTTCAAGAAAAGTTGCAATGCATACAGTAGATATTAGCATGGTGCATGCTATATAAGATATTTTTTTAACGCTGTCATCTTCTCCTAGCTGCATGAACTTTATTATGCTCATTATTATAACTATAACAAAAATAAGGTACATGTTTTTAAAAGCTATCTTAACCTCTTTAAATAGGCTCCCTACAAGCTTCCCGCATATTTCTTTAATGTCTATGCCTTTGCCTTTTTCTAAATCCTTAGCTACTTCTTTAATGTTTAATATATCTTCTGTTTTTGTGTACTCATCTATTGCTTTTACAAAGCTATCTATGCTTATTTCTTCTGCAGATATGTGTGAAATGTTAGCTAGTATTAATATAACTATACATATTTTTTTTAACATATTAGCTGCCCTAAAACGTCTAGCATTTGACCTAGTATAGGCATAGAATACGTAACAATTATAACTTTACCTGCTATATCTATCTTGCTTGCTAAAGCGTTTTGGCCTGCGTCTTTGCATATGTTGCTGCCTATGGAGACAAGGTATGCTATGCCAGTTATCTTTAGTATAAGGGAGAGATATTTAAAATCTACGCCTGTTTTGTTTATTATAGATGTAATCATTAGAACAACTTTAGATAGCTTTGAAAGTACAAAGAACATTATAATTAGGCTTCCTACTATGCTTATTATAACGGCATATTCGCTTTTTATATTTTTAAACATTACTATAATTATTGTGCATATTATTCCTATGCAAACTATTTTAAATATATCCATTTTTTCTCCTATAGTTTAAATACAGATCTAACTGTTTCAAACAACGTGTTTATTTCTTTTACAACCATCATTAGTACTATAACAAGGCCAGTTATTGTTACCATCATTGCTTGATCATCTCTTCCAGATTTGCTAAGCACCTGACTTATTACTGCTACTAGTATTCCTATACCGGCTATCTTAAATAGTAAATCTATCTCCATATGTTTTCTCCTTTTATATAAGAATTATAAATATTGCAATTCCACATAATGTTCCTAAGCTTTTAAAAAGTTTTGCGTTTTTAATTTTTTCTTCTTTAGCATCTTCTATCTGCACTTCTAGCGCATTTATGCAGCTGTCTATTACTAAGTTTTCTGTCTCTATATCTGCTTTTCCAAGTGAATTTACGCAGGAAGATATTATTTGCTTATCGTAAGGCTTAATGAACTCTATTTTACTTACTATGTCTTCTTTGCTTTCATCTTTTAGCATGCTTTCTGCTATTTCATTAAATATTTTTTTTAAAGCTTCGTTCATATCTATAACTGCTTCTTTTATGCTACTTGGCATTGTATTTTGCGTGTAATTTACTTCGTTTTTTATTCTTTTTAATATGTTATTTATGTCCCTTAATATGTATTCTCTATTTGTATATGTATTTCCTTTTAATATTCCAAGGTATGTACATAGCAAAACTAGAGCTCCTCCTATTATGCATTTAAAAAATATCAATTTTATCAAACACCCCTTTTGTTTTTTGCGTGTATATGTTTTTAATGTTTCCTGGCCCGTTTTCTTTAGATAGGATTATTATATTTTGAAACAATCCTTTGTTTATGAGCTTATTCATCTCGCTATGGTTTGTTACGTCTAAAAGGCTATCTCCATGCATTGTTAGTATTAGCTTTACACCGCTAAGCGCTGCTTTATTTATTGCTACGCAGTCCTTTACGCTTCCTATTTCGTCTGTAGCTATAATGTCTACACCCATTGACCTAACTAGCATATCTATGCCAAGTGCTTTAGGGCAGTTAGACATTACATCTGTTCTGCTTCCTACATCTAAGCCACATATCCCTCTATATACAGATGCTATTTCTCCTCTTTCATCTATAAGTCCTACGTTTTTTCCTTTGAAATTTTTGCTTTCTACGCCGCTACTTAGTATCCTTATGCAGTCTCTAAGCAGCGTTGTTTTACCGCAGCCTGGCGGAGATACTATTATGGTGTTTTCGTATGCGCCGTTTCTAATTATGCAGTCCATAACCTTATTAGATGCGCCTTTTACCTGCCTTGCTATACGTATATTCATCCCATTTATATTTTTTATGTTTTTAACTTTTTCCATGTCTTCTAGCACTACTTCCCCGCATATTCCAATTCTATGCCCGCCTTTTATTGTTACAAAGCCGCTGTTTATTTCGTTTTGTATTGAGTATATTGAGTTTTCTGATACTTTTATTAGTATGTCTAATATGTCTTTTATGCTAACTGTGTACTCTGTTATTTCTTCTGCGTTTTTAGATATTATGATGCATTTTTTATTTGCTCTTAATCTTATTTCGTTTATGTTTTCTATGTTTTTATGCTGCATTATACATAGCCTTATGCTCTGTGGCATGTATGCAAGTATACTCTCCATATTTATTCCTCCTTTGTAACAAGACAACCCTAATATATATATATTAAGGTTGTCTCTTTTTTATTCTATTTATTTTTAATTTATACAATAATTCGTTCTACAAATTACTACTTTTTGTGCAAAACATATGCATAAAGTATCTATGCGAAAATATATTTATATGTATGAGCAAAAAAGAAAAGTAGCTTGCTTGCTACTTTT
>JAVWPP010000050.1:0-6774 GCA_036635835.1 Clostridia bacterium | reverse complement strand
ATTTAATTTAAAAAACTCTACAAATTGTAGAGCTTTTTTTTGTTGAAATTATATGTGTTTTTTATTTTTAATTTGAAAATGCACCTTTTTGCATGTTTTTACACTAGCAAAATGCACCTTTTTGTAAATTAGATAAAAGAAACACCTAGATAATATATATCTAGGCGCTTTTTTTTTAGTTTGTATTTGCTTCTTGCTCTTTCTTTTCTATTTCTTTACACTTAATAAAGTATGGATCTTTAGTAGCTCTTTTTGCCTCTACTATTACGGTAAAGGTAACTAAAGCATATCCTGCTAGTGCAAGTAAAAGTATTATAATATCTAGAAAAACATAATTGGATTCTAGTATTAAATAGAAAACTGGAATGAATAGCAAAATCCCAACTGGAATTAAATATGCTAAGCTTTTACTTATAACTTTTTTGTGATTCATATATACACCTCTTAATTACATTTTTTCTGGGCACTCTATTCCTAAGATAGATAGTGCAAGTTTAATAACTATTCCTACTGCAATTGTTAATACAAGTCTAGCATCTTTAACTGTTTTTTCTGCGTTCATTATTTTGTTGTTGTTATAGAAAGCACTATAGCTTTGTGCAAGTGTTACAACGTACCTTGCAACTACTGAAGGCTCGTTACCTTTAGCTGCGCTTGCAACTGCGTCTTTAAATGCTGCTAAGTTTTTAATAACTTCTATAGAGTCTTTGTCTTCTAATTTACTGAAATCTATTTCTTCTATATTTGGTACATATCCTGCTTTTTCAATTATACTTTGAGTTCTTACGTAAGTGTACTGTACATATGGCCCTGTTTCTCCTTCGAATTTCAACATTTCATCTAGGTCGAAAATTTCATCTTTTATTCTAGCGTTTTTAAGATCGTTAAATATTATAGCTCCTACACCAATTTTTCTAGCTGTTTCTTTTTTGTCTTCTAAGTCTGGGTTTTTTGCTTCTATTACAGCTTCTACTTTTGCAACTGCTTCGTTTATTAGATCTTCTAATTTAACTATGTTTCCTTCTCTTGTAGACATTTTACCTGTTTTTAAATGTACCATACCAAATGGAACATGTACTAAATTGTCTGTATATTTTGGGTCTAATTTAAGTAGTTTAGCAACTTCGAAAACTTGCTTAAAGTGTAGTATTTGCTCATATGATGTAAGATATACAGCTTTAGCAAAGTTATATGTTCTTGCTCTATATATTATTGCTGCTAAGTCTCTTGTTGCATATGTAGTAGATCCGTTTGTTTTACCAACTATGCAAGGAGGCATTTTTTTTGCTTCTAAATCTATTATTCTAGCGCCTTTAGATTCTACTAGTTTTCCTGAGTCTTCTAATAGCTTAGTTACTTCATCCATCTTGTCTGAGTAGAAAGCTTCTCCGTTTAAAGAATCGAAAGTGCAGCCTAGTATTTTATATATTCTGTCGAACTCTTTTAGGCTTAGAGATCTGAATTTTTCCCATAGCTCTACGCAGTATGGATCGTTTTCTTCTAGCTTTTTAAAGTTTTCTCTACATGCATCTAATGCTGTTTCATCTTCTTTACAAACTGCATTAATTCTTATGTATATTTTAGTTAATTCGTCTATTGGATTTTCTTCTATGTTGTACTCTGTTCCCCATCTTTTATATCCTTCTATTAGCTTACCAAACTGTGTTCCCCAATCTCCTAGGTGATTGACTCCTACTGAGTTATATCCTAAATGATTGTATATATTGTATAGCGCTTTACCTATTACTGTAGAACGTAAATGCCCTATATGGAAAGGTTTTGCTATGTTTGGAGATGAATAGTCTACTACTACGTTTTCTCCTTTTCCAACATTTGTTTTACCATAGTTTTCTTTGTTTTGTATAACATCTAAAAGTACAGATTTAACCATTCCTTCTTTTTTTGCAAAGAAGTTTAAGTATCCATTTACTGAATCTATTTTTTCTATTCCTTCTATTTTTATTAGCTTTTCTTTTAGCTCTTCTGCTATTTGTACTGGTGCTTTTCTCATTGTTTTAGATAGTCTAAAGCATGGGAATGCAAAGTCTCCGTTTGCTGTATCTTTAGGCATTTCTAGCACTACCTCGCTAGCATCTATACAAGCTACGCTTGCTATTTCCTCTATTATATTATTTTTTAATTCTTCCATTTATATTTTTCCGCCTTTCATTGCAAAATTGCTTATTATTTTATATATTTGCTCCCTACTGTCGTCCCTTGCAACGACATTTCGTCTGAGCGCTCCGCATTTTTGGCATCTGTATATAATAACCTCACCTTTTTTTGAGGTCATTTCTACATTGTATGGCACTAAGGCACCACAGCAAGTTTCAAGTCTGTCTCCTGGGTCTTTGTCTACATGTTTTGAGTATAGACAAGAGTTGCAGTGATCTCTTGATGTGTATTCTAATTTTTTTACTTTGTTTCCGCAGTTTTCACAAACAAATTCGTTATCTTTTTTAATAAACATGTTTCTCTCCTTTTTACATTCTATTATACCTTATATTATGTTTTTTTTCAATGGAATTCTTTAATTTAAGGCATGTAAGTTAAATATTTGTTTGAATTGTTATTTTATATATGTATTTTTATATAAAACGTATATATGTACTGTTTCTATTTACGTGTTTCTTTTATATATCTTAGTTTTTAGACGAAAAAAAAAGGAGAAATTTCTCCTTTTTAATTTGTTTGTTTTTTGTTTTTTAGCTTATTTATTTTTTAGTATTTAATATTTATTCTTATTTGGTTTGTTTTCATTATTGTTTCTGATTTCATTACTTTTTAATATTTCATTACTTTCTAAGCTTTCTATAGTTTCATTTTCTTTTTGTTTTCTTACTTCTTTATCTGCTGCTATTCCATCTTTTATACGTTTTTCAAATCCTGCAAAGAATGGTCTTAATTTTGCTCTGAATTTAATTGCAAATACTGCAACGCCTGATGTTAGAAGGATTGGTACAAAGAAGTTTTCAAATTTTAATGCTCTTGTTCCTAAATATATCTTCTTACCATCCATGTTTAAATATGCTGGCGCTGATGTTGCAAAGTTATTTGCATTATATGACTGAATGTATAAATATGAAATTAACATGGCAACTAGCATTACTGCTCCTAGAACTACGTTCATTATAAATGTATCTCTTTCTGCGCCTGTTTTCTTTGTAAATCCACCGATAAAGTTTTTAACTGTATTAATAATATTTTTCATAATGAGCCTCCTCAAAATTTTATTTTTGATTATTTTTCTTCTTGCTTTTTGATATTATTATTTACATGATTTTATCTTTTTATTTTTTACCTCCAATTATTTTATTTAAAATAATCCATATGATTTCTGAATAGATTAATTATACCACACATTTAATACTTATGTCAACTGTTTTAGCTAAATTTGTATAACTTTTTTCATATTTAGTGATATATATGGTCTCTTTTCCCTATATTAGGGCATTTTACGTACTTGTTTTTTACAAAGAAAAAAAGCATTTCTGCTTTTTTTGTTAGTTTTTTATTCTTTTTATATATTTTTTTATTCTTTTTATATATATTCTTGTTCTTTTCTTTTACTATTTATATATATTTTTTTGTTCTTTTCTTTTACTATATTTCTACTTTTTCTGCTTGTTTATTTAACATATTGTTTATGTATACTATAAGATCGGCAGATTTCAAAGAATCGTCTATTATATAATCGTAATCTGAAACTTGCATAGCTATGCCTTCCATTCTTATTTTAATAATGTCTCCTGTAGCTGTGTTTTTAAGTTTAACATAAACATGATCTGCACTGTACCCTATATCTTTATTTTGTATTTGCATAAAGCTTTTTTGTTTTACATACATAGTAGATAGTTTTTTAAGTACTTCTGCTTCTTCTACATCTTCTAAAGACATTTCATTTATTTCTACGCCATCTTCTGAGCTACCAATATATACATCTATGTTGCCTAGCATTTGGTCCTTAGTAAATATATTTTCAGCAAAATTAGCGTTTCTAAATGGTTTAAATGCCATATTAATTCCTACAATGCAAGAAGGTATAAAGGCTAAAACTACTAAAACTATTACAGTTATTAGACTAAATCTTGTTTCTTTATTTATTTTTTCTTTTGCTTTTTCTTTTGCTTTATCTACTACTTTTTCTTTTGCTGTATCTTGCTTTTTTGTATTAGAAGTTACTTTTGTTTTTGCTTTTTCCATTGTATTCTCCTATTCTTCTACTAATTCATTAGCTTTGAAAACTTGCATTATATAGTTTGAAAGCTCTTTTTCATAGAATGAATCTTTTGCTTCAAAATTAACATTGTTGATGCAGCAATATGGTGAATCTAATTCTAAAATAATTTTTCTATTTGTTATTCTATTTGTTATTTCAACAGTTTTTCCAGACCATTTATTTATATCTCCTTCTCTTTGAGAAAGCTGTGGAATGCCTGTTGGTCTCATTTCAAATTTAGAAAGCATTTTTAAAAGTTCTAATTTTTTTTCTTCGTTGCTAATAGCTATGCCGCCTTCTGGTTGTTTATTTCTTCCGAATACTTTTACTTCTATACTGTTTATGTTTGTTTCATCGCTCCATACAGTACTTACCATAGATATATCTCTTAAATCTTTGTAATTGAAGTAGTTAACTAATACACAAAGTGGTATTATTCCTATTACTAGAAGCTGTATAAAGGCAATAGCTATTAGATATTTTCTTGCTATTTTCTTTTCTTCTGTAAGCTTTTTACCTTTGTTTCCTGTTTGTAATTTTGCTATAATTAACGCAAAAGTTACGAATGAACTGATTATTAGGGCAACTGCAATGTAGTATGGCCAGTTAACTGAAAGCACTGCTGCGCCTTGCTCTACAGTTTGCGCAGAAACTGTGTTTGTAGCTACCATCATTAAAGCAGCTATGCCTGATATTTTTCCTATTTTCTTCATTTTATTTTCTCCTTTGTACTTATACATATATATTATTCTAAAAAATTTGAATTGTCAAGAAATATACTTATTTGTCTTATCTGTAGAAGCAACCTTCTCCTATAAACTCTCTAATTATTGAGTCAACCGGTATTTCTCCTGTTTCAATAGGTAGGAAATTGTTCATAAACTCATAAAGTCTTCTTGTTTCTGAGTAATATTTACTTGTTCTTGGAACTTGTAAAAGAAGTGGCTGAACGAAAGTCTTTATAACTCCTTGCTCATAAAGCAGGCTTGTGTTATATATATAATCTGCTGTATTTATATACGGGAATATATATTTAGCTTCTCCTTTTCTAACATTTTCCCAAAGCTCTAATGTTTTTTCTACGCCATGGCCTCTTGCTACAATATCTCTAACTATTCTACGAATTAATCTAACATCTGTTGAAGATACTTTTGTGTATCTATCTAGGTTTAATGTTGCAATTGGAGCTACATATATTTTAAATTTATTATTTGCTGGTATAAACTCAGACATAAGTGGATTAAGTCCGTGTATTCCTTCTACAATTAGGATATCTTTTTCTTCTAATTTTAATTTTTTTCCGTTATATTCTTTTTTTCCAACTAAAAAGTTGAATGCTGGAAGCTCTACTTCGCGGCCTTCTATTAGCTCTTTCATTTGTTTATTGAAAAGTACAGAATCCATTGCTTCTATACAGTCGAAATCTAGTTTTCCATCTAAACCAACTGGCGTATCTTTTCTTTCTTTAAAATAGTTGTCCATAGATATTGTTATTGGACGCCTTCCAGATAGGCTAAGCTGCACTCCAAGTTTTTGCGCAAATGTTGTTTTTCCTGATGAAGATGGACCAGCTATTAGGATGATTTTTACGTCTTTTCTTTTTTCTATTTTAAGTGCAAGTTCTACTAATTTTCTATCGTGCACTGCTTCTGAAAACCTTATTACTTCGCCTATTGTAGAGTTTATAACTCTATCGTTAAGCTGAGATGCAGCTTCTACTTTTATAAGCTTAGCAAGCTCTCCATGCTCTTCAAATACGTCATATATTTTATTGTTTACTATATCTTTTTTTACTTTATTTACGTTATCTTTTTCTGGTAATACTAAAAGAATTCCGTTGCGGTGTAATCTAAGATCGAAACCTTTTATATAGCCTGTTGAAGGAAGTAGAGCGCCGTACATGTAGTTGTACATTCCGTTGCATTCATGTATTGTATAGTTTCCTTTTAGTCTATTATTTAAGCTTTCTATTTTATCTAGGTCTCCCATTTTAGTATATACTGCTTTTGCTTCGTCGTATGTAACTACTAGTTTGTTAAATATGTAGTCTTTTTCTGCTATTTCTTTCATTTTATTTTTAACAGTTTCTTGTACTTCTTTTGTAAGTTCTATTTCGCTTATTAGGGCAAAATGGTCCCCTTCCATTCTATTTGTGAACTCTATTTTAGCTTCCGGGTATACCTCTCTAAATGCCATAAACATTATGAATTTAAGGCTTCTTCCGTATATTCTTTCTCCATCTTCGGTAGCGTATTTAATATATTCGCAGTCGCAATTTGAAACTACTGCATAATCGTAAGATTTAACTTCGTTGTCTATTCTTACTGCTAATATTTCTGATGGATCTTTTTCTACCATCTTTATTAAATCTCCAATTTTAGATTTATATTTTGCTTTTATTTGTTTTCCATTTTCAAATGTAACTTTTACTATGTCTTGTTTGTCTAACATATATTTAATCTCTCCTTTTAGTTTTCCTCTTTACGTTTAATACCGTGATTTTATTATATCCTAAATATATTTTTATTACAACAATTTTTTTTAAGTTTGTTTAT
>JAVWPP010000049.1:5630-7085 GCA_036635835.1 Clostridia bacterium | reverse complement strand
TATAGAAGAAATTTTAAAAGTTAGACGAACAAGAGCTTCAGATATAATTAAAACTATGACAGAAGAAAATGTGGTCATTATAAAAGATAAAATATATAAATTTAAAAGATTGTAATTGCATATAATAGATAAATTTAAAAGCATAAAAAATATGATTTATATAAAAGTGTCGGTGTTGACCGGAGTTAAATAATAGATAAAAGCATACCAAATGTAAAATAAGTGCAAAAATTGCTTGTAAATAAGTCAAAATGTATGTTAAGAATATAAAAAATGTAATGAAAAAGCCTAAAAAGTGTCGGTGTTGACCGGCAAAATGTCGCAAAGACCGGATTCAAATAATAGATAAAAATATATCAAATGTGAAATAAGTATAAAAATTGCTTGTAAAAAAGTAAAAATGTATGTTAAAAATATAAAAAATGTAATGAAAAAGCCTAAAAAGTGTCGGTGTTGACCGGCAAAAATGTCGCAAAGACCGGTAGTCAAATAAGTAAAAGAAGTAAATTCAAGGAATAAACGAAACTTGGATTTACTTCTTTATATATTACCGTGTAAGGCTCAATAAAAAACAATAAAAAATAATAAAAAAGAATAAAAAAGAATAAAAAAGAATAAAAAAATCAAAAAGAATAAAAAATCAAAAAGAATAAAAAATCAAAAAGAATAAAAAATTAAAAAGAACAAAAAAATAAAAAACTTCATAAAATCTTTTGCATTTTTTTCAAACTATGATATAATACAAAATATGCAAACAAATACAGTTTAAAAGCAAAATTAAAGAGAAGAGAGGTTGATCAAATGATATCATATTTAGAAAACAGCAACAAATTCAATTTTAGAGTTGGAGGAATTATACTTAGCAAAGATAAAAGCAAAGTACTACTGCATAGACTAAGTAACTTCAACTTTTGGCTACTTCCAGGCGGAAGAGTAGAGATGATGGAAAACACAGAAGAGTCATTAATACGCGAAATGGAAGAAGAAATAGGCATAAAATGTAGCATAAATAAATTAGCTCTATCATCTGAAACATTTTTTAAATTAAAAGAAATCTCATATCACGAAATAGCTTTCTACTATATCTTAAACCCAGAAGACGCAGAAATCCTACAAAAAGAAGAATTTTGCGGCATAGAAGGAGAAAAATACATCTTTAAATGGTTTGCAATAGATGAACTAAAAAATTTAGATCTAAGACCAGACTGTATAAAAGAATACCTACAAGATAGCAAAAAAGAATATAAACATATAATTAAAAACGATTTAAACGCGTAAAAGTTGCTAGATACGTTTTAAAGAAAAAAATAAAAGCTAGATAATTAAGTTTATCTAGCTTTTATGCTTTAATCTATAAAAATAAAACAATAAAAAATAAAACAAAATATCACATAAACGCGCCACAATCCTTGAAAAAACAAAGCTTTCATGGTATAATACATAGGACAATAAAGG
>JAVWPP010000049.1:2041-5530 GCA_036635835.1 Clostridia bacterium | reverse complement strand
CCACAATCCTTGAAAAAACAAAGCTTTCATGGTATAATACATAGGACAATAAAGGAGAAAAAATGAAAAATATAAAAAACATAAAAAATAAAAATAATATTTGCTTAATACTAGCTATAATTTTAATTACAGTTATGCTAGGAATATTTCAGTATATGACAGGAATAACTCTAAACCCGCTATATAACGAAGGATACGCAGCCCTTTCTATGTACATGTTTGCAATAGGTGCAGCCATACTTGTATACTTCTCAGTAGCAGACTTTAAAGGAGCAGTGCAAAGCAAAGTAACAAACATAAAAATAATAAAAGACAAAAAAGATGAGTATAAATATATAATTACAATTATACTTATGGCTTCTCCAATAATAATTAGCATAATCTTTGGATTTATAACATCTCCACTGTTTATGTGCAACAAATATAAAAACCAAATAGGAAAAATAGAAGAAAAAGATTTTAAAACTGAGTTCGAAAACTTAGATTTAAACAAAGTTCCAGTTGTAGATCAGCTACTTGCAGAAAAGCTAGCAGATAAAAAGCTTGGAGAAAAGCAGTCTCTAGGTAGTCAGGTTATAACAGGCGAGCCAGTTATACAGATATACAATGAAAAGCTAGTTTGGGTAGTACCACTAGAGCATTCTGGATTTTTCAAATGGTTAGATAACATAGATGGAACACCTGGGTACATAATTGTTTCAGCTACAGACCAAAGAGATGTAGAGTTTGTAGGAAACCATAAAATAAAGTACCAGCCTAATTCATACTTTAATACAGACATAAGAAGAAAAGCAAGATATAGCAAGTCATACATGCAAGGCATGGTAGACTATTCTTTCGAGCTAAACGAAGAAGGCGTTCCATTTTGGGTAATTACAACATACAAAAACACTAAGTTTTTAGGTCTTCCAGAAGTTAGCGGCATAATTGCGCTAAACGCTACTACAGGAGATATGAAAGAATATAAGCTAAAGGACATACCAGCATGGGTAGATAGAGCGCAGCCAGAAGAATACATAATTGCTCAGCTACAAAATAGCGGAGAGTATGTAAAAGGAGTATTCAACTTCTCTAATTACGGAAAATATAGAGTGTCTCAAAAAGGCAACATCATATATAACGGTAACACATGCTACCTATTCACAGGGCTAACTAGCATAGGTTCAGACGAGAGCATAACTGGCTTTGTAAGCGTAGATATGAAAACTAAAAAGGTTTCTAGATACAATGTAGGTGGAGCAACAGAATATGCAGCATCTATGTCAGCAGAAGGTAAAGTGCAAAATCTAGGTTACAAATCTTCTTCACCTGTTATAGTTAATGTAGATACAGTTCCAACGTACTTTATGACGCTTAAAGATAAAGAAGGCCTAATAAAGCAGTATGCGTTTGTTTCTGTAAAAGACTATACAACAGTTGTAGCAGCAGATACAGTTGAGCTTGCGTTAAAAGCGTACAAAAAAAGTATAGGTGAAACAGGACAAGTAGCAGATGAGAATAAAACAGAAACGCTTACAGCTATAACTTTAAAAGTAAAAAGAATAGCAAGCGAAAGAGTTAAAGATGAACTTGTATACAAGATAATGCTAGAAGACTCAGCAGTTACAGCAGAAGATATGAAAGACAAAATATACATAGCAAAAGCAGCTCTTTCAGAAGAGTTAGCTCTAACTAATGTAGGAGACATGGTAGAAATTAAAGTATATAAAACAAATACAAAAATCAGCATGGTAGAAGAAATAGATAATAAAGAAATATAATTTTAAAGGAGAAATAAAATGATACAAGCAAATGGAATCACATTAAGATTCGGTAAAAGAACATTATTTGAAGATGTAAATATTAAATTTGTACCTGGCAATTGCTACGGATTAATTGGAGCAAACGGAGCAGGAAAGTCTACATTTTTAAAAATACTATCTGGAGATATAGAGCCAAGCCAAGGAGAAGTAGTAACAGCACCTGGTGAAACTATAAGAGTCTTAAAACAAGATCACTTCGCTTTTGACGATGTACAAGTTTTAGATACAGTTGTAAGAGGAAATGAAAAACTATATAAAATAAAAAAACAAATGGATGAACTATATGCAAAAGCAGACTTTTCAGACGAAGATGGAATAAAAGTAGGACAGCTTTCAGAAAAATTCGAGTCAATGAACGGTTGGATGGCAGAAGCAGAAGCAGGAGAGCTATTAAACGGACTAGGAATAACTGTAGACATGCACTATAAATACATGAGAGAACTTACAGGTTCTGAAAAAGTAAAAATACTTTTAGCGCAGGCCCTATTTGGTAACCCAGATATCTTGCTACTAGATGAACCTACTAACCATTTAGACATAGCAGCAATAGAGTGGTTAGAAGAGTTCCTAATCAATTTTGAGAACACCGTTATAGTTGTTTCCCATGATAGACATTTCCTAAACACAGTATGTACACATACAGCAGATGTAGACTATGGAAAAATAAAACTATACGTTGGTAACTACGACTTCTGGTACGAATCTAGTCAGCTAGCTTTAAGACAAGCTAAAGAATCTAACAAGAAAAAAGAAGACAAGATTAAAGAGTTACAAGACTTTATAGCTAGATTTAGTGCAAACGCTTCTAAATCTAAGCAAGCAACTTCTAGAAAGAAAACACTAGAAAAAATAGAGCTAGATGAAATATTACCATCTTCTAGAAAATATCCATACGTAGAATTTAAACCAGAAAGAGAATCTGGAAATGAAATTCTAACAGTAGAAAATATATCTAAAACAATAGATGGTGTAAAAGTCCTAAACAACATATCTTTCAAAGTTAACAAAGGAGATAAGATAGCTTTTGTTGGTTCAAACGGCATAGCTAAATCTACCCTATTTAAAATTCTAATGGGAGAAATGAAAGCAGACGAAGGAACTTTCCATTTTGGTAGAACTATAAAACCATCATACAATCCAAACGATAACACAGAGTACTTTACTGGAAATGAAACACTTGTAGAATGGATAGCTCAGTACTATAAAGATAACGACGAATCAATAATTAGAGGATTCCTAGGAAGAATGCTATTTAGCGGAGAAGAAGCACTTAAAAAAGTAAATGTCCTTTCAGGAGGAGAAAAAGCTAGATGTATGCTTTCTAAATGTATGTTAGAAGGACCAAACTTTCTAATAATGGATGAGCCTACTAACCATTTAGACCTTGAGTCTATAACTTCAGTAAATAACGGACTAGAAAGATTTACAGGAGAATTACTATTTGTTTCTCACGATCACCAGTTTGTAGAAACTATAGCAAATAGAATAATCCTTATTAAAGAAAACGGTATAAGCGATCATAGAGGCACATATGACGAATATTTAAACAAAAACAAAAGTGCAGCAAAAGATGAAATATCTGAGTAATAATATAATATATAAAAGTAGCAGTAAAATGCTACTTTTTTATGCCTTTCTACACTTGCTTTTTTAAGCTAAGTATAATAATATATAAAGTATATATAAA
>JAVWPP010000049.1:0-1941 GCA_036635835.1 Clostridia bacterium | reverse complement strand
AACTTTTTCATATGTTTCTAAAAAAGCAAGGAGATTACGCATGAGAAAAAAACAAATTAAAATGTATCAAAACAAAATACAGCTATCCATCCTAACAATTATAGGAGTAATATTTGCAATAATAGCAACAAGAATAGCCATACTATCTTTTCTAGGAGCTATAAACTATGACTCACTTAAATTTAGCCAGTTAGATGTAAAAATATTCACCTACATAATGGCCTTTGCCGCCTTTATATTTTGGGGAACAACTATAAATGCCTTTATAAAGCTAATAAAAACAAAACCAGTACTACAGTTAAACGAAGACGGAATAATAGAAGGCGGACCACTTAGCGTTGGATTTATACCGTGGGACAACATAGAGAAAATAGCCCCATTCCAAAAAGACACGGGCTTTGACTGTAGAAACTACTTAGGCATCTGGGTTATAAACGTAGAAGAACTTTGCAAAAGCTGCTCAGTATTTAAAGCAGAGCTAATAAAAGAAAACGTAATGGAAAACGGAGTATCTATAGCTATACCAGAAGCACTTTTAGAAGAACCTTTAGAGATAACCATAGAAAGAATACATAGATTTAAAAGAAGAGTTTACGACGAGAGAGTAAACTACGGAGGTGCATTATGAAGATAATTTCTTTTGCTGTTATAAAAGGCGTGCTAGGAGATGAGTACGGTAAAAGAGGAACTGAGTTTATCAAAGATATGCCTACTTTTTCTATGCCGTTTAGCATTATGGACGCCCCTAAAGAAACTAAAACTTTTGCCTTTATTTTAGAAGATAAAGAGGCTGCAGAAGGCGAGTTTGTGCACTGGATTTGTGCTAATTTAAAAAAGCTTTCTGTAGAGGAAGATGAGAGCAAGGCGGCTAAGTTTATACAAGGAGCAAATAGCTGGCATGAAAAATGCGGGTTTGCTAAAGAGGAAGCTTCTAGATATGGCGGGCCTGCGCCAGAAGATGCTGAGCATACATATGTGCTTACGGTGTATGCTTTAGACGTAGAGCTAGATGTAGAAAATGGTTTTAGTAAGGAAGAGCTTATGGAAAAAGTAGAAGGACATGTTTTAGCTATAGGAAAGCTTAGCGGTAGATATGCAAATTAGATATGCAAATTAGATAGTAAATGTAAATAGAATATACAATTATGTTAAATTAACTTGCAAATATTCCCTCATTATGATATAATCTATTTATATAAAAAATATAACCTTGAAAAAAATTTTTCAAAGGAGCGTGCGTATATATGAGAAAAACAGAAAAAATATTAGTGTTTAGAGTAAATCAAACAGCAAGTGAAGTATACAAAGAATTTAAACCACTATATGATGAAAAATATAGAATAACTAAAATAGAAGAAGCATATAAAAAAGTAAACATGCGGCTTAGCAAACTAGATGAAGAAAGTACTAAGTATGTTGGTAATTATATTAAAAAAGTGTTTATAGCTAAAAAAGAAACTTTAGTACAAGATATATTTAAAGATTTAATGGAATATACAAGTAATGGCTATGAAATAGCTAGCATGGATGTTATCCTTGAAAATATAAATATAGTACTTGTAAAAGAATTATTTAAGCAAGAAAAACTATTAATAGAATTACCATACAGTTTAAAAACAAAAAGATATGAAGAACTAAAAATGAAATATAAAAACATGGGATATGAGCTTATAACAACAACGCAGGAAGAATCATATGACGTTATATGGTTTAAGTTAATAAATGATGACTAAAACAAATTAAGAGTTAGCAATTGCTAACTTCTTTTTTTGCTTTTTTCAATAGAAAATATATACGTTTAAAGCATTAAATATAGAAACAATATTGAAATATATACAGTAATAAGGTAATATATATATGAAATAAAAAAAGAAAAATAAAAAAAGAAAAATAAAAATAAAAATAAAAATAAAAATAAAAATAAAAATAAAAAACATAAAG
>JAVWPP010000048.1:0-7211 GCA_036635835.1 Clostridia bacterium | reverse complement strand
TAAAAGTAAATTCTATTTAACTACTGATTAATAGAATTTACTTTTACAATTGACGGAAAAGAAAAAATAAAAAAATATAACTCACATACAATTGACGTTTACATAAAACTGTGGTATAATATCCAAGATACTAAATACAAGAGGTGGTTTCATGAATAATTTTATGAAAAAAATGTCCATAATAATAACTAGCATAATGGTAATAAGCACTTTTTCATCATGTAGCATCAAAGAAGAAAACACATCAGTAAATGAAAACGCAGAAATAACTCAGGAAGAAAAAAATGTAGAAAAAGAAAAAGAAATAGAAGAAAAAGTAGAAATAGTAGAAACAGAAAACCTACAAGGAAAAATAGGAATAGTAAAAGCAAGCAGCCTAAACGTAAGAACAGAGCCAAATACAGAAAGCAAAATAATAAAATCACTTACAAGCGGCAATATATGCATAATGAAAGCCGAAATGTCTAACAACTGGTACAAAATAAACGTAGACTCACAAGACGCATATGTATCAGGAGAATACGTAGAAATTAAAAACAGTGTAGAAATGTATCTAACAAAAGACATCAAAGTAGGAAGCATGCTCATAAAAAAAGGCGCTAAAATCGCAGTAAACGGAGCAAACGAAGCATCCCTTACATGCGTGCATAAAGACCTAGAATTCAAAGTAGACCAAAGTTTCCTTTCAGTTAGAAAACCACAAACAGAAGAAACTAAAAAACCAGAAAGCGCAAAAGGAGACCTACTATCAACATTCTCTACAAATTACGATGCAAATGTAAAAGGCAGATCCACAAATATAAGCCTAGCTTCTAAAGCAATAAGCGTAACCCTAGAAAAAGGAGAAGAATTTATATGGTCAGAAATAGTAGGACAAGCATCATCAGACAAAGGATATAAAGAAGCTCCTGTATTTTCAGGAAACAATGTAGTACCAGGAGTTGGAGGCGGCGTATGCCAAGTTAGCACCACACTATATAACGCAGTCTTAAAAGCAGATCTAAAAGTAACAGAAAGGCACCCACACAGCATGGGCGTAAGCTATGTAAAACCCGGAAAAGACGCAGCAGTAGCATACGGAAGCCTAGACTTTAGATTCGTAAACACAAGTAGCGGAAAAATACAAATATCCGCAAACGCAGACAATGGAACAATAACAGTAAATATATACAAAGCAAAATAAACAAAAGCTCACACAAAATTGTGTGAGTTTTTTCCCGTTTTCATTGACATTTGCCTCAAAGTAATATATAATATTATGTAAACAAAAATATAAAATCCAAATAAAAATTTAGGAGGAGATAACATGGAAGAAAATTTTAGCATCTTAGAAAAAGGAAGCATAGAAGAAATACAAAAAAAGTACGAAAGGCGCCTAGAAGAAAGAAAATTCAAATGCATAAAATCATCACTCGAGCTAAAAAGAATAATAGCGCAGTACAAAACAATAACAACCTATGCAAAAATAGACATAAGATTTAGGCAAACCGGAAAAGAAGAAATACTAGTTAGAATATTTATAGATCCAAGCTACAATATAACTTGCTTGTTAGAAAATAAAGCAGAAGAAATTTTAAACAAAATAATAAAATAAAAGGAGTAAGTTACATGAAAATATTTAGAGGCAGCTCAGACAAAACAAGTATTTCCTTTACTTCTGGCAACATTTCAGCAAGAGCCATGCAAGAAGGCGGAAAAATTAAAACAAAAATAATACTAGACACTGAGTTAAAGCGAAATAAAAAAGTAGGAAAAGTAATAATATTTGCAGTAATTTCAGCCATAGTAAATATATTAGTAGCATATCTAAACGTAAAAACCACATATCAAATAATACCCCTTATGCTACCGCTAAGTATATATACACTGCAAACAGCACATATATATACATTAAAACAGCTAAGACAAAACCACGCAGCAGAGCACATGGTAATAGCAGCATACAACAGATATGGATATATCCCATGCAAAGAAGAAATACTAAAAGAAAAGGAAATGTCTAAACACTGCGGGCAAAATAACGTTTTTGGAATATACATCATGCTTAAAATAATAAGCACAGTAACATGTATAAAATTCGGTATAATAATACCAGAAACAATAATACTTGCATTTTCTTTTTTACCTATAATGCTAAACATTTTCCCACTTAATATATTTAATATAATAAGCCAAAAAGCTTCATTATTGAAGCCAAGCAAGCAAAGCATAGACCTAGCATTAGAAGCATTAATAGTACTTGTAGATTATGTAGAATTAATAGAAAAAATATCAGTAGACAAACTACTTGCAGATGAATATATAATAAACAAAGAACAAGGAATCTTTTAACAAACAGTTAAAAAGCAGAATATAAATATATTCTGTTTTTTTTCTGCCTTTCTTGTATAAAAAAATATCAAAAAAAATGCCGAAATATGTCGACCGAAAAACAAATAAAAAAGCAAAAAAACATTGACAAAACAAAACTACCGTTCTATAATAACACCATAGAAAAACAAAAAAACTACATACTACGTTTCAAAAAAAATAAAGGCAGAAACAAAATCCACCTTTAATCATTTTAAAATCTTAAGCTTTACAATAGTAACCCCATACTGGCCAGAAAAATAATCTCCAAGGTGGTAACTCTCAACATTAGGATGCGTAGCAAGCAGCTCATGAAGCGCATTTCGCAAAATCCCACCGTTTTTTCCATGAATTATTTTAACCTCACCAAGCCTATTTAAAAAAGCAGTATCAATAAACTTCTCCACATTTTGCATAGCCTCAATACTCGTTTGATGCCTAATCATAAGCTCTTTTTCAGGCTTAGAACATAGACTAACAGAGTAACCTCTATTCATAACCGAATATTTATATTTAGAAATCACTTTATAAGAATTTAACCTAGCAATATCTTCATCATTTAAACGCTCTAACTTATTAGGAGAAACCTTAACATGCTTATCCTTTATAAGAACAACAGCCGTATTTTTATCTATACTAATTACCTTTCCAGTAAGACTAGAATTAATAACCTTAACATCATCATTTATTTGTATGTCCATCATGTCTTCCTTTCACAACTTCTGAATTATACCACAAAACCCCCTAAGATATCAATAATATCTTTACAATAACCTGTATTTGTGTTAAAATAATAAAATGAAAAGAAAACTTTTAGAAGGGAAGGACATATGAGTAAACAAGAACAAATAAGAAACTTCAGCATAATAGCACATATAGATCATGGAAAATCTACACTTGCAGATAGACTACTGCAAATGACAGGAACAGTTGCATCAAGAGACATGCAAGCGCAGCTTTTAGATAACATGGACATAGAAAGAGAAAGAGGAATAACTATAAAATCTCAAGCCGTTAGGATGATATATAAAGCAAACGATGGCAAAGAATACATTCTAAATCTAATAGACACTCCAGGGCACGTAGACTTCAATTACGAAGTATCTAGAAGCCTTGCTGCCTGCGAAGGAGCAATTTTAGTAGTAGACGCTGCTCAAGGAGTAGAAGCACAAACTTTAGCAAATGTATATTTAGCACTAGAAAACGACCTAGAAGTAATACCAGTTATAAATAAAATAGACCTACCATCTGCAAGGCCAGAAGAAGTAAAACATGAAATAGAAGACCTAATAGGACTAGAAGCTATGAACGCGCCATGCGTATCTGCAAAAACAGGCATAAACATGGAATCTGTATTAGAAGCAATAGTAAAAAACGTACCACACCCAACAGGCGACGAAAACAAACCGTTAAAAGCCCTTATCTTCGATAGCATGTACGACCTATATAAAGGAGTACTTGTATACATTAGAGTAATGGATGGAACAATTAAAGTAGGAGATATAATAAAAACAATGCAGTCTGGCAGCGTATATGAAATAACCGAAATAGGATACTTTAAAGCAGGCGGATACGTAGAGTGCAACGTTTTAGAAGCAGGAGAAGTTGGATACATAGCAGCTAGTATAAAAAACATATCAGATGTAAAAGTAGGAGATACAATAACACATAAAGAAAATCCAGCAACAGAAGCACTTCCAGGCTACAAACAAGTTCAGTCTATGGTATACTCAGGAATATTTCCAGCAGACGGATCAGACTACCTAGACTTAAAAGTAGCACTAGAAAAATTAAAACTAAACGATGCGGCGCTTAACTATGAATTAGAATCATCAGACGCACTAGGTCATGGATTTAGATGTGGATTTCTTGGACTACTTCACATGGAAATTGTAGAAGAAAGATTAGAAAGAGAATATGATCTTAACATAATAACAACAGCACCTTCAGTTATATATAAAATAACTAAAACAGATGGCGAAGTAATCCAGCTATACAACCCATCTGAGCTACCAAATCCACAGTCAATAGCAGTGATGGAAGAACCAATTGCAAGAGCAAATATAATTGTACCTAAAGAATATGTAGGAAATGTAATGGAACTATGTCAAGAAAGACGTGGAACATTTGTCAACATGAAATACTTAGATGAAAAAAGAGTAAGCTTAGAATATATGCTACCTGTAAATGAAATCATTTACGACTTTTTCAACAGTTTAAAATCTAGATCAAAAGGATATGCTTCTTTCGACTACGAAATAGAAACATATCAAAAATCAAAACTAGTTAAACTAGACATATTACTTAACGGAGAAATAGTAGATGCCCTTTCATTTATAGTACATGTAGATAAAGCAGAAACTCGTGGAAGAAAAATGGCAGAAAAACTAAAAGACATAATACCAAGGCATTTGTTTGAAGTACCAATACAAGCTGCAATAGGCGGAAAAGTCGTTGCAAGAGAAACTGTAAAAGCAGTAAGAAAAGACGTACTTGCTAAATGCTATGGTGGAGACATAACAAGAAAGAAAAAATTATTAGAAAAACAAAAAGAAGGCAAAAAGAGAATGAGACAAATAGGAAATGTGGAACTACCACAAGATGCGTTTATGAGCGTACTTAAATTAGATGAATAGGGGAAAATAAATGGGAAATATCTACGGAAAAAATCCAGTAACAGAAGCAATAGAAGCCGGAAAGACTATAAACAAAATATTCTTTCAAAAAGGATGTGCAGAAGTACAAGAATTAAAAAAGCTAGCATTAGAACATAAAATAGTTGTAATGGAAGCAGATAAAATAAGATTAGAAAAAATGGTAGAAACAAAAAATCACCAAGGAGTAGTAGCATCTGTAACAGACTATGAATATTTTGAAATATCAGACATGTTAGAATACGCAAAACAAAAAAACGAGCCACCTTTTATAGTTATTCTAGACAAAATAGAAGATCCACATAATCTAGGAGCAATAGTTAGAAGCTGCGAGTGCGCAGGAGTACATGGAATAATAATTCAAAAAAGAAATGCATGCCAAGTAAATGACACTGTAGAAAAAACAGCAGCAGGAGCAACAGCGTACATGAAAATAGCAAGAGTAACAAACATAACAGAATCTATAAAACAACTTCAAAAAGAAGGACTTTGGATTTATGGATTAGATATGGATGGAGAAAAAAACATATACGAAACAGACTTTTCAGGACCAATAGGAATAGTTGTAGGTAATGAAGGAGAAGGAATAACAAGACTTGTAAAAGAAACTTGTGACTTTGTAACTAACATACCAATGAGAGGAAATATAAACTCTCTAAACGCATCTGTAAGCACAGCCCTTACTATATATGAAGTCCTTAGACAAAAATTATAAAAATAAAAATACAAAAAAACAAATAAAAAATAAAAAATAAAAATGAAACTAAAAAACAAATAGAAAAGTAGATATATAAATAAATATACCTGCTTTTTCTGCCTGTATACCGCAAAAACCACATCCATGCAAAAAAACTTAAATCTACGTTTTTATCAAAAAAACAAACAAAACATTGAAATTTGTAAAACAATAGTATATAATAGCCCAAAACAAATACAAATCTTTAGTAATAATTTACTAGGAGGAACAAATATGAATAATGAATATGTAATAATTACAGATATAGTAGCAGACCTTGGCAAGCAGTACGCAGAAGCAGAAAAAATAGATATAATCCCCCTATACTATAGGTTCGAAGGCGAGCAAACAGTCTACGGCGGAGAAAATGAAATATCACAAGAAGCTTTCTACGAAAAATTAAGCAAGAATATAAGGCCATACACAATGGGAGCAAACATCCAATTTGTAGAAGATATATTTAGAAAAAGACTAGAAGAAGGCAAAGATATACTATGCATAATACTTTCTACAAACGTAAGTGGAACGTATAACGCAGCATATACAGTAGCAAACGAGCTAAGGCAAGAATATAAAGAAAGAAAAATAAATTTAGTGGACTCGCTAAGCGCATCACTTACAGAGGGGCTTTTAGTTAAAGAGGCAGTTAATTTAAAAAATGAAGGTAAATCCATAGATCAAGTTACTAAATACGTAGAAGAAAACAAGAGAAAATATGCAGCAAGATTTTTAGTAGCAGATCTTAAATATCTAGTACTAGGCGGAAGACTTAATAAAATATCCGGAAGAATAGGAAATATGTTAAATCTAAAACCAGTGCTTAAACTAACAGAAGACGGAAACATCGAAATGGTATTTAAAACAAGAGGCCATAAACAAGCAATTACAGCAATGCTAAAAAGCGTAAAAGAAACTTTATCATCAGAAGACCACATCGCAGTATTACACGCAGGAAATGAGCAGCTAGCTATGTTAGTAAAAGAAAGAATAGAAAACGAATTAAATTTAAAAGTAGAAATAGTTTCATCAATTACACTTATACTAGGTTCTCACATGGGAAAAGATGCAGTAGGCATAGTGTATATAGGTAAGAGATAAATTATAAGGCTAAAAAGTAAGGAGAAGTAATAGAAATATTGCTTCTTTTTTTTGCCTTAAAATCACGCAAAACAACAAATATAAGAAAAATTAAAAAAAGTGTTGACATTATAAAAGTGCTGTGGTAAAATAAGACGCGTTGAAGCAAATATGCATCAACAAGTACATTTAAAACAAGGCAAGTAAACAGTATCTTTTAGATAGTAAAAAAGTAAACTAGGAAACACCCGAAAGCGTGTAATACTAAGTAAAAAAACTTTATAAAATTTTAAAAAAACTGTTGACATTGATATTCTTTTATGTTAGAATAGGTCTTGTCGAACCGCTATTAATTTAGCAGTAGCACATTGAAAAATAAACAATACAATTACAAC
>JAVWPP010000047.1:3616-7214 GCA_036635835.1 Clostridia bacterium | reverse complement strand
ACCGCCGACACGAGGATTTTCAGTCCTCTGCTCTACCGACTGAGCTATCTGGGCAGCTGACATTAAATTTGTTATGACACTATCACTTATATAAAATGGCGACTTGGATGGGACTCGAACCCACGACCTCCAGCGTGACAGGCTGGCGTTCTAACCAACTGAACTACCAAGCCAAATATATATAAGTGGTGGGAACTATAGGGCTCGAACCTATGACCCCCTGCTTGTAAGGCAGATGCTCTCCCAGCTGAGCTAAGCTCCCACGTGTCATTGACAAGTACTATTATAATATAGTTATAATCATTTGTCAATAGTTATTTTTATAATTTATAAGTTTTTTGTTTTTTCGTCATATTCCTTAGTTTTAAGCTTGAAATATTCATTTTTTATCTGATTTAAAGACATAATTTCTCTGTTTAAAAACTCAGAAGAATTATTTTGTTTTCTTGCTATTTCGTTTTTTTCTATTGCTTCATCTATGGTTATCCATACAGCTTCCATTCTATCTAGTTTTTCGCTTACAGATAAATTAGTTTCAGCAGGCGCTCCAAAAACTTCGCAAACATAATAGCTAGAAACTGTTTCGCAGATAGAATCTCTATTGTTTCTATCTACGCAACGCTCTAACACTTGTCCTATGTTTTCTTTTATAATGCAGCTTACAAAACCTGTTTTTTCTTTTATTTCTCTTATTAGAGCTTTCATATTATTTTCATAAGGCTGCGCAGTGCCTCCAGGAAGCTTATATTCTGCATCATTTACCTTCATAAGTAGTATATTGTTTCTATTAAATATAACTGCTCTTACAGCTCTTTTTTCTTCTACTGAATATGCTTTATTACTAAGTATGTTTCTATCTATAATTTCTTCATTAAACAACATTTTATCTTCCTCTATTTCTATTTAAATAATTTTTCTACTTCTTGCTCGTTATATTTGTATACCTTGTTGCAAAAATGGCAACTAACTTCTATGCCATCATGTTCTTTTACATGCTCTATTGCTTCTTTTTTTCCAAGTGCAACTATAACTTTATCTATTCTTTCTTTAGAACAGTCGCAGTTTAAATTTGGCACTTTGCTGTCTATTTCTCTTGCGTTATTATCTACTGTTATTGTTTTTACTACATCATTTAAATCTTCTAAGTCTAACATTAAATATGTTACGCTTTGTATTTGTTTATTTATTTCTTCTATTTTTATAATTGTATCTTCGTCGCAACCAGGAAGTGGCTGAATTATATATCCACCTGCTTTTATAACCGTATTATGCTCATCTATTAGGACGCCAAGAGATACTACAGATGGAGTTTGCTCAGATGTGTAAAAATAGTAGGCATAGTCTTCTGCTATTTCAGATGTAAATAGCTCGCAGCTTCCGCAAAAAGGTTCTTTCATTCCTATGTCTTTTATTATATTTAGCTTTCCTTTTCCAACAGCTGCTGCTACGTCTAGTTTACCTACAGAGTTAAGTGGAAGCTCTACGCATGGATTTGCTACATATCCTTTTACATCTAGTTCTTTGTTTGCGCAAACAACTATGCTGCCTATTGGTCCATCTCCTTTTATGCTAGTAGTTATTCTTTGTCCTTTTTCTTTAAGCATTGCAGCTAGCATTGTTGTTGCCATCATTGACCTTCCAAGGGCTGCTGTTGCTACGTTAGATAAGCTATGCATGTCTCTAACTTTGCTTACCATATCTGTTGCTTCTATTAGATATACGACTACTTGATCGTTGTTTGTTAAATATTTTTTAAGTATGCTCATTTATATTAACTCCTTTCTTATATTTTGAAATAAATGCTGCTGAATGATTCCAGCGTATTTTCCAAATCTTTTTTTACTATCTTCTAATATTATTTTATTGTCTATTTCATTGCAAGAGTAGTATAGCTTCTGCATTACTTTTTTAACCCATGTATCTACAGGGAAAGCTTCTTTTCTGTTATATGCAAAAAGTATTACGCAGTCTGCTACTTTACTTCCTACGCCGCTAAAAGTTATTAGCTCTTTTTTTAGGTCATCTGTACTAAGTTTATCTAAGTCTTCTAAAAAGTTTTCTTTGCTTTTTATCTTATCTACTGTGCTAACTATGTATTTATCTCTAAAGCCTACTCCAAGGGCTCTTAGGTCTTCTTTAGATGCTTTAGAAAGGCTAGCTACTGATGGAAATGTATAGTATTCTTTACCTTTATATATTTGTTTTTCTCCGTATTTTTTGCTTATTTCATCTACGGATTTTTTTATTCTAGGAATATTGTTGTTTGCAGATATTATATACGATATAACAGTCTCAAATTTATCTTGGTTTAGTATTCTCATACCGCTTGTATTTTGCAGCGCTTTTTGTATATTTGTATCTATATTATATATTTCTTTTTCTATATCTATATATTCTACATTTAAATCTAAATATTCTTTTATTGTTTCTTCTAGGTTTTCTTCTTTATTGCTATCTATATATATAATATCTTTTTCCTGTTTTAAATTTACTACTCTATCTTTTATTACGCCTGTAAAGCTACTGTCCTCGTTTTTATACCATCTAAAACACTGACCGCAGTCTAGGGTTTCTTGTAAGTTAAAGCAAGTTACTTTAATTTCTATCATCTACGTCACTCCTAAGGGTTATTATGCAGTAGTCTGGTTTTGCGCAAAATCTAAGTGGTATAAGGGAAGTACCTACGCCTTTAGATAGGATAAGGTCTACTCCGTTTACTGTTGCTCTGCCATGGGTTATGTTTCCTCTCCACCTTTTTTGTATAAGGGGCGAGAATATACCAAATAGATTGATTTGTCCTCCGTGAAGGTGGCCAGCTAGCATTAGATCTACTTTAGATACGTCTTTGTTTGGAAGAGTGAGTATAACTGGCGAGTGGCAAACTAGAACTGTATATTCTCCGTTTACTTCGTCTACTGTTTTAGTTATATCGCTCATATCTTCGCTTATGTCTGAGGTTCCGCCAAGTCTTATTCTAGCTTCTCCTCTTTCTAGCCAGTATGCTGCGTTGTCTAAGCTTTTAACTCCGCTTTTTTCCATGTTTTCTAGGGTTACAGATTTCTTTTCCCAGTAGTCATGATTGCCTAAAACTGCGTAAACTCCATCTTTTGCTTTAAGCATTTTAAGTTTTTTCCACGCTTTTTCTACATCTTCTACGCATCCATGGCTTTCTTTAAGACCGTCTCCTAGCTTTTCTTCTCTATATTTTAATATGCTTCTAAATATATAGTCTCCACCAAGCACGGCTATGTCTGCTTCTTCTTTATTTGCTTTTTCTATAACTTTATCTGTTATATTTCTTTTACTTGTTTTGTTGTGTATGTCTGTTATATATACTATTTTGAATCCATCGAACTCTTTTGGTATTTTTTTAGATTTGACTTCGAAATCTACTCTTTCTACTGTGTTTGTATCTATGTATATCCATATTGCAAAAACAAAAAATATTATTGCAGCGGCTATTATTACTTGCATAATGCACCTCATTTTCTTTGTTTATTATACATTATTTTTAGGTTTTTAGCAACTAGTTTAACATAATTTGCTTTTCGTTTTTTTGTTTAAAGCGTAGTATCTAGTTTTTACGCTTTTTCTTTTT
>JAVWPP010000047.1:0-3516 GCA_036635835.1 Clostridia bacterium | reverse complement strand
TTTTATTTTTTCTTCTTCTCTTCTTTATATATTTTTATACTTATTATACATGTTGCTACTATATTTTAGCCTTCCTGTTTTAGCTAGTTTGCCTACTATAAATGACATAGAGATTTTATGCTTTTTAGATATGCTTAGAAGCTCTTTTTCTGTTTTTGAAAGAAGTATTTCTTTTTGAGCTTGCTCGCTTACCATAGTGGTTAGAGCAAAAATATCTGCTTTTCTTTCTTGCTCTTCATCTCCATCTATTATAACTTTATTCTTTCCTACGTTGTAGTCTGATTTACAGTGACCAAGTTCATGGAAAAGCTCGAAGTAGAAAGAGTCTTTGGCTACGTAGTTTTTAGTTAGAAAAATAGCTGGCTTATTTCCGCGTATTTTCATTGCTCCTCTTACTTTAGAAGAAGGTAGAGCTTTTTCTACTACAAAAAATATTCCGTATTTATTTAGTAGCTTGCCTACTTTTTCTACGCTAAAGCCTTCTTCATAGCTTAGAGCTTTTAATTCTTTTATAAGAAGAGTGAAATTAGATGGCGCGTACTCTGCTACATCTTGCTGCGTGCAAAGCTCTTCGCACCTTGCAATCCAAAGGGTTAGCTTGTTAAAATCTTCTCCTGTTTTCTTAAAAAGAACTTTAGATTTCATTTCTTCTAAAACGTTAAAATCTTTGATTTTTAAAAAATTCATAAGATCTATACACACTTGATATGCATTAGTTCTATCTTTAAACGTAAGCCAGTTTCTTTTTTCTAGTTCATTTAAATGGAAATCTGCTTTTGCGTATTTCATTATTTCGCTTTCATCTTTAAACATAGAATTTAAATACTCTTCTATAATTCTGCCGTTTTCTATATTTACTATAAACTGCGAACTAATTCCCGTAAGCCTTTCTATATTAGCTGCCATTTCAAGCGTTATGCTTTTTTTACCGTTTAATATCTCATTAATATGCTTCTTCGTAACACCCATTTTAGTTGCAAACTCAGTTTGAGATATATTACTTACTTCTAAATAGTCTTTTAAATATTCTCCAAAATATATCACTTTAACCACCTACCCTTCTCCATAATGTTTATCATCTATTTTACTTAATTCTATTTCTATTATATTACTAAGCTCATACGGATACTCTCCATTTGGTGTAATATATATTCTTAATTTTTCATTTACCTTAGCAGTATATATCTTTTTTAAATTTCCACATTTCTTCTCTATACCATATATAATATGCAGTGGATTTAGCATTAACTCTTTTAAATTCAAACTATTAATTAATAGCTTTTCTATTTTATCTATAGTTAGTTTTTCTTTTTCTAAATGTTTATTGATAATTTTTTTATTAAAATCTTTTACATACGATGGTGTTTTAATTATCTTCAAGCTATATCTCCTTTTGTATGAATGTATTATAACCTAGTAGGTTATAATAGTCAAGAGAAATTAGATGTTTTTTATATGTTCTTTATATATTCTTTATATATTTTTTATATATATTTTATATATATTCTTTATGCATTTTATATATATATTTTTCATTTACCCTATTTATATATTTTTCTACATTTTCATGCCTTATATATATACATATGCACTTTATATCTCTTTAAAATATCTTTATATTGACAAACCATAGTATGTAGACTACAATATACATATATATTATATAAAGGAGAACAATGATGGAAGAGAAAACTAAAAAACCAGTAGTAACAATTGAAATGAATAGTGGTGGGATAATTAAGCTTGAGCTATATCCAAATCAAGCACCAGAAACAGTTAATAACTTTATTTCTTTAATAAATAAAGGTTTCTATAACGGCTTAATATTCCATAGAACAATACCTGGATTCATGGCCCAAGGCGGAGATCCAGATGGCAGTGGAATGGGCGGACCAGACTACAGCATACAAGGAGAGTTTAAGAAAAACGGAGTAAATAACACATTATCTCACGTTAGAGGTATGCTATCTATGGCAAGAAGCTCTAGCCCAAATAGCGCAGGTTCTCAGTTCTTTATAGTTACTGATGATTCAGTATTTTTAGATGGAGATTATGCTGCATTTGGTAGCGTTATAGAGGGAATGGACGTTGTAGATACTATAGTTAAGTCTAGAGTTATGACTAGAAGTTCTTTTGGTGGCGGAAAAGATAGACCAGTAGAACCACCAGTTATGCAAAAGGTAACTGTTGAGACTTTTGGAGTTTCATATGCAGAGCCTAAAAAGTTTAAAAGAGGGTAGATTGATTTATATACGATGCGGGATGATTCAAATAAAACGTAGAGGTAAGTATAGATTATATAATGTAAAAAAGCATAGGCAGCTAGGGTATAGCGCTTATGCTTTTTTGTTATATGTTAGTGTAAAGTTGTTGTAATTGTGAATACAAAGGGTAAATTGGATCGATGTTAGAAAGTGAAAACTCCGGCGCCAGCCTATATATTCGTACGGCTGTCCTGTATAGTAATTGATTGAAAATATACCGCTGGCAGTACTCATATATGCTTCACCACGGTGGAATACTGGAGTGGACGTAATTGGAAACTGAGAATTACTATTACTCCATGCTCTTGGGTTGTTTACTCCATTAGTACTTACCTCATAGACAGCATCTCCATATTTATCTGCATTAGCTTCGTAATTTGAAGCTGAAGTATTTCCACTGCCTACTGCATATACATCTACATATCTAGTATCTTTATTTTGTGTTAGATTTTGTATATCTGAATTAGTTAACGTTCCTGTACTAAGATATGAAGCTAAATATTCACTTGCACATCCTGAGAGATCATAAACGCCAGTCGCATTTCCAGTTGTACTTTGATTTGCACTTCTTATATAATCTCCGTTACCTGTTAAAAATCCATTTGCATTTTTATCTGGCTCTCTTCCACTTCCTTTTGCTAAATAAGCAACAGCTCCCCACTGAGTAATCGTCATTGCCATTGAATCTCCACCTGTTATTTCTCTTGCACTTGCTATATTTTTTCCTTGCTGAAATATAGCTGAAATTGTTATTTGTGTTCTAGAGGAATAATTCGGCTTGGATATGTAATATTCAGCCATTCCAAACTTAGACACCCAGAATCCCGGTATTTCTTTTGTGTTACCAAAATTCCCATCTGCTTTTTTTGTATATCCAGTTCTTCTTACGGCTGAAAACGCTGGGTGTATAACATAGTTATTTGGATTATCTGTGCCACCTGTTTTTCTTACATCTCCAACAAATTTATCTCCTTCTAAGTATTTGAAATTATCTGCTCCTAAAAATACAATTTCTACTCTTCCGTTTAATCTATTAAATTTTGTACTTGCTACTCCGTTTTTATCTACTAGGCCTCTATTATCTGAGTATCCAATTATATTTCCGCCTGCAGGAGCTACGTTATTTACTACGGGTTTATCGTAATAGATAATCCTATATGCGTATCTCGGAATCCAAGTCCACATTGATCCATCTTTTGTTTGAGCATTTGCCCATTTTTTGTTTTGGTAATCTGACCATTCTGCGTCTGTA
>JAVWPP010000046.1:0-7388 GCA_036635835.1 Clostridia bacterium | reverse complement strand
TATTCATTTACTTTTATACCCTCCCGTGATATAATATGCACAAACAAATATATAATCTTTAAAATAATTTTTAAGGAGTGGGTAGTATGTATAAAAGAGAAATGTTAGAGTATTATTTAGATAATATAATTAAGATGGCTAAAAAAGAAACTATAGATTTGTTTTTATATTTACAGGAAAAAGGCATAGATATTAAATGCATATTAGATAAAGCAAATAAGTTAAATTACTATGTTACAGATGACGAGTACTTTATATTTAATACTAGAAGCGGTGTAAAAGCATACTACCATATGGAAAGTGGAGGAGTGTTTGTACCGCTTGTAGATGCAAAATATATAACTGACTTTGTTATAATTATACAAAAAGATTTAAAAGATGATCCATCATATATACTTCATGAGTTGCTACATTTTGTTTCTACAAAAGATGTAACTTGCGTGCGGGGTATTCCCTCAGGTATATGCGTGTTTGCAGAAGAAAAAGATGCAGATGCTAGAATGCGGAATATGTCTATAAATGAAGGAATAACAGACTACTTTGCGTATACAATATGCGCAGATCTTTACGACAATTCCTATAGATATTTTCTTGAAAAAGGATATATGCTTCATAGATATTATTACTCAGTTCTTTTAATAAATTTACTTGTTTTAGAAAGCAAGGAGAAGAAAAATAGATTGTTAAAAGCGTATGTAAATAATGATGAAAGATATGTTTTTAAAGAAATAAAGAGATGTTTTAATTTAAGTAAAAATGAAGCAAGATATTTGTTTGATTTAGGAGAGTCCGTTATATTAGATGAAAATATAGATGAAAGAAATGAGTTTGAAAAAATAGTTAAGACTCTTATTAAGTTCTATTACTACAATGTTTTTTCTAAAGAAGATAAAGATTTTGAAAGTAGAAATTTCGAGCTTTTCAAAAAAGATAAAATCCAGCAAATTTAGCTGGATTTTTTTCTATAGTTTAGGTGAGTCATAGTCTTCGTAGTCATCATCTTCATCGTAATATTCATCATCAAAGTCATCATCTTCTTCATATCTAGAAAAGTGCGTTGTAAAGTCGTAATCTAGTGAGTTTATAGTATCTACTGGCCTAAGTATTTTGCGTGGTAAGTTTAAATCGTCTTTAAAAGCTGCATAAATAGCAGGGCTTTCTAGTATTTTTTCTAGCAATACTGTTTGCAGTTTTTTGTATGAAACTGCTAAGAATGCTTTCTTTACTTCTGCTATACTTTTGCGTATTTCTGCTTCTTTTTCATGGTCTGGCAAGATATTTTTTTCGTTTTGCGCTATATATATTAAGGCGGCTACAACGTGCTTGCAAGTGTCCATGCATGGGCATGTGCACGTGTTTGAATATATTAGTCCATCCTTTATTTTTATCTTTACTTTGTACGTATATGTTCCTTCTACCACCCCAATGTATGTGTTTTGTATTTTAAATACTTCCTTTACATGGTGTTTTCTAAAGTACTCTTTTCCTCGCTCTATGACTATATCTTTGAAATGTTCTTGTATTTCTTTTTCTAGTTTTTCTGTATCTAGCATAAGCCCTCCTTTTTTAGATAAGTATAGCACAAAAAAGTGTATAAATATATATTTATATATAAAAAAGTAGAGCATATATATTCTAAAAAATCTAAAAAAAAGTAGATAGAAAAAGATATATCTATGGAAATACTAGATTAAGACAAAAAGTGCCGCTATATATGTTTTTTCTACAAAAAATTCTTTACACTACACTTGCCTTGTGATATAATGCGAGGAAAAACATTTAAGGAGAGATGCAAATGATAGATCTTAGGAAATTAAAAATAAACGAAAAAGGAAACTTAGAAATAGGTGGAGTAGACGCTACAGAGCTCGCTAAAGAGTATGGAACGCCCGCATACATCATGGACGAGGAACAAATACTGCAAAACTGTAGAGCCTTTAAATCCTCTATAGACAAGCATTACGACGGTTTAGCAGTATACGCAAACAAAGCCTTTAACTGCCTAGAAATGTGCAGAATAATAAAAAGAGAAGGACTTGGAATAGACGTTGTATCTGGAGGAGAAATGTACACAGCACTTAAAGCAGGCATAAACGCAGAAGTAATAGTCTTTCACGGAAACAACAAGATATATAGCGAGCTAAAACAAGCCGTAGAAATAGGGATTGGAAGAATAGTAGTAGACAACTTAGGAGAGCTAAAAACCTTAGAAAATATAGCTAAAACACTTGGCAAAAAAGCAAATATAATGCTTAGACTAAAGCCAGGTATAGATGTGCATACCCATGAATATATAAAAACAGGTCAAATAGACAGCAAGTTTGGGTTTAGCATAGAAACAGGAGAAGCCTTTTACGCAGTAAAGCAAGCAGTCCAAAACGAAAATTTAAATCTAGTAGGAGTCCACTGCCACATAGGTTCTCAAATATTTGAGATTACGCCTTTTGCAGATGCAGCGGAAATTATGCTAAACTTTATGCACAAAGTACAAAAAGAGCTTAAATACAAGCTAAGAGACTTAAATTTAGGTGGAGGATTTGGCATAAGGTACACTTTAGATGACGATCCACCAAAATATGCAGAGTATATGGAGCAAGTATACCAAAGGATAGAAAATGTATGTAAAAAGCTAAATTTAGATGTCCCATATATCCTAATTGAGCCAGGTAGAGCCATAGTAGGGGAAGCAGGAGTTACAATATATACAGTTGGAAACGTTAAAAACATTCCAAATTACAGGACATATGTGTCAGTAGATGGTGGCATGACAGATAACCCAAGGTATGCCTTATACAGCGCTAAATACACTGCTCTTGTTGCAAATAAGATGAACGAAGATGCAGATTTTGTTGCAACTTTAGCAGGTAGATGCTGCGAAAGCGGAGATTTACTTGGAGAAGGAATGCTTATGCAGCAGCCAGAAGCAGGAGATATAATTGCCGTTTTTTCAACAGGTGCATACAACTATTCTATGGCTTCTAACTACAACAAGATACCAAAAGCGCCAGTTGTTTTTGTAAACAGTGGAAAGAGTAGACTTGTAGTAAAGGGGCAAAGTTATGAGGATATGTGCAGACTAGAGATATAAGAGATAGATAAAAGCAGAAGAAAATTCTTCTGCTTTTTGCATGTTTAAAAAGATTTATTTATATTATCTAAGAGGTATAAAGGTATATTGTAAGAAAGCAAATAAAAGCTTGAGCTAAATAAAAAACAAGAGTACACTCTCAAAGCGAGGTGTATAAATGAGAAAATTTTTTTTAAATAGTATAGAGGAAGAAAAGAAAAATAGCAGCTATATAGAAAGTGCAATAATAAATAAAGTATATATATCTAGCTTAGAATATAGAGCTAAAATTTGCAGTATACATACAAATGAAAGAGTAAATAATATAATATATAAAACTATAATAAGAATATTAAAACACAGAAATGGTACTTTGTTTGAAGATATGTATCTAATACATAAAGATACTGGAAAAATACTTGGAGTGCAAATACATAGTAACAGTGAGAAAAAAATTACATACAATAAGAGTATAATAAGAGCTATAGCAAAAAACAAAAATGAAAAGTGTCTAATTGCTATACATAATCACCCTGAAAGTATGTCGCCTAGTGATGCAGATGTTAATGCCGCTATAATAAATAATTATTATAAAAGCCTTGTCGTTTGTCATGATGGTACAGTATTTGAATATTCCAAAGGTAAGTGTAATAACACAATAAAAAACAGCTATTACAAGAAAAAGCTTGAAACGAATAAAGATATATGCTATAATAGTGAATATATAGGACAATTTACGGCAATTGAAAAATTGTCAAGAGAGATGAATTTTAGATTTAGGGAGGTTAACTATGAAAGCGAAGAAAGCGAAAATAAAAAAAGATAGAGAAATGTATTCAGAATTTCAACCAGAGTATAATGACTATTTAGATGAAGTAGATACTTCAGAATATTCACATTTAACTTTAGAAGAGCTAGATGCAGATATAGAAGAAATGGAAATTGAAATGTATGGAAAAAGAATAAGTCCACCGCTTGAAGAATTAAAAAAAGAACTAAGAGCAAATGCACATAAATATAAACGTCCAAGTTATTCAAATGTAAAAGATTAATGGAGGTTAACTATGAAAGCGAAGAAAGCGAAAATAAAAAAAGATAGAGAAATGTATTCAGAATTTCAACCAGAGTATAATGACTATTTAGATGAAGTAGATACTTCAGAATATTCACATTTAACTTTAGAAGAGCTAGATGCAGATATAGAAGAAATGGAAATTGAAATGTATGGAAAAAGAATAAGTCCACCGCTTGAAGAATTAAAAAAAGAACTAAGAGCAAATGCACATAAATATAAACGTCCAAGTTATTCAAATGTAAAAGATTAAAAAAGCAAAAGAATATTCTTTTGCTTTTTACATGTAAAAAATTAAAGTAGCTAGATACGTTAAACATATTAATGAGAAAAAAACTTCTCATATGTTTTAAAAAATAAAAATAAATAAACAAAAAATAAGCCTAAAATAATAAAAACAATATATAACTATTGCTTTTTTATGTAATCTGATGTATAATATAAATGTAATTAAATATAGACCTAATAAATAATTTTACGGGGTGATTTACTTTGTTAGATAAAATGAAACAAAAAATACAAGAAATGTTAAAGGTATATCCTTTTGTTACAGAAGAAGTTGTAGAAAAAATAGTAAATGAAGTAGATTTTTCAGCAGTATATATCCTATCAGATATAAGACATCCTAAGCAGTTAGAAGACGCATTAACTCTAGAAAACAGAGTAACGGATATATATCTAAGAGAAAACTTTCACAATTCATATTACGATCTAATGCAGCTTCAGGAAGACATAGTAGTAGCAAAAGAAATAAAATCAAATGCAGCAGCAGTTTGCTATAGCGAAGATAAAAACTTAGTGCTAGGTAGCAAATATATTAAAAACGATATACTAGAAACAGTTAATTTACCAATTGTAGATATCACCAAACCTTTAGTTTTTGTTGTTAAAACAATAACAGCGCTAATTACAGGCGTAGAAACCAAAACAAGAGAAAACTACAATATATATGTATACACTCCAGATGAAAAGAAAATTAAGAGACATCTTAAGACAAAATCATCTAAAAAAACTTTAGATAAATTTATTAAAAAAATTATAAATTAAAAATAAATATATCTTAAGGGGGAAAAGTATATGAAAAAATTAACAGTAGATCAAAGATGTAAAGCAGCAGTAGGTGTAGCAATAGTCGGTATGTGCGGTATAGTATTCTCACCATCAGTTCCAGTAACTATATGTATAGCAACAGTAGCATGCGGCGCTTGCCTATATCTAGGTAGACTAAATGCAATAGACAAAAATAGCGAAGACAATGAAGACAAAAAGTAAAAAACATTAAAAAAAGAAAAATAAAAAAAAGTTAAGAAAAGACTCAAAATTTGGGTCTTTTCTTTTTACGCTTAAATTAAAAAAAGAGATAGATTATGTATATAAATAGAAATGAAAAGAGTTTGCAAATAGATAGCTTCTGTGATATAATTAATAGTATTAAAAAGAAAGGAAAAGTGCTATGATTGAAGATAGAGTCATAACACCAGATTTCGAAGAAGAAATAGATAAAGAACAAGAATTTTCGCTAAGACCTAAATGTTTTGAAGAATATATAGGGCAAATAAAAGTAAAAGAAAATTTAAAAGTCTTTATAGATGCTGCAAAAAAAAGAGAAGAGCCTCTAGATCATGTACTTTTATATGGACCGCCAGGGCTTGGAAAAACAACTCTTGCAGGCATAATAGCTTCTGAAATGGGTGTTAATATAAAAATAACATCAGGGCCGGCTATAGAAAAAGCGGGAGATCTTGCAGCAATTTTAACTAATTTAGAAGAAAACGATTTGCTGTTTATAGATGAAATACATAGATTAAATAAAGCAGTAGAAGAGATCCTATATCCAGCGTTAGAGGACTTTAATTTAGATATTGTAATAGGAAAAGGACCTTCTGCAAGAAGCATTAGATTAGACCTTCCGCACTTTACCTTAATTGGTGCAACAACAAAAGCAGGAAGTGTATCTGCTCCGCTTAGAGATAGATTTGGAATAGTTCAAAAACTTGAGCTGTATTCAAACGAAGAGCTTGCGGAAATAGTAAGAAGAAGCAGCTCCCTTTTACAGGTTCCTATAGATTTAGAAGCTTCCCTTGAGATGGGATCTAGATCTAGAGGAACTCCTAGAATAGCAAATAGGCTTCTTAAAAGAGTAAGAGACTTTGCGCAAATAGATGGAAACGGAAGCATTGAGCCAGAGATTGCAAAAACTGCAATGCAAAGATTAGAAATAGACGAGCTAGGTTTAGATGAAACAGATAGAAACCTGCTATATACCATCATTTCTAACTTTGGCGGAGGACCAGTTGGACTAGATACTTTAGCTTCTGCAGTAGGAGAAGACAAAGATACAATAGAAGATGTGTATGAGCCATACCTTATGCAAATTGGGTACATAAATCGAACCCCTAGGGGTAGAGTTGCTACAAAACTTGCATATGCACATTTAGGTTTAGAAGAACAAACAAACATATGGCAGCAAATATAAGTAGAAAAGAAAGAAGAATTTTATGATTAAGCTTGTAATGCATACCTGCTGCGCGCCTTGTATGGTAGCTGTAGTAGATACATTAAAGAAAGAAAACGAAGAAAAAGATGAAGCAAATAAATTAGATATAACTGCTTTTTGGTATAATCCAAATATACATCCAAAAGTAGAATACGAAAAAAGAAAAAATACCCTTATACAGTACTGTAAAGATATAGATTTGCCACTTAGTATAGAGGAAAGTTACGGCATGGTAGACTTTGTTAAGCATGTAGTAGATAATAGATTAAATGAGTCTGCTACAAGATGTGAGTACTGCTATACTTTAAGACTAGAAGAATCCTTTAGATATGCCAAAGAGCATAATATGGACGCAGTTACAACCACCCTTTTAATTAGCCCATACCAAAACCAAGAGTTAATTAAAAAAGTAGGAGAAAAGCTTGCTACTAAGTACGGCGTTTCCTTCTACTACGAAGACTTTAGACCATATTTCAGGCAAGGACAAAATAAGGCAAGGGAGCTTGGGCTATATAGGCAAAAGTTTTGCGGCTGCATATATTCTATAGATTCTGGTAAATGGGAAAGATAAAACGTAGAAGAAAAAATATATATAAAAGCTTAACTAAAAGTGTAAAGCAAGAAGAAAAATAAGAAAAGTAATTAAAAAAATAAGAAAAATAAAAAATAATAAAAAATAAAAATAAAAATAAAAAATAATAAAAAATAAAAATAAAAATAAAAATAAAAATAAAAATAAAAATAAAAATAAA
>JAVWPP010000045.1:5217-7450 GCA_036635835.1 Clostridia bacterium | reverse complement strand
CTAAAGATGGCGTAGATATTACAGTTACAATTTTAGACCTTATAAGGAGAAAACACATACTAATAGAAGAAGGATTTTCGCTAAACGATGTTGTAAATGAAGATGTTACAGTTTCTTTAGAAAGAAACATAGAAATAGAAGCAGAAGCTCCTCTTAGAAAGTTTGAAGCAGATTTACTTAGATGCATATTTGCTGAAATAGGGGACGGAAGAAAAGTTAGGACTAGAGCTATAAGGCTAGAGCTTTTAAATAATCCGCTATACGCACCTAGGATTTTAAAGTGGCACAATAATATGCTTCTTGAATTAAAGGAAGAAGACTTTATAAAAGAGAGAAAGAAATCTAATTTGTCTGTTATTTTAATTGCTGTTATATTCTTTGCACTTGTAGTTACAAAAGTTTCTTACGCGGTAGCTATAATTGCATATACAGTTATACAGATCCTAATTATTAAGGCTATATTCCTAGATACAGTTACAACTTTCCTTACTAAAAAAGGTGCAGATATATATTCTAGATGGATGGCATATAAGAAAAACATAGAAACAAATGTAGATGCAAAAAGCAGTAAGAGCGTAGAAGAAATAATATATGGATTAGCTCTTAAAGTTGGAATAGATAAAGTTTCTACATTTAAGTTAAGAGATAAGTTTAAAAAAACAGGTAAATATTTAGAATATTAGAAAGAAGTGAAGACAATGAGACCAGTGGTATTTCCTAAAAACATATTTAAAAAAGCAATATATATAGCAGCATTAATTATATTATCTATAGCCTTTATATACGGCATAACATTAGATAGACTAGTATGCATAATACTTGGCTCACCGTCTATCCCTATGTGGATATACCTTATGTATAGAGCATACGTAAGATATGCAACTAGAGTAGATTTGCTAGAAAAAGAAATAAGGTGCACAAACGAAGATTTTGTTTCTTCTGTAAGTATACTAGATGAAAAAAAAGCAAGTATGAATTATGAAAATATACATTATATATATTTTGCAGAAAAAGAGATGAAGACTTGTATATATATTAAAAACAGAGTTAAAAAAGTTAAAGTTATTAAAAACGAAAACAACTTTACGCCTCAGACTTTAATAGAAAAATATAATATTCCTAAATCATATATTTCTAAGCTTATGAGCACAGAAGGTATTGTTTTTGATGAAAATAACTTAAGCGCGTTTATAGAAATATTAGATGAATTAAGAGAAAAATATAATATATCTATTTATAAAATGAACGATATACAAAATGAAATTAAGCAAGGTAATAGTATTACTTTTGACTATATTACAAACGTATTTACAGAAGATAAGCTAAGAAAAGTAGATATACTTAATTTAAAAAAATTCTTTACAAATAACGAAGATGGACTTTTACTTCCGCTTTGTAGCAGTAAGTTTAATATAGATAAGTATGAAAAGCTAGAAAAAAGTATTTTTGAAAGTAAGCATGATGTAGATTGGACGCTAGTTCTATCTAATGAAGATGGCACATCTAAAGCATACATTACCCATTTTTATAGCTTTTCGCTTAAAGATAGAAAAGAAATACTTCAGTCTCTTCTTGCAAAGACTAGTGCAAGAGTAATACTAAATAAAGAGATATTACTAGAGCATGATCTGTCTAGAAAGGTTTAAATATGGATTATTATGAGCTATTAGAAATAAGCCCTAATGCATCTATTGAAGTAGCAGAAAAAGCGTATAAAGCGCTAGTTAAAAAATATCACCCAGATCTATATACAGGGCTTGCTAAAGAAAAAGCAGAGGAAAAGATAAAGCAAATAAATAAAGCATATGAGGTTATAAAAGACGTAGAAAAGAGAAAAGAGTATGACGATAAAAGGCTTGAAAAAGAAGCGGAAACTCATGTAGATTTGTCTAACGATGAGCTTCTTAGAAGGCTTAACGAGTACGAAGTTCTTCTTAAAAAGTATACAGAGTATATAGATAAGATGAGCACAGTTTTACAAAGTTCATACGAGCAGCCAGTCTATGAGCAAAAGACTGTTAAAGAGCAAATAAAGGAGCTAAGTAAAGAGCAAAAGAAAGCATATTACGTGCGCGTTTTAAAGTTCTATTTAAAGAAAGCCGGTATATTTTTGCTTAAGTGTTTTGCATGCGCTTTAGTTATTCTCACTCTTTTGAACCTTCCTCCTATCAAGAACTTAGTTAATGAATTGTTTAGCATTGTAGATAAGTTTAAAACTTAAAATAAGGTTAGT
>JAVWPP010000045.1:0-5117 GCA_036635835.1 Clostridia bacterium | reverse complement strand
AGTTAATGAATTGTTTAGCATTGTAGATAAGTTTAAAACTTAAAATAAGGTTAGTGCCTTATTTTTTTTTATTTATATAAAAAGTATAAGCAACTTTTTTCTCATTATCTAGATTTATATATCTAACATATATTTTCTTTTTTCTTGCATAGATTTTACTTTCTTTTGTAAAACCGTTTACAAAGTTCTACATCTTGTGATAAAATCTCATTAGATATATAAATATTAGATAAAAGATAAAAGATAAAAGATAAAAGATAAAAGATAAAAGATAAAAAGATATATAAATTAAAGGGGGAACTTAAATTGAAAAAAACTGCAATATTAAAGGTTATGCTTATGCTTTGCATAAATGCTGCGCTGCTTGGAACAGTGCAAGCTAGTGAGTACCAAGTAGTTATGGTAAAACAAGATGGTAGCAAGCAAAGTGTAGCTAGAAGTATATATAATTTAAATGATGCAGTGCAAAAGATGAACAGTATGCAAGGAGATATTACTGCTGTTCCTTCGGTAATAGACGATAAAGGAAGGGTTGTAGATACTAAGTATGGACTAGTTAAAATAGGCGGATACCAGTATATTTACGATAATTCTAATACGTCTAAAGTAAGGACATACGTTAATACAAACCGGAAATAGAGATTACGACGGTGCATATTTAGGCGGGAATGAAAACGGAAGAATTAGAACTAAAATAAGCGGGCTAAGCGGATGGGTTACTACGCATTTAGATAGTACTGCAAGCGGAACTTCTGAGATTATACCTATATCTGCAGTTAAGTCTCCAAGCTACTATACAATTAATGGCGGAGAGTTAAAGCATTTCTACACAAGAAATATAACTTCTGGAAGTGGAATATATGCATCTAACATACTAGGAAGAGCGCCAAATGGCCTTGTAGAAGGTGGTAAATATTACAGCTACGATGGTAACTATTTCTACCTAGACCTAATAACTATGCTAGAAGACTATAAAGCAGGGCATACAAATAACGCAGTAAATAGCTCTTCTCCGTACTATAACTATTATCAGTACATACCAGAAAGAACTAAAACTAATATAACTGCAAGAGATATAGATGGATATTTAAACTCTAAAGTTACAGCAAGAAGTGCTCTTAGAGACAAGGGACAGGCCTTTATAGACGCTCAAAACAAAAACAGCGTTAATGCTGCCTACCTATACGCAGCGGCTGTGCATGAGAGCGCAAGCGGCACATCTTGGTATGCTTTAAACAACAACAACATATTTGGAATTGCTGTTTTCGATACAGACCTTGGAAACGGTAAAAAATATAACAGCGTAGACGAGTGCATAAGAGAAGCCTCTGAGCTTATATTCTCACTAGGTTATGCAGACGTAGCAGACGACTCAAGATACTTTGGAGCCTTCTTAGGAAACAAAGCAAGTGGTATGAACGTTAAATACGCATCAGACCCATACTGGGGAGAAATAATTGCAGCAAGGTATTACGCTTTAGATAAATACGCTGGCTTTAAAGACTACAACAAAGAAACAATAGGCATAAAAACATCAGACCTAGACGTTAATGTAAGAAAAGGACCAACACTTTCAGACGGCATTGTATATGCCATGAAAAACAATAAAGCAGGCATATCTGTAAACAATCTAGCTGTAACAATAGTAGAAGCAGTAAATGGACAGAAAGTAAATGGATCTAATCTATGGTATAAAATAAGATCAGAAACAATACTAAACTCTAGTAAAAATACTATACCGCTTACATACGGAAAAGGATATGACGGCACATTATATAACTTTGCAGACCCATATATATACGTTCACTCAAGTTATATAACAAAAGCAAATCAAGGCATAATATGCACTCATACGTTTTCAGAGTACCAAATAACAGCTCAGCCTACATGCGAGCAAGAAGGAGAAAAAACTAGAGTATGCAGCCTTTGCCACGTAGAAGAAAAACAAAAAATACCTGCACTAGGACATGCATATGACGAAGGAAAAATAACTAAAAACCCAACATGCATGGAAAGCGGAATAAAAACATACACATGCACAAGATGCGGAAAAACAAAAACAGAAGAAATAAACAAACTAGAGCACAAATACGGAGAGTTCGTAGTAACTAAAAACCCTACATGCGAAACACCTGGAGAAAAAGTAGCAAAATGCTCTGTAGGAAACGAAGAAAAAAAAGAAAGCATAATGCCACTTGGGCATAAATACACAAAATGGACAAACACAAAAGAGCCAACAGAGTTTGACGATGGAATAAAAGAATCCATATGCGATGTATGCCACAAAAAAGAAACGGTAGTAGCACCTGCAACAGGCAAATACATAGAAAAGCCAGGACTACTTCACTTAGAAAACTTTACGTGGAACAAAGGTAGCCAAAAACTAGACATATCTGGATTCCTAGCAATAAAAGAAATAGACAACAGCGATGCAAAGAAATACAGCATACAGTTTGTAAACATGAAAACAAAAGAAACAACAACAGTAGCCCTAGGAAACTGGCTAGCAGGATACCCATTCGAAGTACCAGCAGAAAGCGGAAAAGACCTAAGAAAATCTTGGTACAAAGCAAGCATAAACCTAGAAATACTACCAGCTGGAGACTACACAGCCTGCATAATAGCAAAGCAAGATAACTATATGACAAAACAAGTACTCTCTAACATGTTCTCAAAAGACATAGTTAAAAAAGGATCACAAGGAAACAGAAGCTATGTATTTACAACAAACTACTTCAACAAACAAATACCAATAGAAATAAACGTAAGAAATACAGAGCTAACAAGCACAAAAGAACCACCATCTAGCGTAAGCATGTTCAACACAATATTTGACGTACAGTTTAAAGATAACAAACTAAAAATAGTAGGAACATCATTTAACGTAGGAGGAGACTACAGCACAAACACAGACGTAAAAAGGCAGTTTATATTAGAAGACGTAAATACCTTCGCCCAAACAAAATTCACCGGTGGATACACAAACGGTGGCCCATACGTAGTAACATTAATAGTTCCAGATGGCAAAGACAAAACAAGAGCTTGGTTCGATAATTCTTTAGACGTAACAACGCTTCCAAACGGAACATATTCAGTAATTGTTAGAACATATACAAACGTAGTAGACGACAGCTCTGAGCTAAACGATATCTTTATGACAGATCTATCTAATAAGTCTATGCAGGTAGGCGGTAGAACATATACTTTAGCTTTAAACAAAGATAGAAAGTATAGATTAGAGTTAACTATTAAGTAGTATATATAAAACGTAGTATCTAGCATATATATTCTAGCTATATATCTATATATACAAAAAGAATATAGAAACTTTAAGCTATGTTTCAAAAAAAGAATAAAAGAAAAAAATAAATTAAAAATAAATATAAATTTAAAATAGAGATATATAAAAATATCTCTATTTTAATATTTGCAAAAAAAACTATTGTAATCAAAAAAATAATGTGGTAACATATATGTATAGGTAGGAGAGAATAGTATGGTTGGAAAGTATATAAAAACTTTAATTATGGTTATAATATGTGTAGTAATTGTATGGTTTTTCTTTGCCGCTACAAACGTAAAACTCACAGCAAAAGTAATGAGAGAAAAAGAACAAATATCTGTAGAATATGAAGTAAAAAATAAAAGCATAACACCAATAACATTATATAAAGAATCACAAAATGAACCATATGTAGAAGTTCTATTTTACGATTCAAACAAAAAATTAATGAAAAAAGAAATAACAGAGGTAGAATATAGCCTATCTAAAGGAGAAATAAAAGCCGGAGAAAGCTATCATAGCACTTTCTATTTCGAAGAAACATCCAATCTAAAAGCAGCAAAATACATAAGGCTAAAACTTAGAGTAGATAAAAAATACATAGAAAACAAGTCAGAAAAGAATCTAATATTCTTTAGAAAAGAAAATATATATTCTAAGTATATAATTATAGAATAGAAAAGTAGAAAAAGCTACTTTTCTTTTTTTTCCCTTGAATTGTTAATACATATAATATATAATAACAGAATAAAGAGGTGTTAATATGTTTAAGAAAAGCATAAAAAAAATAGTAGTTATATGTGCATTTATATGTATAGCATGCACTAGCATATATGCAGAAGAAAATAGTATAAATATAAATATAAGTACTTCAGCTACTTGCAGCGCTAAGATAACCGTTCCAAGCAATGGAAGCGTTTCAAATATACTAGACGCAGTAAAAAAAGTATACGGTATATCTCAAATAGATGCCTGCATATATAACGGCTCAAACATATTACCAAATCAAAAACTAGAAGATTTAGGTATCAAAGACGAAGCAACCGTCCATATAAACACAGAACAAATAAAACATAAATATAGCGAAGGAGAAATAACCACACTTCCTACATGCATTGCAAAAGGTATAAAAACACAAAAGTGCGCTGTTTGCAAAAACGCAGTAGTAGAAGAAGTCCTTCCACTAGGTCATGCCTTAGGAGAAGAAAAAATAATTCAGCCTACATGCATAGCAAAAGGTAAAAAAACTAGAAAATGCATCAGATGTGAGCATGAAGAAGTACATATTCTACCTGCCCTTGGACATAGATATTCTACATGGACAATAGCTAAAGAACCAACTTGCAATGTAGAAGGACTTATGGTTAGAAAATGTGTAAGATGCTCTAAAACAATAGAATCTAAAATTGCAAAACTAGATCATGAAATAGTAGAAGAAAGAATCGAACCTTCTTGCGATAAAATCCGGATATATAATAAAGAAATGCGCCTCTCCAGACTGCGACTACGTTCAAAGCAAGATAGAGATTCTTGCAACAGGCCATAACTTTACACCTTGGCAAATAGATAAACAGCCTACACTTTTAGATCGCGGCGTAGAAATAAGAAGCTGCAATAATCCAAACTGTAACGTAAAAGAAACAAGAGAAACACCATCTCTTGCAACCGGTGGCAATCAAAATCAAGCAGAGATAGTAGAAGGCATTGTAGATGAAATTAAAAAAGGAGATAATAGTATGAAAATTGCACTTCTTGCAGGCATTATGCTAACTCCAATATTCTTTGTTTTCTTTAGAGATATTTATCTTGCTGAAAAAGATAAAGCAAAAAAAAG
>JAVWPP010000044.1:1920-7569 GCA_036635835.1 Clostridia bacterium | reverse complement strand
AAAAACGGACTATCATTAATTGTACTTGGAATAACATTAATCGTACTAGCAATACTAGCAGGAGCTGTCCTACTTATATCGCCTTCTAAAAATCCTATAAAACAAGCAACTGAGAAAACATACAAAGCAGACCTTTCAACGCTTTCAGAAAAACTTGCAGAGAAAGTAACAAATTTAGAAAATAACTCAGAAGATGTAGAAGCTTCTAGCATATATGCTTTTGGAAAAGATGCAGAAGTATATATAGGTAAGCTTCCTAAAAAGTTTAAAGATAGACTAGGAGTAGAAGCTGGAAAACTAGTTGTACTAGAGAAAACTAGCGCAGGTAAAATAATTAAAGCAGACGAGAAAAAATGGGCAAAAGCAGCTGGATATAAAGTTATCCCCCCTTACTATAACCCCCCTATTCCGCAAGGCTTTACAGTAGTAGATGAAGCACTTGGATGGAACGATGGATACACTGTAAAAGATTCTAGAGCAAACGAATACGTTTGGGTACCAGCAATGAGCCTAAGCGGTAAATATATAAACGGAAAGCAAAATAAAGAGTACGATCAGTGCTTTGGTGTAAGAGATTATACTCATCTAAGCGAGCAGTTAAAGATGTACCCAGACCTAACTAAGTTTACTCTTTCAGATAAGTATTCTACAGTAACAGACATGAATATAAACTACAATGGAATTAAAAAGAATGTAGCTAACTACGGTGGTTTCTATATTTCTAAATACGAGATTGCTGTATCTTCTAGCGTGCCAAGTTCTAGAAAGTATTTAAACGCATACACAAGCAGTGCATCTAATTTAAGAAGCATTGCAGAAAATGCAGATACGCGCCTTGGATACCCAGCTCAGGTCGTAACTATGCTACCTACCTCTTCTCATTACGATACTATCTTTGCATGGCTAGAGTCTTCTGGCAGTAAAAACAAGCAAAGCATAGAAAGCTCAAGTAAGAATTGGGGTAATTACAAAGGAAGTAGAATTGCATATAATACTGCAGAAGGAGCAGCTATGCAAACTAAGGCAGAAAACAATACACGTGCCCTTCCATGTGGCTCTAATCCGCTTTCTTATGCAAATAACATAGCAGATTTAGCAGGTAATTTAGCTGAAACAACTCAGGGAAATTTAGTAGGCGCAGCTCAAATTGGATATGTTTCAAGAGGCGGTTCTTACCAAGATTCTTTAACGTATAAAACAGCTGCAGTTAGTATAACTTCCCCTGCAGGTAATGGTTCTTGCAGAATTGCTCTTGCTATAAATAATCCAGATATGCCGCTTGTAAACGAGAATGATGAGATAGAATAAGGTATAGATATATTGTATGAAACATATAAAATATTTCTATCTATATACGGAAATATATGCTGTGAGAATTAAAAGATATTTATATGTTTTGAAAAAATAAAAAAGAGAGAAAAATAAAAAAAAGAGAAAAAAATAAAAGTGTAAGATAAAAGATCATTAATCCTTATCTTGCACTTTTACTATGTCATTCATATCCATAGCTCTTGTATGCTCTGTATGGAACCATTCCTTGTTCTCATAATCTAAAATACTTTGCACTGTTATAGGAACCCAAGTTAAGTTATAGATTGGGTAAAGTATAAAAGTAATTAGTAATTTCATATCTAGTTTCTTCTCACAAGATATAAGTATTGGGCCATAGACAAGCTGAGAAAAACAAATAACTGCCCAAAACGATGTAGGGAATATTATGCCGTAAGAAAATAAATCTACACCTTTAAAAAACATTGGTAAGAATAAATATATAAAAGATAAACTTAAAGACATTATTCTAAATGCTTGGAAAGAGTAAATTGCGCAGTCAAACGCATATATATTTTTTTCCTTTATTGCTTTCTTTATAAGTGGAACAAAGTAATCTTGCATGCAAAGCACTTGTCCCTGCGTCCATCTTTTTCTTTGTTTCCAAGACTGAAATAAGTCTATTGGATTTTCTGAGTATACAAGTGCCTTACTTGCAAAAGATACACGTATATCTCGCATATTTAGCCTTAGAGTGTATTCTAAATCTTCAGTAAGTGTAAATGCATCCCATCCGTATTTTTGTATTATATCGTTTCTAACAACAAATCCAGAACCATTTATTATATTAGTTAGTCCTAAATAGTATCTAGAAAGCTGAGCTATTCTATTAATATATGAAAAGGCCAAAGTATATGAAGCAGTAATCCAAGAATCGAAAGGATTTTTGCTATCTATATATCCTTGTATAACTTTATGCCCATAAGATAAATGCTTATTCATTTCAAGCAAAAAGTTTGGATCTACTAAATTATCTGCATCTATAAACGCAAAAGCATCGTAATGCAAATCTTTTTTTTGTATATGCTTTATAGCATAATCTAAAGCATATCCTTTTCCTATTTCAGTTTTATTGAATCTAGATATTACATTTACATCATACTTGCATGCTATTTTAGCTGTCATATCTGTGCAGTTATCTGCAATAACAAAAACATCGAACATGTCTTTTTTATAGTTTTGTGCAAGTACACTTTCTAGTATAGCTGCAATAACAGATTCTTCATTATGTGCTGGTATTAACACAGCAAATTTGTTTTGTATTTTAAACTTTGTAGCATCTTCTTCTTTTCTCTTTATAACGCTTGCCATAGACATAAGTAAAAAATATCCACCAAGCAGCAGCGCAATAATTTGCAAGCTAGCATTTAGTATAAATATTAACTGATACATGTAATCCTCCTTCCACATATAAACCTCTACTATATATTTTAATATATTTTGCCTCAAAAGTAAAGCAATTTTCATAAATATGACAGTAATACAGCTAAAAAGCCTGTTTTTTCGTTGTTTTTTAAATGTATGTGTATATATATAATATATTTCAGTATTTTAAATATATAACTAAGGACTGTATTAAAATTTATGTCGAAAAATATTATGTCAAAAAGATTGCTTTAAAACTTGCATTTTAGCATATTTATTGATATAATAAGTATATACAATATTTTTATGAAACATATAAAAGTTAATCATCTAGATACGGAAAAATATATAATAAGAATGAAGATTTTCTCATATGTTTTAAAAGAAAAAATAAAAAAAACAAAAAAACAAAAAAAACAAAAAAAACAAAAAAACAAAAAAACAAAAAAAGAAAAGAGGAGGAAATATATGAAATATGAAGAAATATTAGAACTACTAAAAATATTAGCACCAGGAACAGTCCTAAGAGAAGGACTAGAAAACGTCTTAAAAGCTAAAACAGGTGCCCTTATAGTTATAGGAGATTCAGAAGAAATACTAAAAATATCAGACGGAGGATTCAACATAGATCAAGAATTCACTCCTGCTGCTATATATGAGCTAGCTAAAATGGATGGCGGAATAGTTATAAGTAATGGAGCTAAAAAAATACTTAGAGCAAATGTGCAGTTTGTACCAGAATCTAAAATTAAAACAAAAGAAACAGGAACAAGGCATAGAACAGCAGAAAGAGTAGCAAAACAAACAGGAGAGTTAGTTATATGCATATCTCAAAGAAGAGGCATAATAACCATATTTAAAGGAGACTTTAGGTATGTTATAAACAACACAGAAACTATCCTTACAAGAGCAAACCAAGCACTAGAAACACTAGAAAAATATAAACTAGTATTAGATAGCGTAGTAAACATTTTAGGCGAGCTTGAGTTTGACGATTTAGTTTCACTAGAAACAGTTGTAACCGCTATATATAGAGCAGAAGTAGTTATGAGAATGAACCAAGAAGTAGAAAGAAATATAGTGGAGCTAGGAGACGAAGGAAGACTAGTTAAAATGCAGCTAGATGAGCTTGTAGCAAACGTAGAGCAAGAAGAAAATAATATAATTATGGATTATCTAATAGAAGATAAAATAAAATCTAAATCTAAAGCTAGAAAGTTCGAGAGTGTACTTTCAGAGATAAGAAAGCTAGAAAAATCTGAGCTAATAAGCGGAGAAAAAGTAGCTAAACTTCTTGGCTACGAAACAGATACAGCAGGCGCATATTTAGATTTAAATGTATCTCCTAGAGGATATAGAATGCTATCTAAAATTCCTAAAGTTCCATACAATATAGTTATTAATCTTATAGATTCGTTCACTAGTCTTCAAGGCATTTGTAGAGCCTCTATAGACGATTTAGACGATGTAGACGGTATAGGAGAAGCAAGAGCTAGAGGTATAAATCAAGGGCTAAGAAGATTGCAAGAGCAGTACCTTCTTAAAGGGTTTAGAAATATAATATAAATATATAAAATAAAACATAGAAAAGCAAACTAACTAGATACGGATATTTAGTTAATGAGAATAAAGCTGCATATATGTTTTAAAAATAAAAAAAATAAAAAAAATAAAAATAAAAATAAAAATAAAAAAGTGTATACGTAAAAGTATATGCTTTTTTGCATAAATAAAATAAAGAAGAAAGAAAAGTAAAACAAAAGAAAGAAAATTATCTCCTTTCGTTGAAATTAAGAAGCTAGTGTTGTATAATCAAAAGCAGATATAAATAAGAAAGAGGGATATAAGTGGCAAGAGATATAGTAGAGGATATAGCAAGAAATAAAATAAAAAATAAGAAAGAGATAAAAGCAAAAAAAGAGTTTTTTAAAATGCTAAAAGCAAACATAGAATTTGCACTAGCAGCATCAGATAATAAATGCATAATAGTAACAAGCCCAGAAAAAAGAGATGGTAAAACTTACGTTGCAGTAAACATTGCAAAAGAGTTTGCAGAAGAAGGATATAACTGCTGCATTTTAGATTTAGACATTGTAAACGGAGTTCAAAAAGAAATATTTAGCGCAAAAAAAGAAGAAGGAATAGCAGATATTATAGCAGATGAAAAGTTTGCAGATATTAATTATGCAAGAGAAAATATTAATAGCTTTATGCAAGAAACAGATATAGATAATTTGCAACTTGTAACAGCTGGCGTGTTTAGAAAAAACCCAGAGGAGCTGCTTTCTAAAAAAGCTTTAAGCAATGTTTTAGAAGTGCTTAATGAGTCTTTAGATTATATATTTGTAGATGCTCTTCCTGTAGACTCAGTTCTTGGCAGTTTAAAAGCTTTTAAAGGCCAAAACGTAATATTAGTCACAAGAGAAGATAAACTCTGTAATGCGGCAGTTACAGGCGCAGCAGATGCCCTTAAGAAAGAAGGAGCTACTGTAATTGGAACTACGTGCAATGAAATACTAGCAGAGGTAAAAAAAAATCCAAAAAAACCTTGTAAAAAAGTTTCTAGATTTTTTAAAAGTAATATAAAAAACATAAAAAAAATGTTTCAAAGTTTAGAAGAAAAAATGCATAGCATAAAGGAAAATGCTCAGAAGAGAAAAGAAGAAAAAGAAATTTTAGATGAAGTTTTAGAAGATGTAGAAGAAGTAGAAAATGAGGTAAATATTAAGCCTAGTTTCTTAGAGCTTTTGAAAGCTAAAATACATGAAATTAAGTCTAAAGAAGATGAAGAAGACTTTATAGATTTTGCTAAAGAAGTAGAAGAGGAAGCTTTAGAAAAAGTATTAGAAAATGCTGTAGGAGAAGTTAAAAATGTAGCGGAAAATATAGCAGAAGAAAAAATAGAAATTAGCGAAGATATACCGGAAGTAATTCAGAAAAAAGAAGAAGAAAAAG
>JAVWPP010000044.1:0-1820 GCA_036635835.1 Clostridia bacterium | reverse complement strand
AAAAAGAAGAAGAAAAAGTAGAAGTTTTAGAAGAAATAAAAGAAGAAGTTTTAGAAGAAAAAGAAGCAGAAGAAAACGAAGAAAATGAATATGTTGTGGCAGTTAAAAAAGTACTAAATAATATATATGTTTTTGGCATTAAAAGAGTTGTAGATTTTTGCATAGCTTTAGTTTCCCTTATAGTGCTTTCACCTATATTTTTCTGCATTGCTCTTTGCATAAAAAGAGAAGGTAAAGGAAATGGAAAAGTATTTTTTAGCCAAGCTAGAATAGGACGCTTTGGTAAGAAAATTAATGTATATAAATTTAGAACAATGGATGTAAAAAGAGTAGAAGAAGAAAAAGAGTTTACTCAAAAAGGAGATTCAAGTAGTATAACTAAGGTTATAGTTACAAAGAAAAATGAGATTACTAAGATTGGGCAGTTCCTAAGAAGATATGCTTTAGATGATCTTCCTCAGCTTTTAAATGTTGTTAAAGGAGAAATGAGTTTAGTAGGCCCAAGACCTGCAAATATGCAGCAAGTTTCTTTCTATAACGAAGAAGATAAAAAAAGGTTTAAAGTTATGCCGGGTATGTCTGGTATATCTAAGTCTATGGATCCTATAGAAAAGCTAAATAAAGATGTTTGGTATGCAGAAAATATAAGCATGCTTTTAGATTTAAAGATAATATTTAATAGGTTTTCTGTGAAAGAAAATGATGGGGTTTCTAAAGAGGAAGATTTGCAAATTCTTAAGGAAAGATACTATAACGAAACATGCAAAATAATAAAAGAAAGAACTGCAGAAGTTAGAAAGAATGCTAGCTTAAATAACTAGTAAACAGAGGAGATAAAAATGAAAGTAACAGTATTAGGAACAGGTGCTTTTGGTATAGCACTTGCAAGAGTTTTAAACAAAAATGAAAACAGTGTAACTATGTGGACTGCATTTAAAGATGAGCTAGACATAGTAGAAAAAGAAAGAGAAAATAAGAAGGTTTTACCGGGCATTAAAATACCTTGCGAAGTAGAGCTTACAACAGATTTAGAAAGCGCTATAGATGGAGCTAAATTAATCGTAGTTGCAGTTCCAAGCGGAGCTATTAGACCTGTTGCAAAAAGTCTTACAGATATACTTAAAGAAGACCAAACAATCTGCCTAATGTGCAAAGGCTTAGACGAAGCAACAGGAGACTTTATGTCTAACATATTTACAAACGAAACAAAGCATAGCAAAGTAGCTGTCCTAACTGGGCCTAGCTTTGCAGTAGACGTTGCTACATATAAACCAGTTATACTTACAGTAGCAAGTAAATATGAAAAAGCAAACAAGATAATAAAGCAGTGCTTCGAAAACGAGAACTTAAAAGTAGAAGGAATAACAGATATAATAGGAGCACAGCTTGGTGGTTCTTTAAAAAATGTAGGAGCAATAGGAAGCGGAATTTTAGATGGAATGAACTGCGAGCCATCTACAAAAGCAGCGTACATTACTTCTGTCTTAAAAGAAATGGTTGTATTTGCAAAAGAGCTTGGAGCAGCCAGAGAAACTATGTATGCATACTGTAGTTTAGGAGATCTTATACTTACTTGTACTAGTATAAAAAGTAGAAACTTTAGACTAGGTAAGATGATAGGAGAAGGACTTAGCGTAGAAGAAGCTACTAAAAAACTTGGACTAACTGTAGAAGGCGCAAACACTTTAGAAGGCGTATATAAGATAGTAAGAAAATATAATATGAACTTGCCAATAATTGAAACTATGTATGACATTATTAAAAACGATGCAGATAAAGAAAGATTAATTTGGGCAATGATGAAATAAAAACATATAAAA
>JAVWPP010000043.1:5837-7827 GCA_036635835.1 Clostridia bacterium | reverse complement strand
TTTTATTTTTATTTTTATTTTTATTTTTATTTTTATTTTTATTTTTATTTTTATATTGTTTCATTTATTTTTTATTTTTTATTTCTACTTTTATTTATCCTTTTTATATATATTTTTTCTTTCTACTTTTTTTAAAAAAAACACCTACAAAATATATCTTGTAGGTGCTTATTTTATTTAATTTTCATAGCTTTTACTTCGTTATATTCCTTTATATACTCTGTAACATACTCTACATCAGACTTACATGGCACATATGTACTACCAAACTTTTGCCTAGTTTCGTTTCCTTTGCCTGTAATTAGAATAACTTCATCGCCTTTAACAGATAAGATAGCTTCGTGGATTGCTTCTCCTCTATCATCTATAATGCTGAAATTATCTGTAAACTCTTTAACGTACTCAGATATTTCCTTAGAAATGCTAGAAGGAGCTTCGTAGCCTGGATCTTCTGCTACTAAATATATTGTATCTGCATACTTTCCAGCCTCTATACCTAAGTCTTTTCTCCTTAGAAAAGCTTTACCTCCAGGGCATCCAAATATTATGCTTATCTTTCTACCTGGGTACTCTGCTCTAGTAGACTCAAACAGCTTTTGGAAACTTAGCTTGTTATGCGCGTAATCTACTATTGCAACTACTTTCTTATCTTCGCTTGAGTAGATTTCCATCCTGCCGCTAGACCTTGCTTTTTTAAGTCCTTCGTATATATATTTAGCTGGGATTTGCATATCTTCTGCTATACATATTGCAGCTAGCGCGTTTTCTACGTTAAATAGGCCAGGCATTGTTAGGACAAAGTCCATATCTAGAGTGCTAGATTTAACACTAAACACTGTATCTAGCCCTTGTTTTCTAATGTTATATGCATATACATCTGCTTCTTTGTTTTTTACAGAAAAAGATATAACCTTATCTGCTGCTTTAGACGCATCTAATATTTCTTCTATATGATCTGCATCTAAATTTACTGCTACAGTTTTAACCTGCTTAAATATCTTAAGCTTAGACGCAAAGTAGTCTGCAAAATCTGCATGCTCTATAGCGCTAATATGGTCTTCTGAAATGTTTAAAAATATACCGTAATCTAAAAGAAGATTATATACTCTACCATATTTTAAAGCCTGAGAAGATACTTCCATTACTACGTTTTTAAGCCCCGCATTTACTGCGTTATTTAAGTGTCCTTGCAGGTCTAGAGACTCTGGAGTTGTAATGTGAGACTCCTCAGAAGTTATGCCATCGTAAGTGTCTATAGATGATATAATGGCGGTATCTTTTAGAGAGTTTGCAGCTGCATATTCGTCTAAAATATATTTAATATAGTAGGCGGTAGTAGACTTGCCTTTTGTGCCAGAAGTAGCTATAAGGGTTAATTTATCTGCAGGTGAGTTATAGTATACCTGAGAGACTATAGATAGGGCATCTTGCACATTTGTAACTATTATGCCTGGTATATCTACGTTATACTCTCTTTCGCTTATATATATTTCTGCTCCTTTTTCTATGCTGCTTACTAAGTATTCTTCTTTAAAATTATTTCCTTTGCATACAAACAAAGTACCTTTTTCTACATCATTTGAGCTATATGAAACCTTTTCTATTTTTTTATCTAAGTTTTCTTCTATTTTTACTTTCTTTTGAAGTAAATTAAATTTTTCTAACTGTATAACATATTCTTTTATATTTTTCTTTAACATTTTATATCTCCTCATAATATTTTCTTCTTATTCTCATATATTATACACTGCATAGCTAGTTTTTTCAAGCGCTTATGAGCTAGATTTTAGTACTTAGAAAGTGTTTTTCTTTTTAAAACGTATACAGCAAAACTAACTTATATTTTATGGATATTAGTATAAGCTAGTTATATTTTTTTATATATTAATGCTAATTTTCTTGCTTCATAGATATGCTTATTTTATTTTGTTTTCTTGCTAGAATATACCGCAAAACAAGCTAAAGCAAAAACCATAGGAATACAGGCATA
>JAVWPP010000043.1:0-5737 GCA_036635835.1 Clostridia bacterium | reverse complement strand
CCAAGCATTAGTCTGTATATCTATTTCATTTGTATCTCCAAAAGATATATTAGTGCTAAATTTACCGTCTGAAATATCTTCTGAGTATATATTTATATATTTAATATTTAGCTCTTGCATTAACTCTTTGTATACATCTGTAATACTAAATGCTGCGCTATGCGCGCTGTCTGAGGCATATTCCATTAGATTTTCTATATTGTTTTTTTTGAAATATTCTTCTACTACATCTTTTGTGTTTTTTATTTGTTGCATAATATGCTCCTTTCTTTAGCTTTATTTTATTTTACCACAAGGTATTTTCTTATTCTAGTCTTTGCTTTTATTTTTCTTTTTTCTTATTTTTTTTTATTTATTTTTTGTTTTTTTATTTATTTTTTATTTTTTTTTTATTTTTTATTTTTTTATTTTTTATTTTTTTATTTTTTATTTTTTCTTATTTTCTAATCTATTGCTTTTTAATTTACTTATATGATACAATTTTAAGTATAATTAACTAGGAGGTTTTTATGAACGTTGAGGGCGAAGAATTAATATATGCGCTAGAAGAAAAACTTTACAATATAGATAGAGATAATAACTATTATGATTATATTTGTACAAAAGTAATCTTAAAAGAAGCAATACAAAAAATAAAAAAATTTATAGACGGCATTAAGAAAGAAAAAAAAGGAGAAGATCTTACTTACGTGCAAGAAGCAGGAGACTTAGAGATTTCTACTTCAAAAGTATCTTTTTGGACTAAATTTATACGAAACTTAAAAAAACTTTTTGGGTTTAAGAAAAAAGCAGATAGAAACTAAATCTATCTGCTTTTTATGTTTTTATACAATTTTTATAACTAAAATAGTTATATCATCTGGAGAATTAAACTCCTCTTTTGAGAACTTTAGAAGCTCATTAGATATTTTTTTTATGTCTGAAAACTCATCATACGACCTAAGTTTAGCTATTAAAGCTTGGTTATTTTTCTCTCTATCTTCTTCTGGAAGAGCGCCATCTGAAAGCATTATAAGGGTATCTCCCGTTTTTATTTTCTTTACATGAGGAACGTACTGAACCTCTTCGTTAAGACCAGCAGGAAGGCTACTAGAATCTATAACTGTTAGCTTTTTATTTGAAATTAAATACGTAGGAGCAGCGCCATATTTAATAAACTCAATCTCATCTGTAGTCTTATTTACAACAGCTAAATCTATAGTTGCAAATCTAGAATTCTCTCCTTTTATCTTTAAAATGTTGTTTATAATCTGAAGCATATTTGTCTTATCTAAATTATTTCTTAGAAGCTGCTCTATCATAGAAAGAACACTTTTACTTACTTTAGAAGCCTCTATTCCAACGCCTTCTCCATCGCTAAGAGCAACTATACTCTTATCTTCGTTTATATTACAAGATATATAATTATCTCCGCTAACATCCGCGCTAGCAGTAGCTGCAGCTTCTACATATATATTAATTGGCTTCTTAGAAACAAGTCGTATTTTAGCTTTTTCTGTTTTACTACTATTTAATATAAGATTAATTTGCATATCTTTGTCTAAAACAGAAGATACAACGTTTTGTATTTCTTCCTTAGACATATCTATATCTTTAAGTAGATCCGTTATAAAGGTATACATAGTTATGCCGCTTTCTATATAATACTCGCTATCGTAAATATTATATCCAAATAGCTTAAGCTCTTGCTTTATAGTTTCTTCTAATTTAATATCTGCAGATCTTCGTTTATTTGGTATTAGATTTTTAGCCATTGTATTTATTAGCTTAGACACTTCTTTATACTGTTTAGATATATTTTTAGCATTTTCTTGCTCTTTTTGCTTAAGAATATATGCAAGTTTTATATTATTATATACAAGTTTAACTTCATGCTGTATTTCCTTGCCTTTGTTACAAGCAACAGGTATTAGATTGTCTTTAACATTGTTTCTGTTTTCTAGAGAATCTATAAAATAGTCTATAGCTAGAGCAGATTCTTTATTAGCTAAACAAGTTTTATAGTTATTGCAGCCTAAGCAGTTTGTTTCTTTATACTGATTTAAATAGTCTCTAATAACTAGCTTAACCTCTCCTTTATCTGCTTCTTCTATCTTTACAGTGTCTATATTAGTAGCTAGATTTTCGAAAACGTTGCTTATATTTTCTAGCTTAATTTTTACATCTTCGCTGTCTGATAAGTAGTTTCCAAAAGAACTAGCAAGCATCATATTCCTATTAAACAAGCTATCTATCCTTATTTCTAGCTTTTTAGGCATAAACATAAGGAAAGTAGACGCAACTAATATTTCTCTAAAACCTTGCAGTAGCTCAGCTTCTCCGTTTAAATAATATGTAACAGCTAGATTTCCAATAACAAAACCTACTACAACGCCAAACTTTCCAAGCCTGTTAAAAAGCCCAGATAGCAGCCCACTAAAGGCAAAAGTGCTAATATATAGCGGAGCTGCATCTGTTACAATTCCAAGTATAAGGCCCATTACAGCACCAACGCAGCAGCCTGCAACAGCTCCATTTTTGTAGCCAATTATTAGGACTAGAATAATGCAAACTATATTAGAAATAGTTAAATGTAAGATCTGTATATCTCCAAAAGCACATATTGCAAGCGCTATCATTATGGCAAAAGATATTAATTCTTCTGTCGAAAATACCACCGCTTTTCTAAAGTTTACTGTTACAAACATTGCACTTTGGAAAAGTAGATAGAATATAGATATTGTTATAAGCTGATACATAGTGTTAAACATGCTAAGCATAAGGGAATCTGCTATGAATAAACTTACTCCTTCTACTACCGCTACTGAAAATATAAGCTTAAGTATTACTGTTGCTTTTTTATTTAATCCTTCTATTTTAATAAAAGCAGATATTACTAGAAATATTATTGCAGTTATTAGATATTTATATACAACAGCTGTTGCAAATCCACCGCTTAATATTCCAAGGCTTCCGCCTATTATAGTTATTAATATTGGTACATTAAATACGCTCATTGCGCCAAGCATTGCATACGAAAAGGGTGTTACGCCTTCTGTAAACTGCAATTTACTTACCATATACATAATAAGAAAGCAAAATATATTTTTTATGCTGAATATATTTTTAAATAATTCTAACAATGTTCCTTTGCTTTCAAAGATAGTTTCATCTTTTATAACCTCTTCTTTGTAATTCATATTTACACCTCTTTGCTACATTTTTAACTACATCTTAATACACTACTTACAATTATTTTGTCGCATTTTATGTTTTATTTATTTTTGTGTTTTTTTCTTTCGTTCTTTCTTTATTTTTTATTCTTTATTTTTCTTTTATTTTATTACATTTATCTTTAGATTTCAAGTTTTACTAAACATAATATGCTTATATGTTTGTTTTTTTATGAGTAGACTTTAAGTTTATATATATATGTGTAGTATTTCTATAGACTAAAGGAAAAAGAAAAAAAAAAAAAAAGAAAAAAATGAAAGATGCTCTCAAATATATGAAAGCATCTTTATATTACTTAATAACTGTATTTAATTTATGGTATGAATATTTGCCGCCAAGTTTAGATCTATATATAAATTCTAACTTGTTAGCATCTATTTGATTTATATCTACTACGCTTGCAATCTTATCATCTTTACTAAATAAGTCTTCATTTTCGTACTTCTTAGACCATCTAAGCTTCATATCTGAAAGTCTGTATTTAGCAATTATAGAGTACGTAGACTCGTTATAATTAACGCCTGGAGCGGCTATAAGTAGTAAATCTCCTTCTTTTGTTATAAACAGCTTAGTGAAATTGAATCCTGTTGGTTCTACTTTTGAAATATCTAGAGCTTTTTCATTAACTATAGTGTTTTCTTCTGAAACGCACCCTATTTTATATGTTTTTGGACTAGTTCTATTCATATTTTTTATGTAATATATTTTGCCATTTAGATTATATAAATTTACGCTCTCGCTACCAGAGCCAGTTCCAAAGTCCTCCATAAGTATATTTCCGCTTTCATCTACTATGCTTATATATGTTTTATATGTTCCATTACTTATAACATATCCGCCATTTACAAAATTTCCGTTTTTTAATTTTTGAGTATTACTTATTGAAACAGACCATTTATTGGTTGGAATCAACGTTTTTTCTGAAACTACATCTAGATTTTTATTTAGTTTAACAAATGTAGAATTATTTGTCTTTCCTGCTCTACTTGTGTATATGCAGGTATATGTTTCATCTTTATTTTGCTCAAAATATGTTATAGCCTGCATGCTTTCTGCAGGTTTATTAATTATTATTTTACCTGTATTTTTAGTTATATTATTATATATTATAGTTTTAGCACCATCTCCCTTGGCTACAATTTCAAGCTCATCTTTAGCATTATTTCCTATATGCACAATAGATATATTTTTCTCTATAGGAGTAGGAAGCGCTATACTTTTAACTTTTACAAAGTCCATATTATACTGCTCTACTTCTTTACAATCTGTAATTCCTAATATAAATTTATATATATATTCTCCAACTACAACCGTATTTTCTCCTAAATTTGAATCTGTTTTAGTTTTAACTAAATTATATGGATTTTGATCTACAATTTGCGTATCTTTTATAATGCTACTAGTAGATTTGTTATCTCCAATATACGATATAAATCCATTTGTTATCTCAAAATCTTTCGCACTTTTTGCGTCCATGCTAGGAATATATTTTTGTATATCCTTGCCCTCTATAATGGAATTATCCCAGTCACTTTTGTTTTCGCTAGCTAGCAAATTAACTTTAGTTAAATTTAAATCTGCTACATATTCTCCCATGTTATGCCTTACACTAGCTTCTTTTGCTTTTTCTATAGGATTATTTTTAGTTAGGCTAACAACTACAACGCCCGCTAAAATAATCATTACTAGAATAGTTATTACTAGAACAATTAACGACATCCCCGCCTTCATATTTCTTTTTTTCATACACTACACCTCTAGTAAATTATATAATATATATTATTTCATTGCAAGTTTAAATAATAAATATATGTTTTTAATTAAAAAGTTACAAAAACATACAAAAGTCCTACCTCTGTTTACTTTTTAAATATATTTTAGTATAATATACGCATATAACTTAAGGAGGTTTTATGAAAATATCTGGTATACTCGTAATGGCTGGAAACAGCGTAAGATACGGAAAAAACACAAATAAAAATTTAGAAAAAATGCATGGTAAATATATAGTAGAATACTCTTTAGAAGCTTTAGATATAAATTCATATATTACAGACATTATATTAGTTGTTAGAGCAAGTGAAATACCTAAAGTGCAAGAAATATTAGCTCTAAAAAAATATATAAAACCTATACAAATTGTAGAAGGCGGAAACGGTAGAGCTAGCTCTGTATATAACGCGCTTAAAAAAAGCACTTCAGATTTAGTTATTATACAAGACGCAGCAAGGCCAAATATAAAGCAGCAATATATAAATAACTGCATAGAAAATATAGTTATAGGCAAAGTAGAAGGCTCTGCAGTAGCAGTTAAAAGCAAAGATACTGTTAAAATTGTAGATGAAAATAATGTAGTTATCTCTACAACAAATAGAAATGCAACATACCTTGTACAAACTCCGCAGTGCTTTGTTACTAAAACTTTACTAAAAGCATATTCTACTTCTGAAAGTTTAGATGCTTTTACAGACGACTGTATGCTTCTTGAAAAAACTAGCGGTAAAATTAAACTAGTTGAAGGAGA
>JAVWPP010000042.1:0-8367 GCA_036635835.1 Clostridia bacterium | reverse complement strand
TAGCTGATTTACTATATATGTGTTTAGCTCTTCTTTGTACGTTGCTACTGTTGCTACGTATGCAGAGTCGTTTGCTTTTTCTATAGAGTTGTTTTTTGTTATGTTTATAACTACAGCTCCTGCAAGAATTATCATGACTAGAATAGTTATTACTAAAACTACCAAGCTCATTCCATATTTTTTATTCATTTTTTCTCCTTTGTACTTTATGTTTATATCTTATATCTTATATCTTATATCTTATATCTTATATCTTATTGTAATTTAAAACAATATATTTTATTTAAAAGATTGATTTTATGCTAAAGTTTATTTTTTGTTTTTTTATGCAAAAAGCACCTACTTACGTAAGTGCTTATTTTATTTTTATTTTTATTTTTATTTTTATTTTTATTTTTATTTTTATTTTTTCTTTTAAAACATATGAGAAACTTTATTCTCATTAACTATATTTCCGTATCTAGAAAGTTATATTTTATATGTTTTTTAAAAAATATATACTATTTTTTCTTATTTAAAAACTTACATTTAGCTATCTTAGTTACGCCACAAGCTGCGCAGTGATCTTCTGAACATCTCATGGTAACCTGCTCTTCTAGGGCTTTAGCATACTCTCTTTTAAGGAAATCTTTTTCCACTCCTACAAAAATATTGTCCCATGGAAGCTTTGCATCTAAAGGTAGCACTCTAGCTGCGTACGCCTGCATATCTATGTTATTTTTTTTGAAAGCTTCTATCCAAACTTCTTCTTTAAATGTCTCATCCCAGCTGTCTAGCTTTGCTCCATTTTTCCATGCATCTAGTATTACAGGAGCTATTTCTATGCCGCCTCTTGCTATATTTGCCTCTATAACGCTAACTTTAGAGCTATGCCATTTATATCTAACTCCTCGTATTTTAAGCTTATTCATTAGGTACTTTTGCTTAGCTTCTACGCTTTCCATAGTATCTTGACCTACCCACTGGAAAGGTGTATTTGCTTTAGGAACAAAAGTAGAGGTACTAACTGTTATATTAAGCCTACCTTTTCTTTGCTCTTTAGGCATTTCGTTATATACATTAACTATATCTTGCGTAAGCTCTGCTATGCCGTCTAAATCCTCGTAGGTTTCAGTAGGTAGACCTATCATAAAGTAAAGCTTTAGGGTAGACCAGCCGTTTTCGAAAGCAAGCTTGCATGAATTCATTATATCTTCTTTAGTTATGTTTTTATTTATTACATCTCGCAGCCTTTGAGTGCCTGCTTCTGGGGCAAATGTAAGCCCACTTTTTCTTACTTCTTGCACTTTTTTAAGGATATCTACATTCATAGAATCTATTCTAAGTGAAGGTAGAGAAAGGCTCATTTTTTTATCTTTTCCAATCTCTAATAGCTTTTCTGCAAGCTCTACAAAGCATGGATAATCGCTTGTGCTAAGCGAAGATAGAGATACTTCATCTATTCCAGTGTTAATTAGGCTTTCTTTAGCTTGCCTAGTTAATACATCTACAGATTTTTCTCTAACTGGTCTATATATATACCCAGCTTGGCAGAACCTGCAGCCTCTTGTGCAGCCTCTAAAAACTTCTAGCATTATTCTATCGTGGACTATATCTGTGCTAGGTACAACAAAATTAGTTGGGTACATTACTGTATCCATATCTTTAATTATTCTTTTTTGTATTTTTGAATTTTCATCATGAATAGATGGTATGTATACACCAGTTATATCTTTTATGCTTTCTAAATATTCTCTTTTAAGCTTTCCAGATGCTTTCCACTCATTGTATTTGTCTATTATTTCTCCGAAGATTTCTTCTCCTTCCCCTATAAGGAAGAAGTCTATGTATGGGGCAATTGGCGCTGGATTGCACGCACATGGGCCTCCTGCTATTATAAAGGGATCTGTTTCTTTTCTATCTTTTGAGCATACTTCCATGCCTGCTAAATCTAACATGTTTAATATATTTGTGTAGCTCATTTCGTACTGCAGTGTAAATCCTACCATAGAGAATTCTTTTAGCTCATCTTTAGATTCATGGGCATAAAGCGGGATATTGTTTTCTCTCATTCTAGCTTCCATGTCTATCCAAGGCGTGTATACTCTCTCGCACCAAGTGTCTCTTCTTTGGTTTAGTACGTTATATAATATTCTAATTCCTAAATTAGACATTCCAATTTCATATGTGTCTGGAAAGCAAAATGCAAATCTAAATTTGACATTGTTTTTGTTTTTTATTACTTGTCCATATTCTCCACCTACGTATCTAGCTGGTTTTTGAACGCTTTTTAATATGTTTCCTCTTAATTTTACCATGTATTTCACTCCTGTTTTCTTGTTTATTATATCATTTTATATTATGTTTTTCAATGGAAATGTAGATTTTGTATGAAAAACGTATGCCGGTAATGCTTCTATACAAGGCAGTTTATCTTAGATTATGGTATATGTGCTTTATTTTTTATTTATTTTTTTTATTTTTTTTATTTTTTTTTATTTTTTATTTTTTATTTTTTTTTTTATTTTTTTCTTTTTTCTTTTTTTATTTTTTCTTTTTTTATTTTTCTTTTTTTATTTTTCTTTTTTTATTTTTCTTTTTTTATTTTACATATCTCTTTATTCTCATTATATATATTTCATGTATAGATAATTTAGTTTTCTACGTTTCTAACAAAATATATAGCGCGGTGCATTTTATATCTGCACTGCGCTATATATGGCTATTTAGGGACTTTAACTACTTTACTGTTTACTATTTCATATACACCAAAATCTTCTTGTTTAAAGCTTGGAATGTACTTTTTAATTTTATCTTTAGTAATTGCTGTAACTGTATTTTTATTAAATTTTTCATCTTTAACGGACATAGAAAGTATTTTTACATCTAGCTCTCTTTGATATTGTTCTACTTTATTTATTTCAGATTTATCTAGTTTTTTTGCTATGGGATTATTAAATACAAAGGATATAGCTAGAACAGATACTGAGATACAAACAACTACAAGTACAATAACTAGTGCTACTTTTGTTATTCCTTTTTTCATATGTTACCTCTTTTCAATTATTATACTCTTATCTTATACTATATTTGCTTTTTTTTCAATGGATTTTTAGAATTTAATATCCATTTTAAACATATCTTTAAATGAATTTTTCATATAGTCTAAGATATTTTTTTTAGCTATGTTTTCTTCTAGAAAAATTTCCTGCGTATAGAAAACATCGTTACCTATGCTCATGCTTATTTCACCTATTTTTGCTCCTATTTTAAGTGGTGGGATTATTTCCGGTATAAAGGTCTGAGTTACTAGTATGTCTATTTGCTCATTTTTGCTAAGTGGATATGTGCATTTTCCAGATACATGAGCCGTATAGCTATCTTTTTTACCTTTTACTATAGGTACTTTAACGTACCACTTCATGCTGTCGTCTAGCTTTGTTTTAGTATAGTTATTTAAAGCATATTCTAAAATTTGCTCGCTTTCTCCAAATCTTATTTCTGTAGTTTCGCTGCCAAGCACAACAGATATAACTTCTAGATTATTTTTTTTAGCGCTTCCTATAAGGCACCTATTAGCTTGATTAGTAAAGCCAGTTTTTACGCCAGTTGCATACTCATAATTTTTAAGCAGCGCATTTGTATTTTTAATTAATTTTGTGAAAGTGTTAAAATCTGCAGCATAGGTTCTTGTATTAATTATTTCTTTTATCTTATTGTTTCTAAGCGCGTACCTTGTTATTTTAGCCATATCTACGCATGTTGAGTAATGCTCTACATTATCTAAACCATGCGGGGTTACAAAATGTGAATCTAGTGCCCCAATTTCTTTTGCTTTATCGTTCATAAGAGAGGCAAAACCCTCTACGCTGCCGCCTACATGCTCAGCTAGAGCTACAGCGCAGTCATTACCAGAGCAAAGAAGAAGTCCATACATTAGATCTTCTAGCTGTATATTTGCACCTTCTTGTATTCCAACTGTAGAGCCGCCCATACTTGCAGCTTTTTTAGATATATGCACAGTTTCGTTTATACTTGAGTTTTCTAGTACAACTATACTAGTTATAACCTTAGTTAAACTTGCAATACTTCTTTTTTCATAGCCGTTTTTATGCAAGAGAATTCTTCCGCTTTCTGCCTCCATAACTAAATATGCAGGGCTTTTAAGCTCTAGCTTTTCTTCTATTTCTGCAGAAAATATATTAGCATTTATACAAAGAATACATACTAATATTATGCATGCACAACTTTTCATTGTTTTTTTATTTGTTTTTTCAATTATTCTTTTATTTGTTTTTCCAATTATTTTTTTATTTATTTTTCCAATTATTTTTTTTAACATATAACCACCTATACATTATATATTTATTTTGTGACTTATATGTGCAAAAAGCACCCTTTGCGGATGCTTTTTATTTATATTATATATTTTTAGTTAGTACAGGTATTACTTGTTTTTTTCTAGATACAAGTCCTGGTACATATGCACTATTATTTTCTAGCTTAACTGCAAAAGATCTTTCTGCTAAATCTGCATTTTTTCCAAGTGCAATTATTTGAGAATTACTGTTTAGAATATCTGTGATAAGGACAAGAAACAGGCTTAAGTTTTTTTCTTCTATTACTTTATTCATAGATACTTCTATATCTGCTTTTCTTTCCATCATATCTTCTATACTTGCTGTGCTTATTTGCGCAACTTCGATTTTTAAAGAAGCAACTTCGAACTCTTTAGAATCTATTCTTACTAGTTCATCTGCTGTTAAATCTGATAGATCTGTTCCTGCTTTTAGCATTTCTAAACCATATGTATTTATATCTATATTAGCTATTTTTGCAAGTGTATTTGCAGCTTCTATATCTTCTTTAGTTACAGTTGGTGACTTAAATAGAAGGGTATCTGAAATGATGGCGCTAAGCATAAGTGCAGCATATTTTTCTTCTATTTCTACTTTGTTTTCGTTATATAGCTTATATATTACAGTTGCAGTGCAGCCAACTGGCTCTGCTCTATAGTATAGAGGCTCTGCTGTTTGAAAGCCGCATACTCTATGGTGATCTACAACCATGTCTATAACTGCTTTTTCTATTCCGTTTGCACTTTGAGTAAATTCGTTGTGGTCTACTAATATAACATGAGCGCCTTCGTCTACACTTTCAATTAATTCTATCTCTTCTATATTGAATTTGTTGCATATATACTGAGTTTCTTTGCTAAGCTCTCCTAAACGAACTGCTTTTGTGTTTTTTCCTAGTTTGTTTTGTAAATTTGACATTACTATACTTGATATTATTGTATCTGTATCTGGACTTTTGTGTCCGAAAACTAATATTTCATTCATTTTATTTATCTCCTTTTGTTTTTATTGTATATATTTTATCATTTTAAGTGTAAAAATGCAAGTGTAAAGTATATATAGATGGCTCTATTACCTTTATTTCATTGTTTTTTTTATTTTTTTGAAACATAAAAAGTAAGCCTACTTATATGAATAACTAAATCCGTATAAGTAGGCTATGTATTATATGTATATCTAGGATAAATTGATAAACCTATACCTATACAGAAAGTATTGATTTTTCAAAGTGCCAAAGTTAATGTTAAGGTAGTTTCAATACTTATTTATCTTTTTTAAACTGTCCACTAAAACGGGTTCAGTTCATTTTATTATATATTTGTTCTCTTTCAGCACCCGAACCTATATTGACCATTTGGGTGTTAACACCAAAATGGTTATCAACAGTTACATTACTATTTTGACATGATGTTATGGCTTGTTTTTGGCAATTTAACTAAACACTTTTTGTGATCATTTTAAGAAACATAAAAAGTAAGCCTACTTATATGAATAACTAAATCCGTATAAGTAGGCTATGTATTATATGTGCTCTATTTATGTATTTTTTATATGTTATATATATATCTATATTTCTTCTTTAAATCTACTTTACATATAGATTATTTAGACTTCTTTGCTTCTATTCCTTTTATACAAATAGTAATTAAACTACCAATTGCAGCTATCATATACGCTACCGTAAACACAGTTCCTGCTACTGGAATTCTTGTTAAGGCATATATAACTCCGTAAATTACAAGAGCTATAACTGTATCTTTAACAAGTTCTTTTCTTTCTGTAACAATTATATACTTTCTAATCATTCCAAATATAATTGTACCAACTATATATGGAGATAGGAAATATAAAGCAACTACAGCGGCAAGATAAATAGCAAGAGCAGTTACTCCTATATTAGTTATTCCAACTGAAATAAAGAATATAATAATAGCTAAATCTACAGGTATTAATAACATACCTAAAAGACCCATAATAGCTGTAAATATAGCATGGTTTTTAACATTATTAACAGCTGCTTTAAATGCTTTTGGCTTTATTAAACTTCTTACAAGTAAGAACAATAAACCAAATGAAAGCACTGCAACTAGAGCTGCTTTTGTTTCATCTACTATCTTTTCTCTTAGCTCTATTTTAGTTAATTTAACATTAGAAGCAAGTACATTTACTTTAGCTTCTGGATATGCATATTTAACTGTTAAAGCTGGATTATATGTATTTATGAGAATAGAACCTGCTACTTTATTTGCAACTAAGTCTACTCTTTGTAAATCTATTCTTAAATCTTTACCAACTGTACCTTTTAGATCTAGCTTAGTTGATGAACCTAAAAAGTTCTCAGCTATAGCTCCGTTCATATTGGTATTGCTAGCTTTTACAACAAGTTCGTTTATCTTTGCACTTTCGTTTATATCTATATCTTTTGCAAATATAACTAAACCTTTAGTTACTGTTCCGCTTACTACAACTTTTGGTGCAACTATAACGGCATACTCTAACTCACCATTTACAATTACTTCTGTTGTAGAAAAGAAAGTATGTATTCCTGTGAATTTAGATGTCACTTCTATTTTATCTGTAGACATATTTACTCCAGATTTGTTTACATTCTTGTCTAAAACAATCTTACCTGCCATCATTCTCATGTATGGAAGTGTAATGTCTGATGACTGACTTGCAGTATATGAGCTATCTTCAGCCCTTACATCAAAAACATTAGATAGCTCTGCTGCAAATGTTGTTTGCATAGACATTGCTATAATTATTATAGTTAAAATTGAATTTATTAATTTTGTTTTCATATTTAAAATATTTTTCATTTTATCACCTACCTTTTTATTATACCACAGTATTATGTAAATTACAAGTCTTTCCTTATCTTTGGTAGCCTACATGTGTATATATTAAGTAGCGATAAAATTTACAAAAAGAAAAAAGACGACAAATGTCATCTTTTAAATTATTATGCCGCTTTTAGTAGCAGCTGCTTTAAGTTTTTCTATTATTGTATAATCTGTAACGCTCATATTGTTGTTAATGCCTCTACCTACACATATAATATCGTTTTTTCTTCCGTGATAATCTGAACCTGCTGTTGCTATTAGATCATATTTTCTAGCAATGCTTTTGAAATACTCAACTCTTTCTGGTGTTGCAAATGAATTTTGTGCTTCTATACCTTTAAGACCTGCGTCTACAAGCTGAATAATAAAGTCATTAAATTTTTTATCTTGCTCTTTGGAAACTTGTGTGTGCGCATGAGTTATAGCTAAGCTATTAGGATGAGCTAAAACTGGTACACCGCCTATTTTAGATATCTTTTTAATAAGCTCAATTGGTGTAGGTTTCTCTCTCTCTATACTGTTTTCATTACTGTATGCAAGGTATTTATCGTATGCTTCTTCTATGCTGCTTACTATTCCTAGCTTGTTAAGTGCCTGCGCTACGTCATATCTACCTATACTTTGTTTATCTCTTGCGTATAACTTTATTTTTTCTAAAGTTATTTTTATTCCGGATAAATTTAATTCTGTTACTACTTTTTGTACATATTTGTCCCTGGCTTCTTCGTATTCATTTAATATTTTATACATTTCTTTTTGCTCTGGATAGTAAACTAATATATGACATCTGCTCCGCCTAGTGAATCCTAATTTCATCATGTCTGTTCCAAGTTCCATAGCTGGAATTATCTCTATTGCTTTTCCAGCGATTCTTTTTGCTAGCATATATGAGCTTATATTATAATGTTCTGCTAAAGCAAGAACTGATACATTATTTGAAAGAGCCATATTAATAATTTTAGCTACTGAATCTAAACCATCTGATTTATTAGAATGCACATGCAAATCTATATAACCGTTTTCCATATCTATTCCCCCTTAATTAATTATTTAAGAGTAGATTTATCTTGTCTAAAGTCATTATATCACAGGGATATTAGCTATGCAAACGTTTTTGTTTAAAAAACTATAAAATTAATTTTTAAGTCGAAATATATACATAGACTATATTTTTCTTACATTTTTTA
>JAVWPP010000041.1:0-8893 GCA_036635835.1 Clostridia bacterium | reverse complement strand
ATTATGTTCATGATATTGAATACGAAAAAATCGCAGAAGAAATAACAGTGTATTTACAAAATTTAGACGAATAAAATGAGCATACCCCATGTAGCAAAAAAATGAAGATTTTCCAGTAAGCAAAGATTACTTTTGTTCGCAGGCATACAAAAAATATTGTGCGGTGTCACTTATGCAGTGGGTAGGTCTATTTTCATACCATTTTACAGGGAAGAGGGGTGACGAAAATGTAAATTTGACATTCATTCACTCATCTCGTGTCATGTTGAGACAGTTATTGAACTAGCTATAAAAGCATAATAAACTAGATAATACGCAAATAATATAAATGTAAATAAAAATGATGAGTACTTTCTATCTAGCTTGTAGGACAAGAGAAAAACATAAATAATAGATTTCATATATGTTCATATTAACTTATAAACTTAATACTTAAAATATGAAAAATAGATAGGTTACAATAAAAGAATAGAGGTAGAATAAATGCATATGAGGGCAAGTAAGATAAAAGAACGTTATAATAATTTAATCACTGAGCAGGAATTAGCGGATGTGTTTGCTATTGCCAGTAATAATTTCTGGAATTTGGAAGATAACGAATATGATTATAAAGAAGGCACGCCTGAATATATAGCTGCGTGCGCGGAAACAGATGAATGGCTAGAACTTAAAGAATTTTATGAAAATAAGATCTTTGAAATAATCCGTGGTGAAGGCACTGAAATTCCAGACATAGGCGTCATTGTTGTTTTAGCACCGTTTATGAAGAAATATGGATACGATGATGAAAACGGCTGGTGGATAAAGATTAATATTAACTAATGTTATATATAGTTGTGAGAATTACAAGTATTGAAAATTAAAAGCTAAAAAGTCCAGAAACCAATAAATTTCCGAGAGTGTAGAGTTAAACTCCTCTTTTCGGATTTTTTGTTTTTGAGTAATTAGCAAACATAGCCGTGGTCAGATATAATAGAGTTTACAAAATGAAAACTATTACAATATGTGCTTTAGCAAAAAGCAAGAAAATAAATACATAAGATATATATTAAAATCACTTGTGAAACTAATATAAAACTAGTGAAATTCATATAAAAATCTGGTATCCTAGGTAGGAAAGAATGGAGATAATACTATTGATTAATAAGCAAACAATGCATCAAGTATCTATAGATTCAGACGTCTTATAATTTTTGAAAGCTGTATATTTTGGAGCGTATACTAATCCATATAAAGCTGCAAGCCGAAGAGCATATCGAGATATGAACAGAACGATCCGTTTTGACAATTTAGAAGTCTTAGTAAGAGAGAATATTAGAAATACAATCGATGAGTTACTTGAATCTGAAATTGTTTCAATAATGGAGGAAAAACAATCACAAAAAGAATATGATGATTGGCATCAAACATTATCTATAAAGATGATAGATGTATACCAAAAACATGGAGTTCATTTTACATATGGACAGGCTCAAAAATGGATAAATATGATGATGAAATATTTATATGTTTTATGCCCAAACAATGTCGAAAAAAACTTTTGCAATTTACATATACCAATAGATAATTATATATTTAGTATAGCTCAAAAAGAGCTTAATATTAAGTATCCTGCAAACCCTTGGAGTAGATGGGAAAGCTACGAAGAGTATATAGATTACCAGAAGTTAATTAGAACAAATTTGCAGGATATTGCTCCTTTGAGGTGGGAATTTGTATTTTGGTTAAAAGAAGCAAGAAATCTGTAGCAATGTTTAATATAATAGCAAAAAAGTTAGAAGAAAAGTGATGAATGAAAATTATTTGTTACATTAACTATAAAAGAATAATAAACTAGATAATACGCAAATAATATAAATGTAAATGAAATTACTTATACTTTTTAAAGAAAAGAAAAAAGCACTATATAATGTAGTGCTTTTTTTTGCATAAAACATAATAAAAATAAAATTAACCTTTATAATGAATATCAAGTTGTTTATTGTAAAATCAAAGCTTATGTGATATACTTTCTAATATAAATTTAAACATTTTTAGATGAAATAAATGATATGAAAGAATAAAGTACAAAAAACAAAATAAAAAAGAAAAAGTGAGAATAAAATAAGGAGGCATCATATATGGCTTTACGCGGAAAAAGTATAAACTTATTCCTTATGGACGGAGAATCAAGTGGTAGAGTAAAATGTACGCTAGCTAATTGGACAGGAATTGCATATAAAATACCTCGAACTGAATTAGAAAAATGTAAAGAACGAGATGATCTAAAGCAAAGTGGAGTATATTTTTTATTTGGAACTTCAGACCAAACAGGAAAAGGTGTTGTTTATATTGGACAAGCTGGAGCTAGAAAAAATGGTGAAGGCATACTTAATAGGTTACAAGAGCATAAAAGAAATCCAGAAAAGGATTATTGGACAGAAGCTATTGTGTTTACAACTACAAATAATTCCTTTGGTCCTACAGAAATTAGTTATTTAGAAAATAGATTTTGTAGCATTGCAACAGACATAAAACGTTATGAAGTTAAAAATGGAAATGATCCAACTTTAGGAAATGTTACTGAAGAAAAGGAAAGCGAATTAGAAGAATTTATAGATTATGCAATTGTAATAATGAGTACTTTAGGTCATAAAGTCTTTGTGCCATTAATAGAAACAAGTAATAGAGAAAATTCAATTAGTGAAGATACTCCGGAAAAGGTGTTTTATCTTAAGAGAAAAAGTAGAAAAAGTGGACAAATTATTGAAGCTAAATGTAGACAAACAAATGAAGGCTTTGTTGTATTGAAAGGCAGTCATATAGAGCTTATAGATTCTCCAAGTATACAAGTAGCAATTAAAAATTCACGTGTAAATGCGAATATTGATTCAAACGCTGTTCTACAAGAGGACGTTCTCTTTAATAGTCCGTCATATGCAGCAGCTTTTGTTATTGGCGGGCATGCTAATGGCCTAACAGATTGGAAGACAATAGATGGACAATCATTGAAAGATATTGAAAATGCAGATAATTAATTAAAAATATAAAAAATAGTTGGAATAAAATTGCAATATGCAAAAAATGCATATTGCAAAGAACATCAACTATTGCAAACTATGCAACAGTTCAAAATGAAGGTAACAGGAAGGTTAAAAGAGCAATCGAATACAACACTAAGCAGTGTAGAGAAAGACTATTTAGATAGCATTAAGCTACTAAAGCGAAAAGGAAAATCAAACTAGATAATACGGTAATCATATAAATGTAAATAAAATCACTCATACTTTTTAAACAAAAAAAGCACTATATAAGCTAGTGCTTTTTCTGTATGAAACACTTAAAAAAAGTGTCGAAATTTGTACTACGAAAAAATAAAAAAAGTATTGACAAAGGCAAACTAAAGTTCTATAATAAGCCTGCAAACAAAAAAGTAAGCAAAACTAAAAATATAAAATTAGAAAGTTCCGCCATCAATAACTTCAAGATTTGCCTTAACAAAAGCAGTAGTTGCAATTCTAGTAGAACTATCTGCAGTTGCTGGAGTAGTAGAAACCGGCGAACCTGTGAAAATAGGAGAGTTAATAGGCGCATAATTTATAAGCTCAGTTTTTATGTAAGAAGTAGTTGCAACCTTATTTGAATTATCTCCAGCACTTGGCACAGTAGAAGTAGGCGTACCAACAAACGCAGGGGATTCAAGAGGAGCATAACTATCAAAATGTTTATCTAATTTACCAATAGCAACAGACGCATTATCTGTAGGTAAAATAGGAGAATAGCTTGTAGCCTTTGTATAACCTGTCATGAGTAAATCAGAAGGAATAAGCACAACAGTGCCTGTTTTTCCATTAACAGAAGTAACCGCATCAACTGGTACTAAAAGCTTTATCCAGCTAGAAATAGCACTAGCAGGAGAACTCTTTAAAATATAATTCTCATTAGTATCTGTCCTAACTGCAACATCACCAACTTCAGCTTTAAGCGCAAGCATTTCAGCTTCAGAAGCAACTACAAAAGTATTTGTAATAGCAAGAGAAGGTAAAACTAAATCACTTAACTTTCCGCTTGCATCAAGAATAGGAACATTTCCACTTTCAGTTCCTGTATTAGCAAGAGCAGCACTTCCAAGGCCAGTTATATTAGAAGCAGGAATAGGCGGAAGATCCGTAGCAAGAATATTTTCAAGCGCAACAACCTGCCCATATTCATTCACCTTTACCTTAGTATAACTTGTAGAAGTATCTAATCCAGCTGGCTTATTAACTGGATTTATAAGGACCTTAGTTTTCCCATCTCCAACATATAACTTGCCTGTGTCTGTTACAAAAGCTGGCTCTCCAGCTTCAAGAGATAAGGCCGCGACATTTGCATCTAGACCTCTTTTTAATTTAATTTGTGTAGACATATTTATTCCTCCTCTAAACTACTAGAGCCACCATCAACTATTAGCGGTTCTAGCGCACCTATGTTGTCCCAAGTATTATCATGGTTTGCGTAAAAAATTCCTCCATCTAGCTGTATATATATATCTTTATCTTCCCCAGACCCAAAGATTGGCGGACCATATCCTACGTGTACATTCTCATTAGTATACTTAGAAAGCACGCACATAACGCAGTTTAGCTGCTCCTCTAAATGTTCAATCTTGCAGTTTAGACAAGATATACAGTTATATATTTTTTTCATATACCATTCTCCTTATATAATTTTCAGCATAACAACACGGTAATACAGTATATTTAAACACATAAAAAAATATTACATAAAACATCTATAAATCTACGCAAATTTAACTAATGAGAAAAACTCAAATCTATGTTTTTCTTAAAAATAAATATAATAAAACATAAACATAAAAACTTGTATTACATAAAATATGGATGTATAATGGAAGAAATAAAGGAGAACGGATATGAAAAAGAAAGTAGTAATAAGCATAATATCTTTAGCAATAATACTAGTACTTGGCATAAGTATATATGCATCTTTTAGTATATATATAAAGAAAGAAAAAGAAAAACCACAAAAAGCACTTAAACAATACATGAGCTACATAGAAAAAGAAAAATACGAAGAAGCCTATGAAATGCTTAGCAAACCTAGCAAGCAAAAAATATCTAAAGAGCAGTATATAAAAAGAAACAAAAATATATATTCAGGAATAGGCCTAAAAGAAATAAGAATAAAAATAAATAGCGTGCAAAAAGTAGTAAACAAAGAGCAGCAAATAGCATACGGTAGCACTCTAAACACGCTAGCTGGAGAAATAGCATTTTCAAACAGCTGCACCTTTGCAAAAGAAGAAAAGCAGTATAAACTAAACTGGACATCTAATCAAATATTCCCTATGTTAGACGAAACAGATAAAGTAAAAGTGAAATTCATAGAAGCAAGCAGAGGACAAATACTAGATAGAAATGGACAAGTACTTGCAAAAGACGGATTTGTTTCAGCAGTAGGATTCGTACCTGGTAAAATGAACGAAAACAAAGCAGAAGACATAAAAAAAGCATCTCAGCTACTAGAAATATCAGAAGACAGTATAAACAAACTATTAGCTGCAACATACGTTAAAAAAGATACCTTTGTGCAGCTCAAAAGAACATCTTCAGATAACAAAGATCTAATAGAAAATCTACTTAAAATAAAAGGAATAAAAATAATAGACTCACCTGCAAGAGTATATCCAGAAGGCGAAGTAGCAGGCCATATAACTGGATACATACAGGAAATTTCCAAAGAAGAACTAGAAGTAAACAAAAATAATAACTATACAGCTACCACCCTTATAGGAAAAACAGGACTAGAAAAAACATACGAGAAAACCCTAAGAGGCATAGAAGGATGCATAATAGAAATAGTAACAAGCGAAGGAATCTCCAAAGAAGTAGTAAAACAAACAGAAATGCAAAACGGAAAAGATCTAAAAACAACAATAGACATATATAAACAAAGAAAAATATACAACCAGTTAAAAGCAGAAAAAGGACTTTGCGTTATAATGAATCCTAAAACCGGAGAAATGCTATCACTAGTTAGCGCTCCATCATTTAACCCAAATGACTTTATCGTTGGAATGTCAAACGAAAAATGGAACAACCTAAACAACAAAGATACAAAACCACTATACAACAGATATACCGCCTCATGGTGCCCAGGTTCCACATTTAAACCAATAACAGGCGCAATAGGACTAACTACTGGTAAAATACAAAAAGACGAGGATTTTGGCCATAGCGGGCTTACATATATAAAAGATAAATCATGGGGAACATACAACATAACAACCCTAAAAGAATATAGCGGACCAGCTAATTTAGAAAACGCATTAATAAATTCAGATAACATATATTTTGCAAAAGCCGGAATGAAAATAGGAGCAGATATATTTTCTAAAAATCTAATAAACCTTGGCTTTCACGAAACATTTCCATTAGAGCAACCAGTAGCACAATCTACGTTTTCAAAAAACAAAAAAATAGAAAGAGAAATCTCTCTAGCAGACAGCGCATACGGTCAAGGAGAAATACTAGTAAACCCAGTGCACATGGCAAGTATATATTCTGCATTTGTAAACGACGGAAACATGGTAAAACCACATATAGAATATAAAGAAACAGATAATGTAGAATATATAAAGCAAGAAGTATTCTCAAAAGAAGCAGCAAATACAATAAGAGAAGACCTAATACAAGTTGTAGAAAACAAAGAAGGAACAGCAAAAAAACTAAAACTAAGCGGAGTAAAAATAGCAGCAAAAACAGGAACAGCAGAGCTTAAAACAACAAAAACAGAAACAAATGCAAAAAGACTAAGCTGGCTAAACGCATTTACAGCTAATTTAGAAGAAGCAGAACCACTTTTAGTAATAAGCATGAGAGAAATAGATAGCGATGAAACATTTACAAATAATTTATTCCAAGTCGTAAGAAGCGTTTTTGAAAAGTAAAACAATAACTAAATATCAAACATTATATAAAAAATGTTGAAAAATAAAAAAACATAGTATATACTCTTTTTGAGAGGTGAAATAATTGGAAGCAATACAAGTAGTAATAGACGATATATCTTTCGAGTCATATAAAAAAGCGCCAGATGAAAAAGTTACAAGAGGAAAATCAATGAATTATGTAATGGATAAAATAAAAGAAATAGATGGCTTAGAAGCAGTAAAATGCAAAAGAAAATTAGGCGCAGACATTTTAATTTTTTCAAAAAAAGAAGAAAATAAAATTATCAAAGCTAACTTCTATCACAGCAAAACATATAACAATTTCTACCCATCTAGTTGGCACGTTTTAGAAGCAAAAGATTTAGAAAACGAAGATATAAACATATATATATTTAATTTAAAATACTATGACACTTTTTATACTTACATATTTACTAGAGAAGAGCTTATAGAATATGTAAAAGAAAAGAAAAAAGATCATAGTGGAAACTATCATATGAACTTTGAAATAAAAAATGGAGAAGAACTAGAAAACAGGGATTATATAAAAAATGTAAAAAAATATCGAGATAGGTATAAAAGCATACAAGAACTGTTACAACATATCAAAAATTAACACTAAAATGCATGTTTAGATTTACATAAAAAAGCGTAAAAAAACAATAACAAAAAAAAAATAAAAAAGCGCTAAAATCCCTTTACTCTAGCAAAAATCTAATGTATAATGAAGATGGTATAATAATATACTGTAATTAGTGTAGGGAGTTGAAGCTATGGAAGATAAGCAATTCAACCCAAATGAGACTATGACCAGAAAAGAATACTTAAGAAGCAAGAAAAAACAATATAGAAAATCAATAAGAAAATCTACAATAATGTTTTGTGTTGTTATTTCAGTTCTAAGTATATATGTATGTACCCAGCTATATGTATATAGTGCCGGAGAAAGCACTAAATATACTGAGGGGGAAGGTATACGAGAAGACGTATACGGTGCATACTATGTAGTTCCTAGTTACACATATAATACCAACTATTCTGTTAGCTATGTGCAAACTGATGGTGCCAATGAAAAAGTTATATTAGAAAATACAGCGTTTTCAAACATTGTTGTAGATGATACACATATCTATGGTGTAAGACAAGGAGTTTTATATAGGTTAAATAAATCAACTTTATCAATAGAAGAAATAGTAAATAGTCAAGTTGAAAAGTTTGTTAAAATCAAAGAAAGAATTTACTTTGTTACAGGTACAGAAAAAGATGGTGGAAAAGTAGAAAGTGTAAACATAGATGGCACAGATAGAAAAGTCATTTATGACAAGTATGCATTTCAAATTATAGGTGATGATTCAGGAATATATGTAATAGCTAACGATGCGTCAGCTAGAAATATAGTTAAACTTGGTTTTGATGGTGAAAGTAAAAATATATTGGTAAAAAGCAGTTCATCTAATTTAATTTTATATGATGAACACGTTTACTATGCTAATAAATCAGATAATTCAAAAATATATAAAGTCTCAAAAAACAATCCTGCAGATAATATTAAACTTTCAGACAACAGTGCAGTAGCAGATAAAGGAAGTGTTAGATTTATCAACGGTAAAAAAGTTTTCTTTATTAGAGAAAATCAATTGTATTATATAAATGCTAGCGATGGATATAAATTATATAAAATAGATTTAGACGGCAACAATGATGTTTGTGTTTTAGATGTAAAAATAGATACCATCTGTGTTAAGGATTCAATAGTTTTCTTTACATCAAAAAATGAAATGGGATTTTGTAGCTATAATTTAAAAACAGGTCTGATGAAACAAATTTCAAATAAAAGAATTTCTGAGTTTACAATAGTAGAATCAGAAACAGACAAAAAGGAAAAATAAATACAAGAGGTAAACAGGTAGATATATGAAATTTAAAGGTTAAGAATAGCCAAAAGATGCAGCGTAATTG
>JAVWPP010000040.1:6151-9279 GCA_036635835.1 Clostridia bacterium | reverse complement strand
ATTTTTAATAAAATTAATCATAAAATCCTCCTTAATTTGAGCCATCGTGGATTATTACTTTGATGCCATTGTCTTCTAGTAATTTTCTAAGTGGCTGTGATGGGCCTATTTTACCTGTGATTGAACTCTTGAAAAAATGCCATTGAATATCTTCTATATCTCCATTTTCTAATAGTTTTAAGTCTTTAGCTACTTGCTTTTGGATAAACTTTGTTTTAGATGCATAGCCTACTTTAGATTCATGAGCTACATCGTTTTTTAATCTATCTATAACCCGTTTTTCTGTTATTTCTCGTCCTGTTGAAGGATCTGTAAAGTGTACTTTATCTATAACTGTCATTTTTCCTCCGCCTATTAGTTGATCCATTGCTATCTCGCCTGCTTGTCCGGAATCAAAACCTGTATTCAATTTAGCATTGCTTACAACTTTTGTACCTGACTCTACTATTTCCTCTGAAGTTTCTTTGTTTTTCTTTAAGACTTCATCTATATTGCCAAAGAATTTTTCCGTTTTGCTTGCGTACTTCTCTAGCCCTGGTAGTTTTTGCATAAGCTTTGATACTTGTGGTCCTATAACTTTAAAAACTTTTTGAAGTCCAAACTGAGCTAACTTAGTTAGTGCATATTGAGCTACTCCTGAACCTACTCCTACTAATATGGCTTGTTCTATAGGTGAACCATTTGCTAGCATTTCGCATGTTACAATTGATCCGTATATTATTCCTCCTAGAACATCTATTGCTTCTCCTAATGCGGGGCATGCAATACTTATAGCGGTTTCTATTGTAAATAGTCCTGCTGCCATTAATGGGTTTTGTGGACTGAATATTTCCTTAAGGAAATTAGATGCTTTTCTAAATGCACTTTGGGTCTTAGTCTCTGTTTCTGAAGATTCTCTTTCTAGCCGGTCGGCTTCGCAATCTTCTTCATCCTCTGGTGATTCTTCTTGAACTGTATTTCCATTTTGATCTGTACTTCCGGGTTCTTTACATTCCTGACATTCTAGTTTTTCATTTTTTTGAGAATATCTAAGTGGTACATTATTATGCTTTTCACACATTAATTCTACTACTACTGTTGCACAAGGTAATTCTGTAGAAGAATATGCTTGTTTCTTTAGTAGCTTTTCAAATCTACCTTCGTTATCCTTATTTTCTTCTAAATACTTTAGATATAGATCATGAAACTGATTTTCAAAGTTAGTATAGAGCGGTAGTTCTTCTGTTGTTAAGCATTTTTTGCATATCTTGCTTGGCTGCGTCATATATGACATTTTACCACCCATATGAAGCATAACATAATCTTGCTCTGCATGCTTACATGTTTTCGCCATTTCTTCTAGCTTTGCATAGTTTCTATCCATTTCTTCTTGTTCTTCTTCTGTGATATTTGTATTTGCATATTCATCTGCATATACCGTTGTTGCTGGTATTATATTTGTTGAAAGTATCGATATTATAAGGGTCACGGCTATCGCTGCGTTTTTCTTATTCTTACTTTTATCGTTCTTATTGGTATCATCTGTTTCAATTAAGAATAAGTAAAAATATGATATGGCTGGTAAGATATATACTAACATAACTGCTAATGCACTTCTTATACTAAATACTCCGTCTAATATTTTTGCTTCTCTAAATAGTACAACGAAAAACAATATGGCCGTTACTGCTGTAAATGCAATAATGGTATACATTTTATTTGCACTAATTACTGGCAAAAATAATATAACTGGAAGCACGTATGCAAGCATACATAACGAGGACATTTTAACCATTTTAAAACTAGTATACGTTCCGTATATTGGTATTAAAGCTTTGTACCGTTTTTCTCCGAGTCTGCCAAAGAGGGCCATTCTTATGCCAAGATATATGGCATAATAGATAGTTATAAAAACTAGTACTGGAACTGGGGCCATGCCTTCAAACATTTCTTGAAGTAATTTTATTTCTAACATTAAACATCCCTCCAAATAGTTATTTTTTGGTTTACTTTTTTACATGTGTACTATTTTACCATATAAAATTTAAACTGTCAATACTTTTTTAGAAAGTTTTGTAATTTATTTTTTTTAGTCTTCTACTTGTACTGCTGTTATTGCAACTGCTCCTACTATATCGTCAGAATTACAGCCGCGTGAAAGGTCGTTAACTGGCTTTGCTAAGCCTTGTGTAATTGGACCATATGCATTTGCTTTTGCAAGTCTTTGTACTAATTTATATCCTATGTTTCCAGCGTCTAGATTAGGGAATATTAATACATTTGCATGGCCTGCTACAGGGCTTCCAGATGCTTTAGACATGCCTACTTCTGGTACTATTGCTGCGTCTAATTGTAGCTCTCCATCTATATTAAGGTGTGGGTGAAGCTCTTTTGCAAGTTTGTATCCTTGTGTTACTTTATCTATATGTTCTCCTTTAGCACTACCTTTTGTAGAGTATGAAAGCATTGCAATTCTAGCATCGTCTTTAACAAGTTTTTCAAAAGATTTGCTAGACTGATATGCTATTTCTGCAAGTTCTTCAGGTGTTGGGTTTACTATAAGTCCTGCGTCTGAAAATATAAAGGCACCATTTGAGCCGTATGTGCAGTCTGGTACTTTCATAAGGAAGAAAGAGGATACGCATTTTGCATCTTTTTTTGTTTTAAGTATTTGAAGAGCTGGTCTTAAGGTGTCTGCTGTTGAATGTGCTGCTCCGCTTACAAGTCCGTCTGCGTCTGAAAGTTTAACCATCATTACTCCAAAGTATATTTTGCTTTGCATAAGTTCTTCTGCTTTTACAAGTGTCATTCCTTTTTCTTTTCTTAATTCGTATAGAGCTTTTATATATTCTTCTCTTTTTGGACTTGTCATATTATCTACGATGTTTACTTTTGATAAGTCTATGTTTTTATATTTAGCTTCTATTTCTTCTTTGTTTCCTATTAGGGTGATGTTGCAAAAGTCTAGTGCTGCTATTTTAGAAGCTGCTTCTACTACTCGTATGTCTGAAGATTCTGGTAGTATAATGCTTCTTCTTTTTTCTTTTTTTAATTTTTCTATTATGTTTGAAATTAGTTCATCTTGTTTTTCGTTTGCTTCTGTTTTTTTCATTTTATTTTCCTCAATTTTTCTTTATTTTTTTATTTTT
>JAVWPP010000040.1:0-6051 GCA_036635835.1 Clostridia bacterium | reverse complement strand
ATTACCGTATATAGATAGTTATCTTTTATATGTTTTTTCTATTAAAATTCTTTAACATATCTGCTGCAAGTTCTTCTTCATCTATATCTTCATCTATGTAATCTCCCATGTCTTCTGCAAAAGCCATTTGAGCTTCTTTAAAAAACTTATCCATTTTTTTTGCTTTAACTAGGTCCTTAACTTTTCTATAATATTTAGCTAGAAATTCGTATCCATCTATTTTTTTAGTTATATCGTCTATGTCATCTAAATCCTTTTCTATACTACTTGCTAGAGCTATGCCTTCTTCCTTTTTAAACTCTAGCATGTTCCAAGTTAGCTTTAATATTTTAGCATCTATATCTTCTTCGTTTTCTGCTATTATTTTATCTAAAAGTATGTATGCTTCTGCTCTGTTATGTGATATATACATGGCTTTTGCTTTAGATACGTCTAAGTATGCAAGGTCTTCTTCGAAGCCTTTTTTAAGGGCTTTAAGGAACGATAGGAACCTAGAAGCTTTCTCTTTGGTTGGGTTTACATCTAAAGTTTCTAGTAGATATATAGATATTAGCTCTTCTATAGATACTTCGTAATCTGTTATAGCTGCTACATCTTTGAATTTGTTTACGTTTTTTTCTTTGCATAAGGCTTTTATACATTGAAGCATTTCATCTAGTGCATCTAAGCATTTTTCCGTTTCGTAATTTTCGCTAAACTTATTTGCTTTTTTATATAAATATTTAATTTCTTTTAAACTTGTTTGTTTCATTTATTTCTCCTTCTGTTTCTTTTGCTGTTTCTGGTATACTTCTATCTAAAGATAAATATACAGTTTTACCGCCTGAGTTATTTTTTTCTGCCCATACTTTTCCGCTGTGGCATGTTATTATGTTTTTGCATTTTGAAAGTTTTAAGTCTTTTATTTTTTTATCTTCTGTGTATGTAGCTGTAAATATGCTACCTACATCTGTGTTTATTTTTTCGTTGTCTGATATTTCTATTATTATTTTTTCGTTTGTTTCTTTTATTTCTACGTTTATTTTTAAGTCTGCATCTGTTATGTTTGCTTTTTCTGTGCTCATTATGCAGCTTCCTACGGCTTCTGCTAGTTTGTTTATGTCTGCTTTTACGGTTGCTCCATTGCACTCTGTTTTTACTGCTACGTTTCCAAGTTTAGCTGCATATGCACTTTGCACTTTCTGCGCTATGTTTTCTACTTTTTCTTCTTTTACGTTTAAGCTGTTTCTAACTTTTTCTAAAAGGAATGCTTCTACGTCTTGTAGTTTAGGCTGTGCTATCTCTTGTTTTTCTTGTTTTACTTGCTGCTTTTCTTCTGCTTTTTCTACTTCTTTTTTTTCTTCTACTTCTTTGCGCATATTTAGCATGTCTTCTAAGGACATAGCTTTGCCTGCAAGCGGCGCGTATTCTTCTTTGCTTATTTCTGCATATGTGTTTGTTTTTCTTTCTCTACCTGCATGCTCGCTCCATGAGCTTTCTTTGCTATATGGCTGCATATTTGTTTCTTCTACTTTATATACTGGCGCGTTTTTGCTTTGCACGTTTATGTCTTGCCATGAATTTTCTACTTTTTTTGCTACTTCTACGGGAGCCTCGCTGCTTTCTATACCTATATCTACGTACGTTTTTTCTGTTTTTTCTTCTACATGGTCTTCTTTTTTTAACGGAGTAGACTTAGGGTTTATCTCTTCTTCCTTGTCCTTCGTAGAAAAGATAGCCACTGCCTGCTTTGCATTTATTCTTTCTTTTTCTTTTTGCTTTTCTTTCTCTTTTTCCTTTTTATCTTTGTTTTCTTCATTTGAGAAATCTGGCAAAGTATTTGTTGCTAAGGCATATATAAGCCAAATGATGGTAGAGACTATAGCTAGCATAAGCTCTACAACAGCTAGCCTAGGCCATGCAGATATCTTAGCCATAGACGCAGGTCCAAGCGCTGCAAATACTTCTACTATATATTGGTCCTCTTTAAAATTTGCATGCGTAGTAGCTGTTATTTTAGTCTGTATCTTCTTTTCCGCTTTACTTTGATCTATGCATACTCCCGCAGTATTATATATGTATATATTATACTCACTATCTTTGTTAGAATATATAACGGTAGACTTTAAGTCTCCGCCACTTTGTATTTTAACTACAACTTCCTTCATTTTTTCTTCTACTTCATTTTGTATACTAGCTGTGTTATCTGCTATCTCCTGCCTGCAAAAAGCAAAGTAGTATCCAAACAAAATGGTAGCGTGCAAAAAGAAAAATATTATTAGCCACGCTTTTCCTTTTATTATATGTTTCTTATGCCCTGTGTATTTATTTCCTGTAGAGGTAGATACACTGTCTGCTATATTATTTTCCATACTTTACTCCTGACTGTTCTTATATGCGTTTTATATATGCATTTATATATATACATTTTATATATGCATTTATATATATACTTTATATATATACTTTATATATATACATTTTATATATACTTTTTATATATACAATTCATATCCATTTCATATCCATATTTTATATATGTAGATTATATCACAAAAAGGGTGGTTTTACTATGATTTCGTGTATACTTTCTTGCTTATTACCATGCCGTTTTTCCTGTAATATTCTTCTTCTAAATATGTATAATATGTTCCGTGGAGTTATAAATCCAGCAACCTTTAAAATATCTGTACCTGCTTTACCAATTATACTATCTGCTAAAAGCACGCAGTTTGTTTCAAGCATGAAGTATCTTTTAAATCTACCTCTTGTAAATTTAAAGAAATCTACATGCGTAAAATCTTTTAAATTACCTGTATAATCTTCCTCCCCTTTGCACTCTGGTGGTTCCCATTTGTATAGATCTTTTTGTATTTTTTCTATTTGTTTAAGTATATTTTCTTTTTGCAGCTTAGTTAGTTTAAGACCAAAAACAAATATAGTTTTTTTAGCATAAGTGTTGCAAAACTCTATATATTTTTTCTTGTTAGTTATAAAGAAAACACCATCTCCTACAGTGTTAAATAGCCTGTACGAAGAGTTATCGTAGTTACCATATGAATATACCTTACCGTCTATATATATATCTACGTGGCCAACAGTTCCAAAACCTTTTGGCTTTGCATGTATGAATATTTCCATATCCGCTTTTTCGTTTTTCACTTTTTCTTGGTCGTATATACCAGAAGCATCATCTTTTTTAGCTTCTATCATAGAGTTTAATTTATTTAAAACAGCAGCTGGTATAAACATCTCAAAAACAGCAGGCATAGATACCCTTATTTTTCTTCTCAAGATTTTAGAGAACATTTTTCTATATTTTTTAGGCATTCTTTCGTTAAAGTAATCTGTAATATCGTTAATGCCAACAAGCATTAGATATCCTCCTATGAATATAAGTATGTTAGATAGGTTAATTATAGGGGAAGTTAAACATGTAAGTCCAAAGACTAGAAATATACTGCTTACAGCTAGCTCTTTAAAGATACCTTTTGCCCCTGTTCCTATCATTAGGACAAAGTTTATGAACTTAATTATACCGCTTAGGAGAACGTAGGCTGCAAATATAATTGGTAGAATTGCAACTGGTATATCGTTGTTAAACTCCATTAGAAGGACATATGTTATGCCAATTACTATGTTTACTATGCTTATTTTTTTCTCTGCTTTTTTTTGTTTTCTTGTGCATAGTTTAACAAACTCGTAAAGTACGTTTATGCTTATAACTATAACTAAAAGCTCTAGTAGGTTTATGTATAGTTCATCATTTCCAAGTGATATTATTAGGCCTATTATTATTGTTATGAAGCCTCTTGTTAGGTAGTTTGTATTTTTTATATATATTTGATTCATAAAATTCACTCTCTTTTTTCTTTGGTTTTTATTTTTTTCTTTTTTTCTTTTATTTTTCTTTTTAATTTTTTTATTTTTTCTTTTATTTTTCTTTTACCTTTTTTATTTTTTAAAACATATAAGTAGCTTTATTCTCATTACCTAAACTTCCATATCTAGATAGACTAGTTTTATATGTTTTATTTATTTTATTATATACTATTTATATTTCTTTGTATATAAATTTAGCTATTTTACGCGCAAAAAAATATATAGTGCAAAGCATTATATATTTTCTACTATTTCGAAATCTGATATCTTATTATATCTAGAAAGCACATTATTTAACTTATCTATTTCATCTTTAATATACCTTCTATTATCTTTTTTAATTGTCCTATCTATGCAGCTAGGCTTATCTTTATTTAGCTTCCTTTGCTTCTTACTAAGCTTCTTATTTATCTTAGCTCCATATATAGCTAGGCCCTTTTCCTCTACATTTTCTATGCAGTATTTATTTTTTAATTTAATCTTAGCAAAAATACTAGTCTTACCGTTTATAACCCTTTGGCATATTAGGGCATCTTCTACATTTCGTATCTTAACTAGCTTGTTTTCTATATGCTCTGGATATATCTTCTCCCCGCAGTCTAGCACTATCTCATTTTTTACATTTCCAACAACATGTATATTTCCACTTCCATCTATATATCCAACATCTCCAGTGCGTATATAATCTTTTTCGCAGTATGTAATATCTCCTTTAACTAGAATCTGCCCTATTCCATCTAAATTAGGCATCTCAATCTTAACTTCTGCGCCTTTTATAGGATACGAGCCAGTACCAGCTATAGCATTATTTAAGCTAACAATAGGCAGCACGCCCCTTGGCATATACCCAGAAAGAACAGATATACCTAGATCATTTATATACTTTACTTTATCTATGTCCATGTTTTTAGCATCTATAATAAGAAGCCTAAGATTACCTCCAACTTGCTCTAAAATATCTTTAAAGATTTTTTTCTTTAACTTAAGCCCAACGCTACCCATCTTATCTGTAGCCTTTATAACTCTACTTACCTTACTTTGCTTTTTGTTTCTTTCTATGTATTCCTCTAAAGCATTATATATTTTTTTAAGCTGCACATTTTGTATAAGCATAACAGAAGGAGAGAATTTTTTTAAATTTTCTACAACCCTTTGCCCTTTTATATATGTAACAGAAGCGCCACGTGCAATCTGTACAAATCTAGAAACTATCATCTCAGAAGAATTACTTACCTCTAGAGCACTTAAGTATTTATCCCTACAATCTACATCTACAATTTCTAGTATAGACTTAAGGCTACTTAGTATGCTTTTACTTGAAAGATATGAAACATCTACACCTTTAGTAATTATAACTCTAATATCCTCACTAGTTTGCATAACTCGCATATACTCGTTATTACCACTCCTTAGGATAGTTATACCCTCCCTAGAAAGCTCCCCTGTACTTACAAACTCATCGCTAGTATCTAAAGTAATAATATAATGCTTAAGCTTGCTACGCTTCATGCATTCCTTAACTTTCTTAATCTTCTCCTCATACGTTTTAGAAAATATAATAGCCTCCATATTAGTCTTTTTAGCAATCTCAACAATCTCTTCTACGCTGCTATCTATATCTATACTAGTTGCAATATTATTACCGCAAATTGTACTAAAATATGCAACGTCCGTAATATATGAATTTTCCGCAATAATCCCTATATTGCTTTTCTCTAGCTTAAGCGTTTCATATATTCCAGTTCCTATAGCGGTAATATCTCCATAGAACATATTGTATGTTACATTTCTATCTTCTAAATAGAAAGCAGTATCTTCTCCATACGCCTTTTTACAGCTTACTATTAGCTCTCTTAAAGTATCTAAATTAACAGCTGTATTTGCAGCTATGTTTTCTTTATTTTTATCTTTCATCCTTAGCCTCTTATATATCTAAATTCTGTTATTTCTAGCATATCATTTATTTAGAAAAAAAACAAGCTTTTTTAAGTTAAAGTATGCTTTTTTTACCTTGTCTTTTTAGCTAGATATATGCAAGATATTTAAGATATATATTAGAATATTTTCTAAAACGTATCTATAAATATATATATAAAACACCTCTTTCCGCCCTCATGTATTTTTCTGTAAAAAGCATTACTGCGCAAAATATGTATTTGGCGCAAATAGCAGATCTTACACTTAACATAA
>JAVWPP010000039.1:2741-9527 GCA_036635835.1 Clostridia bacterium | reverse complement strand
ATTAGCGATATTCCTTTTTTATTTTTCATACTATACCTCTTTTTTTGTTTTTTTTATTTTTATTTTTATTTATTTTTTAAAACATATATCTAACTTTTTTCTCTTTAATCTGGTTTAGCGTATATATGTAGTTTTTATTATTTTTTTCTTTATTCTCATTATTAAATTTAAGTAACGTTAAACATGCTTTATATGTTTTATACTTTTCTATATTTTTTTATATAATCTAAACTGCAATATTAACCGGTTTAGAAACATTACCTGCTTTATCTAAAGCTATAAGAACAGCGGCAGTAGTAGGGTTAGAAAGCTTTAATACGCCTTCGTACTCATATGTGTTATTTACTTTAACTGCCTCTATTTTCTTACCGTTTAGCCTTATATACTCGGCTATCTTGTCTTCCTCATTACCGCTTAAAACAAAGCTGTTTTTCTCGGAAAGAGTGCAGTACATAAAGGTATCTACGCCGCTTATCTTGTCTAGAAATTTAAAAGAAACAGTATCTGCATTTGTAAGAATATTTCCAACCTTTACAGGAGAAACAATGTCTAAATTATCTAGCAAAACTTCTGTACTTGCAAGTACCTCTTTTAGATTATTTGTCTTATAGAAAACAATCTTATCTGTTTTTGCTATGGTTTCTACAGGTAGTTTATCTGTAGCGCAGTACCTATACACGCCATTTCTAGCGTTTTCCGTTATATCTACCTCTGCTACTAAAGCGCCGCTTGCAAAAATCTTAGCTATAGCCATATCCTCTTTTGCAAGGTTGCAAGAAATATTAAAATCTATCTTGTTAGTCCAGCTCTTTTGCTGCTTGCTAACCTTTATGTACTCTGTATTTATATTACCTATGCTCTCTTCTCTAGCTGCCTTATCCTTGTTTATGCTTGTAAAGTGCAGCGTTCCATCGTTTTTAAGACCATTTAAATAGTACACATGCATAGAGCTTTTAGAAAGAAAATATACATCTAAAGCTCCGCCTTGCTGAGCTCCTCTTTTAGCAGACCTTGCGCCTAGAGCTTTAAGATCTATTTCCATGTACTTTTCATCTGTATCCATATTTTCTGAAACTTCTTTAAGAAACACTTTAGAATCTTCTACGGAAAGCTTAGCTGCAAGCTCTTCCTTTGTAAAGGTTATATTGTTTTTTACAGGTAACTGCCCCGTAATCTCAAAATTTGCCCTTATGTTTTCCTCTATTTCATCTATCTCAGACATAAATGTAACAAACTTTGCATCATTTTTAGTAGTTGCAACAGATGCTACTACTGCTGTAGATATTATAGATATAATTACTATGGTTAAAGAAAGAACCATAAGCGTAATTCCTTTTTTGTTTTGCATATACTTCCTCACTTTTAATATATATATGCTAATTCTCATCGCTAAACATGCCTAACATATATATTTTAATTTTCTACGTTTTATATATATTTAATTATATCTTATATCCTCAAGTAAATAAACAGTTTTATAGAATATATTTAAATATATAGAGACGAAAAAAAAGCACCACCTAAATGATGCTTTCTAAATTACACTTTAAACTTCTCTTCAGGGAAATATACAGCAAAAGCCTCAAGCTCCTCCTCTATCCTAAGCAGCTGGTTATATTTACACACCCTATCTGTCCTAGAAGGAGCCCCTGCCTTAATCTGCCCTGCATTAACTGCAACAGCTAAATCCGCAATAGTTGTATCTTCCGTTTCCCCAGACCTATGCGAAATTACAGTTGTATATCCTGCTTTTTTAGCTAAATCTATAGTATCTAAAGTTTCCGTAATAGTCCCAATTTGATTTAATTTAATTAATATACTATTGCCTATCTTGTTTTGTATACCGTATTTAAGCCTATTTATATTGGTAACAAAAATATCATCTCCAACAAGCTGCACCTTATCCCCTATAGAGCTCGTAAGCATTTTCCACCCTGCATAATCTTCCTCAGCTAGCACATCTTCTAGAGAAACAACAGGATAACTTGCAACAAGCCCTTCGTAGTATTTAACCATTTCTTCTGTCGTATATAGCTCTTTAGTCTTCCAGAAATAGTAGCCATCCTTGTTTTGCTTTTTAGCCTCATTAAACATCTCAGTAGCAGCAGCATCTATTGCAATCTTAAAGTCTGTTTCAGTGCTATAGCCCGCCCTTTGCACAGCTTCTATAATAAGCAAAATAGCCTCCTTGTCTGAGGACAAATTAGGAGCAAAACCACCCTCATCTCCAACAGATGTAGCAAGTCCTTTTTCCTTTAAAATCTCCTTTAAAGTATGGAAAACCTCCGAGCACATTCTTAGCCCCTCTCTAAACTTTAAAGCACCAACTGGCATTATCATAAACTCTTGTATGTTTAATGAATTATCTGCATGCTTTCCTCCGTTTATAATGTTCATCATAGGAATAGGTAACCTCTTTGCATTTAGCCCACCTATGTAAGAGTATAGCGGAATATCTAGAGCATTTGCAGCTGCTTTAGCACACGCCATAGAAACACCTAAAATAGCATTTGCACCAAGCCTAGACTTATTAGGCGTGCCATCTAAATCTATAAGACACTTATCTATCTTAGCTTGTTTTAGAACATTAATCCCTTCTAATTTATATGAAATAATCTTATTAATATTTTCTACAACTTTTAAAGTTCCGTTTCCTTTATATCTATGCTTATTACCATCTCTAATTTCTACGGCTTCAAAAGCGCCTGTAGATGCGCCAGATGGGACAGATGCTACTCCTTTATACCCACCTGCAACATGCACCTCTACTTCTACCGTTGGATTACCTCTTGAATCTAATATTTCCCTTGCTAAAATTTTTTTAATTTTAAGTTCTTCTATCATATATAAATACCTCCTACACTTAATATTACCATTAAGCATAAGAGGTATACTATTTTATTTTATTTTTTGTACTAAACTGTGTCCTGACATTTCTTTTGGAATTTCTAAATCCATTAAGTCTAAAAGAGTTGGTGCAAGATCGCAAAGTTTACCAGTTTCAATACTTCTAATATTATCTGCAACTACAATGCATGGAACATCAAAAGTAGAATGAGAAGTTATAACTTCACCTGTTTTAACATCAATCATACACTCGCAGTTACCGTGATCTGCTGTAACTATAGCACATCCATGCCTAGCTTCTATCTCACTAATTATTTTTCCGAGACACTTATCCACACATTCCACAGCTTCTACAGCTTTTGCAAAATTTCCAGTATGTCCTACCATATCTCCATTTGCAAAGTTAAGAAAAATACTATCAAACTTCTCGCTTGCAATAGCTTCTATAACTTTTTCTGTAACTTCTACTGCAGACATTTCAGGCTGTAAATCGTAAGTAGCTACATTTGGAGATTTAACTAATATTCTTTCTTCTCCTACATACTCATCTTCTTTTCCACCATTTAAGAAAAATGTTACATGAGCATATTTTTCTGTTTCAGCTATTCTAAGCTGTGTATATCCATTGTTTGAAAGATACTCTCCTACAGTGTTAACTATTTTTTCTGCCTTATATGCAACTAAAACATTCTTTAGCTTTTCATCATATCTAGTCATTGTAACAAAACATAGATCTAAAGACTTGTTCTTTCTTTCAAACTCATTAAAATCTGGCTCTGTTAATGTTCTAACAATTTCTCTTGCTCTATCTGGTCTAAAGTTAAAAAATATAACTGAATCTCCTTTTTTAATCTTACCTTTTAAAGGTTCATCTTCGCTAACAACTATAGAAATTGGTTTAACAAATTCATCAAACTCCTGAGCTTCATATGAGTTTTCTATAGCTTTTTGCACTGTTTTAAACTTTACGCCTGAGTCTTTTGTAAATAGATCATACGCAAGTTTTACTCTATCCCATCTATTATCTCTATCCATTGCATAGTACCTACCTATAAGGGTAGAAATTTTACCTATGCCAATTTCAGTTATCTTGTCTTCTAACTGTTTTAAATACTCAATTCCAGAAGATGGAGCTGTATCTCTTCCATCTAAAATTGCATGTACATATACTTCCTTAACATCATTTTTTTTAGCAAGCTCTAAAAGAGCGTATAAATGCTTATTATGGCTATGAACTCCTCCATCAGATAAAAGACCCATCAAATGTAGAGGTTTATTATTTTTCTTACAATTATCTATAGCTTTCATAAACTCTTCTTTTTCAAAAAAGTCTTTATCTTCTATAGACTTAGTAATTCTAGTCAACTCTTGGTATATTATTCTTCCTGCTCCTATGTTAGTATGCCCAACTTCAGAATTACCCATTTGTCCTTCTGGAAGCCCTACTGCAAGCCCACTTGCCTTAACATATGTGTTAGGGTATGTGTTTATTAATCTATCTATATTAGGCTTCTTTGCAGCTTTAAAAGCGTTTCCTCGTTCTTCATCATTTAAAGCAACTCCATCTAAAATAATGAGCATAAATTGTTTGTTACCTTTCATTTTAATCCTCCATCGCCCTTACGGCTTTTGCGCATGATTATTTTACTACTAAAAGTGTACAATGTCAATAAAATCTCTCTTTAAACTTGCACCACCTACTAATGCTCCGTCTATATTTGGCATATTTAATATAGTTTTAGCATTATCTTTTGTAACGCTTCCACCATACTGAATTCTAACAGCTTCTGCATCTCTTTGAGAAAACACACCTGCTACTACATTTCTAATATACTTGCACATTTCTTCTGCTTCTTTTTCTGTTGCGCAGACGCCTGTACCAATAGCCCAAATAGGCTCATAAGCTATAACTACAGAAGCTGGATTTTCTACTTTTTTAAGTCCTTCTTCTACTTGTAGTCTAATGTGTATAAAGTGCATATCTTGCTGCCTTTGCTCTAAAGTTTCTCCTACGCACATAATTGGCGTAACACCTTTTTCTAAACATTTTAAGACTTTTAAATTTACCATTTGATTTGTCTCATTATGCTGCTGCCTTCTTTCGCTATGCCCAACTATTGCATATTTTGCTCCAGCTGCTACAACCATTTCTGCGCTAGTTTCTCCCGTAAATGCCCCTTTGTTTTCTGCGCTTACGTTTTGCACTCCAGTAGCTATATTAGTTCCTTCTAAAAGATTAACTACGCTTACTGTAGATAACGCGTTAGGACAAACAACAACGTCTACTTCTTCTGTGTCTATTTCTGCTTTAATTTCATTTATAAAAGCTACAGACTCTGCTAGTGTATTATTCATTTTCCAGTTTCCCGCTATAATTTTTTTTCTCATAATCTTTCCCTCACTTTACTAAGATGTTTTTAGCATTTAATTCATTTACCCATACAGGTACTATTTCTTTTGACGCAAATTTAAATATTATTTTACCTGAGTTATCCATAGAAAAGTTACCAACCCAAAAATCTATATCTGTTTCTTGCATTTTAAATTCTTCATACTTTTTTTCTTCTAGCATCTTATTTACTTTAGCAACGCCGTTTTCAAAAGATGCTTCTTCTGTAGTAATGTTGTTAAAGATCCATAAGGAAGTATTTTCTTGTAGAGCATTGTACGTTTTTTCAAACTTTTCTTTCATACCATCTTTAGTATACTGCTCTTCTATGTTTCTAGCATACTTTTTAACGTTTTTAGCATTCTTTTTGCTACTTGGAACAAAAATATCTGGTTTAAAAATATTAAAGACTAAAAACATGCATAATGCTATACATATGCAAACTACCGCTATAAATCTAGGTTTATTTTCTATACTAATTCTTGTTTGCTTCATTTTGCGCCTCTCTCTCACAGCTATTATATCTTATTTTACTTAGTTAGTAAAGTAGCTTAAATTATTATTGCAATAATATATATTATATATTTTCTTTTTAATATATGTAAATCTTAATCTGCATTTTCGCCTTGCCCTTGACATTTAGCCTTTTTAGTTGTATACTGATTACATAAAAACAATGTGTTTTTGCTATTAATATAGTAAAAGGAGAAGGATATGGGTAAAAAAATAGATTCAATGGAAGTAATACTTAAGGTAGAAAGCAGAAAAGAGTTTACAGATATTATAGTTAAATACGGAAACAAGCTACTAGCGCACAAGTTAAAAGAAGACATTGTATATATTTTTTTAGAAGAAAAATATGAAAGTATTATACAAGATATATCTAAAAACTATGAAGTTTTAGAAGTCCTAAAAGCATATAAACGGAGAAACGTATCAGAAAATATATCCGTGCACCGCAGTGAAATATGGTCATGCAGCTATGGATATAGATTCATAGGAGAAGACACTGGCGCAGATAAGTGCCTTATAGTGCAAAACAACTTAGGTAATAAATTTTCTCCTACAGTTTTAGCACTCCCAGTAGTAAACGACGTGCAAAGCAGCAAGCATTACTTAAAACTTACTTCAATACATGGATACTATGTAATACTAGACAATATCCAAACATTAGATAAAGCAAGGCTTAAATCTAGAATATCTACTTTAAATGCAAAAGATAAAGAAAATGTAGATAATATGCTAAAAGAAATACTTTCACTATAACAAAAGACTTTGAATTTTTTTCAAAGTCTTCTTATTTGACTTTTTTAGAAAAAAATGATATAATGTCTATAGAAAAAAAATATAACTCTAAAATAATTATTAAGGGGCGATATAAATGGAAAAAGAATTATTACCAAAACTAATTAATGAATCTAAAATCTCTTTAGGCTTTACAAAATTTAGAATCTACGGATTACTTGTAATTCTTACTGCACTTTCTTTTTTTATTACAGATAAACCTTTAGCTTTAACAGCTATATTTACTTTGTTATTTATAACCGGCG
>JAVWPP010000039.1:0-2641 GCA_036635835.1 Clostridia bacterium | reverse complement strand
CTTATTTTCTTTTTGTCTTATTTTCTATTATTGCTTATTACTATTCTTGCATCTTGAGATATATCTACCATGTATTCTTCCATAATAGGGTAGCGCTCTAGGTAGAAATCTAGATAATCTATAAGGGTATTTAAAGATAGATTAGAGCTTGAAACAAGGCATCTGTAGCCATAAGCATAACCTTGATGATCTCTAATTGGGCGAGTTTGATCTGTAATTTCAAAGTATTTCATATAGTCTAATAACTTTTGCTTATCTTCATTACTTAGCTGATGCATAATCTCGTATATTGTAAATACGGATTTAGTATAATCGCAATCACCTAACATTATTATTGAATTAACTTGTTTAGTTATAACTCTTTTACGATCTTCTCTTACTACTTTAACGCTTACTTTACTTAAAATACTATTAAACTTATCTAAGTCTAATTCTTTTTTATAGTAGTTATAAAAGAAGATTATATCATTAATTGGTTCATAGAACTTAGTTGCCCTTCTTAATATTCCTATAAATTCTTTATCTGTTGCTGCTTTTGTGTTTTTGTTCCTACCAAAAAGTTTTACGGCAAGCTCCGCATATGACATATTAAATTTAATAAACAAATTCAAGTATTTCTCCATTGTAATTCCTCCAAAAAAAATTTTTTTTAAAGCTTTTCATTTCATCTGTGCAAATTATATCATTTTATGTCAACAAAGTCAAGAAGGAATGAAAAAGTTCAGCATATTTAGCTGAACTTTTTTTGTTTTTTTAAAATTTTTTTAATATTTTTTAATTTTTTTTAATTTTTTTTAATTTTTTATAATTTTACTATTGAAAAATTTTCTTTTTTAATGGTATCTCCTATTTCTAAAGTATCGAAAAAGAATTCGTTAATGTCTAATCTTCTTGTTACTACTTTGCCATCTTTTTCTTTTTGTATTATTACATAAAACATATATGGATACATCATTGGCATTCCTATTGCTATTTCTTTGTCTTTGTCTATTATTGTACCTTCAATTTTTCCGTAGCGAATCTTTTCTTTTAAATAGTTAACTGCGTCTTTTAGAAGGAGTATAATGTAATATATACACGCAAAACCTAGTAATGATGCAAGAAGTATAACAAACAGTCTTAAAAAATCTAAATACCATATTCCCATAAATACATCTCCTTTTAATTAAAAGTGATCTTTTTTTACTTTACATAATTATTATACCAAAGCAAAGCTCATATGTCAAGAAAAACCCGCATTTTTGCGAGTTTTTACATGTTTTCATTCTATTATACATACTTTCGTACTTAAATATTCTCTTTTTATATGTTTTTATTTATCCATAAGTGCATCTATGCCAGGAAGAACTTTGCCTTCCATAAATTCTAAAGAAGCTCCACCACCTGTAGAAACATGAGTCATCTTATCTGCAAGTCCAAACTCTTCTACAGCAGCTGCGCTATCTCCGCCCCCTATTATGCTAAGGGCTTTAGAATCTGCCATAGCTTTAGCAATAGCTCTAGTTCCATCGCTAAACCTTGGGAACTCAAACACTCCCATAGGACCATTCCATACTGTAGTTCCAGCTTCCTTTATGTCTTCTGCAAACATAGCTATAGTTTTAGGACCAATGTCCATGCCTATCTTGCCTTCTGGAATCTTGTCTATGTCTACTACGCATGCTTTAGAGTCTGCTGCAAACTCATCTGCGCAAACAACATCTATTGGTATTTGTAAATTTATATTTTTAGCTTTAGCTTTTGCTAGAATTTCTTTAGCTAAATCTAGCTTATCTTCTTCTACTAAAGAGTTTCCTATGTTAAAGCCCATAGCTTTTATAAATGTAAACATCATGCCACCGCCTATAAGGATGGTATCTGCTTTTTCCATTAAGTTAGTTATAACTCCAATTTTAGATGAAACTTTAGCTCCTCCAAGTACTACTACAAGTGGTCTAACTGGCGCGTTTATGCAGTCTCCTAGGGCTTTAAGCTCTTTACCAATTAGGAAACCTGCTACAGATGGTAGGAAGTGAGTTACGCCTTCTGTAGATGCATGCGCTCTATGCGCTGTTCCAAATGCATCGTTTACGAATATGTCTGCTATGCTAGCAAGTTTTTTAGAAAATGCTTCGTCGCAGGCTTCTTCTTCCTCGTACATTCTTGTGTTTTCTAGTAGCATTACGTCTGAGTTTTTAAGCTCTGCTACCTCTTCCTCTACTTCTTTTCCTATAACATCATGCGCAAAATGTACTTCTACGCCTAAAAGTTCTTCTAATCTTTTTGCTACTGGTAGCAATGTTTTCTTATCTTTTGTTTTTCCTATGTGCGAGCAAAGTATAACTTTTGCGCCATGCTCCCTTAGGTAGTTTATAGTTGGTAACGCAGCTACAATCCTTCTGTCGTCTGTTATTTGCTCAGAATCTGTTTTAGAAAGTGGAACGTTAAAGTCACATCTTACTAATACTTTTTTCCCTTCTACGGAAATATCTTCTACTGTTTGTTTTGCCATATTTATCTCTCCTCTTCTTGCCTATCTTTTGGCTTTCTATTATTGTATTATATATTTTTTTTTTTTGCAATTACTTTTGTATTTTGTTACAAAATATTTTAAAAAACGTAGAAAGATAATCTTCCTAGATACGGATATATATATGTAGAA
>JAVWPP010000038.1:8529-10494 GCA_036635835.1 Clostridia bacterium | reverse complement strand
TATTTTTTTGCTTATATTTTTTTGTATATTTTTTCTCTTTTTAGTTTAGTTCTAAATTTTGTATAAAAGTTTGCTTTTGTTTCTCACTGCTTAAATCTACGTTTGTTCCGTTTAATTCAATTTCGTTTATGTTATGCATTATAGCATCTGCAAATATATAATTAATTATAGTTTGCTCTGCTAGATTTAAATTTTGTTTGTTTAAAACGGAATCTTTTATGTTAGATAAACTGTTTCTTTGCATGGCTACTAGATCTTCTTTATCGTAGTTTCTGTAAAAGATATTATCTTCAGAAAAAGAACTTTTTAGAATATCTACTGCAAGTAGCTGTATCTTATCTTTGTCATAAGTTATGCTAACATTACCTGTTTTGTCATTAACGCCATAGTCTAGTGCAAGTAAAGGTATGCTTATTACGGCGGTGTAATCTTCAGATAATACAAGCTGCTTTTTAGAAAAATATTCTGTAACAGTGTTAGAGTAATTAGTATCGTCAAAAATTTCAATATTGTTTCCAGAGATTTTCATTAAAACAATATCGTTTGCAAATGAAATAGTATTAACATAGTTTTTAGAAAAAGATATTTTTTCTTTTAATAATTCTTTCAAATGCTCTATGTTTTGATCGTTTCTAGATACGTTTTCGCTCATTTTTTTTACGTCTTCTTCTTGTATAATTTGTTTTTTCACCGTAGGGAAAATGCAAAATGTTACAAAAAGCAGAGTAAGTATGAGTATTAGTTTAGATAGTGTAGATACTTTAGTATGTTTAAACATACTTTTAAAATTTAGTTTTCTATTTTTTCTCATGAGTAAGTACCTCCTAAGTTTTCTTATATATATTTATACATAAGATTATATATTTTGTATATGTATAGTATATACTAAAAACTAGTAAATGTCAAGAAAAAAAAGATACTTTAGATTACATAACTGTTTCTTATTCTTCTTTTTCAAACATATAATATGTTGTATATATATAGCTAAAAGTAAAGATAAGGGTACTAGCTAAAACTATTAGTAGGTACATAACGCCACTTAGCAAGGAAGATGTGTCTAAAAGGTAGATACAAAGCGGCAGCGCGGTATATATGGCTAGGTAGATAAATGTAGAAAAAACGAAGTTAATTAGTATGTGCGCATACATGTTTTCTTTTGTAAAATTAAATGTATATGAGGCAATTTGCATAAATAGGGCAGTTAGGATAAAGGACGTAGAGAGCATTTTCCAGATGCAAAAGCTTATGTCTAGAAAATTAAACTGCGTAATGAAAATAAGGAGACTAAGTAATATTAAAGATATTACAGATATTTTTTTTTGCATAATATTCCTCCAATTCTTAGTTAAGTATATGACGGGGTATATTAAAAAATTACAGGTATGGATATATGGAAACATATAAAAAATATATATCTAGATACGGTAATATGGTTAATGAGAATAAAGTTACTTATACTTTTTTTTAAGATATATAAATAAATAAGTTGACATAAACTTATTTCCGTGATATAATACTACCTAAATAAAATAAAAAACTTCAAAATAATTTTAGGAGTGGATATTATGAATAAAATATCAACAGTAGGTTTAGTGTTTTCTAAAAAATCTAATTTAACTAAAAAAAGTATAGAAGAAAAAATGGTAAATGTACAATATGACAAAAAGAGAATTAAAACTATAGCATATAAAATTGAAACAACAAAAGACAGTATATGCGTATTATTTGAGTTTGAAACAAAACCAAATATGAAAGAAAACTATTATAAAATAACATCAGATTTAAACAGAGTTTTTGATCATTTGCATTTTGATTATGCTTTCTATACAGAAGCTGAAAACTACAAAATATTAGACCCAGAAGCAGTAGTGTACAAAGGCTTAAAAACAGATTTTGAATACGTTTTAAAAGTATATAGAATGCGTAACTATGATAAACTAGTAGCAGATTATGCAGAATAAAAAT
>JAVWPP010000038.1:0-8429 GCA_036635835.1 Clostridia bacterium | reverse complement strand
CAAACAAACCGCCAATAAATATTGGCGGTTTTAAAAACGAAAAAAATAAAAAAAAATAAAAAAAATAAAAAAAATAAAAAAAAATAAAAAATAAAAAATAAAAAAAGAAAAATGCAGAAGAAATACTTCTGCATTTTTTAGATATTATGCATATCTATAAAGTCTAAAATATCTTTAAATATCTTGCCTTTTTCTGTTTCATGAATTAAATCATGATTAGCGTTTTTGTAAACAATACTTGTAATGTTCCTATAGCCAAGCTCTCTAAAGAATTTTAAAGTGTGTCTAAGCTTGCTAGGTTTACCTACTACAGAATCATTCTCACCGTTTAAAAAAAGAATAGGGAGAGAAGGATTTGTAACTAAATATTCATTCTTGTAGTATGCACTTCTTAGTAAGATTAATAAGTTAAGATAACCGTTTAGAGTGAAAGTATAATCGCAAAGCTTATCTGCAAGCGCAAGCTCTAATTCTTTCTTATCTGTAGTTATCCAGCTGCTAGAAAAACCAGTTGTTAGTATTTTCATAATTCTAGATCTTTTCCTATCTGTTTGGAAGAAAGCAAGTACTTTAGAAAGTACAATACCTACGCTTGTTAAGCTGTTTTTAGATGGCGCGCCAATATGAATAATACCTGAGATTTCGCTATCTTGTGTCTTCATATATTCTCTTGCTACTAAACTTCCCATACTAAATGAAAGAACAAATAGAGGTAGGTTTGGATACTTTTCTTTTATAAAGTTTGAAACAGTAATCATATCTTGTACAACTGCTGTGCCTGTATTATCGTAAAAATATCCAAGATCGTTAAATGGTTTAATTACGCTGCTACCATGACCTCTATGGTCGTGTGCAATACACACATATCCGTTATCTGCTAAAAATCTCATTAAAATATTATATCTGTTTTTGTGGTCGCACATTCCATGAGAAATTTGAACTATTCCTTTAGGCTCTGTATTTGGTTCTAAAATGTTAATAGAAAGTAATAAACCATCGAAATCAGACATTTTGTAATATTTGTTAATGTTCATAAATAGCACTCCTTAAAAAATATTTATTTTTTAATTATATATTTTGTATATATACATTATACCACAAAAAGTGGTAAAATACAAATTTAGTTTTGGATATGAGGTATATATGAAAAACGTAGAAAAGATAACTATCTATATACGGAAATATATATATAAATATGAGAATTTTTTTTGTAAAACATGTACAGTCTTTTAAATCTATGATATAGTATACAAAAGAATAAGAAAGGAGAAAAAATGTTAAGTTTATTAAAAGATAAGATAGATAATTCAGACTATATGAAATTAAAAAAATATATAGATAAGCAAAAGGGTGAATTTATTTTTATAGATAAGAAAGATAATTTATTTAATTTTCCATTTGTATTATATATTCCGAGTATAATAGAAAGTAATACTATTATTATGCATGGAAATAATATGGCAACTAATGAAGGTAACATATATAATATTTATGCTGCAATATTGGAAACTAGCGAAGAAGTAGGTGGGTTTAATTTAACAGCATTAAACCAAATTATATATATACCAGTAACATCTAATTATATACATCCAGCAAACAATAATATGCATGAATTTTTTCCTATGCAAGCAACAAGAAATGTTGTTTTTTGTAAAGATAAGAATAATACATACTATAATATATTTGATCAAGTTAATAGGCAACTTACATATATAAGAGAATATGTTTTTGAGAATTATGGCGTTAAATTAAACGATAGAATTATTTGTCACGGATTTTCGTCATCTGCAAAATTTGTATTAAGATATGCTACTTTGAATGCTAAAAAAGTTGTTTTGCTAATTGCAGGTGGTTTTGGAAGCCAAGCTATTATACCTTTAAAAGTGTATAATGATATAAAACTAATTTACCCAGTAGGTGTATATGACGTAGTTTTTGATTTACCTTCGTTTAAATCCATGAAACAAGTATATTTTATGGGTGAGAACGAAAGTAGCTCTAACGATACTGCAATGAATTTTAGGCATACAGATGAAAATGTAAAAAATATATATGTTGAATTATTTGGATCAGATATATGGGAGAGATTTTATAAAATAAAGGATATATATTCTAAGCTAGATATTAAAAATGCTGAATTTATAAAATATGAACATTATGGACATACGTATAATGATGAAGCAAGAAAATATACAAAAGAGTTAATACTGAAATTTAGATAGAAATATAGTGTAAAAAACGTAGAAAAGATAACTATCTATATACGGAAATATATATAAATGAGAATAAAGTTTTGCATACGTTTTAAACAAAAAAAAGAAAATGAATTAACATTTTCTTAAAATTTAAAATATAAAAATGGGTTATAAGTATCGCTAACTAAATAACTAGTAGATAAAACAAGAATAGCTAAATAGATAAATATAACTAAAACATTTGCTGCTAAACCTTTCCTAGCTTCAAGCTTCTTAAGTAAATTCATAACTATAGGAGTAGAACAAATAATTGCAATTATAAATATAATAGCATAATTTTTTAAATAATATAAACCTTCTGCAGAGGAAGGAGCTCCTGTAAAATTAAATAAAGCAAATATATATTCCTTTACTTTTCCTAAATCTTCAAAAGCAAATATAACCCAGCTAATTGCTACAAAAAACAGAGCATATAAATGTCTAAAAACATTTGGAATTTTCTCAAGTAGCTTATATAAAAACACCTTTTCAAGCATAAGTATAAAGCCAAAATATAGGCCCCATAAAATAAAGTTCCAAGACGCTCCATGCCAAGCTCCTGTTAAAAACCATACAATAAATATATTCCTAAGCTGCACTAAAAAGCCTTGCCTATTGCCACCTAAAGGTATATAAATATAGTCTTTAAACCAGCTGCCAAGAGTTATGTGCCACCTTCTCCAAAACTCAGTTATACTTTTAGAAATGTATGGGTAATTGAAGTTCTCGTTAAACTCCATGCCAAATATATTAGCAAGACCAATTGCCATGTCTGAGTATCCACTAAAGTCAAAATATATTTGCAGGCTATATGCTAAAATACCTATCCAGGCAAGTAGCGGAGAAAGCTGCGTAATATTATTTGCCTCTATTAAAGTCCATAAGTAACCAACATTGTTTGCAATTAGAACCTTCTTTCCAAGACCAATTATAAACCTACGGATTCCTTTAGAGAAGTTATCTGCGCTTATATTTTTTGTTTCTAACTCTTCATCTACTGTCTCATATCTTACAATAGGACCTGCAATTATCTGCGGGAATAATGTTGTATATGTCAAATAATTATAGAAGCTCTTTTCACATTTTACAGTTCCTCTATACACATCTATTATATATGATAGAGACTGAAACGTATTAAAAGACACTCCGTATAGGTAAAGGTATATGTAAAAGCGGAATATCTAGTCCCGTTATGCCATTAAAGTTTGCTATAATAAAATCAGAATATTTAAAGAAAAATAAGATTAGTAAATTAACAAAAATATCTATAAATAAATATATTTTTTTCTTCTTCGTATCTTTAAAGTATTTAGTTATTTTCTTTCCACACCAAAAATCCATAACCGCTAAAAGTAGCATTATGAAGATGTAGTTTATTTCACCCCATGCAAAAAAGAATAGACTTGCTGCAATCATAACAGCGTTTTTTAGTTTGCGTGGAAATATAAAATACAGCAAAAGCATTATTGGTAAGAAAATATATAGGAAGTTTATACTACTAAAAACCATACTATGTTCTCCTTTGTTTATTTATTTTAGTATATCATGTATTTGTTTTCAAAGATATCTTTTTTAAAGAAAAATGTATTAAAAAAATGTAAAAAAAAACTAAGCTGAAAACAGAATATACTAATAGATAAAGTGGTTTTTAAAGAAAATAGAAACTAAATTAGTCTTTTATGTAGTTAAATACATAAAAAGTATTGACAATAGTAAAAAAATGTTGTATTATAAATACGAATTTATTTTAAAGATTAAATTATAATTAATTTAAGGAGTGATTTTATGTTAAATAAAAAAATAATATCATGTTTAGTAGTTTCTTTAATAATATCAGGAGGTGCTACCACACAAGTATTCGGTGCAAATAATAATATAAATACAGGGTATAATTTAAATGAAATTAATCAAACTACCACAGAAGCAGTATTTTTACCAATAAATTTTTACTATCATTATGATACTAGTTATTCTAGCTTCGGTTCAAACAATTCGGGACCTGTTGCAGCATGTAATATACTATCAGCATTATCTCAATTATATGCTACAGATCCTTCTATGACGTTAACTAGTGTTTTACCAGATCAAGATTATTCGGACTTGTGTCAAAGAATTGGGTATAATGGTTCTATAGCAAGACCGAGTGGGCAACAAGTATCAGACGGATTAGTTTCATTTGTTAAATCAAAAGGATATAATAATATTATTTCTAATAAAATTAATGGCGATGAAATACTTGGAATAAAAAATGCTATTAATAATGGTCGTCCACTATTATTATCAGGAACCGGGCAGTATGATAGAGAATATGTAGTCATCGGATATTATTATAACAATAACCAATTTTATGCCGCTACTTGCTCAGGTATATATGGAGACTATACAGTAATAAATATAAATATTCCATATGATAATACCTTAGGTGATGTATGGGAAGTGTATATGAATTAGCTAAAAGTTCAATAAATATTTAAGAAAATTATAAAAGAGATTAACAAATGTTAGTCTCTTTTTGATGTATTTTAACAAAATTTACTTTTTAATAATTGACGTATTATTATATACATGATATACTACTGTTATAATATAGGAGGTGTAACCATGAAAACAAAGATGTATATTATGTTTTGCAGTATATTTTGTATAAGTTGTATAACCCTTAACATATACGCTAAAACAAGCTCTGAGTATGAAAAAGATATAAGTAATTACCAGTCAAATATTCAAAGTATTAAAGAAAAACTTAAGAAAAATGAAAACAAACTAGTAGGTATAGAAAAAGAAGTTAACAATCTAAGAATTGAGCTTATAGATTTAAATTCAGAAATAGAAATACAAAATGCAAGTCTAGAGAAAATTACAGATGAAGCAAACAAAGTGCAAAGTAGTATGGAAGAAAACCAAAAACAAATAAATAAAGAAGTAGATAAACAAGAAGGTGCAGAAGATTTGCTTCAAATAAGGCTTAGAGCAATTTATGAAAATGGTGCAACAGATCCGTGGGAACTATTATTTTCTTCTTCAAGTATAATGCAGTATTTTGAAAAGAAAAAAGTAATTGCTGCAATAACTGAGCATGATAAGAATTTAATAGATTCTGTATCTAATCAAAAAGATTATCTAAGCAATATACAAAAAGAAATAGAGCTTCAAAAAATAAAATTAGATCAGTTATCTTATGATAAAGAAAAAACAGCTAAGTCTTTAGAAATAGCAAAGCAAAATAAAGAGAGAAGATCTAATCAGCTTAATTCAAATAAAGCGATGATAAGTTCCTTAAATGCAACTTTGCAAAAAGAAGAACAAGCAATGAGTGAAAAACTAGCTGAGGAAATAAGACAGCTTCAATTAAGTTCAGGCAATATAGTAAGCGAAAAAGGTTTCGTATGGCCTTTTCCAACATGGAGAAGTGTATTTTGTGGATTTAACGGATATCCAGGACATACTGGTATAGATATTTCTCCAGAAAAAACGCTTAAAAATAGAACTATTGTAGCTGCAAAATCCGGTAAAGTTATAAAAGCTGTATCTGGAAAAGGAAATACATTTCCTACGTTTTACGATTACGGAAACTATATAATTATAGATCATGGTAATGGACAAAGCACTCTATATGGCCATTTAGCGTCTGTAAATGTCTCAGCTGGTCAGTTTGTAGTGCAAGGACAAAAGATAGGAGTATGCGGAAATACTGGCTATTCTTCAGGCTTACATTTACATTTTGAAGTTAGAATAAATGGAAGAGCTAAAAATCCACTTAACTATGTGAATTTTTAATATTTTTTAAATAGGTATGGTTTTATATAATTTTTATTTATATAATCTTTCATCCCTATTTTTTATTTAATCAATATTTGTAGAATAATATAAATAAACCATTTATATAAACATATAGTACGTATATTTTACAAAATTATATATAATTAATTAAAAAAGGTTTACAAAGCAAATAATATGGTGTATATTATAATTAACATATATGTTAAAATAATATGAAAGGTAATAGTCAAATGAAAAAAAGCATTTCAAAGATAGTGCTAATTTTTTATTAATATTATCTACCTGCTCTATTTATGCCTGTGGCTATCATTTAGGATGGGATACAGTTGATTCTTCAGGAAAAATGTGCTGGCGGTGGAAGTACTATATATTGGTCCGCAGTACAACATGCAATAAACAAATGGAATGCTATGGGGATTGTAACTATAAAAAAAGATGATATAACCAGCATAGAAGATCTAACAATAAGAGATGTGAATAACGGAAGATTAAATTATGCTGCAAGAACGTATACAACAGTATTAAATACGGGATACATGGAATTCAACATAGCAAAGATGCAAGATTATACAGGAAATGAAATTATTAAAACTGCACTTCATGAATTTGGACATGCATTAGGAATAAGTGAAATTAATGGTTATCCAAATCAAGTAATGGAACAAGGCCAAATAGAACTTACTGAATTAGGGTATATGGATAAGGCCGCATATAATTGTATATGGTAGAGGAGATAAATATATGAAAAAAATAATAGTATCTATAACAATTGCAGTCCTTGCAGCAGCAAGTATATTTGGTCTAGGAATGCTTATAAAATATTTAAATGCGCCAGTGCATGTAAATGCAGATTCACCATTTAGAGAAGAAGATTTAGAAGGTTTCATAGGCTTTGAAGACTATGTCTTTGTAGGAACAGTTAAAGAGCATCTAGGTAATTTTAACGATAATGCTGAAATTGGTATACCATATAATAAATTTAAAGTTACTGTTGAGAAAAACATAAAAGGAAAACTTAAAAAAAACATAGAGGTTTCAGATATAGGCGGAACTAACAAGCTTGGTTCAGAAGTAATTATACAAGGATCTGAAATAGGTAAAAGCTTAGAAGTTGGTAAAACATATATTTTACTTGGCAGTGTTATACATGATGAAAGTATAGTTATAGAAATGCCAAAAAGTAAAATAGAATTGCTAAACTATAGTGAAGATGCAAATACGGATGAAATTAAAAACTTAATTAAAACGTACGAAGAAGCATATAAAAATGAAAGAAAATATGAACGTGAAAGAAGCAAAAGTAAATACGATGAAACAAAATAAAAATATAGTTAATGTAAAATGAATATTCTTACTTGCAGTTTAAAAAACAGTATTGGGAATGAATTCTGTATTCTACAGAACTCATTCCTTTTGATAGATAGTATATATAAAGGAGAAAGACATGAAAGACATGAAATACATACTAAGAAACGCATTAGTATTACTAATTCTAACAGTTATAGTAGTTGGATTATCTATTTGCATAGCGTTTTATTTTAAATATTTAATGCAACCTGTGCATATAAAGGCAGATACAAAGTTTAAAGAAGAAGATTTAGAAGGTTTCATAGGCTTTGAAGACTATGTCTTTGTAGGAACTGTTAAAGAGCATTTAGGTAATTTTAACGATAATTCTGAAATTGGTATACCATATAATAAATTTAAAGTTACTGTGGATAAGAACATAAAAGGCAACCTAAAAAAAGATATAGAAGTTTTAGATTTAGGCGGAACTACTGGCATTGGAGCACCAGTAATTATAGAGGGGAAAGAGCCAGGTAAGCAGCTAGAAGTTGGTAAAACATATCTTTTACTTGGCAGTGTTATACATGATAAAAGTATAGTTATAGAAATGCCAAAAAGTAAAATAGAATTGCTAAACTATAGCGTAGATGCAAATACAGATGAAATTAATAACTTAATTAAAACGTACGAAGAAGCATATAAAAATGAAAGAAAATATGAACGTAGAAGAAACAAAAGTAAATATGATGAAACAAAAGAAGAAATAAAGAAATAAAAGAAATAAAAAAAATAAAAATAAAAATAAAAATAAAAAAAATAAAAAAAAAAAAAATAAAAAAAAAATAATAAAATTATATAAAATTAAAAGATACGGTTTTAAATAAGCCGTATCTTTTTAGGACTTGGTGAAATAATAAAAGTAAAGAAAAATAGATATTTTTTGTTAAGTATAGATTTAAAAAAAGACATATGGTAAAATTAAAATATACAAATGAAAAGGAGAAATATTCATGAAAAAAAATGGAATGAGCTTAATAGTTCTCGTAATTACTATTTTGGTAATGATAATCTTAGCAGGAGTTGTAGTAGTTAGTTTAGCTAAAAATAACCCTATAGAAAAGTCTAAAG
>JAVWPP010000037.1:0-10964 GCA_036635835.1 Clostridia bacterium | reverse complement strand
TTTTAAAACATATAAGTATCTTCATTCTCATTAATTATATTACCGTATCTAGTTAGTTATGCTTTATATGTTTTACAAAAACAACTACATTATTTAATATATAATGCAACCCTATAGCCAACCATAGAATTTACTGCATTTAAATCAATAGGATTTCTAGCAGAAGCATATTTTTCTGCGCTAGTATATACGCCGCCTCTATATGCGCGAGTGCTTCCAAGAGTGCTTGATCCTTTAGTTACAACCTCTTTAGTAAGCTCTGCAACATTACCTGCGACATCGAAAATCTGATTTTTCATTTTCATGCCTGAAGGCTGTTTAGAAGATGGGTAAGTTCCCCAAGATGTACTATTTTCATAAGCTTCTACAGGAGTTATAGCTCCACTTTGTATAAACCAGTTTAAAACAGTGTCCCACATAGTTCCATAAGGAAGCGTAGATACGATATCTGTAGAAGATTCATACATAGCTTCTGCTCTTTTTTTAGCATCTACGTATTTTATATTTGTTACTACATTTTTACCTTTAGCCATAACCGGCTTTGAAGATACTTCAGTTGCTTCATATCTGCCCATGTAGAAACCACCGTATACTGCGATGCTGTTTCTTGCTTTGTCTATATCTTCTATGTCTTTAAAACCACCCATAGTTTCTGATTCCGCTTGATTAAATTTAGGTTTAAACTCTACATTTACACCATCTACAGGTATCCATACAAACTGGCTACCAATTAAGCTAGCGTTTACACCTTTGTTTTTATCCTGTGCTTTATCTGATACTACAAGGCCGGTATCTGCAGTTCCTCCTACATAGTACATTGCTTCTGGAATGTATGGTAGAGTGCTTGTAGACTCTGCTTTGTTTAATGTAAATCCAGATGTGTTAGCTACTTTAGGTAAAATATTTAATTCTTTTGCCCATTTAAGCTGATTTGCATCTTTTCCAACATACACAAGTAATCCACTTTGTATTTCAAAGATGTTTTCATATTTTTCCGGAAACTTAGGAATGTACTGCTTCATATTGTCTATTCTGCTTACATTAATTGATTTTCTTTCTAAATTAGAATCTTTAATTTGTAAAGCTCCTATTGTTTGCTCTAAAGCAATTCCCATTTCATCTACATCTGCTTTAAAAACAGATTCTTTAGCATGCTCTATTGAATTATCTTTAGAAAGTGATAACAAGGTTACAGTTGCAAGTATTATCATAACAGTAATTGTTATACCTAGTACAATTAAAGAAAAACCTTTTTTATTCATATCTTTCACCTCTTTAATAGCTGTTTTCTATCTCTTTTATCCATTCTGTTTCTAATGAATCTGTTCCAACATATTTTAATTTACCTTTTTCTATAACAAAAACATTTTCATATTTTGTAGGAAATTTTTTTATATATAATCTAATTTTGTTTACCTGTATTTCATTAACTAAATATCTATCGAATGTTTCATCTTCTAGCTCCATGGCAGATAGTGAAAGAGAAAGTTCTTTGGACATTTCTGTTACTTCTGTTTGAAAAACTACTTTGTCTGCTTCTTGTATAGAATTGTCTTCTTTTAAATTAAGAATTACAATACCTGCTAGAATTATAGTTACAATAATTGTTATTGCAAGTACTATTAAAGATACACCTTTTTTATTCATATTTTCCTCCTAGGCTTCTATTACATTATATGCGCATGCTCTTATAAGTCTATTCATTATAGCAACTCCAACGCCTTCTGATTTTACACCTTCTATTATAACTAAATCTACATTGTATTTGTCTACTTTTCTTAAAAGATGAAAAATATTTTTTGAAATTTGCGCGTAATCTTCTCTACTGCCCATGTCTATTGCTGCAACTACATTGCTTTCGTTGTATTTTCTTACGTTTTCTCTTTTGCAAATTACTAATATTTTCTTTTCTTTTATTCCTTGTATTACTTCTAATGCTTTTATATATTCGTCTTCTTTATCTTTAGGGTCTATTAATATGCATTTAGTAGCTGGTGCATAGTGTCTATATTTTAAACTTGGTGAAAGCTCTGTTTCTATGTTTTCTGGCTCTTTAAAAATATTTTCATCGTACTTTGCTTTAAGTCCTATTGCTTGTATTTCTTCTAATGTAACATTTCCAGGTCTAAGTATTACTACTTCGTTTTTAATAACTTTAACTACTGTAGATTCTAAACCTACAGAGCACTCTCCATCGTCTACTATATACTGTATGCTATCTTCTAGTTCTTTTTTTATATCTTCTACTGATGTACCGCTTGGTTTACCTGAAATGTTTGCGCTTGGAACTGCAAGTGGAACTCCTACTTTTCTTATTATGCTTTTAGCAAGCTCATGGTCTGGCATTCTTACGCCTATTGTTTTCCTACCTGCTGTAACTATATCTGGCACGTTATCTGTTTTATCTAAAATTATTGTAAATGCACCGGGCCAAAAAGCATTAATTAATGTCATTTCAATATCTGAAAGTGGTTTTGCTACTGAGTCTAACATATATATATCTGAAATTAGGACATTTATTGGATTATCTTTTGCTCTTTCTTTAACTTTAAATATTTTATTTACTGCTCTTTCGTTTAAGCAATCTGCTGCAATTCCGTATACTGTTTCTGTAGGTATAACGGCTATATCTCCCGCTTTTATACAGTTAACTACATCTTCTATTTGTTCTCCTGTAACTACTTTTGCTTTCATTTGCATTTCCCCTTCCTATGTTACTGCGCGTCTTTTATACTAAGTGATACTTTGTGTTTATCTTTGTCTATTCCAATTACTTTTACGTTTACTATATCTCCAACTGCTATTACTTCTAACGGATTCTTTATGTATTTATTGCTTATTTGCGAAATATGTACAAGTCCGTCTCCTTTTATTCCTATGTCTACAAATGCTCCAAAGTCTACTACATTTCTTACTGTACCTTTTAGGACCATGCCTTCTTTTAAATCTTCTAATTTAAGTACATCTGATTTAAGTATTGGTTTTGGCATTTCATCTCTTGGGTCTCTTCCTGGTTTTTTTATTTCTTTTATTATATCTACTATAGTTGGTATTCCGGCATTTATTTTTTCTGCTATTTCATTTACGTTTAAGACGTCTAAATTTTCTACTTTGTTATTTGCAAGTTTCATTATTTCTGTTGCTATGTCGTATGATTCTGGATGCACGGCTGTGTTATCTAGCATGTTTTTAGCTTCTGGAATCCTTAGGAAACCTGCGCACTGTGTATATGCTACTTTACCTAGCTTAGCTACTTTAAGTAGTTCTTTTCTAGATTTAAATTTACCTATTTCATCTCTATATTTAACTATGTTTTCTGCTATAGATTTGTTTATTCCAGAAATATATTTAAGCAGTGATGGAGTTGCTGTATTTAGATCTACTCCTACTGCGTTAACGCTATCTTCTACTACTCCAGTTAGTGTTTCGTCTAATCTTTTTTGGTTTACATCGTGCTGGTACTGGCCAACTCCAATACTTTTAGGGTCTATTTTAACTAGCTCAGCTAAAGGATCTTGTATTCTTCTTGCTATGCTTATAGCTCCTCTAATGCTTACATTAATGTCTGGGTACTCTTCTGTTGCAAGTTTAGATGCAGAATATACAGAGGCTCCAGCTTCGCTTACTATAGCATAATATATTTCGTGTTTTACTTCTTTAATTAGGTCTGCTACAAAAGTTTCAGATTCTCTAGACGCTGTTCCGTTACCTATAGCTATCATAGAAATATGGTACTTATTTATTAGCGCTAATAGCTCTTTTTTAGCTTCTGCTACTTTGTTTTGTGGCTGAGTTGGATATACAGTTGTAAATGTAAGCAATTTACCTGTTTCATCTATTACTGCTATTTTGCAGCCTGTTCTATATGCAGGATCAAAACCCATAACTACCATGTCTTTAATTGGAGCTTGTAAAAGTAGATGTTTGATGTTTACTCCAAATACTTTTATTGCGTTTTCTTCTGCTCTATCTGTTAGGTCTGTTCTTATTTCTGTTTCTATTGAAGTTTTGATAAGTCTTTTGTATGCGTCTTCTATAGCTAAATCTAGTATTTCTTTATATGGAGAATCTTTTATTACAACGTTTGCTTTTAGAAGATCGTTAATATGTATATCGTCTGCTTCTATTTTAACTTTTAATATTTTTTCTTTTTCTCCGCGGTTTATAGCTAGTATTCTATGACTTGGTATTTTATTTACAGCTTCTGAAAAGCTATAGTACATTTCGTATACTGTTTTTTCTTCTGCTTTTACTGCTTTAGATACTATTGTTCCATTCATATACGTTTGTCTTCTTACGATTTTTCTGTATTCTGCATTGTCTGAAACTGTTTCTGCTATTATGTCTGAAGCTCCTGCTAGTGCGTCTTCTACTGTGCATACTTCTTTTTCCTCGTTTATGTACTCTGCTGCTATTTCTTCTAGCGTTTTAGCTTCTTTTTTTTGTGCTAATATGCAAAGTGCTAAAGGTTCTAGTCCTTTTTCTTTTGCAATTGTTGCTCTTGTTCTTTTTTTAGGTCTAAATGGTCTATATATGTCTTCTATTTCTGTAAGTGTAACTGACTTTTCTATTTTATTTCTAAGCTCCTCTGTAAGGTTTCCCTGCTCTTCTATTAGCCTTATTACTTCTTCTTTTTTTGCTTGTAAGTTTCTTAAATATGTTAATCTTTCAAAAAGGTCTCTTAATACTTCATCGCTAAGCTCGCCTGTAACTTCTTTTCTGTATCTTGCGATAAATGGTATTGTATTTCCTCCGTCTATTAGTTCTACTGTGCTGTTTACTTGACTTATTTTTATGCCAAATTCTCTAGCTAATTGTTCATTTATGTTTTGCATTTTTTTCTCTCCCTTTTGCTTTATTATATATCTAAAAACGTATAAATGCAACTTTCTATGGTAAAAAGTATTACTTTATCTAGCAAGAATATATAAGTATATTGGAGCAGTAAATTACCACCCCAATACACGTTTTTTCTCTATTTTGCTTCATATTTTGTTTGTTATATTTTATTTATTATATTTAGTTTTTTTCTTTTTTCTTTTTTCTTTTTTTATTTCTTTTTTTTTACTTTTTTTTCTTTTTTTATTTTATATTTTCTTTGAATTTGTTTATTTTCTTATTTTTCTTTAGATAGAATATATTTAGATCTAAAGCAACTCCTATGCACATGCCAGTGCTCATTCCAAGTGTCATACCGGTAGCATTTTTACCTATTGCCATTCCTAGTGCCATTCCAAGACACATAAAGATACACATAAACTGAAGATTCATATTATCTTCGTTATTAGACTTATTCATATACATTACCTACTTTCTTTTAGCAATTATATTTAAAATATCTGCTTTAAGTTTCTCTATACTTGCTTTGTTTATTTTAGTTTTGTCTATAATGTCTCCAAAGGATGGGAAGTTTTTAAACTCTTTTCCTTCGCTAGTTTGGATATTTGCTGAAATGGTTGCATTTATAACTTTATCTGCTATAAGACCAGTTAAAGTAACTGTAGCTTGATATTTTGATTCTATATTTGCTATAGATATATTTCCAGTTGCTTTGCTGTTTGTTTTTGAATTAGAGTACATATATGATATGTTTTTTAAATCTGCTTTATTTACTAAAAAGTCTAATCTATGATTTCCGATTATTCCTTCTGCTTTTATTTGATTCATGTCTTCTTTAGCTTTATATGCAAGCTTTGGTGTTATATTTTCTAAATATGTTACGCTAAAATCTTGCTCATTTGTTGCTATTTTATTTATACATATTCTTTTACTTGGAACTTCTTTAGATGCAGAAATTGCTTCTACGCTATAGTTTAAAAGCTTGCCTGTTACTTTATCTAAATTTAAAGCAATTGATACTTTTGTATGTTCTTTAGTAAATGTTTCTAGCTCATTTCTTACGTCTTTAAACATGGATACAGCGTCTTCGTTTATATTAGATTCTGCTAGTAGATATGAGTCTAAGGCTGTCATTATTTTTTTATTTTCTTCTAGCTGCGTAATTATTTTTTTACTTATATCTTTAAACTCCTGACTAGTTAGAGAGATGGAAATTTTATTTACATCTACTGAAACTTCATCTACGTTTAATGATTTGTTTTCTTTTATTATTTGTTTATTTTGTATATTATTTTTTACATAGTCTAAAATACTAGAGTATATGTATGCTTTATCTTTTTGCTCTAAAGATAAAGTAGTAAGGACAAATTTTTTAATACCGGTTGCTTTTATATTTATGTATTTATCCTCTGTTAATTCTCCAAGGGATACATTTAGCATTGAGCTTTGTGTAAGGGCTTTTGCTGTAAATACATCCTCTAGGTCTTTTTCTACTAGTATATCTGTTTCGCTAAAAGCAGATTTTTCTTTGTATTTTGACTCTATTCTGATAGTTGATTTGTTGATAAAGTCTATAACTTCATTATTTTTTTCGTATATGTTTTTCTTGTAATCTATGGCGGACTTAATATCTGCATTTATTTTTTTTATTTTAGGAACTTCTTTAACTATTTTTTTATCTATTTCTATAGCTTCGTTTTGTATGGTTTTTATAAACTGTTTTTTAGCTGAGGCTTTGAAATTTAGGATAACGCATACGCATGCTATGCAGGCAACTATTCCAATTCCTAAGACTAATGTGATTGTACTTACTCCTCTTTTTTTCATAAATTTTCTCCTCTTTACTTTAATCTAAAGTGTGCAATTTCTTACACTTGTTTTTGTATCTTTATCTTTTGAAAGTGGTATTTCTTTTAGAACTTTCATTATGCAGTCTAATCTTTTGCAAACTAGTGGTAGCTTTATACCTTTTGCATCTACTAAGTAGTACTGGCCGTCTTTACATGGGGCTGTGCATGCTGCGTTTTGGTTTATATAGCTGCCTAGTATGCAGTATCTACTTGTCATTACAGTTAAATATCCAGAGATCTTTTCTAAGTTAAATCTAGTATCTAGTATATTTAGCTGGCTTTCTGGAAGGTCTGTCATTACTGCTACTTTGTCTATTCCAAGGTCTGTGTAATATCTAGCTGTGTATGTGTTTGTTATATTTAAGGTATAGTCTGCTACAAGTTTTAAGTCTTTGTTTTTGCTTTTTAGAGCTATGCAGTCTTCTATATATCCAATGTTTCCAATTACAAATCCTCCGACTTTTGTTGCTATTTCTTCTAGGTTATCTTCTATGTATTTGGCAGTGTTTTTAAGGACTATATTTGGTATACATATGTATATTTTTTCTTTGCTTATTTTTTCTAATATGCTTTTTTTATGCGCTGCGTAGTCTTCTACCTGAATGTATATATTTGCATTTTTGTCTTCTAGCAAGTCTTCTTTGTATGTATACATGTATATGCTGTTTTCTACTGTTTTTGGCGCACTTCCGCATTCTAGGTATTTTGTTTTTTCTTTTACTATTTCTTTTAATGTGTTTCTAGCTTCTGTTATTTCTCTTTTTATATTGTATTTTTCCATAAGCATGTTAATTGTTTCTCTTCTTAGCTCATTAATGCATGAAACAGGTACAAATATTCCGCTGTCTAATGTTACTTCTATGCTGCTAAATGCAAACGGTGTGTTGTTTGTTTTGCTAAGCGAGCTTATGATGTCTGCTTTAGTTGCAGGTTTGCTTTTTGCGTCTTTAACTTCGTATGGCATTTCATATTTTGCGCATCTTTTGTAGCTATCTTCTATCTGAAGTGTTATGTTTTTCCCTCTTACTATTTCTACTTTTGCTGTAAGGAGGTTTTTCTTTGAGAAGTGGTTTGCTCTTGTCCATGTTTCTGAAAGTTTTTTGTTTAGCTCATCGCTAGAAGTTTTGTATATATTGCTTCCTATTTCTACTCTTTCGTTTATGTCTCCAAGCCAAGCTATTTCTCCTGCTGGTACTTTTTCGTTTAGTATTTTGAATCTTTCTCCGCGTATGCAAGTTACTATTGTTGATTTAGCTTGTCCTTTACTGTATACTTCTATTCCATCGTGAAGGTCTATGCCTGTTTCTAGTTTTACTTTTACGTATTCTTTCTTTTGCTCTAGGATTTTTCCTAGAAATATTCCTGTGTTTTTAGGTGTTTCTGGTGTTATGCCTTCTTTGAAGGGAACGCCTTTTAGGTATCCGTAGGATTTACCGGATCTGCTGAATATCTGAAGGAGCTCTTCCTCGTCTTCTTTAGTTACTTCTAATTTTTCGTCTATGTATTTTCTGTATTTAGATATGCAGGTTGCAACGTAGGCTGGGCCTTTGTTTCTTCCTTCTATTTTAAGGGATTTTACGCCTGCATCTATTATTTCTTGTATGTTATCTAGTCCGTAGATGTCTTTTTTGCTTAATATGTAGGCTCTTTCTACTATGCACTTTTCTGGCTTTTTATATAGACTGTAGCTTGTTCTACATGGCTGAGCGCAGCTTCCTCTATTTCCGCTTCTTTGTCCTATAGCGGAGCTAAGTAGGCACTGGCCGGAAACACTTACGCAAAGGGCTCCATGTACAAATACTTCTATTTCTAGTGTTGTGTTTTTGCATATTTCTCTTATTTCTTCTATAGTTAGCTCTCTTGCTAGAACAGCTCTTTTGTATCCTAGTTTTTCTAGCAGTTTTAGCTGCTTTATATTATGTATTGTCATTTGCGTGCTAGCGTGAAGTGGCAAATCTGGTAGTACTTTTTTTATATTTGATGCAAGTCCTAAGTCTTGTACTATGCAGGCATCTAGGCCGTTTTCGTACAATGTAATAAGGTCGTTAAGGGCTTCTGGAAGCTCTTCATCGTATATAAGGGTATTTAGCGTAAGGTATACTTTTACGTTTCTTAGATGTGCATATTTTATGGCTTCTATGTATTCTTCTAATGTAAAGTTAGCACTCATTGCTCTTGCATTAAAGTTCCTAAGTCCCATATATACAGCATCTGCGCCGTTTTCTACTGCTGCTTTTAGCATTTCCATATTTCCAGCTGGTGCTAATAGTTCTGCCATTTTCATGTTTCGTTCTCCTTTTACTTTACTCTATTATATATTATATTTTTTTATATTTCAATGCAAAAGAAGAAGATATTAATCTTCTTCTTTTTGTGTTTTTTATTTTTTTACTTTATTCTCATTAACCATGTTTCCTTATATAGAAAGTATACCTTTATATTATTTTTCTTGATATATCTTTGTAGAAAGATGCATAGGTTGCATGTCTATATGGACCTGAATATATTTCTGATATTCCAAGGGTTACACATGATAACAAGAACCATCCTATAAAGGAAAGCTCTAGAACAAATAGGTTCCACTTTTCGCCTTTCATCATTTCAACACTTTTTGCTAGTGCATCTATTGCACTAATATCTTCGTCTTCCATTAATATATATGGTACTTGCCTTATCATATAGCTAAATACTAATAGGAAAGATGCGGCTAGTATCATTAAAAGCGGTGCTAGCGGTGTTAATATAATGCACATCATAGCTGTAATTACCATAGTCATATAGACTACTGCATATTCTAAACATACTGCTATAACGTTTCTGCCATACCGTACTTTAAATGGTTTTAGAATGTCTGAAATTTTTGCATTTTTCTTTTTTAGATTTAAGAAATAATTAGCTGCTCCATACATAAGTGGTCTTATAACTAGTACTATTAGCACTGAAACTATGCAAAAAACTAAAGTTGATGGGCTATATAGATAACCAAAAATATTTAAAGCTGCTCCATCTAATACGTCTACATTTACTGTTACTGATGAAATAAGTGTGTAGATAAGGAATACTAGTATTGCTACTGGGTAATTTCCTTTAAGCATTGCTTTTGCTTGATCTTTTAAATTTGAGCTTGTATAATTCATACGAAAGCCTCCTAAAATTTTATTCTTTGTTTATTATATCACAAATATAGCTACATTTCAATATTCTAAGTGTTTTTAACGAATAAAAAAGGAGAAAATTCTCCTTTTTTGTCATTAACAAAGTTTTTTAATATATTTTCATTACATTACTCCTCAAAAAATTGTAATTTGCAATTATTTATTCAAAGATAAAGTTTATAATTTTCTTAAAAATCTTTATAAATATGATTATATTTGCCACTTATCTTATTTGCCTGTGGAAGTTCCTCTGACAAAAATATTTCAACATTAGATATATTTTTAGTATTTAAAAACTCTTGCAACTCTTTTTTTGCTTTATCAAATGCTATTTCCTTTTCATTTGCAACAAGTCTTAATTCTAATTTTTTAGGTGACTTTTGTATTAGCTGAAATCTAACAATTTCTTTTATTCCCTCTAATATTTTATAGCAAGACATAGGTGCAATTAAAACACCATTTTCAAACTCTAAAATATCATCTGTTCTTCCTTCTATTTCTAACCAACAAGAACTTTTTCCACATTTGCATTTTTCATTATGAACAATAATGCGATCTGTTACTTCATATCTTATAAACGGTTGTATATAGTTAGATAAATTTGTAATCAAAACTTTATCAGAAAAAGCGCCATATCTAGTAGGATTGTTGTCTTTATCTACAGGTTCTACAATTACCCAATCTTCATTTATATGCAGATGTTTTTCAGAGCATTCACAAGCAATTTCTCCTGCTTCTGTGCAAGAATAGTGCGTTTGAACGTAGCAATTAAATTTGTCTGATAATTTCTTTCTAATTTCATCTGTTAACAATTCTCCACCTGTAATTACTACATTAGGTTTTATATTAAGGTTTTCTAAGCTAGCTAATAATGCAAGATTTGACGGATAACCGCTTAACATAGCTGGATTAAATTCATTTAATTCTTTTATAATTTGTTCTTCTGAAGCATTAACATCTACAGTAATTTTATTTTTCTTTCTAGGCATTTGTAATTGTAAATATCTTGACATACCACAAGCTAAATAAAAGCCATAGTTTGCAAAAACTCCTGCTGTCCTTTTACCATTTTTCATAAATGCTTTAAAATCTTCTTTTCTTGCAAAAGTTCTAAATGCTG
>JAVWPP010000036.1:0-11326 GCA_036635835.1 Clostridia bacterium | reverse complement strand
TGTAGGATTATTTGCATTCATAATACCACCTCGTTTTTATTATTTTTCTTATTTACTATTTTAGAAGTTTGCTACTTTTTATTTCTTATCTTTGCTTTTAGCTTATTTATATGCTCTTCTTTTTGCTTTGCTAATATATCTTCGTACTCGCTGAAATACTCAAGGGAAGGTAAATATATAAATATTGCACTAGTGTATGATGTTCTAGCTGAAATTGTCTTTATTTTGTTATTTACAATCATAACGGTTTCTTCCTGAGTTTTTACTTTTTCTCTAAATACTAAATAGCTTTTGTAATTGAAGCTGCTGCTTTCGTTTAGTTCTTCGTCTACTTTGTTAAATATTCTAACTGTGTTTCCTATTTTAACTTTTGCTTTAGTTACTACTTCTATTTTAGTGTCTAGTGTGCACATTTTATATTTGTTGTCTTTTTCTTCTATGCCCATTGTTTCTAAAAATACTGATTTAATGTGTTTGTTTGCTAGCTGCTTTGCCATATCTGCTGGTTTATCTATTATATATATTGGAGAATCTCCTTTATATATAGCTGCTGTTACAACTTCGTCTATTATCTTATACGGTAAGTCTGGTAGCATTGCTAAAACGCGGGCCTGAGTATTTACTTTTTCTTTTAAGAGTTTCTTTAGAAATTCTAGAAACGCTATTTTTTGTTTCATCTCTGTTTTTTCTTTTCTTATTTTTAGCTCATCGTAGTACGGTTTAAACATTAGAATGTTTGGAACATATAGATATATTTTGTCTAGTGCTTCTATATATTCTTCTTTTATTAGTTTAGGCATTCCTTTATCCTGCGTTTCGTATAGCTTGTAGCTTATACTTTGCTCTCTTTTTACTATATGCGGTATGCCTATACCAAAGCTTGGGTACTCATTTTCCTTTACATCTTTTCCAAAGCTTTTGTAGCTTCCAATTGTAACTTTAGTTTTAGATAATATGCTTATTTTGTCTGTTACTGTTTTTTGTATTACTTCATTATCTGTTTTACCTTTTATAAATGTTACAATTTCTTTGTTTTTCAATACATAATCTAAATCCATAGGGTCTTCTAAATACGTTACTTCCATGTTTGGTCTCATATATTTAATTAGCTCGTCTAAAATGTCTACTGGAATTTGTGGTGGAAACATAAGGGCTATATACCGCTGATACTTTATTTTTGTTTCTAAAGTTTGTTCTAATACATCTAATAACCTTGAAATGCTATCTTTTTTATCCATAGAAATTCCTCCTATTTATTATTTTACAGTCTATGCTGCTTTTCATTATATATATTTATATATAATTTATTTAATTTGTTTTGTCTATTTTAACATACCGTATCTAAATTTTCAACTTATTACTGATATTTATTGAAAAACTGCGCTTTTTGTGATATATTAAACGCATACAAGAGGGGGAAATTTTATGTTAAGATATGAAAGATTTAGAATAGATGTTAATAACGAAGGGCACATTGTAAATACATACATTGTATATGATGATGTTTCAAGACAAGCATGTATAATTGACCCTGGCACGGCTACTCACGCAAAGGCTGCTAAGCTGTTTCAGTTTATAAGCAAGAATAATTTGAGTATACAGTGTATATTGCTTACACATTGCCATGGAGATCACATATGCGGAGTAGATATAATTAGAGAGGTGCTAGATGTTGTAATTGCTATATATTATGAAGATTCTGCTGGCTATAAGCTAGATAAGGTTGCTTGCAGTACATATATTGGTGTTCCTCATCCTATTTCGCCTATAGGGGTGCTTCTTGAAGACGGTGATGTAATTTCACTAGGTGAGGAAGAACTTGTGGTTATACACACTCCTGGGCACACTCAAGGTAGTATTTGTTTATATAATGAATCTTCTACTATACTATTTACAGGAGATACTATTCTTTCTGATGGACATGGTAGGACAGATCTTCCAACAGGTAGCCAAGAGGCAATGGCGCTTTCTCTTCTTAGGCTTACTCATGATTTTCCAAGCTGCATTATTTGCCCTGGTCATGGGCATGTGACTTCTATGGAAAAAGCTCAAAAGATTCTTTCTAAGATTATAGATAATTCTAATTATATGGAGCAGATTAGGACAGCTGCTATCCATCAAGGTGAGTTAGAAGATGTTGAAGAAAAAAAGTAGAAAGGTAATTCTTTCTACTAGCTATAGGTTTTCTTAGATTTAAGTATTGTAAAAGCTAGAGATATATTAATTTATCTCTAGCTTTTCTTTATGTTTTTAAGTTTCATTTTATTTTATTTTATTTTATTTTATTTTATTTTATTTTATTTTATTTTATTTTATTTCTTATTTTCTACTTTTAAATTATATTTTTTATATTATTTTATTTTCTACGTTTTTTAGTCTATAAAATAGTCTATAAAAATAACGCCATCTCTTGGAGTTTTAATTGAAGCTATAGCATTTTTAAGCTCTTGCCCTATATATGAAGTTGTATTATATGTTATACAGTTATCTTTTCTTACGACATTTGTATAGTTTTTGTGATTAGTATTTTTCTCACTTGTTATGCTATCATCTGCAAGTAATGCACATTTAGCACTTATTGCTTTATCGTAGTAGTCTGTTACTTTGCAGCTTGTTATAATTCCACTTTTATCGCTTTGAATAACATGTTTTCTGCATACCATATTACCACTTTTAGTAAATACATTAAACTCAAAAGCATTTTCATGCTCTCTTGTAGAAATTGCATAACTAGGAGCTTCATTTACTATTTTAGCTATCTCTTTAGGTAGCTCACACTTTATTTCTAGCTCCTGCTTTGTAGCGTTTTTATATGCTACGTTAGACGGATGTAGTTTATCTGCTATGTCCAAATTTAAAGCAATAACTATTCCTACTGCTATACCAATTACAAGCACTAAGCAGATAATTAGTATATTTTTTAAATTATTTTTATTTTTCATACTCTTTCCTCCTAATATAGTTATATATTATATTTTATATATTTTCAAGTACATTTACGGAAATTGTTATTTTTTTTTTTATTGGGATTATTTAAGTGAAAAAGTAGACACATATTTATGTGTCTACTTTGTTTTTTTAATTTTCTTCTAGTATTTCTAGATATACTTCTTGTTCTAGGTTTGTAGAAGGGCTGCTTTCTTTTAATAATCTGTTTAGATTATTTAGCCTTTCTTTTGCTGCTTTTTTGCTTAGGCATACTTCGGATTCTGCTTCTATGAATCTTTCGAAATACTGAGCTATTATATCTTCTCTATATTCTAGTTCTAAAATATATCTTGTTTTGCTTACTTCGTTTTCTCTACAATATTTCAAGTATTCTGAGTTTAATTTTGCTTCTAAAAGCGTTGCGCTTGTATCTGCAAATGATGAATGTCTAAGGGCTTTTATATATTTGTATATATTTGAATCTTCGTTTATTTTAATGTTTGACTCAAGGATATACTTTAATTTTATATCCATTAATTCATTATATACTTCTATACTTTGCTTTATATTTTCTTTTTCTATACATTCTATGCCTTTTTCTTTTATACTGCTGTATACGTAGCTATTTAAAAACATAGTTAAATATATAAGCTCTGTTATAGTTGGCTGGTTATATATTATATCTTTGTTTAATTTGCTGTATCCTTCTAGTTTAGCTAGGCATCTTTTGCTTTCTTCTTTGTAGTACTCGTAGAATATTATATTAAATACTTCATCTGCAAGGGCTATATATTCTTGATTATATTTTCTTGATAGCTCTGCTAGATATGCTATTTTCCTTACTTTATCTATATCTGTAAATGCAAAAGAAGGGTTTTCTTTTTTTGCTTTGTATATATTTATACTTGTGGAAATTAGCTCGCTTAGATACTGTTTTTCTACTTCTTGTATTTTTTCGTTTACAATTAGGTTTTGTAGCCTCTGTATTAGTTTATATACTGGTGTTTCTTTTGTTATTTCGTAATTTCCTACTACTAGGTCCCGTAATATTATTTGAATGTATTCTTCGTAGTATTTAAAGGCTATTTCAAATTCTTTTCTTTCTCTTCCTAAAAATCCATTTTCTTTGCTAGATAATGTGTTTATTTTAAATGCTATTTCTAGTATTTGTTCTCCTTTTGGAGCTATATCTGGGTTTTCCTTTGTAAATTCTAAAATTTGTTTTACATCTTGTAAGCATTTTGTTTGTTTCATATATTTTCTCCTTTTATCTAATTATTTAATTAGATACATAATATTTTTTAACTATATTATTATACACTTTTTTTGTGGTTATGTCAACAAAAAAGAGTGTAAAAAGTACTTATTTTAGTATTTTATAAATAATAAAAGTAAATTCTATTAACCGTAGTTAAGTAGAATTTACTTTTACTTTATTTCTTATTGAAAGACTAACTTCTATTTTGCATAATAGTTATGTAAGAGTTCTAAGTAGCTTCTACACCTATTCTTATTTTTTGCTTTTATACTTGCTTTCTACGTTTTATTTTATATTAACTTTAACGCTGTAGCTTTCTTCTTTAAACATCTCTTTATCTACGCTAAGCATTATATAGTTGTGCTCTGTAGCTGTTTCACTGCTTTTACCGCTTCTTGTTACGTTTACAGTTACAAGGGAATCTTTTTTAAATACAGAGTCTACTGTATATGTAACTCCCGCTGTTTCTTCTTGCACAAGGCATGCAACAAGTACATTTTTTTTAAAGAAAGACTTTGTATATTCTTTAATGTCTTCTTTGTTTTGCGGCGTAACAAAGGTAGCTATATCTGCTGTAGAAAGGAGTACATCTCCTAGTGGATATTTGTCTTTGTTTAGCTCTCTGCTTGTAGATTTAAGGGCTTTTTCTTTGAAAGATATACCGTGCTCTACTATTTGGTTGTCTTTGTTTAGCTCAAGTATTTTAGACTTATCTAGCTTTGTAAATATGCTTGCTAGCTCATAGTTATATATATTTGCTTCTTCTGATGCAACATATTTAAATACCTTATATCCAATTCCTACGTATTCTTTGCTTTTACCGTCTTCGAAAGTTTTAACTTCTAAGCAAAACGCAGGCTTTTTGTTATTCTTTACGCAGATAGTATCTATGTAGAACATAAAGCCTACAAGAGCTATTGCTGCTATACAAATGTATATAATCTTCTCTTTTTTCATTTATTTTTCTCCATTTAACCTTTTAGTTAATTCTTCTAAAACCATTTCATATCCTTTTTCTTCGTATGGATATTCTATGTCTTTGTATTTGAATTTAGCTGATTTGTTTATACATATTAGCTCTACTATATGCCTTAGGAATTTAGGGTTTCTTGCAAGTATAGGTCCTATAACATAGGTAGCGTATAGGTTATTATATACATAGCCTTCTATAGTTTCATCTTTGCTCATGCCTTCTCCAAATATAACTTTAAAAAGTGGATTTTTGTTGTTTTTTATTATGCTCATTTTGTTTATAAAGCCAGTTACTTTAGCGTCTATTTTATCGCAGGCATATATAACATCTAGGCATGTTCTATAGTCTGTTCTTTGCGCAGTTATATCTACTATACCTAGCATTTCATGTTTAGCGCCATTTACTTCTTTTATATGTTTTCCAAAAAACTCCTGAGCGTTACCTGTTGCAAGTATAACTACTCCGCGCTCTACAGCCTCTTTAATGTTTTCTTTATACTGCATTAGATGACTAGCACAAACTAGCTGATTTTTCTCAGTTCCACTTCCAACGTAAACAAAATCTGCTTTGCTTAAATCTATTTTGTCTGAAGTAGTTAGCTTAACTATTTCTACTTCTGCTCCTTGATCTTTTAAATGTCTTTCTATAACTTTAACATTACCATACTCTCCGTATAGATTCATTAAATCTGGGTACAAATGTATTACTTTTACTTTCAAAATGCCACCTACTTTCCTAACCTGTTCATAAACTTCATTCTATCTGAAAAACATGTAATTACAAAAATATCTCCTACAGATTTTTTGTTTACAAATTCCATCATCTGATCTAAATCTTGTTTTATCTCTATTTTAGATTTGTCTATATCCGTATATTCTAGTCTATTTGCTAAATCCCATGCATACTTTCCTGCAAGTACAATTTTCTTTATATGTTTTTTATTTAATTCTTCGAAATCTATATCCCAAACCCATGAAGTTTCGCTAGTAAAGTATTTTCTGCTTATAGCGTCTATAATTAGAACAACAGTTGAGTCTGCTTCTAGGTTTGCTACATATGCAATTGACTGATTGTATGATATAGAGTTTTCATGCTTAGAAGTAAGTAGCATTCCGCTGTGCTTTCCTATTTTAAATGTTTGCACTCTATCGTTTTGCATTGTGTAATTATTTAAAGAAGTTACTATTTTCTTTTCTTTTACGCCTAGTAGATTAGTTACTGCAAATGTAGCTAGCATGTTATATGCTGCGTAGATGCTTCTTAGGCTTATGTTAAGGGTATATTTGTTGTTTATTTTAACTATACCTTTTTTTAAATTAAGTCCTGTTATTTCATAGCTTGGGTCCATTCTTTTATGCCCGCAGCTCTTGCATGTATATGTTCCTATGTGGTTATAGTGATAGAAAGCATAAGTTAGTTCCTTCTTGCAGTTTGGGCAGTATTTGCCGTCGTTATACACGCTTGTGTTTTCTTTTTTAGATAGCTTGTTTTCTGCCATACCAAAGTATGTAACGTTGTCTCTTCCGTATCCGTACATAGATGAAAGTGGATCGTCTGTATTAAGTACAAGATGTATCTTTTTATCTAATGCTTCGTTTATAATATCATAAATAAGCTCAGGGTGTCCGTTTCTTGTTAGCTGGTCTCTGTATAGATTAGTTACAACAAGGTGAGATGGTTTAAAGTATTTAAACGTATGCCTTGCGTATCTTTCGTCTGATTCTATAACTAAAACGTCTTTATCTACTACGCCTTTTAAGCTGCAGCTGTTTAGCAGCATAGTAGTTACTCCCTCTATTTGGTTAGAGCCTTCTATGTTGCATCCTACGCTCATTCCTGCGTCTTTAAATACCTTGCAAATCATCTCAACAGTTGATGTTTTTCCGTTACTTCCTGTTACTGCAATTATGTTTTTAGGCAGCGTTAATTTCTTTAAAATATTTTTATCTAGCTTAAGTGCAATTTGTCCTGGAAGGCTACTTCCTTTTCCTATTATCTTTAATGCTACGTACATTATTTTACTTAGTATTATTATTAATGTTGTTTTCATAAATCCACTTCTTTCTTTAATGTTATACGATAATTATACCTTACTTATCTTGCGTATGCAATATTTAAGATATATAAATACTTTTTTTGCGCAAAAAAGAAAGGAAAAAATTTTCCTTTCTCTGCTTTTTATATTACTTCTAAATTGCTATTTAAACAAACTAATGCTTGCCATACATTTCTTGAAACTAATGATATTTTTTCGTATCCTGCTATCCATAGCCTAGCTATAACCTGTGAATCTGAAAATGGTGCTACTTGTATTTTTCCGCCTTCTGCTATAAATTTATCTAGTTCTGAACTATATAGATCGTCTTCTGAATCATTCCATATATCTAGTATTTCTCCTGTTTCATATTCTACGCATACTGAAATTATAGCATCATTTAAATCTCTTTCTTGTGATGCAATTGCAATAACGTTATTTCTTAGCATTACCACTGTACGGTTGATTTCATTGTTTCTTTCTATAGTTAATACACATTTATCTTCCTTTATAGCGGATTCTAATACCTTTTTGTTATTATTTCTAATACTTATATTTCTCATATATGCACCCTCCAAAATTTTGTATGGTTTATTTATTTTGTACATAACAAGTTTACCATAAAAGATGTAGGTTGTCAAGACTTTTTAAGAAAAACATATGAGAAAGTGTATTTATGCACGTAGGAAGTCCGTATCTAGTGGAATTCTTCTTTCTTTATTCCTTCTTTATTCCTTCTTTATTTTTTTTATTCTTTCTTCTACATATATCTACATGTATATATTTAAGGTTTCTTCGTATGTTTTAAATTTTTTTAAAATATTTTATTGACATATATATTAAATATATAATACAATAAGAGAAAGTTTTTTATGAAAAAGGAGTGAAAATGTTCATATAATGCTTAGCGCCTGGGCCACTTTGGCTGACGAGGAAGATGGTTATCGAAAGATTCGGCGGATTCCATCTCGGTATAAGAATCGTAATGTATGTCTCAAAAAGTAAAATTATATATTACAACAAAAGATATACTTCTTAAGAATTTACATAAATATATTTGGTTTTGGATATTCCAGTGCCTTATGTTTTTGCACCCATATATATTTATGTAGCACTTTGGAGGTAGAAATATGTGCGGAATTGTAGGATATGCAGGCAAAGATAATGCTTGCAAAATATTAATAAACGGATTAAAAAAATTAGAATACAGAGGGTACGACTCAGCTGGAATTGCTGTAGCATACAAAGAAACAGGAGAAATACAGGTCATTAGAGAAGTAGGAAAGGTTAAAAATTTAGAGGAGAAAGTTAAAAAAACAGTGGAGAATATACCTTGCATAGGTATAGCTCACACAAGGTGGGCAACTCATGGAACACCTACGGTAAGTAACTCTCACCCGCATAGATGCTTAGATGTTACGCTTGTGCATAACGGAATTATAGAAAACTATACAAGTCTTAAGGAAGCTCTTATGCAAAAAAAAGTTAAGTTTTCTTCTGAAACAGATACAGAAGTTGCATGCGCGGAAATAGCTAAAACAAAGGGGAAAACTAACTTAGAAAGAATAATTAAAGCATGCGGTAAGATGGAAGGCTCATATGCTTTTGGCATTATTTTCGATGGTGAGTTAGATAGGATCTACGCTACTAGAAGAAATAGTCCACTAGTTATAGGGCTTAGCAAAGATGGAAACTGCATAGCTTCTGACGTGCAAGCTATAATAAACTATACAAATAAGTACATTATACTAGAAGCAAACGAATATGCCTGCATTTCTAAAGATTTTGTTAAGATATATAGCGAAACAGAGACTGAAATATCTAAAGAAATACTTACAGCAGATGTAGATGAAGTATGCTCAGATAAAGGCCTTTACGACCATTATATGCTTAAAGAAATACATGAGCAGCCAGATGTTATGAGGAAAACTTTTAGCAAGTATAAAACATTAGAGGACTTAGATACTTTGCCAGACATTTCTAAGTACTCAGCTTTACATATAATTGCATGCGGAAGCGCTATGCATGCTGGCCTTATTGGAAAGTATCTTATAGAAGAGCATCTTAAAATACCAGTAACTGTTGAAATTGCATCAGAATATAGATATGGCTCAGCTATAATACCTGAAAATACTTTAGCTATTATACTCTCTCAGTCTGGAGAAACAGCAGATTCTTTAGCTGCTTTAAAGCTTGCTAAAAAGCATAAAGCTAAGGTTTTAAGCATAGTTAACGTATATAACTCTTCCATAGCAAGAGCCTCAGACGAGGTTATATATACAAAAGCAGGCGCTGAAATAGCTGTAGCAACTACTAAAGCATACCTAGCTCAGGTTGCTACCTTGTGCCTTATAACCCTTGCTGCAATGCATAAAAAGGATAATCTAACTAGCGCATATAAAGAGAAAATGCAGGAGATATTTGATGAAATGGCAGCTATACCAGATAAAATACAAGAGATTCTTTCAGACACTTCCTTGCTTGTAGATATATCTAAATATATATTTACGCATGAGGATCTTTTCTATATAGGTAGAAATATAGATTACGCGCTTTGCATGGAAGGCTCCCTTAAGATTAAGGAAATTTCATATATACATAGCGAAGCATATGCAGCAGGTGAGCTTAAACACGGAAGTATTTCTTTAATAGAGCCAGGAACTCCCGTTATATCTATTTCAACTAGAAAAGAGCTTACTTCTAAAACTATAAGCAATATTAAAGAAGTAAAGGCAAGAGGAGCGTATAGTATATTTATAGCTAAAAAGTCTTTAGATACAGCTGGAGATTTCTACGACGCTAAATATTTAATTAGAGATACAGTAGATTTCTTAATGCCTTTGCTTGCTATAATCCCACTGCAGATTATATCTTATGAGACTGCTAAGCTTAGAGCCTGCGATATAGATAAGCCTAAGAATTTAGCTAAGTCTGTTACTGTAGAATAGGAAATATATTTTTTAAAGCATATGAGCAAATATATATTATACACGTAGAAAGTCCGTATCTATGTCTTTCTTCTACATATATCTACATGTATATATTTAAGGTTTCTTCGTATGTTTTAAATTAGAAAAGAATATAAAGTTGAATAATGTAGAAAAAAATAGTATAATGTATGAATGAGGTGAAAGATTTGGATAGAGTTTTTATATTAATTATACTAGTAATGAACGTTTTTGGATTTATAAGCATGGGCTGGGACAAGCTTATGGCTAAAAAAAGAGCTTGGAGAACGCCAGAAGCTAGCCTATTTGGCATAGCACTTTTAGGCGGCTCACTTGGCTCATTAGTAGGCATGTATGTGTTTCACCATAAGACAAAAAAGCCTGCTTTTAAATACGGAATTCCGCTTATGCTAGTTTTAAATATTATATGCATATACTACGTTTTAGTACATTATATTAAATAAAGGTTGACATAAATATATATAAAGTGATATAATATACCTTGAGGTGATAATATGTTAAAAATCTTAATAGTTTTTTTAATTATTATAAATTGGACGGGATTTATAAGTATGGGCTACGATAAGCATCAAGCAATCCACCATAAATGGCGGGTATCTGAAAACACATTGCTTACAATAGCTTTCCTTGGCGGAGGTTTAGGCTCTTTATGTGGTATGTATTGCTACCATCACAAAACTAAAAAAATTAAATTTACTTTTTTAGTACCTATCCTTGCCGCGCTTGATTCATTTGCACTTATATATTTACTAATGCAAGTTTTCTAACTTAATGACTGCTTAAAGCGGTCATTTTTTTTACATTTCCCATTGCTTTTTATGTAATGTTATGGTATACTTTTAGTGATGGTATTCATTATACTTTTTTTCAACTGAAAAAAATATTAACGTAGCAATTGTTACAATATATTGATTGTTTGTTTTAGATATTTTATCTACTGTATAAATCTATACATTGATAGACCCCTATCTAACGCATATAGTGTACTTAAATGGCTGTTTAGACGTATTCTAGGCCATCTATGATATATGTTCTAATACTAACCCTTACTCAAATTAAGCTATTTAAGTTCTTAATCTACAGTATTTATTATTATTTAAACAAATCTATTTAATTTAAAAAACTCTACAAATTGTAGAGCTTTTTTTTGTTGAAATTATATG
>JAVWPP010000035.1:0-12281 GCA_036635835.1 Clostridia bacterium | reverse complement strand
TTTTATTTTTATTTTTATTTTTTTTTATATTTTTTCTTTTAAAACATATGAGTAACTTTCTTCTCATTACCCATATTACCGTATCTAGAAAGTATATCTTTATATGTTTTTTTAAATTATCTATATACTTTTTTAAATTATTTAACCTATATATTTATATTGTATACTATATTGTATAATTAATAAAGAAAATTAACGTAAAAAAATAAAAGCTTTGAAATTAATCAAAGCTTTTATTGTCTTAAGATATTTCTACCTTTTTCTTTTTTTCATGGAAAGTTAATTTTAAAAGAATTGGAGTGCTTATAGCTATAAATACAACCATAATAACTAGAGGGCCAAAGTATATTGGGTTCATTAGACCAACTGCTGCTCCTTTATTTGCAACAATTAATGCAACTTCTCCTCTTGCTATCATACCTGTACCAATTTGTAGAGATTCTTTATTACTAAATTTACACATCTTACTTGCTATAAAGCAGCCAATTACTTTAGTTAACATAGCTACAATAATTAATCCTATGGTAAATACAATTAAACCTGTGTCAAAACCTTCTAGGCATACTTTAAGTCCTATGCTAGCAAAGAATACTGGCGCAAGTAGCATATATAATAGGCTATCAAAACGCTTGTCTAAATACTTAGATTTTGGCGTATTAGATAATATTACTCCTGCTATAAATGCACCTGTAATGTCTGCAACTCCAAAATATACTTCCGCTATATATGACATTCCAAGGCATAGGCAAAAAGCAAGTACAATGTGCCTTCTAAGCCCTTTTGGAGAATCTGTCATCCATGCTTTAAATGCTTTGTTTGCTAGTATTCCTACTACAATTGCAAAGACAAAAAAGCCAAGAAGCTTAAGTAAGACTATAGGTATACTAACGGATGAGTCTGCCATGCTAGTTATAATTGTAAGTACAACTATACCCATAACATCGTCTATTAGAGCTGCTGCTAAAATAGTATTACCTACTTTAGATGTTAGCTTTCCCATTTCTTTTAAAGCTTCCACTGTCAAAGAAACAGATGTTGCTGTTAGTATTACTCCTATGAATATATTTTGTAGTAGCTGATTATAGTCCATTTGCATTATTGAGCCATTATTATTGAAGAAACATGCAAATATACCTCCTGCTACAAGTGGTATTATTACACCTAGAAAAGCTATAAACGTTGCGGATTTACCGCATTTTTTAAGTTCTTTTATATCTACTTCTAGCCCTGCTGTGAACATTATAACTATAACGCCAAGCTCAGATAAAGTCATTAAGAACTCCGTTTCATGTATATTATTTAAGATAGCAGGCCCAAAAATAACACCCGCAAGCAATGCGCCTACGACTGCAGGTATCTGTACTTTCTTAGTTAATATTCCAAGTAGCTTTGTAGATAATAAGATTACAAACAAATCCATTAAAAATTCAAGCTGATTAGATCCTTCTAATACTGTTGGCCTGAAAAAAGCTATAGCTAGTAAAGGTATTAATAGTATTAAAAATGTACAATTAAATCTTTCTTTAAATTTTAAAATTAATTTATTCATATTAATTCCCCCTTAACGCTTTAACTTTAAAGCGTATCTTTTTTTGTTATTCTACATATTATATCACAGTAAAACACTTTTTGCAATTGTTATGTATTCTTTTACTGCAGAAAACTTCATTTATATCTACTTTAAGCTATAAAAAAACACCATAAATACTTATGATGTTTCTATTTACTCTTTATTTTTCGTAGCCATACTTCTCATAGAATTCATTTCTAAAATCCATAAGTCTATCTTCCTTTATAGCTTCTCTTACGTTTTCCATAAGCCTTGTTAAAAACCTTAAATTATGCACTGAAAAAAGTCTAGCGCCTAATATTTCATTTGCTTTAAACAAATGCCTTAAATATGCTTTTGTGTAGTTCTTACAGCAGTAGCAATCGCAGCTAGCATCTATAGGAGACTGGTCTAATTCATACTTTTTGTTCTTAATTATTACCTTACCTACAGACGTCATAGCAGTTCCGTTTCTTGCAAGCCTAGTTGGAAGAACGCAGTCGCACATATCTATACCTCTAAGCACTGCCTCTATTAGATAATCTGGAGTACCAACTCCCATTAAATATCTTGCTTTGTTTTCCGGTAAAAGAGGAGTTGTCTGCTCTAAAACTTCTAGCATAAGTTCTTTAGGCTCACCTACAGAAAGCCCTCCAACTGCATATCCTGGGAAATCTAAAGCAACTAAATCTTTAGCACTTTGCTCTCTAAGATCTTTAAACATGCCTCCTTGTACAATTCCAAATAGGGCTTGTTCTTCTTTTCTTTCATGAGAATCTAAGCATCTTTTTGCCCATCTACTTGTTCTTTCCATAGATTTTTTTGTATAGTCGTATGTAGATGGATATGGAGTACACTCGTCAAAGCACATCATTATGTCTGAGCCTAAAGCGTTCTGTATTTCCATAGCTTTCTCAGGAGATATAAAGTGCCTGCTTCCGTCTATATGAGACTGAAACTGCACGCCTTCTTCTGTTATTTTTCTAAGCCCGCTTAAGCTAAACACCTGAAAACCACCGCTATCTGTTAGGATATTCCTATCCCAGTTCATAAACTTATGAAGTCCTCCGCACTGCTTAATTAGCTCATGCCCAGGTCTTAAATATAGGTGATATGTATTAGAAAGAATAATTGGTGCTTTTACATCTTCTTTTAATTCATCCGGTGTTAGAGACTTTACAGTTGCCTGCGTCCCAACTGGCATAAATATAGGTGTTTCAACAATCCCATGTGCTAAATGCAGCCTTCCAAGCCTTGCGCCTGTTTGTTTGCACACATGTATTAGCTCATAAGTTCCTACTTTAGTTTCCGCTTTTTTTTGCTCTAATTTTTCCATCTCTATTCCTCCCATCCTATGAACATGCAATCTCCGAAGCTGAAAAATCTATATCTTTCTTCTACGGCTTTAGCATATGCGTTTAATATATGTTCTTTTGTAGATAACGCTGAAATAAGCATAATAAGGGTAGACTCTGGCAAATGGAAATTAGTTAATAACTTATCTACCATTTTAAACTTATAACCTGGGTAAATAAATATACTAGTATCTCCATTTGATTCATGTATAATTCCATCTTCATCTGTAGCGCTTTCTAAAACTCTACATGATGTTGTTCCAACTGAAATTATTTTTCCTCCTGCTTTTTTAACTTCGTTTATCTTATCTGCTGCTTCTTTTGTTACGTGGTATTCCTCTGTATGCATTTTATGGTTTGCAACGTCGTCTACCTTAACTGGTCTAAACGTTCCAAGGCCTACATGCAGCGTTACATATACTAAATTAACTCCTTTTGCTTCTAAGGCGCTTAGGACTTCGTTTGTAAAATGCAGACCTGCTGTTGGGGCTGCTGCAGAGCCTTCGTATTTGTTGTATACTGTTTGGTATCTTTCTTTGTCTTCTAGTTTAGCAGTTATATATGGTGGTAAAGGCATAGATCCAATCTTATCTAGTATAACATTAAAAATCCCTTCGTACTTAAATTCTATAATCCTATTTCCATCTTCTAAAACGTCTATTACTGTACCTTCTAGTATTCCATCTCCAAATACAACCTTAGTTTCTATCTTCATTTTTCTTCCGGGTTTAACTAAGCATTCCCACTTATTTCCCTCTAAATTTTTAAGCAGTAGGACCTCAATACACTCCTCTTTTCCTACTCTGTTTCCGTAAATTCTTGCTGGCAGCACTCTTGTATTATTAAGTACTAAACAGTCTCCTTCATTTACATAGTTTACTATGTTTTCGAAAATCTCATTTTTAACTGCTCCTGTTTTCCTATTAAACATCATCATTCTAGACTTTTGTCTGTTTTCTAGCGGTACTTGTGCAATTAATTCTTCTGGTAAATCGAAATAAAAATCACTTGTTTTCATTAATAAATTCCTCACTTTCCTTAATATCTACTGGTAGCTGCCACTTTACCATTTGAAGTCCATTTTGTTTTAAATATTCGTTTGCAAGCATAAAATGATTGCACCCTATGTATCCTCTATACACAGATAGCGGGCTTGGGTGAACGCTTTCTAAAACAAGATGGTTTGTGTTTGTTATATATTTTTTAAGCTTTCTGGCTTTTGCGCCCCAAAGCATATATACTAAATTTTCTTTGTTTTTGTTTAGCTGCATTATAACGGAAGTAGTTAGGTTTTGCCAGCCTAGATCTTTATGCGAGTCTGGTTTTCCTTCTTCTACAGTTAATACCGTGTTAAGAAGAAGCACACCTTGCTTTGCCCAATCTATTAAACAGCCATGGTTTGGAACTATATATTCCCCTTCGTTTTGCAGCTCTTTATATATATTTTTAAGAGACTCTGGCACTTTTACACCCGGCTTTACTGAAAAAGCTAGTCCATGTGCTACGTTTTTAGTAGGGTATGGATCTTGCCCAATTATACACACTTTAACATCTTTAAAGCTTGTATATTTAAATACATTAAATATATCTTTTCTCTCTGGTAAAATACATATGTTTTTATCTTCATACATTTCATCTAGTTTTTTATTTAAGCATATATAGTACTCTTTTTTAAATTCTTCTTCTAAAATATCTTTGAAATTTTGCATATGTATTTTACTCCTCACAAGCTAAGCTCTATCTATTATACTACATTTGAGCCTTTTTCTCAACATAATACTTGCTTTTTATGCGTAAAAAAGAGAGAAATTTATTCTCTCTTTTAACAAGTTATATACTTTATATTATTTTTCTTCTTATTAGTTCTAAAACAATTGCATCTGGTCTTTTGCCATAGCAAATATTTTCTGCTTCTTCATATGATATATTATACGTTTCTTTAATGCATGTTATTCTGTCTGAATGGTTCATATACATTAGGATAACTTTAATAACTGTAGGATCTGTATAATCTGTACTGCCTGCATAGTAACTATCTGAATCGCTCATTTAGGATTCCTCCGCATATTAATTAATTATTTATTTATCTTCATGATCACTTTTATTTTTTGCTCTAAAATAATCTTTAACTATAGTGCACCAACAAAGTATAAAAGCTGTTACACTTATACCTATAATTGTTAAGGTTGCTCCGTCTATTGCAAATATTTCATTCATAATATACGCCTCCAATATTTAATTAAATACTTGGTTTATTTGGTTTATGCAAATATTATATCATGATTATGTAACCTTGTCAATAGGTAGCTTGCCTATACATACATAATTTCCGCGTTATACTTATTTAGCACTCTAATAATATCCTTTGGCATTAGCTCTACTGTAGCTGTATTATCGTTTGGATGAAAATCTACTAGCTCTTTTTCTTTAAAATCTTCATCTAAAACAAATATACAATCTGTTTCTTCTACTTCTATTATATTTAAAACAGAAACAGATCCAGATTTTATACCTAGCTTTTCTAGTAACTCGCTATCGTTTGCAAAACATAATTTTTTTTCGTCTAGCTTTATAGCAAGTTCTTTTAAATCTGCTCTTTGTTTTAAAGGTAGACTATATAGATAGAATTTACTTTTGTTTTTATTTCGCAAAAATAGATTTTTATATTCTACCCCGCTAAACTCTAACCCGTATTTTTCCTCGTCTCCTTCTGTAAAAAGCGCTGGGTGGTTTATTTCGTTATACTTTATGTTTAATTCTTTTAGGATTTTATATACTTTTTCTTTCATTTTCTTTCGCCTTGTCTCCTGTTTCTTATATGTTTTATATTATATTTTATATTTTATATCTTTTATCTAAAAAAAGATATAAGTAATAGCTAGGCTACTACTTATATTTTAAACTATATTTTGTTATCTTCGTCTGCAAACATTGGATTTGGATCTGTTTCTGTTATATTTATGTCTTGCTCTTCTGGTATTTCTGTGCTTTCTTCTGCAAACATTGGATTTTGATCTATTTTAATTTCTTCTTCTACTACTTCTACTTTTGGTTCTTCTACAAACATTGGAACTTCTTCTACTTCTGCTTTTGTTTCAATTTGTATTTCTTCTACTTCTTTTTCTTCTACTTTTGGTTCTTCTGGAAACAATGGAGCGTCTTCTGCATCTGCATTTGTTTCTATCTGTATTTCTTCTACTTCTGGTTTTACTTCTTCTGCAAACATTGGTGCTTCTTCTGCTTTTGCTTCTTGCTGCATAAACATTGGAATTGCCTCTTCTTGCATAGGGTTTTGGTTTGTAGATATTTCTTCTTGTATAGGATTTGTGTTTGTTTGTATTTCTATTTTTTCTGGTTCTTCTACATTGTTTTCTCCGTAAACTGGGTTTTCCATTACAGATGATGTATCTTCCTGTGCGTTTAAAGACTCGCCTTTAAGCACTCTATAGAAGTTAGCAGTTGTTATGCTAACGTATGCTCCAACTATTAGGAAGAGGATTTGAGTTAGAAATGTAGATATTGCAAATGTACCTGCGTATGCAATTACTATGCCAACTAGAGATTCTGGTAATACTACAACTGTAGCTGTCATAATTGCTGCTGTTGCAAGGTATATTCCCATTATGCCAAGGCTGCATAGTATGTATAATAGGATGAAAGAAAATTGTAAGCCAAAAAGCTGCATTTTGTGGCCTTTCATCATTTCAGTACTTTTTCTTCTTGCTTCTTTTCCAGATATCTCGCTATCTTCTGCTAAAATATATGCTACCATTGATAAAGAATATGCTTTTATTATTCCAGGTACTATTAAAGCTAAAGACCAAAGTCCTGGTATAAGCGCATTCATGAACATTGCCCATGCATTTCTCATTCCTTTTACTTTGTATGCTACAAATATTTCTGATACTTTTAATTTTTCTCCTCTAGAAAGTTTTACAACTACTCCACCCATTGCTACAGTAAGTATCAAGCTTAAGATCATTGCTACTATAATTCCTGCAACTGGGATTACTACTAGTAGAGTAAATAGAGCTGAAATTACTGCTGGCATTACTACAAGTAGTAGTACTACGTTCCAAAAGTTATTTTTTATAACTTTTTTCGCTTCTTGTTTTAATTGTTTTTTTGAATATTCCATATTTTTTCTCCTTATTTATATTTTCTATGATATCATATTAAAAACACATTGTAAACAAAAAAAAGACTAAATTTTATGTTTAGTCTTTTTTTTGTATTATTTATTTTATTTTTTCGCTTTTTTCGTTTATTTTTTTACTTTTTTCTTTTATTTTTTTGAAACATATAAGTAACTTTATTCTCATTACCTATATTACCGTATCTAGGTAGTTTCATTTTATATGTTTTATATTATATTATATTATATTATATTATATTATATTATATTATATTATATTATATTGTCGTAATCAAAACCTTCAAACACTGGAGCTTGAGATTTATAATCTTTAGTTATACATTTTGCACTTTCTACAGGCTTAGATGAAGGTAATTTAATATATATATCTCCACAAAGCTCTCTATATAGACACATATCGAAAACTTCCTTAATAATATACGTTATGCTAGCGCCTACTGCTACAATGTATACAGGATTTACAGCGTCGTAAAACTTATTGTAAATAACAGCTGTAATAACGGCAGGAATTATTGTAACTAAAAGAGACATAAGCACTCTTTTAATGTTATTTCCTTTGCATATTTCTTTGTTTTTCTCAAAAACTTGCATTACAGATAAGTTTGGATTTTCCGCAAGCACTAAATGTAGATATCTATACTTAAACATAAAGATACATGACACGCAAGATGCAGCGCAAATAAGCGGAATTTGTAGTATTTCATTTACTATATCCTTAAATGCATATACAATTGGTCCCATAAACATTAGGGAAAACGCAAATACCATAACAGTTATATTTCTTACATATCTATCTGTAAACAGCAAGAATGCATCGTTTAATGTATTTCTACCTCTTGGTAATGATGCTATAAATGTAGATAAACCACATATTACAAGTGGCATCACAAATATACTTAGTATATTGTATATAAGTTTAGACTCAAATACGTATAGTGGCATTACTACGCATATAAGAGCTATAGCAGCTATCATAGCAGCTACCATTATTATTTTTACTATGTTTTTCACTAGTATTCCTAGTGACTCTTTTAATACTTTTTTAAACATTTTAACCTCCAAAAATTCAACCTCTATTGTTAATTATACCATATTTAAAGGGTTTTTTCAAGGTTAACATAAGTATTTGCGCAAAAAAGCGCAAACTTTAGTTGCGCTCTTTTTATTTTGCTCTTCTTACATCGAAAATGCTATCTACTTTTTTAATTACTTTTTGTGCTTTTTGAAGTCTTTCTAAGCTTTCTATATTTATTTCTAAGTCTATTACACACTCTTTATCTTGAGTTTGCCTTGCACTAATTGATGCTACTTTTATTTTTTCGCTTGCAAGCTCGTTTAATAGATCTGAAACTACGCCTTTTCTATCGTTTGCTCTTACTCTTAGTTTAGCGTTATAGCTAGATTTAGCTTTTTCTTTCCATTTAACATTAATAAGTCTTTCAGATGCAATTAAAGTATGTGCATTTGTGCAGTCTGCAGCATGCACTGTAACTCCTTTTCCAAAGCTTATGTACCCTATTATTTGGTCTCCTGGTATTGGATTACAGCACTTAGCTAGCTTAACTAGGCAGTTGTCTATTCCTTCTACTTCTACCCCTATAGACTGGCTACGTACTCTTTGGCTGTTAGATATTCTTTCTTTTACTTCTTCTATTTTTTCTTTATCTAGTTTTTCTTTATCTTCTTTATTTGAAGTCTTTTTGTACTCTTCTGCAAGTCTATTTACCACTTTTACTGGGGACATAGATGCAAAGCCTACGTTTTCATAGCATTCATTTAAATCGTTGAAATTGCATCTTTTAAGCATAGCTTCTACAATTTTAGGATCTAAAAGAAGCTCTTTATCTATACCTACTTTTCTTAACTCTTTCTCAATTATCTCTTTTCCTTTAGCAATATTTTCATCTTTATCTTGCCTCTTTAGAAAAGCCGTAATCTTGTTTTTAGCACTAGTAGTCTTAATGAACTTAACCCAGTCTCTACTTGGCCCTTTAGAATTTGCAGAGGTTATAATATCTACAACATCTGTGTTTTGTAGCTTATAGCTAAGCGGAACTATTTTACCGTTTATCTTAGCTCCTGTCATCTTATGGCCAATATGCTCATGTATCATATAGGCAAAATCTACGGGAGTTGAGCCCATAGGAAGAGATTTAATTTCTCCCTTTGGCGTAAATACAAAAACTTCATCTCCAAAAAGTTCGTACTTCATAGTTTTAAGGAAATCTGTTTTATCTCCTATTTCTTTTTGAAGCTCTATAGTTTGTCTAATGAATGTAAGCTCTTTATCTGACTTACTCATTTTGTTTTTACCTTCTTTGTATAGGAAATGGGCAGCTATACCGTAGTCTGCTACTTTATGCATATCCCAAGTTCTAATTTGCACTTCAAAAGGTCTACCGCCCTCACCAAATACAGTTGTATGTAGAGATTGATACATATTTGTTTTTGGTACAGATATATAGTCTTTAAACCTACCTGGCATTGGTTTATACATCTCATGAATTATTCCAAGTACAAGGTAGCAGTCTTTTACACTGTTTACTATTACCCTTATTGCAAGAAGATCGTAGATTTCATCTAAAGACTTATTTCCGTTTTTCATTTTCTTGTATATGCTATAGAAATGCTTAGGTCTACCAAGTATTTTTCCTTCTATATTCATTTCATTTAATTTTCCTTCTATAAGGTTCATTTGATGATTAATATATTTTTCTCTTTCTTCTTTTTTTTGATCTATTGCTTTTTTAAGCCAGTTATAGTCTGCTTCGTACATAGCTCTAAATGAGATATCTTCTAGCTCGGATTTTATTTGAGACATTCCTAGTCTATGCGCAATTGGTGCATATATTTCAAGAGTGTCTTTTGCTTTATGCAGCCTTGTTTCTTTATCCATGTCCTTTATGTTTCTCATGTCTTCTAGTCTATCTGCAAGTTTAATTATAACTACTCTAATATCTTTTGCAATTGCCATAAACATTTTTCTTAAATTCTCTGGATCTGCAGATTTGTTATTATAGTTAAGTAAATATAGCTTGCTTGTATCTTGCACTAAGCTTGCAATATCTTCTCCAAATTCTTTTTTTATTTCTAAAGTAGAGGTATCTACGTATTTAGGCATTTCATGAAGAAGAGCTGCTATAACTAAGTTGATGTCTAGATTTAGCTCTATAAGTATTTTAGCTGTTTCTACGCAGTGATCTATAACAGGCTTATTTATTTTAGTAACTTTGTCCTTGTATGCAAGGCTTGCTAGATTATATGCTTTTTCTATTACTTCTTTACTATACTCTATTTCATTTTTATCTAATAGCTCTATGATTTCTTCCAATATTTTTCCTCCTTTTTAATATGATTTACTAAAGTCTTTAATTATAAGCTGAACTTTTTTAGTTGGCCCAAAATTATTTATACCTATGCTACATACAACGTCTATTTTTTGTCCTAGTACAAGCTCGTCTCTTCTATTTCCCATTCCAAAGGCTATTGCATCTATTAGGTTATTTTCATCTTTTAAGACTAGTTTTAAATGTTTATCTTCCATTAATGTTCTAACTGAACTAACTGCAAGTTTTCTATATATAAATATAGGCTCAGTATTAGCTTGTCCAAATGGTTTTACAGCATCTATGTCTTTTATTGTTGCTTTATTTAAATCTGCTTTTGTTACTTCTGTGTCTATTTCTATGGTTTGTTCAAATTGTCCCTTTATATTTTTGTTTGCTACTTTTTCAAACATGTTTTTAAAATTATCAAAATCTGCTTCTTTTATAGTAAGGCCAGCTGCAACTTCGTGCCCGCCAAACTGTATTATATATTTACTACACTCAGAAAGTGCTTCGTAAAGTGAAAAGCCAAACGGTGTTCTTCCAGATCCTTTTCCTATGCCTTTATCAAAGGTAAGAAGGATAACTGGTTTAACATATAGCTCAGTTAATTTAGAAGCTACTATTCCTATAACTCCATGATGCCAGTCTTTATGCCCTAGCACTATTGTTGAGTTTTTATATAGTTCTTCTTTTTTTATTATTTCTAATGCTTCGTTATATATTTTCTTTTCTATGTCTTGTCTTTGCCTATTTTGCACTTCTAGTTTCTGCGCAATTACTTGCGCTTCTTCTATAGTTTTTGAGAAAAATAGCTTTACTGCAAGGCTAGAATCTCCCATTCTACCACATGCGTTTATTCTTGGTGCAAGTCCAAAAGATACCATAGTTGAATCTACTTGCTTATATCCTGCAACTTTAATTAAAGCTTTTAGTCCTAAATTTTCCGTTTCCTTTATTTTCTCTATTCCGTACTTAGCAATTGTTCTGTTTTCGTCTACAAGCGGCACTATGTCTGAAATTGTTCCAAGCGCTGCTATGTCTAAAAATTTTAAATACGTGTCTTTTTCTAGATTATATTTCATAGCTAGCGCAGATATAACCTTAAAAGCAACGCCAACTCCAGCAAACATTTTGAATTCATATTTGCAGTCTTTTTGTTTTGGGTTTACTATAGCGCATGCATTTGGTAGTATGTCTGGGCACTCATGATGGTCTGTTATACATACATCTAAACCTATGCTATTTGCATAGTCTACTTCTTCTATAGCTGAAATTCCGCAGTCTACTGTTACTACAAGAGTTGTTCCTCTTTCTCTTATTTGTTTAAGCGCTTCTTTGTTTAAGCCGTATCCTTCTTCTAATCTATCTGGCAAATAGTAATCTACAATTCCGCCTCTTTCAAGTATAAAGGACATAAGTATATTTATACTTGTTACGCCATCTACATCGTAGTCTCCGAATATTGTTATTTTTTCTTTGCTCTCTATTGCTTTAGTTATTCTATCTACAATTTTAGACATGTCTTTCATGATATACGGGTCTCTTAGACTAGTAAGCGACGGTCTTAAGTATTCTTCTATGTTTTCTACGTTTCTAGATATTATTAGTTTTGCTAAAGTAGATGATACATTATTTTCTTTTTGTATTTTAGTTAAAATGTTTTCATCGTACTTTTTTATTATCCATTTTTTATTCATTAGATCCTCCATTTTCTTAATTTTATTTTACATCTTATATTCTACTACAAAACGCTTTGAATATCAACGAAAAGTGAGGTGTTTTGCTATATTTACCTATGAAAAAGCAGCTAATCTTTTACAGTTAGCTGCTTATTTTCTTTTAAAACATATACTTAATGTTTTTTTATTCTTATTTCTTTTTTTATATCTAGC
>JAVWPP010000034.1:0-12630 GCA_036635835.1 Clostridia bacterium | reverse complement strand
GAAATATCTTAATTTCTAACTCTTTTTAATGACATAAGTATTTATCTTTTTTTAAAACATAAAAATAGTATAATTATACTTGTAAATATGAATAAGATTTTGATGTATAAAGGACAAACTATAGCCTCACTCTGTAGTATAAATATTGTTACTAATATTTGTAGTGCAAGTGCAGTTATTAATCTTGAAAAAATATTTGTCTCCTTTTTTTTCACCTCTGTTATTTGTATTTTTCCTCTTGCATTTTCTAAATCTTTTCTGTCCATACAAACACATCCTTTATATTATTATTCCTTCTTTTTTTGCATCATGATCTGAAGATGAAATAGCATACATTCTATAATATAATTTATCTCCTTTTACAAAGTCATCTGTTTCGTAAACGCAGCTGTAAACATGAAAAAATGTTTCGAGTCCATTTTTTTCTTTTTCTTCTTTTAGTATTTTATATACTTCGTCTACAGATATTTTATTATTTTTTATTGTAAAAGCAAATAGGTCTCCGCAAATTCTAGCTGGCTCTTTTGTAAGTATCATTTTAGTATTTTCTTTTATTTTATGAATAACATTTCTATCTTCTAAAATTTTATATACTACTTCTAAATACATCATTATTTTATCTGCGTCATAGCCAAGTTTTCTGCTGTTTTTAACATCTAATGTAAATACTCTATATGGGCCTTTTTCTTTTGCTATTTCTTTTAAATCATCATATTCTGAATAACTCATTTTACCTCCTAAATACATATTTATATATTTACTTTTTATTTATTTAACTACCTTTCATTATATCACAGTTTTAACTGTTATGTCAACCTATATAGCTATTCTAGCTTATATATTATGAGATTTGTGTTACAGTAGTTTAAAGATATACCAGAATCGTTCATTACAAGTAAAGTTAGCTCAGATTCTTCAGCAATATTTACTATTGTTTTTGTACTTAGATTTGCATAAACTGCTCCTCCAGATAAAGAAAGTGGAAGCGTTTCTTTAACACTTGTAGCAAGTAATTTATTTGCGCCTATGTATAAGGAAATCCCACATGTTACAAATGCGCCTGAAACAGATGATAAACTTGCAGTAGTTATTAATGTTACCTCATAGCTTCCCGGGCCATTTAAATGGACTTCTGGAGAGCCTGGCATATGTTTTATATCTCTGCCTCTAATTACTAAATTGCATTCTAGATTAACTGGGCACATACTAGCAACTACTTTAGAATCTCTAGATACTATTTGAGCATATACTGGTTTATATAAATTTTCTTCTACGTTTTCTAAACAACATAAATTCCCCATAAAACACCTCCCTACTCGTATTTTATGCTTTATATATTTTTTTGTTAAAGATATATAGCTTTTAAAAAAAGTTTATGCTAAAATATTTATATAGGTGGTGATAGCATGTCTAGATTCAATGTACTTTTATTTGTTGTAATACCGATTTTTGCAGTAATTATTGGTTTGCTATATGTGTTTATAAATAATGATGTTAATAAATCTATTTCAGAATATGAAAAGAAAACAGGAAAAAAAGTAAGAGTAAAAAAGAACAGTTTGCCAGCAGATGTTAGCAGCGCGCTTAATACTTTTCAGAAATATATTGAGATTCCTTTAAACTATACTAAAAAAGAAAAGAAACCTCTTTTACGTAAGAAAAAACAGAAGTAAATTAAAGTCACAGTTGTGGCTTTTTTCGTACTTTTGTTTTTTACTATTGATATCTATTTACATTTGTATTTATTTTTGATATACTAAAGCAAAACTTAAGGAGGAAATCTATATGAAAAAGAAAACTTATATAATTATAATTGGGATAATATCTGTACTTACAATTGCTTCGTCATTCTTAGTAATAAATAGTTTTTTACATTCTCCATCTAAAAAGAAACCAAACGGTTCTGAGTATGCAATTAAGCCTTTAGATGTTAGTGCTAAGTATTTAACTAATAAATCTATTTCAAAGAAAAACAAGAATGTTTTTTTAGATGATAATGCTACAGATTGTATAAATTTTTCGTTTAATAAAGAAGTTAAAAAGATTGAAGTGTATAGTTTGAAATTAGATAATAATACATTAATTGCAGATAAACTTTTACAAGAATATAAGGATATACACGCTGATGATATTGTGAATTTCTATGCGTTTTATTCTGAAACAATTCCAAATGTTAAATTTATTATATACTCTAAAGACAATGAAGTTATTTCATTTACTCCTGAGTATAATGGACAAACAGGCGAGTACAAGCTAGCAAAAGAGTTGGTATAAATATATAAAAAAATGCAGCTACGTAGTAATATGTAGTGCATTTTTTTTGAAAAGTATCTAGCATATATTTCTCTTTAGATACTTTTTTTATATTATATATTTTATCTTCTTTTTGTTTCTCTAAAACCACATCTTCTGCAAAGCGGCTCTACAAGTTTACAAGTTTTAAATCCTTCTACTATATCTTTTGCTCTTTTACTTTCTAGTATTTCATCTAAATCTTGCTTAAAAATATTTCCTAGATTTATATCTCCATCATTATCTAAGCAGCATGGTACAACTGTTCCATCTGCTAAAATTCCAAGCTGCTGCCTTAATCCATAGCATGTTCCATACTTATTTATTTCCGGAATATCTAAAGCTGGCCAAGCAAAAATTGTATCTAGATTTAGGAAAACTTTTTCTTTAAGTTTTATTGCATAATTTGATTTTATTTCCGAAAGTAAATCTTTTCTATTATACTGCTTTGATATTTTATTTATAAGGAGTAAATCTTTATCTACATTTGACATGCTATCTAAATTCCATAGCCTATATGCAATTATACATTTAGAGTTTTCTTCTATGTATTTACATGCTTCTAAAACACTATCTACGTACTGCTCTTTTGTTATATTATTTGATGAGTTTTGCTCTATACTATGCACTGAAACATTTATCTGTCTAAGTGCTTTTGCTTGCACAAGCATCTCTTTTTGCTTTTCTAGTAAAGACCCATTTGTAGTTATATTAACTTGTAGATTATATTTGTATGCTTCATCTAATATTTCTTTTAAATTTGGATGTAAAAGTGGCTCTCCTTTAACATGCAAATATATATATTCTGCATATGGACTAATTTTTTTTAGGACTATTTTTACTTCTTCTAATGTCATTATTTTATTTGCTCTTTTGCTCTTTGGACAAAAGCTACATTTGAAGTTACATACGTTACTTATTTCAATATATATTCTTTTAAATTTATTCATGTTTTCTCCTTTTTGTTTTTTCCTTTTTGTCTCTTATTTATATTACCACAAACCATAAAAAAAAGCACGCATAACGTGCTTAAATTTTATATTTCATTTGTGCTTACAAGTGTTCCTTTTACTACTGTTCTTGTTTTAGTAAAGTCTGAACATGTTATTAGAGTTATTTCTTTTTTTGAAAAATCGTTGTCTATAACTTCTACTTGATTTGGTTTGATTTTATTTATAGATTTAACTTCATATACGTACTGATGTGTTTTAGTTAATACAGTTATTTTTACACCTTTTTTTGCTTTGTGTAAATTTCTAAATAGCTCTGTTTGTACATTGTTATGTGCTGCTATGCTAAAGTTACCATCTTGTCCTGGAAGCGCTGATCCATCAAATCTTCCTGCATATCTTTTTAAAGTTTCGTTATCTGTACCGTCTTTAACCTGTGCTCTTAGCTTTATAGATGGAATATCTACAACTGCTATAGCATCTCCTTTTACTTGTAATTTTTCTTGTTTGACTTGTTTTACTTCTTCTTTTTTTTCTTCTTTATTATCTAAATTAATGAAGGCATTTTTCTCTGTCATGTCTTCTACATATTCTGTTTCTACTGCAACTTCTTCTAAAGTTGTATCTTCTTTTAGACTGTTTTCTTGCATTTTGTTTTTAACTGTTATTATTGATACTGATGTTAATATTATAAAAATAATAAGCAGTCCGATCTCTTTAATTTTCTTCATATTTATTCCCCCCATTTTCTACTTTAGCAGAAAATTCATATATCTTAGCTCAAAAAAAAATGTTAATAATTTTTTCGAGCATAGGTCTATTATACCACAAAACATGTATTTATGTCAACCTTTAAGGGCAAATTTGCACTTTTTTCTACGTTTCTAAAAGGAAAAAATATATATAGATGTTATGGAAAAAACGTATAAAGAAAGAAAAAGAGTTATTCTAAAATATCTCTTTCTCTGCTTAATCTTTTTTTATAATAATTCTTTTAAACTTTCGTAGCATTTATACGTAAATCTACAGTCGTTAATTGCTCTATGCGCATCTACATAATCTACATCAAAATGCTTAGATACTGAAGAAAGCTTATAGTTTTCTAAACCTTTTACTAAATGCCTACTCATGTACATAGTATCTATAAAATCATTTGAAAGAGTTTTTCCTATCTCGTTTTCCATGTTATCGTACAAAAAATTTATATCAAAATGCACGTTATGTCCAACTATAATACTGTCTCCAACAAAGCTGTCAAAGTCCTTAATTACAGATGAAATATCTGCAGCTGTTTTAACCATTTCATTTGTTATACCTGTTAAACTTGTTATGGCTCTACTTATACTTACGCCTGGGTTAACAAGCATAGAAAACTCGTCTATTTCTTTGCCGTCTTTTATTTTTACAGCAGCAATTTCTATTATTTTATTATGCATAGGTGAAAACCCTGTAGTTTCTATATCTACAACTGTATACTCACCAATTTTTTCATTTAATTTTTTACCTTTAAACGGTCTTTTTTCTTCTATCACTATTACTTTTCTCCTACCTAAATTAAAGTTTTAAAATGCATTATTTCAAGTCCTACTAATGCTAGAATTATTATAATATTATATATAAAGTACATTAATTTTATGTGTAATTTTTCTTTTTTAAGTGCATCTATATATAAATACGTTGTTAAAAAAGCTATTAATATATTTAGAATTAGATATATTTTACTAGCGTTTTTTACATCATCTTTTCCCGTAAAAACAAGCATTAATGTTATAACATTATGAGGGCAAAATACTAATACAATTTTAGATATAGTATCTAGTATAATAAGTCTAATAAGCTTTTTTGCGCCTTTTACAGTTTTCATTTTTTTCTTCATTTATGTTCCTCTTATAATATTTCTACTTTTTAAATTCTATCATAGATTTGCTTTATAAACAATATATTTAGACTTTAAAGCGCAAAAAAGAATAGCATTTGCTATTCTTTTTATACTTTATTTTATTACCACTTGTTTCCGCATCTATTACAATAGTTCGATGAACTAATTATATCTGTACTTCCACATCTAGGACAACAACCTGATCCATGTCCGTGAATATCTATAGTTGTATCATCTGTTGACCCGTGTCCATATTTGTCTCCATTATCTCTTCCGTTTGAATTATAATTAAACATATATATTCCTCCAATAAAATTATTATTTTGGATAGTTCTTTATTACAATTTAATTATACCACAAAACATGTAGTTATGTCAACTGTTCTTGATATATTTCATAACTTCATTTTTAATATCTTCTGCTAATTCTTCTGGCTCTATAACTTTGCATGAATTTAAATGTTGCATTACAAAGGCTTTTACGCCTTCTATACTTTTATTTACGCTTACGTAAAAATGCATATTATCTGCGCTACTTATTTCTACTTTAGGACCTAAAATATCTATTGCATTTTCTACTATGTTTTTATCTATAATAAGCTTAATACTTGTGGCTTTACCACCTTTAAGATATACTGAGCTTTTAATAAATTCATCTAGCGTTTGAGCACATTTATTATATATTCTTTTTTTATTTAATTTCTCTATATTTTTCATATTAGCTATTTTAAAATATGTATATATTTCTTCATCTTTATCATCAATACAAACAAGATATATTATATGATTATTTTGAATGATTTTAAGCGGGCTAACAACGTATGTATTTTGAAAAAACAAAACTTTATTTACGCTATATTTATAGTACTCAAAAGACATTTTTTTATTTTCCAATATACATTTATATATTTCATTTATATTAATTAATAGCTTACTCGTAAACGAATTATTTCCGTTTATTTTTTTTAGAACTTCTATTATTTCATTAATAGATTCACTACTTATATCTGTGCTTCCTGCAACTGCAGTTATTATAGCTGAAATTTGCTTTGAATCTAAAAGTTTCTTTTTGTAATAGTAGCCTTTACTATCTTCTTTATAGTCTGAAATTCCATAGCCAAATTCTCTTAATATTTTTAGATTATTTCTAACTGTTCTATCGTTTATCTCTATTTTATATTTGTCTCTAACGATATCTTCTATCTCTTTAGATTTTAGCTTTGTATTTTCATCTGTTGCGCTTTGCATAACTTCTAGCACTGCAAGTATTGCTCCTTTTTTAGATACCATTATTTATCCACTCCTTAGGTTTTATATTATACCACAAATTGTAGAGATATTAAACTTACTTAGGTAATATATTTTTCTATTTCTTCTTTGCTTAAGTCTGTTAATTTTTTATTTACGCTTTTTGCATATTTTATAAGGGAAGTATAATCTAAATTTTCTAGTTTTACGCTTTCATCTTTTACAAAACCATACTTTACTATGCCTAAGGCATACGGTATAACTCTAACGCATACATAGCCTTTATATCCTTCTAACTCTATGTAATTTACCGCTACCAAATCTCCTTTTTTTACGTTTAGTTTTTCTTCAAAAGAATCGTTTAAAGCTGTTAATATTATATCGTTATTTTCTTCATCTAAGCCTTCAATTCTTCCGTACATTATTTCGCTTTCTAAACCTTTTTTTGCAATTAGAAAAGTGATAACATCTGGGAAATATTTTTCTCTATATTCATCTAAAGCTTTATCTGTTCTTGCTTCAAAAATATATTTTTGCTTTTCTAAAAAAGGCAAATACCAATTTTCATTTACATATGATTCTATAATATATGCAAGAGTTTTTTGTACCTTTTTTGCATCTATAATTTCTGCTTCTAGATTTGCTATTTCTAAATAATCTGCATGAAACTCGAAAATATTTTCTTCTAGCTTTTTAATATCTGCGCATGTTTCAAAATATCCATTTTCCTCTTTTGCAGGTCCTACAATTATGCATGAAAGACCTAAGAAATGATCTATGTATACATGTGCTAAATATATGTCTGAGCTGCTTTTTTTAGCTAGTGCATATTCTATTTTCATGATAGAAGTTTTATCTGTTATCTTAATCCATTTTCTATCTAGTTTACTGAAATTCTCGCTTGATATTTTCATTTATATTTCTCCTTAATATGCAAAATAAGAAAGGAACGCTTTCTTATTTTAATTTCTATATGCAATATTTTTAGTCCCATATTCCTTTTGTTTTTCCGGCAAATATGAAAAAACTGTTTCAATTAATTTGCCTATGTTTTCATAGCCTTTGTCTATATAGCACTGAAAACTGTATGTTCTTTTATCCCCTAGGTAACTTGTAGTTAAATTATATCTCCAACCATTTAAACAATATGTTTCGCCGATATAATCTGCTAATCTATCTTTTTTTAATACATCTTCAATATACTTTCCATCTTTTCTTTTCATCTTTTTAATGTTGATATATTTCTTAAAATCTTCATCTTCTTTAAAGTATACTTTTACTGCATCATCATATTTATATTTCTTATATTTTTCTTTTAAAGTTTCTGATGAAGCAATGTTTTCTTGTATATTTTTTAAGATTTCTAATTCTTGTTTTGTACTATATACGTAATACTCATCTGCTGCTTTATTGTACCTAACTTGCACAAAAAAACTCGACGTAAAATTATGTTCTAGATATATATCTAGAATTCTTTTGCCGACAAATGTATTAAGATATTCACTTGCTGGCTCTCTATATGTGTACCTAAGCAATCTATCTTCCATACTATTTTTCCTCGTTATCTTTTTTATCTATTGGAATTGGTCTCATGTTAGCTTTTTGATTTTTTTTAGCTATTACTACAAATATAATATCTATAACTGTAGCTATAATTGTAAAGTAGCTTGTGCATGAAAATATAGCATATCTTGCAACTTGTAAAACTACAAGAAGTGCTATTAATGCTATGTTTATATTTATTAATCTATTAGTTTTTTTTAGGTTTTTATCGCTGTCTATTTTAATCATATTTATCTCCTTATTGTTACTTTATTTATACTACACTTTTCTTTAAAAAGCAATACTGCTAGATATGTATTTGTATTTTGTTTTTGAAAAAAGCAGACTTTATTTTTTTCTATTTATTTAAGTTTTTTTATAGACTAAACTTTTTCTATTTTAGGCATAAAAAAAACTAGCAAATGCTAGTTTTTCTTTTTTTGTTATTTCCACTGTAGAACATAATATCCGGAAATGCATCCGTTGTATAAATCTTCTTGGTTAAATTCTTGCTTTATTTTTTTGAAATGTTTTTTGATTTTTGCTGAATCTTCATCTGATACTCTAGGTGAATATCTTAATTTAGCAGAAGTTTCAGTGTTTTCAATTAAATATCTCATTACGTCTGCAAGTTCATCTATACTGCATTTAGCAAGTATTATATTAGATTTAGACACGAATATACATAATTCATCAATTGTTCTTTTGTTCATAAAAATACCTCGCTTGTATTTTTTAAATTTATCTAAATATTTATTTAGATATGTAAAATTGATTACATATTTATTATATCATGTTTACATAAGTTTGTAAATACTTTTTTTAATTTTTTTTAAAAAACTTATATATGTATAATTAATTTGTTGCTTTTTTATCTGTAACTATTGCTATCTTAAGCCATACTGTATCTACTATAGATAGCGCTACTGCAATATAGTCTGCATTAAATTTACCTGCCATAAGCATCTGCACTGTAACAAACAGTTGCAAGCATAGTCCAATTACTTTAAGCACCCATAGAAATGTTAATGACTTATATTCTTTTCTCACAAAAGAAAAAACTATTACAAGTCCCCAAACAAGACTACCAGCTGAGTATATATAGTTCTTAGATATTATTCCAAAAACAATATTTACAAGTGTTATTAATGCAAAATATATGCCGTATCCTTTCGCCGCCTTACTTTTCATATTTTTATCCTCCTTAAAATATTGTAGTTTTATTACCTACATTACTAGTATATATCTAATTTAGCTTTTTTTAAATAGGCAATAAAAAAATAGTCAAAATTATGACTATTTTTTTATATTTGTTTTATTACTTTAGTTTTGTTTATTTTTGTTTGTTTTTATTTACTTTTTTTATTTTTCTATTTTGTATCTAAACATACTTTTAAATATAACTACGGTTGCTACTGCTGAAACTATGAACAAAGTATATACAAGTACTGTTGGCGTTACTACAAATCCTGCAAGTATAAGACCCACACAAACTGTAAAACCTATTAAAGCTAGTGATAATACTTCTGAAAGTGTTTTCATTTAAATACACATCCTTTATATTTTTTATTTAAAAAACATTTATTTTTTTTTACAAGTGAATTATATCACAAATTAATCCATATTGCAAATTATTTTAATGAATTATGTAATCTTTTTATGTATTTTTGTTTTCTTTTATCTTTTCTTGCATCTTTTTTTCGTTTTCTAGTAGGCGTTTTTCTGAATTAATTAGCATCTTTTGTATTCTTTTTACTTCTACTTTATCACTTACTAATTCTTCTTTTGAAAGTGGGAAATTTGTTTGCAAGGTGTTAATTACTTTTAGGAATCTTTGGTTTCTGTTATATAGTTTAGCATACCTCTTTTTAAGACCTTCTAGGTCCACTGTAGGCTCTACATATGCCTTTTTAGTATGCATAAGATCTACTACTTCTTGTAGTTTGTCATCTTCTTCTCCTTCGTAGTAGTCTGTTGCTATTGCAAGAACTTTAAAATCTTCTGGCTCTGCATTTTCTTTTACATCTGGGTGAATTGATTTAATTATATATTTATAGTTTTTCTTATTAAGCTCTTGATCTGAATCTACATTTCTGCATTCTTCTGCGTTTTTTATCATGGTTACATCACTTGTCATGGCTGCTAATCTTTCTACATCCTCAGCACATGCTTTATTTATAGAGGCATTCATGTATTTAATGTCCATAGGTATTTTTTCTTTTTTGCAAAGCTGTATATATTCTAATTTATATTTAGCTTTTGCTTCTTTTATTTGTGCTTTTAATTCTCGCATTTCATATATGCCTATATTATGTACATATGCAGCGTACACTTCAAAACCTTTAATCATTTTAAGATACGGAATTTCTACTATATTATCTGTAATTTCATCTTTTAATTCTACTATTCTTTTTTCTATATCTATATATTCTTCGCTTTTAAACATATATTGCTCCTTTGTTTGTATTTTAAATTATACCATATTTATATATATATTTCTACATTTTAAGCAAACAAAAAACAAAGAAATTTTTCTTTGCTTTTTGCTTTTTTTGTTTTTTAGTTTTTTGTTTTTCTTATTTTGCATATTCTGAAATTTTACTTTCTAAATATTTTTGTATATTTTCTTTACTAAGATCTATATCTTTTTCTAGGCTTAACTGCTTGATAAGTTTTTCATATACATAATCTAGATCTGAATTTTTGTCTATTGTTTTGCTAAAATTATATATAACGGAACTTGCGTTAAATGCTCTAACTAAAAATCCATCTCGTATTTTTAAGATATATATTGTCTTATCTGCTGTTACTCTTTTAAAAGAACTTAGTAGATAAATATTAGAGTATGGCTGCCTTTCATAGACAAAGTATGAGTCTTCATATTTGATTTCTATGCGTTTGTCATGAGTAGAATTATCTGCATCTATTAGTTTTAAATCGTAGACTTTTTGCATTTTTGTTTCTATTTTAAATTCGTTTTCATCTGATGTTTTTAAATATACTTCTGCTATTTTTTCTCCAAGTAAATTGCTTAATATTTTCATGCACTGTGAAATGTTTATTTCTTTGTTTAGAGTATCTTCGTTTGTATAAAAATCTATGAATTTGCTTTGCACTTCTTTGCTTAGAAATTTATATTCTAACTTGTCAAACATTTTAGTAAATATCCTTATATACGTTTTAATCATAATACTTCCTCCTTTATTTAAACGAGAATTTTTTATTTTTGCCTTTGCCTATTATATCATAATTATGTAACATTGTAAAGTGATTTGAGATGTTATCTTGAAGTATTTTTACTTTTTTAAAAGTAGACTTGTATTTTAAAAATTCTAATTATTTTTTATATAGACTTTAGTATTTTTAAAGCTAAAAATTTAGTTATATTCCACTAAAAAAAGATGCGAATATGCGTGAAAAATATACTACGAAATATATATAAAATATGTATTTTTCCTATGTACAATACTTTTTTTGTGATATAATATATTTAAACATGGAGGTAAAATTTTGAGAGAGATTAGGAAAAAAAGTATAGAAGAAAAAATAGAAAAGATAGTTGCGAAAAATATAGATATAGTGCCAGTTTCAAGTGAGACTGTTAAGCGTGCTCCTTTAAAAAAAGAAGGTAAAAAAAATATAAATCTAGTTGCTAAACTTAATGAAAAACTTAAGAAAAAAACTAATAAAAAAGAAAGTGTAAAAAGGAAAGAAAAAGATACTATTTCTGAGCTAAATACTAATGATAAAACAAGCAAAAAAAAGAAAGTAGCTTCTGCTGAAAAAAAGAAAATAACTTTTGCGAAAAAAAAGAATGCTACTTTTGCTAAAGAAACAACGGTTGCTTCTACTGAAGAAAACAAGGTTGCTTCTTCTAAAAAAAAGAAGGTTTCATCTAAAGAAAAAAAGAAATTAGATCGTATATCTATAGTTGTTTTAGTAGTATCTATTTTACTTATTATTCTCGCTATAGTGTTACTTATTAACTGGCTTTTAGATGATGTTAAAACAAATACAATTGCAAAAACAATAGCTAAAGAACCAGATGTAGTTCAAGTAGCAAGTGAAGAAAAAGCAGAGATTGTTAATCCTCCTGTAGATAAGAATAATGACTACTGGAATTATATAAAGATGCCACTTATAAACGTTAACTTTGATGAACTTTTAGAAAAAAATAAGCAAACTGTTGGATGGATTCAAGTTAATAATACAAATATAAATTATCCTTTAGTGCAAACATCTAATAATGAAGATTATCTTCATAAAGCATTTGATGGAACAGCAAATCAAGCAGGCTGGGTATTTGCAGATTACAGAAATAACATGAAAGATTTTGATAACAACACTATAATTTACGGTCATAGTAGACTTAATAAAACTATGTTTGGAAGTCTATTAAATGTTTTAAATCCAAGCTGGTTTAATAATAAAGAAAACCATATAATTAAGTTATCTACTCCTACTGAAAATACACTTTGGCAAGTGTTCTCTGTCTATAAAACACCTGTTGAATCTTACTACTTAACTACTTCATTTTTGTATGAAACTAACTTTTTGAAGTTTGCAAATACGCTTAAATCTAGAAGCGTGCATCCTTTTAATTCTGAGCTAGTAGGTACAGACAAATTACTTACTCTTTCTACTTGTAGTGATGTAGCTGGAACTGGTAGAGTTGTTGTACATGCTAAGTTAATTAAAAGGCAGCCTAGAGTTTAATTTA
>JAVWPP010000033.1:0-12653 GCA_036635835.1 Clostridia bacterium | reverse complement strand
TTACTTATTAAATGTTTGTTTTTTAATAGAAGAAAGAAATAGCGACAAATTACAATTAGATTCTGCAGGAGTCAATAATAAAAGGGCTCTAAGTAAATGTTTAAAAACTGTCGAAATACAGAGGACTAGAGATAATTATTTGTATTTCGATTTTTTTATGAAGTATAATGGAAACATATAGAAATAAAGCAACACAAAAGATCCAAATAGAAGCGTAGTATTTTACTTAAATTTATAAAACTAAAAGATATACGTTTTATTACTTTAATCAAGTTATTTTTCCTTCAGTTGGTCCATTAGAGTAGCCATTAACTACCCTAGAACGGTATTAGTATTAACATTTATATAGTTTCTATGTATAATTTTAAGCTCTAAATAATATTAAATGAAAATAAAATATATAAAGCCAAACTATATATATATACGGTAATTTAGATAATGAGAATAAAGATAGATATATGTTTTTAAGAAAAAAATAAAAAAATAAAAGATATTGAAATATTTAGAGATATAATATATAATTAAATAAAAAACAAAGGAAAAAGGAAGTTCAGCATATCGAGCAGTTGCCTAATGTGATTAAATACCTAAAGATAAACAGGAATTAGTATTAAATAATGTTTGGTGTGGTAATTGCAAAAATACAACAATAGGTGAGTATAAAATAAATAATTATAAATATAAATATGGAATACTATTGAAAGGTAAATACAAAAAAATATGCTAAGGATGTAGCAAGATTAATTGAAGATTAGGAGGTAGATTTTTTGAAAGATATTATAGCTGAAACTACAGAGGTGGAATGTAAAGTGACACTTGAGAAAGAAAAACCAAAAAGTTGGTTAAAATCAGTTAGTGCTTTTTCAAATGGAATTGGTGGAATAATATATTTTGGTGTAGATAAAAATAATAAATATACAGGAATAGATGATCCGCAAAAAACAATTGAAAAAATAAGTGAATTTATAAAAACTAGAATTGAGCCAACACCTAGATTTTATATAAGTGCTATAAAGATTGAAGATAAGGATATAATAAAAGTAGAGGTAGACAGCGGAGCAAGAACACCATACTATTATAATGGAGATGGAGCAAAGACTGCATATGTTCGAATGGGAGAACAATCAGTAAATTGTCCTGAACATATGCTAAATGAACTTATATTAAAAGGAACTAGATCATCATTTGATGCAGATATATCACAAGAAAATTTTAAGGATTTAAGTTTTACATTACTAAAAGCAACATATAAACAAAATACACGAAATGATTTTAATGAGGATAAAGATTATATCTCATTTGGACTTGTTACGGAAGATAACAAAGTAACATATGCAGGAATATTATTTGCTGATCAATGTAAACTTTTGCAATCAAGAATATTTTGCACAAGATGGAATGGACTTAATAAAGCATCAGGATTAGTGGATGCTGTAGATGATGCAGAGTGTTCAGGAAACCTTATTTATTTAAGGCAAGCTGGATTTGACTTTATAAAAAAACATAATAAAAAAGCATGGAGAAAAACAGTAAATGGAAGAATAAATTATCCTGAATATAATGATGATGCAATACTTGAAGCACTAACTAATGCACTAATTCATAGACAATATAATAGTATGGGAAGTGAAGTTCACATTGATATTTTTGATGATAGATTAGAAATAGTATCTCCACGGTGGAATGTTTGATGGAACAGTAATACAAGATGTAGATATATATCAAGTACCATCAAGTAGAAGAAATCCTATAATTGCGGATGTGTTTCAAAGACTAGACTTTATGGAAAAAAGAGGTAGTGGTTTTGTGAAAATAATAAATGCAGTTCAAAAAATTGAAAATGTGGAATTTTATTCAGATAGAAGCTGGTTTAGAGCTACATTTAAAAATATGAATTACAATAACCAAGAATTAAAAAATATGATAAATGTAAGTGCAAATGCAAGTGTAAATGCAAGTGTAAATGCAAGTGTAAAATTAAATAAAACACAAATGAAAATACTTGAATTTATGAGTAAATATAATGAAATTACAACAATTGAATTAGCTAACAAATTAAATAAAGACCAAAGTACAATTATACGAAATATTAATACTTTAAAAAAATTAAACCTGATACAAAGAATCGGATCAGATAAGACAGGTTATTGGCAAGTATTATAGAAACAGTAAAACTAGGAGCAGAGTAAAATCTGGCTCTAAGTCAATGGTTGGGGTCAAGAAAGTTTAAAAACAGTTGAAATACAGAGGATTAGAGATAATTATTTGTATTTCGGTTTTTTTATGAAGTGTAATGGAAACATATAGAAATAAAGCAACACAAAAGATCCAAATAGAAGCGTAGTATTTTACTTAAATTTATAAAACTAAAAGATATACGTTTTATTACTTTAATCAAGTTATTTTTCCTTCAGTTGGTCCATTAGAGTAGCCATTAACTACCCTAGAACGGTATTAGTATTAACATTTATATAGTTTCTATGTATAATTTTAAGCTCTAAATAATATTAAATGAAAATAAAATATATAAAGCCAAACTATATATATATACGGTAATTTAGATAATGAGAATAAAGATAGATATATGTTTTTAAGAAAAAAATAAAAAAATAAAAGATATTGAAATATTTAGAGATATAATATATAATTAAATAAAAAACAAAGGAAAAAGGTAAAATGGGGAATATAACAAAAGAAGAAAATATTAAAAAACTAGACTTGGTTTTTAAAGAGCAAAAGTACTGTATAAAGAATTTAAGCATTCCGCTAAAGGGACAAAACGTGCTTTTAGACTACGTAGTAGTGCATAAAACAGGAATATATATAATTAAAATAGAGGAGCTAAGTGGAAGCATAAAAGGAAACGAAAAAGATAAAACTTGGGTGCAAAGCATTGGAAGAAAAACAAATGAAATACCTAATATATATAAAGCAGTATCTAGCGCTTTAAAAGAGCTTTTAAACATAGTTCCAGAGGTTTCTAAAAGCAAATATAAAGCATTTGTAAGCTTTCCAAAGGGAGCAAATATAGATGAAATAGATGCTGCTAGCTCTCAAATATGCATGCAAAAAGAAAGTGCTTTAGCAAGAGAAATAAAGAAAGAAATATTAGAAAAAAAAGAAGTTTTAGATGAAGAAACAGTAGCTAAAATTTTTAGATATATAAAATCATATAGCAATTTAACAAAGCAAGAAAAAATAGATTATCTAGATAAAATATCTGTTAAAAATGCAGTATATAATCCAGAAGAGCTAGCTAAAAACTATATAAATAGCGAGAAAAAAGCAGAGCATAAAACAGATTTAAAAGTGTATTTAAACAATGTTAGAGAGTTTTCTACAAACGAAAAAAAATCAAAAATAGAAGAATTAAATAAACAATCTTTTGAATATCTACAGTATGCTTTAATTATAATGCTAGTAGTATTTACACTTCTTTTACTTATAGTTATATCTGCTGGCATAAGCTTCTTGTCTTTAATTGCAGTTATAGGAATCATAAGCATTGTTTTTGCAAGTGCCTTTATATTTCTTTCTAACAATATAAAAGATAAAATAATAGACATAGAAGATATAAAATTAGTAGGAATCTGCCCATGCTGCGGAGCTACTCAGCACATAAGACATAGAAAAATATTTTACTCTTGTTTAGAGTGTGGTAAAATATATTATATAAATGAAAAAAACTAAATAAATACGCAAGGTAAAGTAATTTGCCTTGCGTATACTTTTTTATATTTTTTTGAAACATATAAAAAGAAACTATCTAGATACGGTAATATATATAATGAGAAGAAACTTACTCATACGTTTTAGAACTTTTTCTTAGAAAACACTTACAATATAGCTATACTTGTTGACATAATAGTTAAAATAGTATATAATATAAGCATAAAACAATAATCAGTCTTAAAAATAATTTTTGAGGAGCGATTAAGATGAAGATATCTGAAATAGTCAGTTTAAAAGAAATAGAGAAATTCAAAAAAAATTTAGAAACAAATATGCAAGAAAAAATAGACTGTGCAGATTTAGAAAAAGATTTTTTGAAAAACATTAATGATATAGATCACGAAACAGAAATAATGAGAAGATTTGTAGATGAAAAACTAGACGATAAATTATGTAGCTTAATTCTTGAAGCAAACACCATAGAAATAGCAAACCGGTTTGGTTACCTTATAAATGGTTATGCAGAAAACAAACACAGGAAAGAAATAATGGCAAGTTTAACTGTAGCACTTAAAAAATGCAGAGCACTAGAGTGCTGTGTATATGTAAAAATACTTGAAATAATATGTGAAGTAGCTAAGAAACCAGTTTGCATACAAGCTATTATAAACTATAAATATTCACATGATTGTAGCGAAGAAGTGATAAAAGCAACAAGAACTTTATGCATAAAAAGAAAACTGTTAATAGATAAAAGAATACTTGAAATAACAAAAGAAAGCTTAGAAAATGTATCTAAACTAGAGATAAAAGAACTTGTAAATGCATATCTAAAGAGTTCATACAAACAAGGCTTAGTTGCAGTAATTAAAGTTTGCAATGAAGAAAACAAACAAAATTTAGATATACAAGTTAAAATTATTAATTATTTAATAAGAGAAAACCTTTTTGATATTCTAATACTTGTATTAGAAGAAAGCAAGTTAAATCATGTATTTAAAGTATATATGCAGTATGCATATAAATATTATCTAGATAGAAACATGCAAGAAGAAATAAAAGAATATTTTAGAGATGAAAAAGTAAAAAAATATTTAGCTCATGAAATGAAAACTTTTAAAAAAGACTATTACCAAAAACACGTTATAAAGCATATAAAAGCAGACAAAAAAGTATGTGTTGGATATTTTACAAATTACAAATTAGAAGATGTTCTAAACGCTATAGAAGAGCCAGATTATACCTACATGGATCAACATGATAAGTATATTAAAAAGATAGATAATGTTGGCTATTCTTACAATGAAAATGGAGTTAGAGTAACTTGCGATTACTTGCACGTAGTTGTAATGCACTGCTCTAAGCTACTAGTTAGCGCTTACCCAATTTCCAAAAAGCAGTTTGAAGATATTAAGAATAAATATAAAATTGAAAAATTAGCATATAATAAAAATGCATATGCTTAATATATAAAGATGAGTATAAATTTACTCATCTTTTTTTTATCTTTTTTATCTTTTTTTTATTTTTTTTTTCTTGTCTTTTTTCTTTTTTTTTTCGCGCTTTTAGTTTTTTCGTTGACAATTTACCTCCTGCAATATATAATAAGTGCAGAGAAAATACATATATAAATTCTATGTAAAACATATAAAAGATATCTATCTATATACGGCAATATATATAAATGAGAATAAAGTTTTGCATATGTTTTAAAATAAAAAAATGAAAAAAAATAATAAAAAAAATAAAAAATAAAAAAAATAAAAAAATAAAGGAGAACAAATGAAGCTAATATCATGGAACGTAAACGGCCTTAGAGCCGCATATAAAAAAGGATTCGTAGACTTTTTCAAAGAAGAAAAAGCAGACATATTTTGCGTGCAGGAAACAAAAATGAAAGAAGGGCAGCTAGAAGTAGAGCTAGAAGGATACTATCAGTACTGGAACAGCGCAGACAAAGCAGGTTACTCAGGAACAGCTGTATTTACAAAAGAAAAGCCACTAAACGTTACATACGGCCTAGGAATAGATGAGCATGACCACGAAGGTAGGGTTATAATCTTAGAATACAAAGACAAATACCTAGTAAATGTATACACACCAAATTCTAAAAAAGAGCTAGAAAGACTAGAATACAGAATGAAGTGGGAAGACGCATTTAGAGAAAAACTACTTAAGCTAAACGAAACAAAACCAGTTATAATATGCGGAGATTTAAACGTAGCGCATGAAGAAATAGATTTAAAAAATCCTAAAACAAATAGACATAGCGCAGGCTTTACAGATGACGAAAGAAACAAGATGACAGACCTTCTATCTAGCGGATTTATAGACACTTTTAGATATTTGTATAAAGACAAAACAGGTGCATATTCTTGGTGGTCATACGTAACAAACTCAAGAAAAAACAACACTGGCTGGAGAATAGATTACTTTATAGTTTCAGAAGCCTTAAAAAGCAGTATAAAAGAGGCTAGCATATACAGTGAAATATATGGTAGCGATCACTGCCCAGTAGGCCTAGAGCTTATCTAGATTGACAGCTGTGGTATAATATATAGATATAAAATATATAAAATATAACTAACTAGATACGGAAACATAGGTAATGAGAATTAAGTTACTCATATGTTTTAAAATAAAAAATTAAAAATAAAAAAATAAAAAAATAGGGAGAAAAAAATGGATTTAGAAAAATTTATAAAACACTACGAAAGTGAAATAACAACATCAGAAATAAGAGTTCCTTTCGAAAAGAAAAAAGAGCTACAAAGAAAACTAGACGTTAAAATAGGAGAGCAGCTAAACAGATACATCGTAAACTACGGAGCATTAAAGTTCAAAAAAGTTCAAATAAACGACGTAGATACTATGATAAAGCGCACAAGATACATGAGAGAAATATTAGATCTTTCTAAACAGTACATCGTGCTAGAAATACTAGAAGACGCAGAATACATACTAATAGACTCTAAAGATGAGGCATATAAATACGTTGGACCAGATGAAATAATAGACCTTGGAATAAAACTAGAAGAATACATATTAACAAGATTCCAAAGCTTAGTAATATAAAAATTAGCATAAATAAAGAAAAAAACTATCAAACTGTTGACATAACCACACTATGGTGATATAATTATAAAAGCGTTAAAAAATAAATACAAGCCAAATTTGGAGGTATAATAAATGAAAAAAATAACAGCTTTAGAAAAAGAAATAGTAAATCAAATAGAGGAATTAATAATAAATAAAAATTATGCATTAGTAATTTCTAAAGATGGTAACCTATTTACAACTAGTATAATTAAAAACAGCCAAATAATAAAAGCAGAGACATCAGAAAATTTAGTAACAGCAATAGAAAGCCTAGTAAATGTGCAGCCACAGTATATAGAGGAATATATACCAGTAGAAGAAAACACAAAACTAAAAGCTTTATGCAAAGTAGTAAGAAACGCAAAAATAAAAATAACTAAATTAGACAGTAAAGATGCATACATTAAAGCAACAGTTGTTTCTAAAGTAGAAGATAGAAATATTCACCCAACAGTTTTAGCAGACTCTATATTTGCAGCATTAACAGTTTTAGAAGGACAGTATAGATCAGCAGATGCAAATTAATATTTAAAAAAAGCGCCAACATTTTGGCGTTTTTTTGCACCCAAAAAAAGAAAATAAAAATCACTTAAAAAAGTATAAACATATTGAAAATACTACAATACTATGATATAATGAGTGGGAAATTGGGGGTAATTAATTATGATGGGAATATACGCGTGGATGTTATCTATAGCAACAATAGTAGTTGCTGGTATTTTAACTGTAATTGTAATGATGCAAAATTCAAAAGAAGGCGCTTCAGCAGTAACTGGAGGTAACACATTCTATGGTGCTAATAAAAGCAATACATTAGATGGTTTACTTAGCAAATTAACTGTTGTATTTGCACTTGTATTTGTTATACTTTGTTTCTTAACAACAATTGCAATAATTAAGTAAGAAAGAAGTATTAAATGGAAAATGAAATTAAAAACATCAAAAAAATTTTTGAGGAAGAAATAAACCAATCACTAACTGTAAATGAAATAGCAGAAGTGCTTAAGGTTTCAGAAAAAAGTGAGCTAGAAAAGGTACTAAATTTATTAGTATCTGAAGGATATTTAGTTTTAGATGAGTCTAAAAAATATATATCTGCAAAAAAAGCTAACATGTATAAATGTAGGTATGAAGCTAAGTCCAAAGGATTTGGCTTTGCTCTATATGTTTCAGACGTAGCAGAAAACTCTTTTGATATGTTTGTATCTAAAGAAAACAGCCTATCTGCCATGAATGGAGATACAGTTTTAGCTAAGATAATAAAGATAAAAACAGACAGCAACAAAGCAGAGGGCAGAGTTGTTAAAATATTAGAAAGAGCAAACAAAACTATAGTAGGAACGCTTCAAAAAGGCCAAAGCCACGGCTTTGTTATAGCAGATAGCAAAAGAATATACGAAGATATATTTGTGCCTAAAAAGAACCTTGGAGTAGCTAAAGACAGAGACAAAGTAGTAGTAGAAATAGTAAAATGGCCAGAAGGCGCAAAAAAAGCAGAAGGAAAAATAATAGAAGTACTAGGACAAAAAGATGATCCTAATATGGATATATACTCACTTCTAAGAGCATATAACGTGCCAGAAGAATTTCCAGAAGAAGTTATAGAAGAAGCAAGCAAAATCAGCCAAGTAGTAGAGCAGTTTGAGTATGCAAAAAGAAGAGATCTTAGAAACGAAAGAATTGTAACTATAGATGGAGAAGACGCCAAAGACCTAGACGATGCTGTAATTTGTAAAAAGATTTCAGAAGATAAATACATGCTAGGAGTACATATTGCAGATGTAAGTAACTATGTAAAAGAAGGAAGCAATTTAGACAGCGAAGCTATTAAAAGAGGGACAAGTACATATGTGCCTGCTAAAGTTATACCTATGCTACCTAAAGTCCTATCTAACGGTATTTGTAGCCTAAACGAAGGCGAAGATAGATGCACTTTATCTATAGAAATGTATATAGATAAAGAAGGAAACATTTTAGAAAGTGAAATTTTTAAAGCCATTATAAACGTAAAACATAGAATGACATATACAGATGTATATAAAATAATAGAAAATAAAGACGAAGAAGTAGTAGAAAAATACAAAGACTACAAAGAAGACTTTCAGATAATGAAAGAAGTATCAGACGCTTTAAATATAAAAAGGCAAAAAGAAGGAGCTATTAATTTTGATCTTCCAGAAACTAAAGTAATAGTAGATCCTCTTGGAAACGTAACAGGAATTGAGCCATACAATATTACAATTGCAAACAAAATAATAGAATCATTTATGCTTGCAGCTAACATGGCAGTAGCAGAAAGAATGTCTAGTATAGAAGCACCATTTATTTATAGAATTCATGAACTACCAGACGAAGAAAAGCTAGCAAAATTAAATAGCGCGCTTAACCTATTTGGTAAAAAGATAAAAGGATTAAAAGAAGTAAATTCAAAAGAGTTACAAAGAATACTAGATGAAACAACAGATGAAAAAGAAAAAAATATAATTTGTACACTTATGCTTAGAAGTTTAAAAATTGCAAAATACAATCACGAAAACTTAGGGCATTTTGGTTTAAGTGCAAAATATTATTGCCACTTTACATCGCCAATAAGAAGATATCCAGATCTATTTATACATAGAGTAATATCTAAATATCTAGAAAATAACTTTACGCTAAGCGATAAAGATTCAGAAGACCTATACTCAAAATCTGTTGTATATTCTATGACAAGTTCAGAATGCGAAAAGAAATCTACAGAAGTAGAAAGAGAAGCAGACGACATGTACAAAGCTAAATATATGAAAGACAAAATAGGTCAAATATTCGAAGGAGTAATATCTTCTGTAACATCATTTGGATGCTTTGTAAAGCTAGATAATACAGTAGAAGGACTTATATCAATGATGTCTTTAAATGACGACTATTACGAGTTCTTAGAAGAAAGATATATGCTAGTTGGAAGAAAAACAGGAAGACAGTTTAAACTAGGAGATAGAATAAAAATAAGAGTTGCGTATGTAAATGTAGACGCAAGACAAATAGATTTTCAAGCAGTTATAGAAGGACAAAAAAATAAACCTATTAAAAAACCTGTACAAAGATTTAATCAAAACGAAAATAGAAACAGAAACGAAAGTAGAAACAGAAACGGAAACGAAAGTAGAAATAAAAATCAAAATAGAAATCAAAACAGAAATAGAAATCAAAGAAGAGCAAAATAGTTGAGGTGTTAGTATGAAGAAAAGCAAAAATAATAAGCTAGGTGGTAAAAGTATAAAACAGTTTTATAAAGATATGATCAAAGACTTTATAGCAAGTTTTGATAAAAGAATGCTAACTAGAATAGCTATTGTAGCAGGTATATTTGTTTGTGGCATATTATATTTTTACTCAACTTGGACTGCAAAAGCAACAGGCGAGCAAATGGCAGAAATGATGAAAGCTGCAACAGGAGTAAGCACTACAGCAACTTTTGGAGCAGAGCTAGGCTCAGACCTTATGGCCTGCGTTATTATAATAGTAGCTGCAATAATGCCCCTTATATATATACCATATTTACTTATACCTTTTCTTGCAATGAATATGGCTGTAATTCCAATTATATATTTAGGAAATAAAGCATTTATGCCCTTTGTCCTTATTGCCGTTATAATAAAAGCAGTTATGTATGCATATGCAATAAGTTTTGGAGCATCGCTACATAGAAACGAAAGACTAAAATATAGATATAGAGGAATACTAGGATATAATTTTTACGATTTTAAATCCGCAATATATAAAATACTTGGAAAAGACGATAAAGCAGAAAAAATACTAACAAATAAAGAAAAAAAGAAAAATGGAATGAAAGAAAACATAAAAAAAGTAAATGTATATAACATATTTATAGTAATAATAATACTTGCGTTTTTCCTTTCAGTTTCTAAAGCACTTTTACTGCTTGCAATATAGGAGAACAAAAAAATGAGAATGAGAAACAACCCAAAAGCAGATGAAATTTTAGCCTCAAATAAAGATCTAATAATATTAAATCCAGAAGAAAATAAAGGAAAATGGAATGAAGTTTTTGGCAACAATAATGAAATACATATAGAGATAGGAATGGGTAAAGGAGATTACATATCTAATAAAGCTCTTCAAAACAAAAACATAAACTATATAGGAATAGAGCTTTCTAAAAGCGTTGTTGTAGTAGCAATAAACAAATTTAGAGCCTTCCAAGAAGAGAAACAAGATAAAGTACCTAACCTAAGAATAATGTCAGTAGACGCTGCAAAGCTAGGAGATATATTTAATAAAAACGAAGTAGATAAAATATATTTAAACTTCAGCGATCCATGGCCAAGAAAAAAACATGCTAAAAGAAGACTTACATTTAAAACTTTTCTAGATGTATATAAAGAAATAGAAATAGAAAATGGAGTAGTAGAATTTAAAACAGACAATAGAGGTTTGTTTGAGTATTCTATAGAGTCCATGAATAATTATGGAATGAAGTTTGAGCAAATTTTCTTAGATTTGCATAAAACAGAAGAAGAAAATATTATGACAGAATATGAACGAAAATTTTCAGAATTTGGCCCAATATATAAAATGGTAGCAAGGTTCTAAAAACTACGAAAGGAGAAAGTATGAAATATTTAAAACCAAAAGGAACAAAAGACATATATTTAGAAGAAATGGCTAAGTGGCAAAACGTAGAATCTAAAATAAGAGAAGTAGCTAAAGAATACAATATGTCTGAAATAAGAACTCCGGTTTTTGAAAGTACAGAGCTCTTTACAAGAAGCGTTGGAGATGAAACAGATATAGTAAATAAAGAAATGTATACTTTCGAAGATAGAGGTGGAAGAAGCATTACGCTAAGACCAGAAAATACAGCTGGAGTAGTAAGAGCATACATAGAAAATGGAATGAGCTCAGCGCCGTCACCAGTTAAGCTATGGTACCTAAGTAATGTATACAGATACGAAAAAATGCAAAAGGGAAGATATAGAGAGTTCAATCAGTTTGGCGTAGAAATACTAGGCTCTGCAAGCTACATGGCAGATGTAGAAGCTATACTTATACCGCTTGCACTTTTTAAAAAACTAGACATATTAGATGAAGTAACCCTTAATATTAATTCAATTGGTTGCACTGCATGTAGAGCAAAATACATAGAAAAACTAAAGTCTTTCTTAAAAGATAATTTAGATGAAATGTGCTCAGACTGTAAAGTTAGGTTCTATAAGAATCCGCTTAGAATAATAGATTGTAAGCAAAAGAAATGTAAAGAAATATTACAAAATAAGCCTAACATAACAGACTACTTGTGCGAGGATTGTAGCAATCATTTTGAAAAAGTAAAAGAAACTTTGGATAGTTTAAATGTAAAATATAATATAAACCCAGACATTGTTAGAGGTTTAGACTACTACAATAGGACTGTTTTTGAATATGTTTCAAACACTCTAGACCTTACAGTTTGTGGCGGTGGCAGGTACGATACTTTAGTAGAACTTTGCCAAGGTCCTAAAACGCCAGCAGTAGGTTTTGGACTAGGTATGGAAAGATTAATACTTCTTCTAGATGACCTAGAAAAAAACAAAATACAAAAAGAGCTAGATATATACATTACATATCTTTCAGAAAAAGAAGAGAAAACTGCATATAAATTAGCAACAGACATTAGAGCATATGGTCTATCTGTAGAAGTAGACATATTAGGCAGAAGCTTTAAAGCTCAAATGAAACAAGCAGATAAATTAAATGCTGCATATACAATTGCTCTTGGCGAAGATGAGATAAGTAATAATATTGTAAACATTAAGAATATGCAAAACAAAGAAGAATCTTTCACTGCAGATTTAGATGCAAATGTTATAGCTAAAGCAGTAAAAGCAGTAAATAAAAAATAA
>JAVWPP010000032.1:0-13581 GCA_036635835.1 Clostridia bacterium | reverse complement strand
AAAAAAGAGAGGCGTTACAAATCTGTAACACCTCTTTAGTTTATATTTTTATTGAACTGCCTCCAATAAACTCTCTTAAAATAGAATCATTTGGAATAACTGAATTATCCATTGGTAAGAAATTTTCAAGTATCTTAGTAAGTCTCCATGCTTCTGCGGAACATTCGTTATTTTGTTCAAATAGCATTAATGTTTTAGCAAGTGGAGCAAGTGCAACTAGTTCATAGATTAAGCTAGAATTATAAATAAAATCTGCGTCATCTACATAAGGGAATATATTATTTTTTTCTCCCTCTACTACATCTTTCCACATGTTAAATGTTCTTTTTGCATTGAAGCCTCTAGTATATGCATCTCTTACTACTCTACGAAGTTTTCTTGCGTCTGATGAAGAGAATTTATTCCAATTGTCTAAACTTAGAGTTACAAGTGGAGCAATATATATTTTGAATTTTTCATCATGATCTATGAAATCTGAAGCTAGTGGATTTAATCCATGAATTCCTTCTATAATTAATACTGTATTTTTATCTAGTTTCATAGTAGGTCTATCGAATACTTTTTTACCTTGGGTAAAATCAAATCTTGGCATAGTTACTTCTTTACCTGCTAGTAATTCATCTAATGTTTTTTTGTAAAGTTCTATATCTACTGCATCTACGTTTTCAAAATTTTGTTTTCCATTTATAAATGGTATTTCATTTCTTTCTTTAAAAAAGTCATCCATAGAGATTGGTACTGGTATATATCCATCTACTTCTAATTGTTTAGCAAGTTTTCTTGAAAAAGTTGTTTTTCCTGAGCTTGATGGTCCTGCTATTAGGACTACTTTTACATTTTTTCTTTTTGCTATAGCTTGCGCTACTTCTACTAATTTTCTATCTTGTAAAGCTTCTGAAAACTGTATTACTTCTGCTATTTTACCATCTCGTATTTTTGCTGTTATTTTACTTAAAGTATCACAACCGGCTCTTGCATGGTATTGGTTAGTTTCTATAAATACATCATGAAGTTTACTTGGTTTTATTTTGTTTTCTACTGAAGATATATTATCTTTTTTTGGTAACATTAGTACTAGGCAACCTTTGTACATTTTTAAGTTAAAGCCTTTTATGCTTTTTGTTGAAGTTGCTAGCATTCCGTAAAAGTAATTGTAGTATCCATTACAACTGTATATAGTGTAGGTTCCTCTAAATTTATGAAACATGTTTTCAAGTTTATCTGTTTGATTAGATTTTTCGTATATTCTTTTTGCTTTATCAAAATTTGCTTTTATTTTATCGAATTTATAATCTGCTTGAATTATTTTTTTCATTTCTTTTTTTATATCGTTTATTATTTCTTTAGATATTTCACCTTCGTCTACTACTGCAAAATGGTTCCTGTTTATTTTGTTTAAAAAGTGGATTTTAAGCTGCGGGCATACTTTTTGTATTGCCATGAACAAAATGAATTTTAAACTTCTTGTATATATTCTTTCGCCTTCTGGCATATCAAAAGTTACAAAGTTGCAATAACTGTCCCGTACTAGTTTGTAATACACAGAGTGTTCCTCGTTGTTTACAAGTACTCCTAGTAAGTCTTTAGGTTTGTTTTGTAGTTTGTCTATTACATCTATTATCTTTGTATCTTCTAGTGCTCGTATTACTTCACCATTTTCAAAATTTATAGTTAGCATTTCTCTATTTGACATTATATATTCCTCCTTAATCTTAATTAAAATTTAGGTTTAAAATTTAACTGTTCATATAGTATACCATACTTTTTTCTTTTTTTCAATATATATTAGCATTTTAGCTTATTCTAAACTACATAATACGTAAAAAGTAGATTAAAGTATATCTATTTGCGTATATGTTTTCCATAGAAAAAACAAACGGTATATACACTGTATCTCCTCTCTTTGTTTACATTTACCCTTTTTCGTGATATAATACATAAAGAATTTTAAATACTAGGAGGAAAAAAATGAAATTAGGAATAGTAGGCCTACCAAACGTAGGAAAAAGTACTTTGTTTAATGCCATAACTAAAGCAGGTGCAGATAGCGCAAACTATCCATTTTGCACTATAGAGCCAAATATAGGGGTTGTAGCTGTGCCAGATGAAAGGCTAGATACACTAGCTAACATGAACGACAGCGTTAAAACTATCTACGCATCTATAGATTTTGTAGACATAGCAGGCCTTGTAAAAGGCGCATCTAAAGGAGAAGGTTTAGGAAACAAATTCCTATCTCATATTAGAGAAGTAGACGCAGTAGTGCATGTTGTAAGATGCTTCGAAGATGAAAACATCGTTCACGTGCATGGCGGAATAGATCCAATAGACGATATTGAAACTATATCTTTAGAACTAATATATGCAGACGAAGAAGCCGTGCAAAAGAGAATAGATAGAGTTAGCAAATTAAATAAAAGCGGAAATAAGGTAGCTCAAGTTGAGGTAAATGCACTAAATAGAATACTTGCAGATTTAAAAGATTTAAAACCAGCAAGAACTACAGAATTAAACGAAGAGGAAAAAGAACTTCTAAAAGACCTATATCTTCTTTCTTCTAAACCAGTTATATATGTTGCAAATGTTGCAGAAGCTCAGGTTGCAAATATATCTACAGATAAAAATGTTAGCTTAGTTAAGGAATATGCAAAAAAAGAAGGCGCAGAAGTTATTGCTCTTTGCGCAAAGCTAGAAGAAGAATTAACTGAATTAGATGAAGAAGATAAGCTTATGCTTATGGAAGAATACGGTATACAGCAAGCAGGTTTAAATATGCTTATAACTGCCGGATATACTTTACTTGGACAAATCTCTTACCTTACTACTGGTAAAGAAGAAACAAGAGCTTGGACTATAACTAAAGGAACTAAAGCACCAGGAGCTGCTGGAAAAATCCATTCAGACTTCGAAAGAGGCTTTATTAAAGCAGAAATAATCTCATATGCAGATTTAATAAAATGCGGAACTATGGCCCTTGCTAGGGAAAAAGGACTTATTAGAATGGAAGGCAAAGAATATGTTATGCAAGATGGAGATATAACTGTTTTCAAGTTTAATGTATAATTTAATATTATAGATACAAAATATACTGATTTGGGTAAACCATTTCAGTATATTTTTATTTTTTCGCAAAAAAAGAATATAAATAATTATTTCTAATTATCTATATTCCTTGTTTTTAGATCTTAACTAATCTAGCTTCTTTAACAGGTTCTTCATCATCTACGTAGTATAAATATTCATTTCCGTTTGCTATCTTTCCTGCTAGTTCTAGCTTTCTTATATATTTTTTATACTGTGCTTTGGTCATTTTCTTGCGGTTTCTAATAATATTTTCGGTATTAACTTCTCTATTTTTCTTCCTTTTAGCTTTTTTCTGTTTTGTGTTTTTTTCTTTTTCTTTTTCTTTTTCTTTTTCTTTTTCTTTTTTAATATTATTCATATAATCCTCCTTAAAGTTAATTAAATTTAAGTTAATATATTTTACAGTTGAATTATATCACAAAAAAGATATTATGTCAATTTGTTTTGCTTTTTTCTTACGTCATGTTCATCATAAATTTCGCCAACTATTTCTTCTAGAATGTCTTCTACGGTTATTATACCAATCATCTTGCCACGTGCGTCTTCTACTACTGCCATGTGTCCTTGAGACTTTCTTAGGTCTGTTAGGACGTCGTCTATTTTAGTATTTTTAGGAACTTTTTCTATGTATCTAACTATGTCTTTTAAAGAAAATTCTCCTTTTACTTTCGCTACTTTTAGTAGTATGTCTTTTATATGCACTATTCCAACTATGTTGTTCCATCTACCTTCGTATACTGGTATTCTAGTGTATTTGTATTCTGAAACTAAGCTTATCATAGTCTTTAAATCTGAGTTTATGTCTATTATAACAACGTCCTGAGCGTCTGTCATTATTTGTCCTGCTGTCTTATCGTTTAGCTGAAAAACTTTTTCAATCATATTGCCTTCGCCTATTTCTATGTCGCCTGTTTTCTTGCTTTCTTCTACCATGCTTCTTATTGTTTCTTCTGCAACTGCTTCTGTGTTTTGTGCTGGTATTCTACATAGCTTTGTTATAGCATCTGTTGTTTTAGTTAGTAGCCATATAACTGGGGCAAATATTTTGTCTATTATGTATAGGATATTTACACTTGCATATGCCATTTTTTCTGCGTTTTTCATGGCTATTCTTTTTGGAACTAATTCTCCAAATATAAGTGATAGGAATGCTATGCATATAGTTATTATAAGCATGGCTACTGAGCTTGCTACGCTTATGCTTATAAATGGAAGTGCTTTGCATATTACAGGGGCTAAGTTATCTACGAAGCTCTGGGATGCGCTTGCGCTTGTTATGAAGCCTGCTAGAGTTACTCCTACTTGTATTAGGGCTAAAAATCTACTCGGGTTTTGTAGCATTTTTTGTATTTTTTTAGCTTTTGCATTTTTTTCTCTTATTTTTTTCTTTAATGTGTACTGGTTTAAGGATATAAATGCTATTTCTGCTGCAGCAAAAAATGCGTTTACTCCAAGTAGTATTACTAAAATTATTATTGTTTTCATAATTCACCTTCTAGGTATATTATATATCTTTTTTATTTGTTTTTAAACATAAAAAAAGAAGATTTTTTATAAATCTTCTTTTTCACCTTTTATTTTTTTGTTTTTTTATTTTTTTTACTTTTTAATTTTTATTTTTAAAACGTATAAGTATATTTAATTCTCACAGCATATATTTCCGTATCTAGATAGATACATTTTATATGTTTTAGCCTTCGCTATCCATGAAATCTTTTAACTTTTTACTTCTACTTGGATGTCTAAGTTTTCTAAGAGCTTTTGCTTCTATTTGTCTTATTCTTTCTCTAGTTACTGCAAACTCTTTACCAACTTCTTCTAGAGTTCTTGTTCTTCCATCTAAAAGACCAAATCTTAGCTTTAAGACTTTAGCTTCTCTTGGTGTAAGTGTTTCTAAAACTTCCTCTATTTGCTCTCTTAGAAGGACATCTGCAGCTTGCTCAGATGGAGATGGTTCGTCTTCGTCTGGTATAAAGTTACCAAGATTACTGTCGTCTTCTTCACCTATTGGAGTTTCTAAAGATATTGGTTCCTGCGCAACTTTCATTATTTCTCTAACTTTTTCAACGGATATTTCCATCTCTTCTGCTATTTCTTCTGGAGTTGGCTCTCTACCCATCATTTGAAGTAGATGTCTAGATGTTCTTATAAGTCTATTAATTGTTTCTACCATATGAACTGGTATTCTAATTGTTCTTGCTTGATCTGCTATAGATCTAGTTATTGCTTGTCTTATCCACCAAGTTGCATATGTACTAAATTTAAATCCTTTAGCAGGCTCAAACTTATCTACGGCTTTTATTAGACCTAGGTTACCTTCTTGTATTAGGTCTAGGAACTGCATTCCTCTACCCATGTATCTTTTAGCTATACTTACAACAAGTCTAAGGTTAGCTTCTACTAATATTTTTTTTGCTCTTGCATCTCCTTTTTCCATAAGTTCTGCACATTTCATTTCATCTTCTGTAGATAGAAGTGGAATTTTACCTATTTCTTTAAGGAACATTTTAACTGGGTCATCTGTATTCATATCATCTAAGAAAGTTATATTATTTAAATCTTCAAACAATATATTTTTTTCTAGCTCGCTTAGCTCATCTAAATTTGGCTCTATTTCTAGTTCTGGGCCTGTTGTTTTTTCTGCTGCTTCTGCAGTAGCTGGCTCTTCTATTTTATCTTCATCGTCGCTCTCTTTAGTAAGTAATGATGTATCTACTCCTAGTTTTTCTAAACTAGCATATAGCTCATCTATTTGCATAGGTTCAAGTGGTGTTTCCGCTAGGAACTCAACTACCTCTTGATACGTTACTTGTTTTTTCTCTTTAATATTTTGTAAAAAATCTGCAACGGCTTTTTCTGTATTAGTAGCTTTAGCGCTATTTTCATTTTCCATAAAATTCTCCTATTCTCGACTATGTTATCTCTTGATTTTGTTTATCTCTCTTAATATGTGTAATAATTCAATATTTAATATTTCTTTTTCATCATTACTTACATCTTCTCGCTCTAATCTATCTATAACATACTGTCGTAGCTTAATATGTCTTGCTAATATTAATTTTTTTTCTACGTCTTCTAATAGCTTGTCTCTATTACAAAGCTCAATGTCTAACATCAGAATAGATGCTAATTCATTTACTTGCTCTTTATTTTCTATTTTAGACATAATATCTATTGTTTTAATATTATCTTTATTTATTAAACTAAGTATACTTACATATAACTCTCTTATTATACTATTATTTATGTCTTCTGGCAAGATGTTCTTAGCTATTCTTTCAAAAATCTTTCTATCTTTAGACAAAAGTAGCGCAATTAAGTACTGTTCTATTCTTTTTTGCGTATCTAGCGTTCTTTTTAGGACAGATGGCATTTGAAACTCTTCCGCATTTTCTGTTTTTTTCGTTACTTGCATTGGTCTTATTTTCTTATTTATTTCATTTGTTATTGCTGCTATGCTTATATTATATTCTTTAGCTAAGTTTTCTATATACATTTCTCTTTCTATGTCGTTTTCTACTGTTACTAAAACTTTAACTATTTCATTAAGTAGTTTTAACTTTCCGTCTTGAGTTGTTGCGTCTAGCGAAGCTGTAAGTGTCTCTATTTTATATTCTGCAGCAGATTTAGCTTTTTTTATGCACTGCTTAAATTTCTCTACTCCGTACATGTTAATGTAGTCGTCTGGGTCTTTTGTTTTTTCTGAGTCTAACTTTAGGACTTTTGTTTTTAAGCCTTGTGTAGATAGGATGCTTATAGCTCTTAGAGTTGCGTTTTGGCCTGCTGCGTCTTGGTCGTAGCACATTATAACCTGCTCTGTATATTTCTTAATTAGCTTAGCTTGGCTTTCTGTAAGGGCTGTTCCTAAAGATGCTACAGCGTTAGTTATACCGGACTTTTGCAGTGCTAGGCAGTCCATGTATCCTTCTACAACTATAATGTTTTCTAGTTTTTCTTTTTTAGCAACGTTCATACCGTATAGGGTGTTTCCTTTGTGGTATACTAAGTTTTCTGTTGAGTTAACGTACTTTGGATTGTATGTATCTACTTCTTTTAAAGTTCTTCCACCAAAAGCAATTACTCTATCTCTTACATCAAATATAGGGAATATTAATCTATCTTTAAAGCTTTCAAAATACCAAACTTTGTTGTTTTTTTCTACTTTTTTTATAAGCTCAGATGCTAGTATGTCTTCTTCTGTAAAGCCTTCTTTTTTTAATATGTTCATAAGAGGCTGTTTACATGTTCCGTAGCCTATTCCAAACTTAGTTATAGATTCTTTACTTAAGTTTCTCTTTTCTAAATAATCTACTAGTATTTTATCTGTAGTTTCACGTAAAGAGTCGCTAAAAGCTCTTGCTGCTATTATATTCATTTTATATATATTTGCTTTTAAATCTTTAGTCTGGCTATTAACACTTTCTATATTTGAGGTACCTACTAGGTATTTAGTTACATCTATATTTGCTTTTTCCGCTAAGTATTCTAAACTTTCTCTAAAGTCTATGTTCTTACTTTTCATTACAAATTTTAAGACGTTTCCACCTTCTCCACAGCCAAAGCATTTGAAAAGTTGTTTATCTGGAGATACTGACATAGATGCTGTTTTTTCTTTATGGAATGGGCAGCAGCCAAAGTAGTTTCTTCCTTTTTTCTTTAGTTGTAATTGTTCGCCTATTATCTCAACTATATCGTTTTGACTTAGTACTTCTTCTAATAGTTCATCGCTATAGTACGCCATTTTTACACCTGCTTTCACTTTTTAGATAGAAAACGGTGATTTTACTAAGTTATAAAATCACCTAAATATTAGTTTTCTAGTTTCATTCTTTCTGCATTTAGATCATTGATAGAAATAATACCAACTAAATTTTGTTTTTCATCTACAACTGGAACTCTTCTTCTATGTTTTTCTTTTAATTGCTTGAATACCGCTGTTTCTGAGTCTGTATTGTATACAAAATCAAAAGAAGTATTCATAATGTCTTTAAGCTCTAAATTGAAATATGTTTCTATTATTTTCTTATTTTTTATTTGACCATTTATTAAGTCTTTATCTGTTATTATTCCAACGATTTTCGCGCCTTCTAATACTGGTAAAAAGCTAAAGTCATGCTCTTTCATAATATCTTGTGCTTCGTATACTTTAGAAGTTGTTTTTAAAGTATGCACATTTCTTGTCATAATATTTTCTATTTTCATATATAACCACCTATTTTAAAATTTGCGTTTAGACGCTACTAATAATTTTACTTTATCATCTCTGTTATAGTATATTCCGGCTAAATTAATTACTGCAATTAATATAGCAAATGTTGTTATATCTATGTTTGTACAAGTGTAACTTGCGAAAAGAATTAATCCAATAAGGCTTATTATAAATATGCTACGTATGGTTACTGAATATTCATCTCTTTTTCTTTTTACTACTATATGAACTATTTCACTTAATATTATGATTACAAATATGAATTTATATAATACATTGTTTATTTTCATTAAACTCATTAATATTTTTTGGTTGTTAAATTTCTTGTATATTGGTCTTTTTGTGTTTACATCTGTTTTTACTATATCCATATTTTTTTCTGCAAAGTTTGATACTTTTTCGTTTATTTTTTGCTTCTTTAATACGGATTTTGTTAATCTAGAAGATAGTTTAGATGCTTCTTTTAACTTTCCTTTTTTGTTTAATGTTATTATATTATTCACTGTATTTCCTATGTTAAGCTTGCCTGTGCTTTTATCTAGCGATTCTTTGAAGTTTGAATTAACAATTTCTTCTCTTGCGGTTTGCTCGTTGACTACTCCAAATAAGGTAGACTGGCTAAGTGGATTGAATCCAAAATATTTTTTATTTGTAATAGATCCAAGTCCTAAATTAAATACTAATTTAAATACAAATACGCTGATTATTATTACAACTACAGATACCAATATTTTTTTAGCTTTAATTTTTTGAATTCTAATTAGTTTTGCTTTTTTAGCTACGTTTGCTTTTCTCATTGTTTTTTTAGAAAATTTAATGCCTGCGTAGTCTGTTTCGCTTATGTATATATCTAAAAGCAGTAAGAATATTATCCATATTAATATGTTAGTGTTTATATACATTAGAGCTGCTAAAAAGGCTCCTATGCTTATGCTAAATACTAGATATGCTTTGCTTTTATTGTTTGCTATTTTTACTTCTTTTATAATAGAAATTATAAGTAGCGTAACCATAAGTAAGAAAAACTGAGCTATTATATCTGTGTTTATTACTAAGCTATAGTACATAAATTTAGGATATATGATAAACAAAATCGTTCCTATTCCAGATATTACTGGGCTACTTATTATTATTTTTAAGATTTTTTTGAAAGCAAATACGCTTCCTACGAAGAATATAGTGTTAATAATATATGTAGATAGCATTGGTATTTCTATTATATTATTTATACTTTTTACTAGGGTTTGCATTAAAGATATTATTGGAAATATACCTATAAGGTCTTTATGTACCGATACTATTTCATCTATTTTGCAGTTTGGATTTATAAAAAGTATGCCAAATATTACTCTAGTTAATACTATAAGTGCTAGCATAAATCCAAATTCTATTAATCTTAATTTTAGTTTAGATAAATCATATTTTCTTAACATTTTTCTTATATATACGTATGCAAATACACTTGCTAGAGCAAAAGCTATATAAAGTATGTTAACTAAAATGTTATATTCAAACTGTTTTGCATATGTTCCATATAATGTTTGTACAGCTATTATTGCTGCTGTACAAATCATAAATACGGCTACTATGAAATTCCTTATTACTTTTGGTACTGACATTTTACTACCCCTCTAATACTACGATTCTTACTATTTTGTTTTAAAAATTTCATTAACTTGTGCTAAGCTTTCGTGTGTTCCAACGTCGTAGCACTCACCTGTAAATTTAAATGCATATACATCTGTTTCTTTATATAGGAAATTAATAAAGTTTCCGGGTGCATCTGCTGGGTTTCCTTCATCCATATATTTATCAAAAAGATACAATGTTTCTTTTGGGTATATATATTCTGCGTATGCAACGCAGTTAGATTTAGGGTTTGCTGGTTTTTCTTCAAAGCCTATTACTCTATCTTCTTCGTTTAGCTCTGCTATTCCAAATCTCTTTAACTGGTCATCCCATTCATGTTCTTTAACGCATATAGCTGGGCTGTTTTTTTCCTCAGCGTATTTAACAAAGTCTACTAGTTTGAAGTCAAACAAGTTGTCTCCTGCTATTGCTATAATGTCGTCTTCTATTTTTTTATTTTTTATAGTGTAAACAATATCTCCTATTGCTCCTAATCTATCGTCATTTGTATACGTTCCATCGTTTATTACTGATATAGGTTTAACGTTATGTTTCTCCTTTGCCCAGTTTTCAAAGTGTGGTGTATATTTTGCATTAGTTACTAGGTATATTTCATCAACTTTTTCTATTTCATTTACATCGTCTAATATGTAATCTAATAATGGTTTTCCGCCAACTTCTAGTAAAGCTTTTGGGAAATTTTCTGTTAATGGAAATAATCTAGTAGCATATCCTGCACATAACAAAATACATTTCATAAATTTTCTCCTCTTTCTCTTTTTTATATTAATCACTTGTGTGATCACGGTCATTATATCACAGTTTGTAGCTTTTTTCTAGATGTTTTATGGTTTTTTTATTTTTTTATTTTTGTTTGTTTTTTGTTATATTTTTATTATATTTTTATTATATTTTTCTTATATTTTTATTATATTTTTATTATATTTTTGATGTTTCTTATTTTAAAAAAGTAGTATCTAGCATGGTTTTTTTATCTAGTTTTTTTGTAGATTTATATGTATTATATAAAATAGCTATGAAGATTCATAGCTATTTTTCTTTTTATTTTTTTCGTTTTTTTTTACTTTTTATTTTACTTTTCATTTTACTTTTTATTTGCTTTTTGCATTAGCTGCTCTACTGCTTTTTTTGCATCTAAAAGATCAAAATAATCTGTGTATTTAACCATGGCTTCTGTGAATCTTTCTTCGTACTTATCTATTTCTTCTTTTGCTTTTATTTTTCTTTTTAAGTTTTCGTAAAAAGCACTATATAGTATTTCTGCTACGTCATTTACAAAAAATTTAGAAAGTTTTTTTCTTTCGTCATACTGCTTAATGAGCTTAATTAATTCATCTTTGGTTTGTGGGTTAAACCTTGTTTCTAGGTCTTCTGTATACCACTTTTTCTCTATAAAATACATGTTCATGTATTCTTCTTCTGACATTTCTAAAATAGCTTTTACGCTTTCTAGGGCTGCTACATAATCTTGTGGAACACCGTTAACTACGCTATCTCCAATTATTTTATTTGTTATATCTATTGTTGCTGCTCTATTGAATCCTTGTCCAATTATTTCAGTTTTTTTGTCTTCTTCATGTATTGTCATAAGGCCAGACTTATCTCTGCAGTTACTAGACATGCTGTATAGGGTTTCTTGTATAGCTATTCTTCTTGTTTGTAGAGATAGTTCATCTTCTGCAAGTTTTGAGCTTAAATATGAATCTCCGCGCATGTATACTGTGTTTTCTGCAATGCTATAGAAGCCAGTTGGGACATAGGTTCTGTTATAGTCTTCTCTTTGAGACATTCTAGCTGTATATGCAGCGCTATCTTCTATTCTAAATGCTGTTTTCTTTATTCTTTTTAATATAGTTTCGTATATTTTTTTATCTATTCCTTCTAGATTTTTAATGCGCTCTAGCAAATCCGTAAGGAAAATATTTTGTTTGTTTTGTATTATAATTTTATCGCTTTCCGCAAATTTTGCAGATACGTATATATTGAATTCTTTCATTTGTATCACCAACTTATGGTCTTAGTATATTATATATTTTTTTTATTGTCAACTTTTTTTTTGCCTATATATTTTGCTTTTATGCTTTTTCTGTGTTAAGATATATCTTGCAAGGAGAGATGTATAATGGATAATACGATTAGAGCAAATATTGTGCCTGGTTTAAAGGTTGCAATAGTTCTTAAGAAGGACCAAAGAACAGGTATTTTAACTGAAGGTATTGTGCAAGATTTGTTAACAAATAGCGCAGTTCATCATAGAGGTATAAAGGTTAGGCTTACAGATGGTAATGTTGGCAGGGTTCAGCAAATTTTGAAATAGATAAAGATATGCTACATTGTTTATATGTAGCATATTTTTATTTTTTTATTCTTTTATTTTTATTCTTTTTTCTTCTTTTTTTTATTTTTTTCTTTTTTTATTTTTTAAAACATATGAATTACTTTATTCTCATTAATATATTTACCGTATATAGATAGTTTAGTTTTATATGTTTTATGACAAAATATTATTTAAATACTCATCTACAATATTTGTATTTTGCTCAAAAATAACAGAATATATTAAATAATCTTCCCATAATACTAAAGAATCTTTCTCGTTATCTTCTAAGCTACCGAAATCTCCTAGATATTTTTTTAAACCTTCTAATTTCTGTGCAAGCTTTTGACCGCTATCACTTCTTATGTATGGATCTTTTTTAGCTAACTCTATGAATGTGTTATATTGTATAAATATAATCATAGGGGCCATTGATACAAGGGCTGTTAGGACTGTATTAAGGATAGCTAAAAGAATTTGTAACCATATAGACATGGTATTAGCGCCGCCTGTTAGCTCCTGTATATATATAAGTGTAAAAATAAACGCTGTATATATGACCATAATTAGCATAACTTTAACATTGATATTTTTCTGAGCATCTACTGTCTCTTCTATTAATGCAGCTCTTTTACAGTCTTCTGAAGCTTTGTTTTCGAAAATCCTAATATCTATGTTTTGCGTATCTTTGTTTTTGATACTATTAAATATATACTTTTCGTTTTCTTCTAAATCTTCTATATCTTCGGTAAGTATATTAACTTTATCTGTTATTTTAATCTTTTGCTTTAACTCTAGACCCATTAATGTAGCTACTACATCTTTTTTATCTAATCTAAAGCTTTTAGCATAGCTTAGGGTAGCAGGAGAATGTTGTTTTATTATATCTCTATAGTACACCATATCTTTGTTTAAATTTTTATTTGATGTTTTATCTGACATATGTGATCTAATTGTAAGTTTTACTGCAATGTATACGCCAATTAGAAAGTAGTTTTTGAGAATTGTAATAAATAGCTGCAATATAAATATGAATATAAGGCTTATGCAGACATTTAATATTCCGTTTGAATCCATGTCTATTTTTATGCTTCCGCTATTTATACTTTTTACTATTCCAAATATTGTTGCTCCTAGTATGTATGCAATAAATATTAAATCTATTGTTTTACTTGTTCTTTTTTTTATGACCATGTTTTTTCTCCTCTTTTTCTATTTTTATATTACCACATGTTTTTTTATTATTCTATAGTTATTTTTCTTTTTTCCATTTTTTCTTACTTTTTTAAAACATATATCTAGCTTTATTCTCATTATCTAA
>JAVWPP010000031.1:13044-13619 GCA_036635835.1 Clostridia bacterium | reverse complement strand
TATGTTAGAGCATCTCCAAAGCTAACATTTCCTTTATGTTTTACACTTTTAGTAGTAGATATTATAGCTTCTACATATGTGTTTTCTACTTTGTTAGTTTCTTTTCCATCTACAGTTGCAACGTTAGTTATTTTAGCTAAGTTTTCTAAGTCTAAAACTTTAACCATAAATGTTACTTCTGATGCACTTTTTGCATCTACTTTTACATTTACTCCTGCTGCTAATTTTTCTGCAGATATTTTTGTTTCTGAAGAATTTTCTTTAACTAATATATCTCCTTGCAGAGCTACTCCGTTTGGGATAATATCCTTTACGTTTACAGCTCCTAATTTGCTTCCTACGTTAGTTAATTTAATTGTGTATTTTATGCTATCTCCGTTTGTAACATTACCTTTTTTGTCTGCTACTTTTTCTGCAGATATTATAGGTTTTACAAAAGTATTTTCTACTTTGTTTGTGTCTTTTCCATTTACGTTTGCTACGTTGATTATTTTAGATCCGTCTTCCATATCTTCTACTCTAGTTGTAAATACAACTTGTGTAATAGATCTTTTTTCTACAGTAAGTTTTGTTCC
>JAVWPP010000031.1:0-12944 GCA_036635835.1 Clostridia bacterium | reverse complement strand
TATGTTAGAGCATCTCCAAAGCTAACATTTCCTTTATGTTTTACACTTTTAGTAGCAGATATTATAGCTTCTACATATGTGTTTTCTACTACATTAGTTTCTCTATTATCTACTGTTGCTACATTAGTTATTTTAGCTAAGTTTTCTATATCTAAAACTTCTACTGTAAAAGTTATTTCTGAAGTTTTAGCTGAAGCTACATTTATTTGTACTCCATTTTTTAAAGCTTCTTCGCTTATACTTTTTTCTGTTTCTTTGTTTTCGTTTACAACTATATCTCCGCAAAGTTTAGTACCTTCTGGAATATAGTCTTTAACTACTGTACTACCATCTAAAAGTCCATCGTTTAGTACAGAAATTTTGTATGTTATTTTATTTCCTTTTGTAACATTTTGATTTTCTTTATCTGATGATTTTTTTGAAACCATATGTGGGTATTTAACTACATTTTCTACTTTATTAGTTTCATTATTATTTATATTATCTCCTGAAATATATGCTACATTGTTTATTATTTCTCCATTAAGAGATTTTAAAACTTTAACGTTTATTAATATTTCAACTGTTTCATTTGGAGCTATTTTTTCGATTTTCCATTCTAGTTTATTTTCTTTAGTTTCTGCTTTAAGACTAACATTTAAAATTTCTAATTTGTCTGAAATATTGTCTTTTACTACAACATTATTTGCTGCTAAATTTCCATTGTTACTTATCTTAACTGAGTATGTAAATACATCCCCTGGCTTTACATTTGTAACTTCTGTTTTGTCTCCATTTTCTAATACATATGCTTCTTTTACTGCTGTTATTTCTGGTGCAAATGTACTAAACTTTATGTTTAAAGCTTCTGCATTTATTTTTTCTTGTGTCCAAGCAAGCTCAGTATCTCTATATGGTTTGTTTACCACTTTTTCTTCTACAACATTTGTAACAAATGTTTGATCTGCTTGTGAATTATTATTGTTTATATTGTTGTTTGTATTGTTATTGTTATTGTTATTGTTATTGTTATTGTTATTTGCCACAGCATTATTTTCATTATTGCTTGGAACTTGAGTATTTGAATTTTCAATGTTTTCTACATTGTTTTCTACAGTGTTTTCTTCTATATTTTCTACTTTATTTTCTTCTTTGTTTTCATGTATTTCTTTTAATGGATCTTGTTCTAATGAACTATTATCCTGATTTTTCATTGAAGCTTTTTCTGAAGCTTTATGTGAAAAACCAATACCAAAAGATACTGACAAAATAGCTACAATAGCTACGACTACGCAAAGAATTATTATTCCTATTTTTCCGTTTTTCTTACTCATCTGATATCCTCTTTCTATATGCTTTCTCTAGCCTTTACAACTAACCTTTGTCTATTTCCGTTTATACAGGTTATTAGCGTAATTTCTTTTATATCTTTATTAATTGTTTTAGTTATATCTTTGTTATTTGGATCTATTATATCTATTTTATATACAGAGTAATTTATACTTTTTCCGTCTGTTGTTTTAATATTTATATTATCTCCTATTATAAGTTTATTTAGTTTTCCAAACATTTTGTTATCTAAATTATTATGGCCTGCTAAAGTTACATTTCCACTAGCATTTAAGTCTCCACCAAAAAATTTGATTATGCTAATTTTCATTGCTTTTTCATCTAGGCTATTTAATATTGGGTAACAAATATTTAGTTTTTCTATTTCTATATTACCTATACACTCATAACCATCTACATATATTTTTTCTTTCTTTTCATCTTTAATTTCTATTATTTTTTCTATAGCAGGAGATAATTTTTTTTCGTTTTTTTCTCCTCTTGAATATTTAATATACATTAAAAAAGATACAAATATTATACTTATGATTGTGAGCGCAATTAGTATATCTAATATTCTTTTTTTCATCTTATTTATTTACACTTTTTTTTAATAATTAAAAGACCTATAAGAAATGCTGCAAGCAAAGCTATAGATATAGTAAGAATAGCGCTGTCTGCTGTTATTGGTAATTTAACTACCTTCTTAACATTCTCTTTTACTATATTTTCATTTACGCCTTCTTTTACTTTTTTAACTGAAGTTAATATTTGCATATCTGAAGTTTCTTTATCTTTGTTTTTTCCTTTTAATATTAATAAATATTCTTCTCCGTTATTTGCGTTTTCTGGTTGTAATATTTCGCTATTTTCAACAAGTTTAAAAGTTGCTGTTTTTAAAGCTTTATTATATTCTTCTTTAAATACTGATGCATTTTTTATGCTATCAAAAGTATTTATTTTTTTAGAATTAAAGTTTCTAAAACAGTCTACAAGTGTATTATATTCTTTAGCTGCTGGTAGCTTAATTAATGCATATTCATAGCTTGTATATGCTGTATCTATTATGTTTGTTTTACCTACAACTATTGTGCTTTTAAGCTCATTGTTTTCTGTTACTTTTTTTTCTGTTTCGTCTGCAGAAATTTTTATTCTTTTAGTTATATCACTAAAATTATTAATCTCTTCTGCTTTTATAGCTAGGCTTAAATCTATTTCTAAACCATCTATTTGCATATCTCCTTTAGAGTCTTTTACCCATAGATAATTTACTCCTGTATATGTATTTGCAATATTTGCAATGTCTTGCGCATTTTTGCCTGCTCCATCTTTTTCTGATTTAACCCATTTAGATGCTGCTGTTATTGCATTTGTATTTTGAATACAATATGTAAAACCATTTTGTAATGTTTTATCTAAATAAACAGAATATCCAGTATTATCTCTATTTACTACTGCAGTTTCTATTTTGCTTGATGCAAAAATGCTGCTTTCAATAAAAATAATACAAAACATCATTGCTGATAAAACTTTTATACTGTTGTTCATTTTCTTTCCTCCTATTATTTTTTATGTATGTAATATAGTATACTCACCATATTTGTATGTTATTACAACGAAAAGTTATAACAACGCTTTTAATTATAGCAAAAAGCGACTGAAATAGCAATAGAAAATTAGCATTTTCTAAATATTTCAAGTTTATATGAGGCAATATCTTTCTTTTTTTCCCTTTTACATTTTTTAGCGCAAAAAAGCTACATAAGTGTTATGCTTATGTAGCTTTTATTTTTGAAAAAATTTATATAAATTCCGATTATTTTTTAGAAATAATCTGAAAAATATGCTGTTTCTTGCGGTATCATTTTTTCAAGCATTTTGATTACTTTATCGCTTGCTTTAATTCTACCTATTCTTCTTAAATATGTTGGTCTCTTATAGCTAAGTAACATAGTTGTTAGAGTTTGAATATCTATTTCACATGGTTCTCCATCTTTTTCTTTCTTAAATACTGTATCTTCATTATCGTCAAAAGCTAAGCTAAAATCTCCATTGTTGCACTCCATAAGTGGATCTTTAATAATAAAGTTTATCTTTAAATCTTTTGGGCATAATGCAAATGGATAGTCTTTAATAAAGTTCTCTAAGTCTACTATTCTTCCCATGTAATACGGTCTAATTTTCTCCTCTATTTCTCCATCGTCTAAAAAGAATGCTAAAGGCTCGCTTGTATAATTAGCTCCTCTTACTTCTTTAACCATAGAAAAATGCGCACTTATGTAGTTCCACATACCGTTTCTTGCTTCTTCATTTAAAAAGACCATTTCTTTTACATGAAAAATTTCGTTTTCTATATAATAGCAAAGATAACCCATAGGCTCTTTATTTTCATTATAATATATAGCACCAATTATATCGTCTGTGTCCCATCTGAAATATTCTTCCCATGCAAGATTATCTCTTATTAATGCACCATGTCTTGTTTTTGCAAATTCATTATATACATTCTCAAAATCTTCTGCTTCTACTGGTACTCTTTCTACCATTCCAGGTACTTCTACGTATTTTGGAAGCTGATAATCTTTAACTACAAAAGTCATTTTATCTGAAATTATTTCCCATCCTTTACGTCTGTAATATGGAATTGAATATGGATATAAATATGATATTGTTTGTCCTCTTTCTTTCATGCTTACAAGAGCTGTAGATATTAGTTTTTTCATAAGGCCAAAGTTTGCGTACTCTGGATATGTTGCAACTCCTGTCATTCCTCCCATGTTGTAAATTTTTCCGTGCATGTTTATCTTCATTGGATAAACTGCAACTTGTGATACTAGTTTTTCATTATCAAACCAACCTATTACATCTGCTTTTTTAAGAATTGGCGATTTTGCTTGTCTTATTTCGTCTACATTCCATCCTACGTTCATTAGTTCTTTGCTAGTTACTTGAAACGCGTATCTTAGTAGTTCATTAAACTGTGACAAATGCTCCATCTTTAAAGTTTTTAGTTCTAAATTTTCTTTGATTTTTTTTCTGTTCATTTATAAATCTCTCCCTTTGTTTTTATTGAACACGTTATATTATATCACATGTTAGAGCTAAATGGAAATATATATAACATTTCTTTTGCTTTTTCTACTTTATTTTTTTACTTTTGTTTTTTTATATAAAATTGTTTTGCTTTTTTTTATTATATGATATACTTAAATATATATTAAGGAGTGAATAAAATGATTAACTATTTACGAAGCGATGCAAGTATATTTGCTGCTGCTTTTTTACTTATAATTGCAACATATGCATCCAAACAATTTAACAAAAAATCTTCTACTATTTCTTTACTTATGTCTATAGCGTATGTGTGTATTTTTTTATTAATTAATGAAGTATTGACACTTGTAATAATGTACTTAAATATGCCAGTTTTGATACCGACGCACTTTGTACTGTGCTCTCTTTCGTATCTTTTCACTGGATTTCTAGGTTATTTATATGGTATATTTCTATATAAATATATACGAAAAGATGCACCTATAAACAAGTTTGGTTTGTTTATTTATACTATACCTCTTATAGCGGTTGCTGTTTTAGTGCTGCTAAATTCTAAGTATGATATATTCTTTTCTATAAACGAATATAACTCATATATAAGGGGAGATTATTTTGGCTTATCTTTTGCACTTTCAGGTATATATATAATTGGTGGATTTTTGTTTACTCTATTTAGCTATAAGAAAGTAAACTCACAAGAGTTTTTTGTTTTAGCTAGTGTAACGCTTTTCCCTATAATTGGAGCTGCAATACAAGCGTTTGTTTTTGGTACAAATGCAATTTATGCGCTTTCTGCTATTTCGATTATTATTTTGTTTGTATTTTTACAAAACAAACTTGTTTTATATGATGTACTTACTAAAGCATGGAACCGAGCTTCTTTTGATATTTTTCTTGATGATCTTTCTAAGAAAAACTATACGGATTTTTCTATTGCTTTTATAGATATGGATGATTTTAAATTTATAAATGATAACTTTGGCCATAGTGAAGGAGATTATGCTCTTAAGAAATTTGTACAAATTATAGACAGTAAACTTCCTCAAGGTTGTAACGTTGTTAGGTATGGCGGAGATGAGTTTATTATATATTTTAATACGAAAGATAGAGCTTTGATTGAAAAGATTTTAGATGATATACAAACTAGCCTTACTGCGTTTAATGAATCTGCTAAGCTAGGTTACTATATTAAGTATTCATGTAGCTATGAGATTTTTGATACTAATTTATATTTCAATGTTAGTCAATTAATACGTGATGTTGACAATAGGATGTATAAAGTTAAGACTGCTAAAAGGAGTGAACTTAAGAATTCTAGAACTAATTATTCTGTGAGATTAGATAATCTTCAGTAATGTATAACTAGCTACAATGTGGCTAGTTATTTTTTATTTTTTATTTTTTATTTTTTAAATTTTTTATTTATTTTTTACTCTTAAAAAACGTATGAAAAACTTCATTCTATGTAATCTATTTTACCGTATCTAGGTAGTATATTTTTATATGTTTTTTTAATATATATGTAGCTAAAAAACATTGATTTTTACTTTTACTCGTGATATTATATTTGTATATACAGCAAAAAAAATATATAGGAGCGAAACCTATTTAAGTAACTTTCGCAAATTATTAAGGTGGTACAAAATGAATATTTTTTCACTTATAGATACAAATATATATGCATGTTTATTTGTAATTATTATATATATATTTTCTAAAAAACTTTTGAATATTACTTCTGCAATGCAAACTCTAAAAGTAATAGTTTTTATATGCTGCATGCAAGCTATAACAGAATGCACATCTGTTATATTAACATCTCTTAGCATAAGCGGAAGCAGGACTTTTTTAATAGTTATAAACACCCTTTTATTTTTCAACTCAGTATACTTAGAATGCATTTGGAATTCCTTCTTATATAAGTACTCTGCAGAGAGCGAAACGCTGCCAAAAAACATGAAAATATTAATATATAGTCCATGTATATTAAACTGCTTTCTTTTAGTGTATAACTTATTTTCAGGATGCCTGTTTACTATAGAAGAAAACCTTAAATATGTTAGAGGAAATTTGTTTTTTACACAAACACTTATAGGAGCTGTAGCAGCTTTACTATCTATTTTCTTACTAGTGCATTACAGCAAAAAACTAATCCTAAAAGAACGAGTTATATTTTCTCTATTTCTATTCCTACCTATAGTTGGAATGCTAGCTCAGTCTTTATTTTATGGAATATATACAACATGGGTATCTAGTTTATTTATGCTAGCTCTTGTTTTTATATTTTTAAAATCTCAGTTTTCTAACTTTGATCCACTCACGAAAGCTTGGTCTAGAGGCTCTTTTGAAAGATTCCTAGATCACTCAAAAGAAACAAAATTTGCACTTGCTTTTATGGATTTAGATGACTTTAAAAAAATAAACGACACTATGGGACATGGAAAGGGCGATGATCTTTTAACTACATTTGCAAGTATCTTAACGGGAAATTTAATGCAAGGAGCAATTCTTGTTAGGTTTGGCGGAGATGAATTTGTTATATATTATCCTACTACTATTACAGAAGAAATAGAGAAAAATCTTAGACAAATAGATAGCAGTATTATTTCTTTTAATAAAGAAAATCCAGAGCGTAATTTATATAATTTAGGCTTTACATATGACTATGGTTTATATGATCCTAGCTTTCATGTAAATCCAGCTCATCTTCTAAGAGAAGTAGATGAAAAAATGTATGCAAAAAAACTTGCTAAAAAACTAAACAAACATATACTAGAAGGAAAGAAAAAATTTGATTCTAATATGAGTCAATAGGGGGATATATTATGAACGTTTTTACGTTGTTTGATATTTATTTAATATGTAGCATTGTACTTTTTATAGTGTTTAAATTCTATGAAAAATTACTTGTGGACAAGTCTAAAACGGTGCTTATTTTAAAGCATATTACATACTGTTTAATTACACTATTATTTTGCTACTTTCTTGAAAGATGCTTAGTTGTATTTCCCTTCAAAGAGCTAAATATACTTGTGTACATTATTAACATATGTATCTTTGTTTGTGCGGCATCTATATCTTGGCTTTGGATACTTTTTTCAGTTAGATTTCTAGATATAGATTTTTCTAAATCTCGTCAAAAGAAATTTGCATTTGTATCTATTCCTTATGTTATAAATATACTGCTTGTACTTACAAATGTGTTTACAAATATATATTTTAGCTTTGATAATTACGGCAACTATCATAGAGGAAACGGATACGTTATATTTGTTGTAATAGATTCTTTTTATGTTATACTTGCTCTTATAATTACACTACTAAATAGGAAAAATGTATCGTTTAAAAACTTCCTTATGCTGTTTATGCTGCAGTCTATACCGCTAACTGTTGGCATACTAGAAACAGCATTTGGCGTTAGTCTAATTTGGCCTGTTACTTCTATAGCTATTGTTTTTCTAGTTATAGCTTTAGCAACAAATTTAACCGAAACAGATTTGCTTACTAAAACAAAATTAAGAAGCTATTTATATAAATTCTTTGCAAATTCTAAAAGCGAAGACTACAGCTTAGCTATAGTAGATATAGATGATTTTAGAGAAATTAATTTTAAATTTGATAGAGGTATTGGAGATATTGTACTTGCAAGTTTTGCAGAAGCTTTAACAGCAAATTTACCTAAAGACTCTTTTGTAATTAGGCTTGGTGGAAATACTTTTTTAATATATTTTGCAACTAAAAATGCGCAAAACGTAACTGAATATTTAGGACTTATAGATGCTTACTTAGATAAATTTAATAAGTCTAGTGATGGCAAATATGCACTTGCATACTCATATGCTTTTAGAGCTTTTGATAAAGAATACTATAGGAACTTCAACGATGTTATTCATGTGATTTCTAAAAATATGTATGAAAACAAACTAGCTAAAAAATTATATGCACATGTAAATAATAAAAAGCAAGAATATATTTCAGGTAAAGATATTGAACTTTTTGAGCAGCAAAAAAGAGAGAAAACTCTTAAGATTTTAAATAATACTTCTAAAGTTAAAGATTTAAAAAACAAAGGCAGCTAGATTACTAGCTGCTTTTATATGCTCTCTATAGAGCGAATATATTTATCTGCAAATACGTATAAAACATCTACTGCTTCTTTAGATATAGAGAAGGCAAATAGCTTGTCTATTTTAGAATATGATATGTATTTTACAGCAAGATATACTGAGTCTTTCATTGTAATTATATTATATGTTTTGTCTTCTTCACTTGTTTTTTCGTAGCACTCACTGCATATATATCCATGGCTTTTTACGGTGTATGTATATGTACTTTCTGTAGCAAGATCTTTGTAGCATGTAGCGCATTTATCTAAATATGGAGTGTACCCAAGATATGCTCCTAGCTTTATTTTAAAGACTGCAACTAGCAGTTTATCTTCTTTAATATTTTCTTTCATAAAGTGCAACGTGTTAAGGAAAAGTCTAAGTATTTGGCTACAGTCTTGTCCTTCGTTTACAAGCGTCATTAGCTTTTTAGTAAGCGGAAATATTATTTCTAATTTGTCATAATCAACTCTAATATTATAGAAGGTATCTATTACGCTACTTGAATTTACGTGATAGAAATTCTTGCCTTCGTATAGAACAAACTCACTGTATACTAAAAACTGCGAGCTTGCAAGGTGCGGGCTATTTTGCTTTCTTGCGCCTTTTACCATGCAAGATATTTTACCTAGCTGCTTAGTTATAAGTGTTATAATTTTATCGTTATCTGAATAGTTCGTTTCCTTTATCACTATCCCCGTTGTTTTTATAAGCTTCATTTACTTTATCTCCTACTACGTTTTCTAGTTTGTATTTTAAATAGTCTTGTACTTTACCTGTGTTTAAAAATTCATTCCATTTTTCGTCCATGATATATCTCCTTTGTTTATACTTCTATTATATACAAACTAAAAAAATATATACTTTATTTTCTTTTTGTTTTTTTATTTCTTTTATATTATACTACACTTTTCTTTTTTATACCACAAAAAAAAGATATATCTCTATATCTTTTTTCATTTTACTTTATTTATTTTTAGTCTTTTATTTTTTTAAAAACATATACGCTACTTTATATTATTCTAACATATTTAGCCGTATCTAACTAGTTTATTTTTCGTCTGTTTTTGCTTTAAAACTCTTTAAGAAATTTTCATTGTCTATCCAGTTTTCTCTAACTTTAACCCAAAGTTTAAGATTAACTTTCACTTCCATAGATCTTTCTAAATCTAATCTTGCATCTGTGCCTATTTTCTTAAGCATTTCTCCGCCTGCGCCAATTACTATTCCTTTATGAGATTTCTTTTCGCAAATTATATCTGCTTCTATATCGTAAATTTGTTCTCCCGTATCTGCAGTTTTTCTCATTTTCATTTTTTGTATCTCTACATTAATGCCATGTGGTACTTCCTCATTTAAGTTTTTAAGGGCTTTTTCTCTTATTGTTTCCTCAGCTATCTCTCTTTCTGTAATGTCCGTTAAATCGTCTTCTGGGAAGAGCATCTCACCTTCTTCTAGCATATCTTCTAGACATTTAACAAGAACATCTAAACCATCTTTTTTATACACAGATATTGGTATTATTTCTTTAAACTCACCACCTACAGATGCGCTGTAATCTATGTACATTTTCATTATTTCTAGTATATCTGGTTTTCTTACGGCATCTACTTTATTTATAGCTAATATAACCGGCTTTTTGCCAGTTGCTAAAGACTTTACTATTTCCATATTTGCTTCATCTAATCTTTTTTTTGTTGCATCTACTAAATATATAACGGCATCTACTTTATCTAAAGCACCTTCTACAGATTTCATCATATACTTACCAAGTTTATTTTTTGGTCTATGTATTCCAGGTGTATCTACAAATATTATTTGAGATGTTTCAGATGTTACTATTCCTTTTATATTGAACCTTGTTGTTTGTGGCTTTGGCGTTGTTATTGCTACCTTATATCCAACTAAACTATTAATTAGGGTAGATTTACCTGCGTTTGGCTTACCTACCACTGCTACGAATCCTGATTTAAACATTAATTTCTCCTTTTTTTTATCTCTATCTATTATACCAAAAAAAAAAGCAAAATACAAGTTTTATGTAGTTTTAATTGATTGTTTTGCAAGTATGTTTTACATTTGGTCTTTTGTGTGGTATACTAGATGAATACAAATATATATCTTTCTTATATTAAAGGGGGAAAAATATGACTAACATTTTATTTAATGAATTTTTAGTTTCTAAAAACGAGATTGAAAGTGCTTTACAAAAAGCAAAACTTTTAGCAAGCAGCGATGGAAAAAAACAAGATATAAATAATATATTTGAGGGAGGACTTAATATGTTAAAGTTAATGTTCTTTACTTTCCTATTTTCTAAAAATCCTATCTTATCTCTTGAGAAAGATATTATTCTTTTAAAGACAAATATCTCTCATATGATAGCTAAAAACACTTCTAAAGATTTTGCAAAATATACTTTAATGCAAAGTGATATTAGTCTCTTAAAGACTAAACTTAGCGTTTTAGAAGGTGAGCTTGCTCAAAGAAAATTAGTAGACAATTTAGAAAAAACAGCAGAACTTTTCATGTACAAAGCTACCCACTATGCATTAAACGTAGTAAACAAATAGAGCTTAAATGCAAAAAAAGAAAAGCAAAAAAACAAAAAAAATAATAGGCACTCATATTTTGAGTGCCTACTTTTTTTAATCTAAAACTGTTTCTTTTAAGCCTTTTTTCTTTTTTAATATTTTAGTTATATATATAACGGACATACCAAAAAGAAATGTTGCTAAATATATAAGAGCTGCAAATCCAAAGTTTCCTTGGCTTATTTTTGTTCCTGCAAAATTTGAAATAACTAAAGCAGGTAGCCTTGCAAAAGTTGCAAGTAGTACAAATCTACCCATCTTAACTGGGCTAAGACCTGCTGCATATAGGAAGATATCTTTTGGTATTCCAGGTATTATAAATATAATAAACAAGGCAGCTTCAAATTTTGATGCATCGCTAAAGAAAGATTTGTTTTTTATTTTATCTATTTTTTCTTTACTAAAGAAAAGCTGCATAAAGCCAACACCTATTTTTCTTACAAGTATAAATATTATACAAGATCCAATGAAAAATCCAGTTAAGCAAAGAGCTAGTCCACCGAAAAATCCAAAGCACATAGAAGCTGTCATCTCAACAGGTTCTCCCGGTATAACGGCAACTATCATCTGAAGAATTTGTATAAGTAAAACGTAGAAAGGTCCTTTAATTCCCATGTCAGTTACCTTTACTTTAAAAGCTTCTCTACCTTCTGCAGAAGACATGCTTTGCACTATAGGAAGACATTTGCTACCTGCATATACAAGAACCATAAGAACAATAATAAGTATAACTGTTCTAACTATTTTATATCTTTTTTGTTCTCCTTTATTTTCTTCTATTTTAACATTTTGTTTTTTTTCTTTTTTTATTTCTTCTATTTTAACATCTTTTATTTTATCTGTTTTTTCTTTTTCTATTTCATTCATTTTCTTACCTCTGATTTATTAATTATATCACAAAAAAATCATTTACTCTACTATTTATTTATCTTTATTTTATATTTTTATTTAAGTTGCTAGATACGGACAATCTAAAAAAAAATATAAAGTTTCTCATACTTTTTTGTAACATTATCTAAGATTCTGTATATACTATTATTAGGTGATTATATGAACAATATTTGCATATCTTTAAGCATAAAAGAAAATATAAATGCTAATTGTTTTTGCACATCTAGAGCTAAAGTATTTACAGACATTTCAAACCTAGGCGCAATTAATTTAAAATTTGGATATGTACTTCTTGTTACATTTGTATCTACAAAACACATAACCTTGCGCTTTACAAACCAAAGCTGCATGAGCATAGATTGCTCCTTTTTACTGCCATACGAAGTAGAGAAAACATTCAACTTACCTATAGAAGGCGGAATGTACTGCGTAACACTTAGCTGCGTAAAAAGCGTATGCGGAGCACAGTGCTGCGGAGAAAGTAGCGGTGACAGTATATGAATACTTGCGATATTAAGATAATAGATACAATTAAAATTAACTGCTGTACATATTCTAAAGAAACTACTTTAAATGATTTAGAAGTAGATTCCCGCATTAGCCTTTACGGTATAAATACATTAGCTGTAAAAAGCATTTTTAAAGACCATGTTACTCTTTCTATTGAATCTACTAATTGCTGCTTTATACGTAACTTTTTTTTAGAAACAACTATTCCATGCTGCTTTAAAGATGGGTGCAATGCTCAAAACATAAAGATACAAGTTCTTAAAATTCATTACATAGAAAAATAACCTATAGATATATAGGTTATTTTCATTTTTTTATTATTTTTTTATTATTTTTTTTATTATTTTTTTATTACTTTTTTTATTTTTTAAAACATATGAGTAACTTTATTCTCATTAACCATATTACCGTATCTAGTTAGTTATCTTTTATATGTTTTTATTTCATCATTGCCCAAATTAATCTTTCTTTATCTGCATCG
>JAVWPP010000030.1:0-13771 GCA_036635835.1 Clostridia bacterium | reverse complement strand
AAAATAAAAATAAAAATAAAAATAAAAATAAAAATAAAAATAAAAATAAAAAAAGAAAAATAAAAAAATAAAAAAAAAAAAATAAAAATATATATATAAATATAAAATATATATAAAAATAAAAACAAAAACACACAGCAAAACAAAAACATGCACCAAACAATCCTTAATACGTTTCTAAAAAAATATCCAAAAAGCTTGTATTAAGTAAGCTAGTATGGTAAAATAGTAGACATAAAACATGTAAGGAGAACATTCAAATGAATGAACTAATATTTTTTATAAGCATAATAGTAAACTTCACAGGACTAATATGCATGTACAAATACTTCGGAAAAACCGGACTTTTTGTATGGATAGCATTTGCAACAATAGCTGCAAACATAGAAGTAATAAAATGCGTAGATATGTTTGCAATGAAGCTAACCCTAGGCAATGTCCTCTACGGAAGCGTAAGCCTAGCATCAGATATCCTAAACGAAAACTATGGCTTTAAATCCGCAAAAGACGCCGTAAAAATAGGGTTTTGCACCATGCTCATATTCACAGTAGCAGCGCAGTTTACGCTTGCATATATACCAAACCAAATAGACTTTGCAAGCAGTAGCCTGCAGACCATATTTGCCCTATCGCCAAGAATATTCTTAGGAAGCATTATTGCATACTTTGTATCATCTACAGTTAACGTAAACGCGTTTAACTACATTAGAAAGAAATTGCCACAGGATAAATACTTCTATATAAGAAACAACGCATCTACAATGCTAGCACAAATAATAGACACAGCAATATTTACAGCAGTAGCATTTATAGGCGTATTTCCGCTAAAAGACTGCATAATACTAGTAGCAACAACGTACGCCGTAAAAGTATGCATAGCGCTTTTAGACACGCCGTTTTTGTATATAGCAAAAGAAATGAAAAGAAAAAATAAAGTAAAAGAAATATAAGAAAAGTAGCTAAATTAGCTGCTTTTTTTAACTTTTCTTTACAATATACGCCCCGTGTGGTATAATACAAAAAAGAAAAATATATATCCCAAAATAAATATTTAGGGGGAATTTAGATGAATAATTTACAAACAGAAAGAGCACTACTTAGCTTTTGGCTAATACAAAACGCTAAGCTAACAAACAAGGTGTCTAGCACTGTAGCAAGAAGCATAGATATAAGCAGGCCATACAAAGTAAAGGTTATAAACAACGTAGGAAGGTTTTGCATGCTAGCTACATTAGAAGAAACAAAAATCTACAAAACGCTAGACAAAGGATACGTGCAAGAATATCCATACGCATTAGAGCTAAAGGAAACAAAAGTTACAAGGATATTGCAGAAAGTAAAAGCACTTAAGTATAAATACTCAGAAGATCCATTTTGCTTTTTCAAAGAAACAAACGTAAAAAACAAAATAAACACAATGGTACCATGTTTCAAAGAAGGATACAAGACCGTAATAGCGGTAGAAACATGCATAGTTTTTGCAGACGAAAAACACCCAGAGATTACAGAAGAAACAAGCAGCGTAGATATATATGTATACGCAAAAGATGCAAGAAACGCAGAAGTAACAGGAAGCCAGCTTAGCGAAATACAGTTCATATCTAAAATACAGGAGCTAAAAGAAGATAACAATATAAGCATAGAACTAGAAAATAAAGATAGAAGAATATATAAATGCATATATAACGAAAAAGAATTTAGATACCTGTATATTAAAGGAAGTGAGCTAAGTATATTCTCAGAAAACGAAGAACTTTTAGAAGAAGTATCATCTCTTATGGCGTATGCATTTGGCACTCTACCTATATATAAAGCAAAATATTTAGAAAATGGAAATAAAATGTGCAGCATAAAGTGGTATATACTAGATGAATATAATAAAGAAGTTATGATGCAAGATAAAAAAAGATATCTAGAATATTTAGAAAACAGAAAAGATGTAGAAATAATAGAATATTAAAAAGAAAAACGTAGAAAGCAACTCTAACTAGATACGGTAATATATACTGTGAGAATAAAAGATATTCATATGTTTTAAAAAAGAAAACAAATAAAGTAAAATAAAAAAAAAAAAAATAAAAAAATAAAAAAATAAAAAAAGAAAAAAATAAAAAAATAAAAAAATAAAAAAATAAAAAAATAATAATAAAAAAAATATAAACAAAACAAAAAGGTAATAGTTAATTCTATTACCTTTTAATTGCCCTTAGAATCAAATTTAAAGAACTTTTTAGACAGCTTAGCATAATCTAGAGGCAGCAGCGGATAAAGAAAGCTACGCCCATCTATGTTCGTATTAGAGCAAATAAGAATAAACACCAAGATGCTAGAAAGCGCAAAACCATAAACTCCAAAAACCCCAGTAGCAATAAGTAAAATAACGCGCATAAACTTAAACCCATAACCTAGCTCAAAAGACGGCTGAGAATAACTAGCAAGCGTAACAATGCACATATATAAAAGAGGCTCCTCATTTAGCCACCCGCTCTTAGTAGCAAACTCCCCTACAACAACAGCACCAAGTATACTAAGCGTTCCAGAAAGCATATTAGGCGTATTTAAAGAAGCAAGCCTTAAGCCATCTGTAGCAACCTCAAGTAAAATAAACTGCAGTAAAATAGGAACATGTATAGGGCCCTTTATCTGCATAAAAGAAAGCGCGCTTGGAAGATACTCTGGGTTATTAATTAACAGCAAAAAAAGCGGCGTTCCAAATATAGTTAAAATAATAACAATAAGCCTAGTAAGCTTAAGATATGTAGAAGTAATAGGCGGAAAATAATAATCATTTGCCTCCTCTAAAATATCTAAAAGCGTAGTAGGAAGCACAATGCAAGCAGGCGAGTTATCTATTAGAACAATAATCTGCCCCTCTAAAACCTCAGCACACGCAGTATCTGGCCTTTCAGAAAACTTAAACTTAGGAAATGGATTATACCACTTAGAAGGAGAAATAACCCTAGCTATATCCTCCTGGTTCATCTCAATAGCCTTTACCTTAGCGTTTATAAGAGCATTTTGCACCTTACAAACTAGCGCTTCATCTGCCTTTCCTTTTAAATAGCAAATAGCAACCTCAGTCTTTGTATTACAGCCAACCTTAACATTTAAAAAACATAGCCTAGGATCCCTTATCCTTCTACGTATAAGAGCGCAGTTAAAAATAAGGGTCTCAACAAAACCATCATGAGCCCCTCTAAACACCTTATCATTCTTAGGCTCAGAAGTAATTCTTTGCGGGTACTGCCTAACATCTACAGCAAGCGCCTCTGTAAAACCATCTACAAAAATAATAGTAACGCCAGAAAGAAGCTCTTGCATTATCTCTTTTTCATCGCTAAGCGTAGTAACCTCATAATATGGCAAAGAGTTTAAAACAAAAGTCTTTACATTAGTTAAAGTATAAGCACCATTTAAATTATTAAAAGCCTCTAATATCTTTTGCAAACTCTCGCCTTTTGTAAAACCATCTATCGTAAGTAAAAAAGCATTCCTATCTAATATCTTAAATTCTTTTAGAATAATATCAAAATTAGAATCTAAATTAAGCATTTGTTTAAATTTCAATAAATTATTCACACTACTTGTAGAAATTTTCATAATATATCACCTTAAAATATATTGTGCATTTTAAATAAAAATATTCAAAAAAAATAAAATGTCGCTTCTTACAATATATTAGCATAAGCACTTTTAAAAACAGAGATATACCTAAAAAATGAGTGGTATAAAGAAGAAAAGACACTTTTCTTTAACGAATTCCAAGATTTTCATTTACATTTTACCTAATCTGTGTTATACTATAGATGTAGTTTACGAATCGGTGAAAACGGATAAACGGACATGATGGGGGGATTTTTTAATGTTTAATGTAGGTGATAAAGTTGTCTATCCTCAACATGGTGCTGGAACAATAGAAGCTATTGAAGAAAAAAATATGTTTGGAACTAAGGAAGAATACTTTGTAATAAAAATGCAAGGGGATATCAAAGTTATGGTTCCAAAGAAGAATGCACTTAATGTAGGGATGAGAGAAATTGTAGATATGCCAACTGCTTCTAAAGCGTTTGGTGTGTTAGAGCAACCAAAACAAGCTTATGTTTATGAAAATAACTGGAACAGACGTTACAAAGCAAATGTAGACAAAATTAAAACTGGAGACATATGCGAAGTAGCAGACGTTGTTAGAGACTTATCTCATAGACATATGGAAAGAGGACTTTCAACTGGAGAGAAAAAAATGTTATTAACAGCAAAACAAATTCTATCAAGCGAACTTGTTTTATCTAATGACATGAATGCTCAGCAAATTGATGACATAATCGAAGAAAAAGTAAAATTTTCTTTTGATTTAGGAAACGATGCAGAAATTAAAGAAACTCTTTAATTTGCATAAAGACTTAAAAGATATTTAAATAATATAAGTAATTAAAACCGTAGATTAAATAAGCTAGGTTAAAACAAGGCAAAGGTAAAACTTTGTCTGTTTTTTTTAACAAAGAAAAAACATCAACATATAAACCAAAAACAAAACAAATTATGCGTTTTAAACAGCATATTCCCATATTTACTTGACTATTTAACAAAAATAAAGTAAAATAGTTATGTTATATAAACAAGAAATAACTAGATAAGATATTACAAAAAAATGAGAAAAAACTTTCTCATATGTTTTAAAAAAATATACAACAAACACAAAAGTGTTAATATAAATGAAGGAGGCGAAAACATGGCAAGACCAATAGTAGCTATAATAGGAAGACCAAACGTTGGAAAATCTACTTTTTTCAACATGCTAGTAGGAGAAAAAATATCAATAGTACAAGACACTCCAGGAGTAACTAGAGACAGAATATACGCAGATACAGACTGGAGAGGTAGACCATTTACAATAATCGACACAGGAGGTATAGAGCCAGAAAGTGAAGATATAATACTAAAACAAATGAGACGCCAAGCAGAGCTTGCAATGGACATGGCAGATGTTATAATCCTAATAACAGACATAAGAACAGGAATAACAGCAGCAGATACAGAAGTTGCAAACATACTAAGAAGAACAAAAAAACCAGTTATCCTAGTAGTAAACAAATGCGATAAAGTAGGAGAAGTTCCACCAGAACTTTTTGAGTTCTATAACTTAGGACTTGGAGAGCCAATGGCAATATCTGCAGGAAAAAAACTAGGCATAGGAGAAGTACTAGACGCAGTCTATGAAAAGTTCCCAGAAACAGAAGATGCAGAAGATGACTCAGAAGAAATAAGAGTAGCTATAATAGGAAAACCTAACGTAGGAAAATCTTCTCTTGTAAACAAAATACTTGGAGAAGAAAGAACTATAGTAAGCGACATCGCAGGTACAACTAGAGACTCTATAGATACGTATTTCGAAAACAAGCATGGTAAATATGTTTTTGTAGATACAGCAGGTATTAGAAGAAGAAACAGAGTATACGACACAATAGAAAGATACAGCGTACTTAAAGCAAAAACAGCCATAGAAAAAGCCAATCTATGCCTTCTAATGATAGATGCAACAGAAGGTGTAACAGAGCAAGATGAAAAAATAGCTGGCCTTGCACATGAAGCAGGTAAAGGAATAATAGTTGTAATAAACAAATGGGATCTAATGGAGAAAGAAAATGGAACATTAGAAAAATACAAAAAAGACGTTAGACAAAAACTAGCCTTCATGACATATGCACCAATCATGTTCATCTCAGCTGTAACTGGCCAAAGAGTAGATAAACTATTTGAGCTAATAAACAAAGTAGATGAAATGAACGCATACAGAGTTTCAACAAGTATATTAAATGATGTTATAGCAGAAGCAATAACAACAACTCAGCCTCCAACAGATAGAGGAAAAAGATTAAAAATATACTATGTAACTCAGGTTAGAAATAGACCACCAACATTTGTTATTTTCGTTAATAACAAAGATATTATGCACTATTCATACGTTAGATATTTAGAAAACCACATAAGAAGAACCTTCGGTTTAGAAGGCACTCCTGTCCGTATGATAGTAAGAGAAAAGTCTGGTAAAGATGCAAAATAGCATAAAATATATATAAGGTATATATAAATATAAATAAATAAAAACGTAGAAAACACATCTATCTAGATACGTAGATATATGCTGTAAGAATGAAAGATATTTATATGTTTCAAAAAAAATAAAAAAGATAAAAATAAAATTAAAAATATACAACGTTAAATATAACTTGTATATTTTTTTGCCCAAAATATATAAAACACGCAAAATACTCAATAAAGCTAGTATAAATAATTAAAAATCAGCATATAATATAGGATAAAAGAATATTTTATGTCATTTTTCTAAAATAGCTTTAAAAATAATTGAAAGTATGATATAATTAATAACAGGGGGTATATATATGCAAAATATAATTGTAAGATTAAATGAAATAGAATTAAAAAAATTCAAAAATGTTGAGTATGGAAAAATATATCTAAATAAAGAAATAGATTTAGATAAAACAGATATCATAGGAATTTATGGCCAAAATGGTTCTGGAAAAACTGCAGTTATAGAAGCAGTAGACATATTAAAAAATATCTTGCTTGGTAAAGAACTACCTGCAGATATTGTTAAATATATTAATATAAATTCAGAATATAGCGACCTTAAATTTAATATATACATAGAAAATATTAAAGAAAAAACAGATAATAAATTAAAAATAGAGTATTATATTAGATTATCTAAAATAAACGAAAGTGAAGCATATATAAGCAAAGAAAAAATTACGTATTCAAGTTTTGCAGAAGATAAATGGAGCTTTAAAAAAGTTTTAGTAGAATATGTAGAGGAAAATATAACATTTGGAACTAAAGAAAAAAACTCTAGCTTGCATCAAGCAGATTTAAAAAATAACATTACACTTAAAGTAGCTAAAGAACTTGCAAAAGAAAAGAAAACTTCATATATTTTCAATCAGTACATCATAAACTTAGTAACTAGTTTAAGAAGTATAAATAAGAAATTATGGAAAGATACATATAATATAATCCTTTCACTGCAAAGCTACGCTAAGACAGATTTGTATGTTATTAAAAACAACCATAGCGGTGCAATTAGCATGAATATAGCCATACCTATGGTATTTAGAGTAAAAGAAAAAGAAAAATATATAACAACAGGTAGCCTTATAGTAGACTTAGAAAACAAATCATATGTAGATAATAATTACATAACCGTATTAGAAACAGTTATAGAACAAATAAATAAGGTTATAGTAAAAGTAGTACCTGGCTTAAATATAGCCATAGAAAAATACGGCACGCAAATAAATAAAGAAGGCAAAGAAGAAACAATTATGGAGCTTGTATCTATTAAAAATAATGCTAGAATACCACTTAAATACGAGTCAGAAGGCATTAAAAAAATAATATCTATCATGAGTATCATAATATTTGTATACAATAATCCATCAGCATGTTTAGTTGTAGATGAACTAGATTCAGGTATCTATGAGTTTTTGCTAGGCGAAATACTGCAAATATTAAACGAAAGTGGCAAAGGACAATTAATATTTACATCTCACAATTTAAGACCGCTTGAAGTATTAAATAAAAAGCAGCTGTATTTTACAACAGTAAATCCAAAAAACAGATATATAACTCTAGGTAGTATAAAAGCTACTAATAATATTAGAGATGTATATTTAAGAAGCGTAAATTTAGGTGGACAAAAGGAGCCTATTTATGATGAAACTAATAATCTAGAAATAGCTAGAGCGTTAAGACTAGCAGGAGGTGTAACATTATAGACCCAAAGAAAGTTATTTTAGTTATAGTTGAAGGGATTTCAGATAAAGAGGCACTTGGAGGAATTATAACTAAAATATATAAGACTGAAAAAGTTACAATACAAGTAACAGATGGCGATATTACTTCTAGAAATGAAGTAGATACAGACAATATAATATCTATTTTAAACGAATATATTAGAATTAATAAAGCAAAATATAAATATAAAATATCAGATATAAAAGGTATAATACATATTGTAGATACAGATGGTACCTTTATTTCAGAAGATAAAATTAAAATTCATAAGGAAGACAAGAATATATATTCATCAGAATATATATATACAAAAAATATTAAAGCTATTATAAACAGAAATAAACAAAAAGCGAAAATTTTAAACAAATTAATTGCAACACCTACACTTAAAAAAACCATTCCATATAAAGTATATTATTTTTCTTCAAATTTAGATCATGTCTTATACAACGAGCAAAATTTAGATAATAAAGAAAAAGTAAAAAGAGCAAATGAGTTTTCAGATAAGTATATAGAATATATTCCGCGGATTTATGGAGTATATTAAGGAAAATAAAGTTTGGATTAATACAAATTATAAAGATTCGTGGGAACATATAAAAAAAGATAATAATTCTTTAAAAAGGTTTACTAATCTTGGAATAATGTTTAAAGATATAAACCCAAAAGAATAAATATATATAAAGAAAAACGTAGAAAACACATCTATCTAGATACGTAGATATATGCTGTAAGAATGAAAGATATTTATATGTTTCAAAAAAAATAAAAAAGATAAAAATAAAATTAAAAATATACAACGTTAAATATAACTTGTATATTTTTTTGCCCAAAATATATAAATGTATCTGCTTGACAATTTCCAAAATATAAGATAAGATTACAGTAGAATAAGAAAAGACCGGAAAAACAGTACAAAAGACAAGGAGAAATAGTATGGAAGATGAAGTGAATAAGGCGCTAAAAGAGCTTAATGAAAATTCAGTAAACATGGCTAAAGTAAAAAACGCAAAAGTAAGGGCAGAATTTAGAGACAAGGTGCAGGAAAAAGCATCAAATAACGAAGAAAATCTAGCTAAAATAGCTAAACAAAGATACGGAATAGATGTAGAAAAACCGCGTAAAAAGTTTCAGAAAAACATAGACAAAATGGACGCATATAATAAAGAATATCAAGACGCCCTATCGGAAGTATCTATAGGATACTACTCTAAAGTAGAAGAATGCATATTAGAAGAAGTTAATCTAAAAAGTGCTAAAACCGTAGAGCTTTCAGAAAGATTTAAAACAGCAGCAGAAAAAAGGCAGTATATAGATAAAGCAAAAGAAACAGCAGATCTTACAGATGAGCAAAGAGAAGACATAGAAATCATGGAAGAAAAAATAATAGAGAAAAAATATCTAATGCAAGAAGCCTTAAACAGTGGAGATTTCGATAGAATCTCAGAGCTTTCAGCAGAGTGCAAAAGCATAAAAACAGACCTATATAACAAAATAGGAATAGACATAAATGAAATAATTAAATTAGATGAGCGCATAAAAGAAAAGAAAAAAATAGATGAAATAGACAAGCAAATAGAAGAGGTAAATAAGCTATCTAAAGAGGTAGAAGAAAGCCATAGCGCGGAGCTAGAATGTGCCTGCACTATAAATGAAACTCAAATGGTAGATCAAGAAACAAGTAAAAAAAATAAAAAAGTTAAAGACATAACAGTAGGTATCGCAAGAGGTGCCGCTATATCATACGTTGTATCTCAGCTAACAGGCGGAGACAACTTCACTACAGAAATAGTAACTACGCTTGCAAGCGCTGTATATGAGTTTAAAAAAGATGAAATACACATAGTAGCAAGAAAGCTAAACGAAGATTTTAAAGAGAAAAAAGATCAGATTATAGACAAATCTAAGCAGTTTATAAAAGACACAAAAGACTTCACAACAAAGCTTAAAACAGAGTATAACATAGGAAAAGAAATGCTAGTAAATAGAGATAAACACATAGATGAGCTTCTGCCTAAAGAAGCATCTATAGAAGAAAAAGAAACATATTTACAAAAAGGCAGATATACATTTGCAAACGCAGTTGTTTGCGCTTTAGACTATGGCGCAAAAGACAGCAAATATAATAATAGAGTAGAAGAAATTAAAGAAAAAGGTATCCAGCAAGAACAGCAAGAAATGTTTGGATACTGCATGTAAAGGAGAAATAAGATGGAAGAAAAACAAGGTATGCTTATGCATAAAGGAAAAATGTACAATCTAGATGAGATGACAAAAGAGGAATTAGGAGTTCTCCTAATTGAAATACAAGAAGAAGAAATAATATTACAAAAAAAATTAGGAATCATTCTAGAAGATTAATCTAGATATATAAATAGTAGAAAGAAAGATAAAAGCAGCTAATATGTGTTAAAAAACGTAGCAAAACAGCTATGTTTTTTGCATATATACTGCAAAAGAAAAGTAGGTGAAAGCGTGGAAGCAGCGCAGTTTAAAAACCAAAAAATAAAAAAATACATGGCAAAAGAAGACATAGAAAATATAAAAAGAAAAACAGCTATGTGGCTAGAAAAAGAAAAAAACATAACATTTAGCAATAAAAACAGAGAAAACATAGATAGCATAGAAAGCAAACTAGAAAAAATACAGCATAAACAAACCCTGCTTAAACAAGCAGCAGCAAAGCTAAACGTAAACTATAGAGAGTACTGCAACTTAACTAAAAGCAAAGAAGCAGTAGAAAACGTAAAAAACAAAGTAAATACCGCTATAGAAAAAGCAAATAGCATAGACATAAACTCTGCAGACAAAGCAGAATTTAGCAAAAAAGAAAAACAAATAAAAGATGCAAACACTATGGCAGAAGACATAAACTCATGGCTAGAAAAAGCCATACTGCCAGAAGTAAACAAAGCATCAAAAGGCGAAATAAACGAATTCAAAAAAAGCATATACCAAAAAGTAAAAGAGCTAAAAGCAAAAGGAGATCTAAAAACCTTAACAAACGAAAAAAATAAAATAATAAACAAACCAGCATATATAAAATACATAGATAAAATAACAGGAAGAGCTAAAAAAGACAAAATGAAATTAGAAGAACTAGAAGAAAAAACTTCTGCTATAAACGCTAAACTTTCAGCAATAACATATCTAGAAAAAGAAAAATATAGCATGCATAGAATAGTAGGAGAAATATCTGTATACGTAAAAGAAAACGAAGAAAACAAAGAAGCAAAAGAAGAAGTAACTAAACTAACAAAGCTAACTCACGGCATAAAAAACATATTTCAAATAGAAGAAGAAAGAGTAGAAAAAGAAAAAAACAAACTAATAAAAGAAAAAATGCCCGCTGTAATAAACAAAAAACTAACTAAAGAAGAAAGAAAACAAAGAGAAATAAACAGCTGGATAAATAAAAACGAATATAGATATATACCAAGAAAAGAAACAGTAAGCCTAAACGAAGCAAAAGATCTATCTATAGCTAATTCATGCAAAAGGCTAATAAACTACATAGATGAAAAAGAAAGCAACATAGCAGTAGCAGAAAAAAGCAAAAATAATAGAGAATATATAATATAGGAACCGTAAAAGGTTCCTTTTTCAAATAAAAGTAAAGAAAATGTCAAAATCAACTTGAAAAATCATAATAAATAAACTAGAATAGAAGAGAAGAGTAAACAGAAGGTGAGGAAGTAAAATGTATTTAATAGTTATATTTATAGTTGCATATCTATTAGGAGCAATTAACCCAGCTATATTACTTAGCAAAAAAGTGCTAGGTACAGATATTAGAGATTTAGGAAGTGGAAACGCAGGCACAACAAATATTTTTAGAGTTATGGGATTACCTATGGCGGTACTAGTTTTTGTGCTAGATTTAGTAAAAGTAGTTCTTGCATATGGAGTGTCTATACTACTATGTAAAATATTCAGCCAAAACATAACTGAAACATTAAGTACATTTGCAGTTGGCGTTCTAATTGGTCACTGCTACCCTGCATACTACGGATTTAAAGGCGGAAAAGGCGTAGCTACAATGATAATGGCTTTACTTCTAATAGACTACAAAATAGCAGGAATATGCATAACAGCTGGAATAGTCCTATTACTTGTAACACAAACAGTATCTAAAGCATCAATAGGAGGAGCAATCTTACTACCAATACTTATGCTGTTTCTACACCCAGAGTTTTTCCTAGTCTCATTATTTATTAGCTTGTTTATAATATTTAAACATAGAGCAAACATAAAAAGAATAATAGAGGGAACAGAAAGTAAGACATTTGGAAACAAAGATTAATATATAAAACAAAAACAATCTAAAAAAAGCCCCATATAACGGCATATATATACCGGTATATGAGGCTTTTTTACAAAAAACGCACAAATTAAGGAAAATTTCAAAAAAGACTTCCGTTTTTATACAATATATGATATAATGTAGTATATTATACGCATGTATAAAAACAGGAGGAATTATGTTAGAGAATGAAAAAACTGACGAAGGAAGTAAAATGCAAGAAAAGTTTAAAGAATTAGAAGAGCTTAAAATTAAGTTAGAGCAGATTAAGCCATTTACAGAAGAAGAACTGTCTGTAATTAAAAAAGATGATAAGATACAAGAATTAAAATATGTATTTTCAGCAAATAAAGTAGATGGATGTCCATTTACAATTACGCAGTCAATAACAGCTGTATCTTTAAAGAAAAAAATATTTGGAGTACCACTTACTCATAACTTTATATCTTATGGTATACAAGCAGGTCTAGAATACATATATGAATTACTAGAAGCAGGCGAAGTAGGAGAACTTACAGAGCAAGTTATGAAAGATATACATACTCAAATTATAATAGACAAACCTTTACAAATGGGATACTATAGAAAAGAAATATTAGATTTCCCTAGAACATACAAATGTAAAGCACCTATGCCAGAATTCATACAAGAAAGAATGACAGCTCTTTTAGCTAATTATTTAGCAGACGAGTCACCATTTATCGAAAAATTAGCTAGGTTCCATATGGACTTTAGAGCAATAAACCCATTTGATACTAGCAGTAACGCTGTAAATTTAATTATACTTAATTATGAGCTTATGAAACAAGGATATCTACCTATTAATATATGTTTTGAAGAAGATGAAGAAATATACGAAAATGCCTTTATAGAGCATAATGTTACAAGAAACGTAGAACCTATGGTTAACCTTATTTGTAGGCATGAAAAAATAGAATTAGAAAGATATTTAAGTGTAAGAAAATAATATGATTAAAAAAACAGAAGAAAAAAATACAGATTTACAGCTGTTAGAAAAATTAAGAGCGCTACCTCATGGCATCATAACCATAAAGTTAGCAGAGAGCATAGGCGTAACAAAAGCAGATTTAAGTAGGTTTACAGCAAGAGGAGATATCGAAAGAGTATCTTTAAACATGTATACTTCAGCAAATAAGCCAGAAGACGAATTATATAATGCTCAAAAACCGCTAAAAAACGCTACGTATTCTCATGAAACTGCCCTATACATACATAGATTTATACAAGACATACCTATGCAGTATACCTTTACTACATTTGAAAAATCTAGCGAAGCAAAGTATAAATTTATATATATGGACCCGCAGCTATATAATGTTGGCATAATAGAAAAAACGTCTCCACTTGGTAAAAAAGTTAGAGTATACAATATGGAGCGCACCCTTTGCGATGTTATTAGAGATATAAAAGATTTAGAAAAAGAAAACGTAGAAGCAAAAGATATAGACGAAAATCTAGATGAAAATATAAGCAACATATTTAGAGAATACATGGATAGAAGAAATAAAAACGTAGAAAAGCTAATAGCATATGGTAGAATATTTGGTGTAGAAAAAGAAGTAACTAAATATTTAAGACCATTACTTGCAGAAAAATACGAAAACTAGAGAAACGAGCATAAGCTCGTTTTTT
>JAVWPP010000029.1:0-14700 GCA_036635835.1 Clostridia bacterium | reverse complement strand
CTTCTGCTGCAAATTCATGCTCTACTTGATCTTCGTTTTGCTCTTGTATAATCTCATTATTTAAATCTGCTACTAGAGTTTCTTCCTCGTTTTCTAATGGCATTTCTACTGCGAGTTCTTGCTCTGCTTGATCTTCGTTTTGTTCTTGCATAATCTCATTATTTAGATCTGCTACTAAGTTTTCTTCTTGATTTTCTACAGGAACTTCTGCTGCAAATTCATGTTCTACTTTGTCTTCGTTTTGCTCTTGGATAATCTCGTTATTTAGATCTGATACTAGAGTTTCTTCTTGGTTTTCTACAGAAATTTCTGCTTCATTAGAATCATTATTTTCTGATGTTTTTAAATAGTCTAAAAATGTTTTTCCGTCATTATTATTTTGTTCAATAGTTTTAGGATCTGTAACTGAATCAAATGAAAATAAATCAACTGGATTTTCCGGTATAATTTTTTTAGGTTCTTCTATTATTGGAGCTTTTTCTTCTTCTACTTTTTCTATTTCAACTTCTTTTTCATCCTCTATATTTTCTTTTAATTCTTTTCCATAAGCTTCTTCTCTAGTTGGAGTTTCATCGAATGCAAACATATCTACTTCACTTTCAACAAATTTTTCTGCTGTTTCCTCTATCACTGGCTCAGGTACTTCTTCTGGTATTACTTCTTCAACTTTTTCTTCTAATATTTCTTCTGGTTCTATCTCTTCTTTACCATATATATCTTCTCTAGTTGGAGTTTCATCAAACCCAAACATATCTACTTCACTTTCAATAAACTTTTCTGCTGGTTCCTCTATCTTTGGCTTAGCTACTTCTTCGGGTATCACTTCTTCTACTATTTCTTCTACTTCTTCTGGTTCTATCTCTTCTTTGCCATATATATCTTCTCTAGTTGGAGTTTCATCAAACCCGAACATATCTATTTCACTCTCAACAAATTTTTCTGCTGGTTCCTCTATCTTAGGTTCAACTACTTCTTCTATTTCTTCTTTTATTTCTTCTTCCGGCTGATCTTCTACTATAGGTTCTATTCTTGTAAAACTATCAAATGAAAACTCATCAACATTTTCTTCCTTAGGTTCTTCTATTGATATTTCAGTAGCTGCATTTTCTTCTACTTTTTCAGTTTCTACTTCTATAGTTTCTTGTTCTTTTTCTACTTCAATTTCACCTAGATTTTCAGGTGCTTTTTCTACTTCAGAAGTATCTTCTTTTTTACCAAAATTAAAGAATCCATGCTTCTCTTCCTTTGACTCTTCTATTGATATTTCAGAAGCTATATCTTCTTCTTTTTCTTCTGTTTTTGCTTCTTCTATTTCTATAGTTTCTGGTTCTTTTTCTATACCTATTTCGCCTAGATTTTCAGGCACTTTTTCTACTTCAGAAGCATCTTCTTTTTTACCAAAATTAAAGAATCCATGCTTCTCTTCCTTTGGCTCTTCTATTGATATTTCAGAAGCTATATCTTCTATTTTTTCTTCTGTTTTTTCTGCTTCTATTTCTATAGTTTCCGGTTCTTTTTCTATACCTATTTCGCCTAGATTTTCATCTGCTTTTTCTACTTCTGAAATATCTTCTTTTTTACCAAAATTAAAGAATTCATGCTTCTCTTCATCTGGCATTTCTACATCCATATTGTCTGTATTTGTATCCAAACTTCCTTCTACTTTTTCTATAACTACATCTACAGTTTCCGGAGCTTTATCTACATCTAATTCATTAGAATTTTCCTCTAAAACTTTATCTTCTAAAGGAACTGTTTCTATCTTATTTTCAGTTACAAATTTATCTATATCTGAAGAAGAATCTACATTAGAAGTTAACGAAGCAAAAAGTTCATCCCAACTAGGAATATTTGCTTTTACCACCTCACCATTAGATACAGAACTGCCATCAAAAGCATTATCAGTTGGTTTTTCTTCATCTTTTTCTATTTTACTTTCCTCAATCAAACGCTCTTCATATGTAAGCATATCATCAATATGAGGCTCTTCCAAAGGTTTCACTTCTTCAGCATCGTCCTCAATTTTCACAAAAAACTCTGAATCCAAAGTATTACTTCTACCATCACTTGGCATATCACCATTTGATTTATTTTCATCAATATTGTTTATACCACTTACTTTTTCTTCTTCCATACTTTAATTCCTCCTTAGTATATTTTAATTCTATTTAATTGTATAATATATATATTTTTTAGTCAATAATATACTGAATAAAAGTGACTTTTTAAATTTTTTTCGATAAAAATTAATAAATAGTATAATAATTTTAATATATATAGTATACTAATAAGGATAAGGAAGTGAGCAACATGAAAGAAGTAGCATTTTTATATGATTTTGATTTAACATTATCTCCGATGAACATGCAAGAATTTAGCCTAATTTCAGATTTAGGACTTACGGTCGCTGAATTTTGGAATTATATTCGCAAATTTGAAAGTACACATGAGATAGATTTAATTTTATCTTATCTATTTTGTCAAAAAGAATTATATGAAACGAAATTTAATAAACCTTTAACAAAAGAAATTTTAAATTCATATGGAAAAGATATAAAATTTTATCCCGGAGTAAAAACATGGTTTATGCGCATGAATGCATATGCTGCTGAAAAAGGCATAAAATTAAAACACTATATAATATCTAGTGGAATGAAAGAAATAATAGACGGAACATGCATTGCAGACGAATTTGAAAAGATTTTTGCAAGCACATATATATATAACGAAAACGGAAATATTATGTGGCCTGGATTAAATGTAAATTATACGAATAAGACTCAGTTTGTGTACAGAATAAACAAAGGAACTTTAGATATTAGAGATAACACCACAGTTAACTCATATATACCACATAATAAAAGAGTTGTACCTTTTCAAAACATAGCATACTTTGGCGATGGAGAATCTGACGTACCTTGTATGAAAGTTGTAAAACAACGTGGCGGATACGCAGTAGGTGTATATGCAGAAACTGAAAAATCTAAAAATTTATCAAATGATTTAATAATGCAAAACCGAGTTACTTGTGCTGCAAAAGCAGACTATTCCAAAGATAGTAAACTTGAAAGCATAGCTAAATACATTATAGATAAAGCAGTAGATTAGTATTGACAGCAAACTATTGTTTGTGTATACTATTTGTATAAAGGAGTGATATTTATGAGATATTCTAAACAAAATGAAATGATCTACAAAGCAGTTGAAGCTTCTCTAGATCATCCCAATGCAGATATGCTATATCAGATTTTGAAAAAAGACTGTCCATCGCTTAGCCTTGCTACAATTTATAGAAACTTAAATAAGTTAGCTGCAAACGGCCAACTATCAAGGCTTGCCATACCTGGTGGAGCGGACAGATATGAAGCATATATGGATGAACATTACCACTTTATGTGCACGCAATGTTTAAACATATATGATATACGTATTGATAAATTTGAAGATATAAATAAAACAATTAACGAAAAAACCGGACATAAAGTATATTCACACAATATACTTTTTAAAGGAAAATGCAAGAACTGCATTTAATATTAAAGCTCATATATTTATATGAGCTTTTTTTGCATAAAAAAATAAAACTCATACGAAAGTAGAAGTTTTATTATTCTTATTATTTGCATATTACTACGCTTTTTTTGTACCGTATTTTTCCATGAATTTTGCTGCTCTACCTTTGCTAGACATAGCTTGCTTAGATCCAGTGAAAAATGGATGACATGCGCTACAAGTATCTATTTTCATTTCTGATTTAGTTGAATTTGTTTCAATAACATTTCCACATGCACATTTGATTTCTGTTTTACCGTATTTTGGTTGAATTTCTGCTTTCATTTATTTCACCTCGCTTAATTTTATTTAATTCCTTAACAATTATATATTGTACCATATTATAACCCAAATATCAAGCTAAATTTAAGTATTTCATATTTTTTGTTTAAAAATTATTCAGATATTTTCTTTACAAATTCTTCGTTTGTAGATGTTTTACCTAACATATCTACAATTCTTTCAATAGTTTCTTGATTATTATTTTTAGAAATAGTTTTTCTAATCATAGTAGCGGCTAAAATTTGTTCTTTTGTAAGTAACAAATCATCCTTTCTAGTTCCAGATTTAAGTATTTCAATAGAAGGATAAATTCTCTTTTCACTTAATCTTCTGTCTAAGTGAATTTCCATATTACCTGTTCCTTTAAATTCTTCGAATATAACATCGTCCATTCTACTTCCTGTATCAATCAAAGCTGTAGCAAGTATTGTTAAACTTCCTCCACCTTCTATATTTCTAGCAGCACCAAAAAATTTCTTTGGTAAATGTAAACACGCTGGGTCTAAACCGCCTGTTAACGTTCTTCCTGAAGGACTAATAGAGATATTGTTTGCTCTTGTTAATCTTGTTAAACTGTCCATTAAAATAATAACGTCTTTTTCTTGTTCTACTAATTTTTTTGCTCTTCCTAAAACCATTTTTGTTACTCTTATATGATTTTCAGGAGCTTCATCAAAAGTAGAATATATAACTTCACCTTTTATAGTTCTTTGCATATCTGTAACTTCTTCTGGTCTTTCGTCAATTAATAATACAATTAAATGACAGTCTGGATTATTTTCAGTTATACTATTTGCTATTTGTTTAAGTAAAGTAGTCTTGCCAGCCTTTGGTGGCGCAACTATCATGCCTCTTTGCCCTTTTCCAATAGGAGCAATTAGATCTATCAACCTTGTAGATATTTTAGAATTTTTAGTTTCTAAAATTATTTTTTCTGTCGGATATATTGGTACTAGTTTATCGAAGGGTTTTCTTCTTAAAGCTTTCTCAATAGGTTCGCCATTTATTTCATCTACATATATTAAAGAAGGAAATTTGTTATTACTTGATTCACTTATAAATCTTGCAATTCCTTTTATTCTATCTCCAGTATCTAGTCCAAATCTTTTTATTTGAACAGGAGACATGTATATGTCTTTACTTCCGGGTAAATAGTTTTCGCCTCTTAGAAATCCGTATCCATCTTGCATTAACTCAAGTGTTCCTTCAGCTATATAATCTGTTTCAGGATTTTCTATTTTTATATTAGCTTTTTCAACAAGTTTTTTCTCTCCTTGTAAACATTTAATTATTTCTTCAATTAAATATTCTTTTTTTAAATTAAAGCATTCTTGAAGTTTTAACTCTTCAGCAATTTGCCTTAACTCTTCTAAAGTTGAGTTCACTAATTCCTCTTTACTATATTGGTTTTTCATCTTTTCACTCCTTTTGTTTTATTTGTTTTATCATCCATTTATCTTATTAAACTATTTCCGCATATAAATCATATGCAGTAGCAGCTATTATTTTTACTTTGTAGAAGTCTCCTATTATTAAATTTTCTAAATCGTCAACATCCGAAATTTTTATATATATTCTATCGTCAACATCTGGAGCATCCATATAGCTTCTTGCTACAAAATATTCTTCATCTTCTGATATACTTTCAACCAGTACTTCAAATGTTTCACCGATCATAGCTTTGTTTTTCTCTTCAGCTATTTTCATTTGAACTTTCATTATTTCCGCTTCTCTTTTTAATGATATTTTTTCATCAACTTGATCTTCCATATCCCAGGCAGGTGTGTCTTCTTCTTTAGAAAAGGCAAAACAACCCATTCGCTCAAATTTAAGTTCTTTAATGCTTTGTTTTAACTCTTCAAAGTCCGCATCTGTTTCTCCTGGAAAACCAACTATAAGCGTTGTTCTAATTGTTGCATTTTTTATTTTATTTCTAATCTTACTTATAACATCATATATATCTTTTTTTGTTCCTCTACGATTCATTGCAACTAACAACTTATCAGATATATGCTGAATAGGAATATCAAAATAGTTGCATATTTTATCGTTATCATTAAACACATCTATTAATTCATCAGTTATTTCAGATGGATACATGTACAATACTCTTATCCATTTTAAATCCTCGATTTTAACTAATTCTTTTAATAATTCTGCTAATTTATATTCTCCATATAAATCTAGTCCATATCTTGAAGTATCTTGAGATATAACATTAAGCTCTCTTATTCCTCTTTTTACAAGACTTTTAGCTTCTTCTACAATATCTTCAATACTTCTACTTATAAATTTACCTCTTATAAGGGGAATAGCGCAGTATGCACACTTGTTGTCGCATCCATCAGATATACGTAAATATGCCATTGGATATACAGTTGAAACAATTCTCTTAGAATATTCTAATCTAGCTTCACTATGCTTTAATTCTAAGTTTCTTTTTTTGAAAAAGGCTTCTATTATTTTATTAATATTAGCATATTCATCAACTCCTATAACTAAATCTACTTCTTCTAGCTGCTCATATATTTCATTTTTATACCTTTTAGCCATGCATCCTGTTGCAATTAAGCATTTGCATTTTCCTATTTTTTCATCTTTATAATCTGCCATTTCTAAAAGCGTATTTATCGCTTCTTCTTTTGCAGAATTTATAAATCCACAGGTATTTACAATTAATATATCTGCCTCTTTAGGCTCATTAACTATATTCATTCCTTTTTCTTTTAGATATCCTAATATCATTTCGCTATCTATTTGATTTTTACTACACCCAAGTGTTATAAGTCCAACGTTCATATGCTTTTGTATCTCCTTTTATCTCTATTATTATAACATAAAATATGAGTTAGAGCAATAGTTTTACCCTACTTTTAACAGCGACTTAACATATTAACGAAAAAAGTAAATTGCTTAAACAATTTACTTTTTATCTTTATTTTTAACTATATATAAGTGGCTGAATTTGTTTTTTATCTAATGCAGATTCTAAAGTTTCTACAATTTTATCTTTTTTAAATACTAATGACTTAGGTTTTTTTATACAGTCATCTTGCCCAAATGGTACAAAATATATATCCTTTGTATTAAGTAATTTAGCGATATTTTGAAAACTAAGACCTAGTCCATCATTTGTAGCAACTCCTATAACTACCGGTTTGCAATTTCTAAGATGAGATTTAGTAGCAAGTAAAACCGGGCTGTCCATTATACTATTTGCAAATTTAGCAATTGTTACACCTGTGCATGGAACTATGCAAATTATATCTACTAGATTTTTAGGACCCATAGGTTCTGCTTTTACTAGATTATCTACAACTTCGTTGCCTGTGATTTCCTTCAAGAATACCACTAATTCTTTTGCTTTCCCGAATCTAGTTGATACGTTTTTTACATTTTCAGTTATGATAGGAATAACATTTGCACCTTCTTTTTTTAAATCCTCTATTATTTCAGATATAATATAATGATTGCAAAATGAGCCGCATATTCCAAGTCCAATATTTAAACCTTTTAATTTCATATATACTCTCCTACGCATTTTTTCATGCATACTACATATTATGATTAAATTAGATAACAAGTTACAGCTATAAAATGAAATACACTTCCAGCAAGTACGAATAAATGCCATATTGAATGCGAGTATTTCATATTTTTTGCAAGATAGAATATACATCCTAATGTATATGAAAGTCCGCCTGCTATAAGCCAGTACAAACAGCCCATATTATTGTCTATTTTAAACTGCTCAATTAACGGGTTAAACGCAAATAAAATAACCCATCCCATTCCTATATAGCATATTGTTTTAAGGACTTTAAATTTATTAATACATAAAGTACTTAAAACAATTCCTATTATTGCAAGGGCCCAAACTGTAGCAAATATTACCCAGCCTATCATTCCTTGTTCTCTAAGTACTAAAAGTGTAAATGGTGTGTATGTTCCAGCTATTAGAAGGTATATAGATGCATGATCAAATACCTTAAATACTTTTACTGCTTTTGTTGCATATAAAGAATGATATAAAGTAGACATTAAATACAGTATAAACATTGTTAAACCGTATATACATACACTTGTAACGTGCCATACTGTGCCATGCATCGCTGCAAGTATTACCATTACTATTAATGCTATTAGTGCAAAGACTGCACCAAGTCCATGTGTTATTGCATTAGCAATTTCTTCTTTTAATTTTTGTGACATTTTCTTTCTCCTCTATAATTATTACTTGACGCTAATTATCTTTTTTAAAATTAGATAGAGCTTTTACTCTATCTTTTGTTTTACATTTTTCTAAATAATCCAACTACTTTTCCTAATATCTTAACATCTTCAACGATTATTGGTTCCATAGTTTTATTTTCTGGTTGTAATCTAATATAATTTTTTTCTTTGTAAAAAGTTTTAACTGTAGCTTCATCGTCTATTAAAGCAACAACAATATCTCCATTTTTTGCAGTATTATCTTTAGCCACAATAATGAAATCTTTATCATATATTCCAGCTTCAATCATGCTTTCACCTTTAACTCTTAACATATAAGTTTCTTGACCTTTTTTTGTTCTAACAAAATTTTGAGGTATTGCAAGTATATCTTCTATATTTTCTTCTGCAAGTATTGGAGCACCTGCAGCAACATCACCTATTAAAGGTACTTTTAAATATTTAATTTCATCAAGTTCTGGTCCGCTTGCTTTTATTCTCTCTTCAATTGGTAATTTTTCTTTAACGATTTTTATTGCTCTTGTTTTCTGATCATGTTTTATTATATATCCTTTTTCAACTAACCTTTCAACATAACTATGTACAGTTGCTGTAGATTTAAAATTAAGATCCTTAAGTATATCTCTTATTGATGGTGGATAAGAATTTGTATCTATAAATTTTCTTATATAATCATATACTAGTTTTTCTTTTTCTTTTAACATTCTTTTACTCTCCTTCTTTTTTAAACTTTAGTTTACATATCTATATTACTATACGGACAGATGTTTGTCAACACTTTTTTTTTAGTAAAAAATTTAACTAAAGCTCAATTATTTTACCCTTCCGCTAAGTATATATTATAGAACAGTCGTTTTAGAATGTCAATAGAAAAGTAAAAGTTTTTGAAAAATCGATCGACATATTCCGACATATTTTAAAAGGAAAAAGAACAGCCTAAGCTATTCTCTAGTTCCTACATTTATTACTTTGTTAGTTGGTTTATATGTATCTTTAGTAATTAATTCAGTTTTAATTGTTGCACCATTTTTTTTATATATTTTATATGATTCTGAAACATATCCAGGGCATCCGCCTACTTTAACAACCTTTGTACCTTTAGCAAGTGTTGGATCTTGCACTTCAGTTGTTGTAAATGGTATTGTTTGGAGAACTCTACTTGATAATATTATATCACAATCATCTTCCTCTTTAGTTCCCATGATTTTAACACCTAAGCTTCCGTTTGCATACCATGTTGAAATTTTTACTGGATAATTTCTTGTATTCTTAAATTTAAAATCATAAGCATACTGATAAATAGTTGCATCTAAACTCGCTGGTACGTAGTTTGCAAATAACCCATGTCTTTTTCTTTCTATAACTTGTAAGTTTGAAGAAAGTACTGCGTTATATAAAGTTGATACAGTTTGGCAAACTCCTCCGCCTGTTTCTGTTGCTACTGTTCCATTTTTAAATATACCTGCTGGTCTAAATCCATTTGCTTCATTTATAGGACCTACAGCTTTATTGTATGAGAATACTTCTCCTGGCATAATAATTGTTCCATTTATATTTTTTAATGCTATTCTTAAATTAGTAGATCTTGGAACATTTGACGCTGCAAAAGTAGTAGTCTTTGCTCCTAATACATCTTCGTATTTTTGCCATGCTATATCTCTATATTTTACCTTAGGTTCAATTACTGTTAATTTGTAATCTATAATTTTACCTTCTACTTTATTTTCAGCCTTATCTAGTTCGCTTTTTAGTGACTCATCATTATAATCATAGCCAACTATTTCTCTTCTAAATTCAGGTATTTTTCCTTCTACATTTATTACTGCCGCATCTTGAGCATTTCTTTTAACTTTACTAGAAACATCATTTAAATCTAAAGACTTAGGCATTGATTCTATTTCTTTAACTACATATTTATGTGCTTCTTGTTTTTCTAGCAATTTTATTACTTCTTTTTTCAAATCTTCTTTATCTACAGTTTTGCCTTTTTTACCTACAGTTATAACTAATGTACGTTTAGCTTCATCAATTTCAAATTTATCGTCTATAGCTTTTCCATCCATTGTTGTAGATAAGAATTCGATAGCTTCATCAAATTTTTGCTCATCATATTCATATTTAAATTTAAAATTTGTTTTATTAAATAATCCACTAAATATTTTTAAATTGTTGCTGAAAATATCTTTATCTCTTCCGTGATCTAGCATTTGCTTTTTAGTAGCTGCTACATCTACTTCGAAATCTATGTCATCTGCTATTATACTATCTATAAGTTTTTCTCCTTGATAAATTTCTACAATAGCTTCTAAAGGATTTTCTTCATATATTTTAATTATATTTTTTTCTACTTCTTTAGCAGTCATTTTAGAAAAATCTACATTTTCTAAATACACATTTGAATATACCTTAGTAGAAATTTTATTGCAAAACATAAATGCAATTATACTTAAAAGAAAGCAAACTGGAATTATTATTAGTACCGCATTAAGAATACTTTTTTTCGAATGAAGTTTATTTAATATTTCCTGAAATTTCTCTTTAAATGCAAACTCTTCTTTTTCTTCTTTTGGTTCTTCTTTTTCTTCTTTTTTAGCTTTTGATCTTTCTTTTCTAGAAAGATGCTTTTCTTCTAATATTGCTTTTTTCTTAGCAATTTTAGCTTTTACTTCTGCTAAAATATCTTTTTTCATTTCTTCTTTTTCTTGCTCGTCAAAAATATATTCGTTTTTTTCTATTTGTTCATCTAATGATAAAGTTTCCTTTTCCATTTTGTCATTTTCTTTTTTTATTTTTTTCTTTTCTTCTTTGACTATATCTTTTTTAAGTTTTTCCACTTGATCATCAAATTTTTTCATGTTATACCTCGCATATATATGATATCACACTTGTAATAATATGTCTAGTTTTATCTTTATATTTTGCTACTTATCGTTTCTTTTTTTATTATGCCAAAAAAAGAAGAATAATTTTTACATTATTCTTCTAGTAAATTAATCTCCGAAAGATATACCCATATTTCTTGCGGCTTTTACCAAATCATTTGTTTCTGTATTTAATATTCTAGGAATTCGATCTTTAGGAAACTGCATAGTTTTAACTAGGCTTCCTTTTACTCCTACTATAACTCCGCCTTTGTCCTCGCATAATAGGTCTATGGCTTTTGCAGCTAATCTAGTAGCAAGTATTCTGTCCATTGCACATGTTTCTCCGCCTCTTTGTATGTAACCTAAAACCTGAGCTCTTGTTTCTATATTTGTTATCATTTCAATTTGTTTAGCAAGCTTATCTGCCGCGCCACCATATCTTACTTGTTCAAAACTGTCTTCTACTATTTTTCCAATACTTATACTCGCTCCATTTTCTTTTGCAGCTTCAGACATAACAATTAATATATCTCTTTGACCTGCTTTTGCTTTATCTTTTACTATGTTACAAACTTTCTCTAGATTAAAGTCTATTTCAGGTAAAAGTATAACATCTGCTGCTCCTGCAACTCCAGTGTATAAAGTAAGGAAACCTGCAGTTCTACCCATTGTCTCAAGTACTATACATCTTCTATGAGATGCAGCAGTAGTTTTAATTTTTGCCATAGCTTCTACGTTTGCTTCTACAGCTGTTTCAAAACCTATTGTAACATCTGATGCTCCCATATCATTATCTATAGTTTTAGGTATGCCGATAACATTCATACCGTTTTCATATATGTCTCTAGCTGAGTCTAAAGTGCCGTCTCCGCCCACTATTATAATGTCATTGATATCTATGTCATTTAATTTATCTATGGCTGTTTTAGTCATATCTTTATATTCTTTTTTTTCTTTGTTTACTAAATATTTAAATGGACATTCTTTATTTGAAGATCCAAGTATGCTTCCACCTATATGATATATATCTTTGACTTTTTTAAAATCCAATTTGATATATTTTCCTTCTACAAAGCCTTTATATCCATCTTCAATTCCTAGTACTTCTATGTTTCTTTCATTTGCTATTTTTACAATTGTATATATTACATTATTTAATCCGCAGCAATCTCCGCCTGCAGTCATTATAGCTATTTTTTTCATATGTTTACCACCTTTTTATTCAAAATATTTGCTTGTTTCTTCTAAACCTATATATTTTAGCTGCCTTGCCGCTTCATATGCTACAATTGCTACTGTATTAGATAAGTTTAGCGATCTAATGTTATATCCCATTGGAACTCTTACCGCATTGTCCATATTTTCTAATATATAATCTTCTGGTAGTCCTTTTGTTTCTTTTCCAAAAACAATATAGTCTCCATCTTTGTATTCAACTTCGCTATATACATGTTTACCTTTTGTTGTTAATAGAAACATTCTGCCTACATGTTCTTTGTTTTTTTCTTTGAATTCTTCTAGATTTTTATATTCTATTATATCTAATTTGTCCCAATAATCTAGCCCTGCTCTTTTTACTGCTTTTTCTGAAATATCAAAACCTAGTGGATGTACTAAATGTAAAGTTGCTCCTAGCGAAGCACATGTTCTAGCAATATTTCCAGTGTTTTGTGGTATTTCAGGTTCTACTAATACTACATTTAATTTCATTTTAATCACCTATATATATAATATACCACTTAGCAAGTTTTTGCAATATATACTTTATATTTTACTGTTTTTATAAATCTATTATTACGTCATAAACCTCAAGCCATATGTCTATTTGAATTATGTATGCTAGTATTTGTGGGTAAGTCATTAGTTGCCCGAAAAAATTTTCTGTTATTTCTCTACCATGGCTTTCTATTATTTGCTTTATGTATTCTTTATCTAGTATTTTAAATATTTTATTATCTTTAGATTTGAGTATTTCTGCTACTGCATTTTCTAATGTTTTTAAGTATTCTACATCGTATGTTTTAGGAAATGGAGATTTTTTTCTATATACAATTTCTTCTGGTAATTCACTTTCAAAAGCTTTTCTAAGTATATATTTTTCTTTATTTTTTTCATCACCTAATTTATATTTTACATCTAAATTATATACATATTCAAATATACGGTAGTCTGCAAAAGGTACTCGTATTTCTAAATTATTTGCTCTTGCCATTTTTTCTACTCTCTCTATTAAAACGGGCATGAAAAATTTTATTGTTAAATAGTTTATCTCTTTGTATCTGTTTTCAAAATTATTTTCGTCTGTTTTTTTAACTTTATTTTTTTCGTTTTCATATTTTTTTCTAACGTATTTTGTCATTCCAGAGATGTTTTTATTTATTATATTTTTTCTTAATTTTTCAGACATTGCCCATGGAAATCCATCATATTTCATTAATTTTTCTTTGTAAAACCAAGGATATCCGCCAAATATTTCATCTGAACACTCTCCTGAAAACGCAGTTTCATGGCCACATTCTCTTATATTTTTACAAAATAAATATAATGATGCATCTATGTCTGCCATTCCTGGCGAATCTCTTGCTATTAAACTGTTAGATAGTGCATTAAATAGTTCTTTGTTTTCTAATAAAACAGTCATATGTGTTGTTTTTAGATATTTTACCATTTTGTCTACGTAATATTTGTCTGCTGTACTTTGATATTCTGTGCTTTTAAAGTTTTTATCGTTATCTTTAAAATCTATGGAAAACGTATCAACCGACTTTTCTTTTTCTGAAAGTATTTTTGTTAGTATACTTGAATCTAGTCCGCCTGAAAGCATTGAACAGCTTTTATTTATACACTCACTTTGTTTTTTTACTGCATCTTTTAATATATATCTTATTTTTCTTTCTGCTTGCTCTATGTTATCTGATATTTTTATATTTTTACTTACTTCTTCTATGTCCCAATATGTATGTTTTGTAATATTATTATCTTTTATGTATGCATATTGTCCAGGCTCTATTTCATATATGTCTTTGTAGTATGTTAATCCTGGTGTATGTGCAGGTCCAAGGCCTATTAATTCCATTGCTGCTTGTTTGTTTAGTACAGGATATACTCCTCTATATGCTAGTAATCCTTTTATTTCAGTTGCAAATACATAGTCTTCGTCTTCTGTTTTTGTATAATATATAGATTTTAGGCCAAGCTTATCTCTTGCTATAAATATTGTATGTTCTATTTTTTCTAAAATACATATTACAAATGCACCATTTAATATATCTAGGAACGTTGCTCCATATTCTATGTATGCCTTGTTTATGTATTCTGCACTTGATTCTTCTACAAATTTATATCCTTTTTCTTTTAAGTCTTTGCTTATTTCTTGTATATTAAATATTTCTCCATCTACGATGACTATATATTTGTCGTCTTCATATATTTTATTCTTTTTATTTACTTCAGGTAATATTTGTCCTAAAGCAATATGTTCTTCTATATATTTAAAATCTTTTTTTACTATGTTTTTATCTAGTTTTTCTATCATATGCCTTAGATATTTTCTTTCTATAGTTTTACTTGAATTTATATATCCACATATTTCATACATTATATCCCCTCCAATATATATAGTTATGTAAATATATTTTTTCTATGAATAGTTTTTCTAATAAAAGACAAAAAAAAATAGCACGTTAGTGTTATTTTTACTCTATATTTGCAGACTAAATCTGTTTTTGGGCATAAAAAAATTGGCGACTCTCTATTTTCCCTAGGCTAA
>JAVWPP010000028.1:13535-14705 GCA_036635835.1 Clostridia bacterium | reverse complement strand
CAAATCTAAAAAGGTTAATGTGCATATAGATTCAAGTAATTTAGATACTAAAGCTCCGGGTACATATACTGTAAAATACAGTGCTAGAAATCTAAAAGGCAAGAAAGAGGTTACAGATACTAGGAAAGTTATAGTTGTAGATAAAGTGCCTCCTAAAATCTCTTTAAATGGCGAAATAGAGGTTAGTATTACAGAGGGGGATACATATGTAGAACTTGGCGCAAAAGCCATAGATGACGTAGATTTAGACGTTTCAGATAAGATTATAATAGATACTAATCTAAATACAGCTGTAAAAGGCAAATATACGGTAAAATACAGCGCTACAGACAAGAGTTTAAACGCTGCGGAAGCTACAAGAACTGTTACAGTTTTAGAAAAGCCAAAGCCAAAGAATGTTAAGACTATATATCTAACTTTCGATGATGGTCCGTCTAAAGTTACACCTGCTTTATTAGATATGCTTAAAAAAAATAACGTAAAAGCAACTTTTTTTGTTATAGGTTCTCAGCTAGATGGATACAGAGATGTTGTAAAGAGAGCCTCAGACGAGGGACATGCAATATATATTCACTGCTACTATCATAACTACAAAGAAATATATAGCTCTTCTGAAAACTTCTTCAAAGATATTGAAGCAACTAGAGCTAAGATAAAGGAGATAACCGGCAAGGATGTTAACATATTTAGATTTGCTGGCGGCTCTTCTAATACTGTAAGTAGGGGCATAAACAAAGGGATTATGAGCAGGCTTGTGAAGGAGTCTATAGATAGAGGCTATTCTTATTTTGATTGGAACGTAGATTCTAGAGATGCTAGCGGTAATATTTCTTCTTATTTAATTAGTAAGAATCTTATACAAGGCACTAATATATATACAAATACTGTTGTTCCGCTTATGCATGATGCAAGCGCTAAAACCTCTACTATTGCAGGCGCAGAAGCATATATACGATACTGCAAAGACATGGGTTATGCTTTTGATCTTATTTCTAGAGACACTATGCAAGTTAGGCATGGAGTTGCAAACTAAGATAAAACGTATAAAGGTAAACTTTCTAGATACGGTTATCTTTCTCATGGAATAAAGGTTACTTATATGTTTTAAAAAGAAAAATAAAAAAATATAAATAAAAAATATATAAATAAAAAATATATAAATAAAAAATA
>JAVWPP010000028.1:0-13435 GCA_036635835.1 Clostridia bacterium | reverse complement strand
ATATAAATAAAAAATATATAAATAAAAAATATATAAATAAAAAATACATTATAGTATATTAATTTACACTATAATGTATTTATTTTTTTGTGATTTATTAAATATTAAACTATTACTCGCTTAAAAGCTTACTTTTTTCAGCATATCTTTTTAACTTTTCATAGGCAAGAGCATTAACAGTATTAACAGGATAAACACCTTCTTCAGTTAAATCTCCAGCTTCTACACCAGTAAGAATTTCAATGCCTTCGTTGATAGTCCTAACAGGGTATATATGAAAGTTTCCTTCCTTAACTGCGTCTATAACGTAGTCTGGAAGAGTTAAATTAACAACGTTTTGGTAAGGTATTAGAACACCTTGAGTGCCAGTAAGGCCAGTGTATCTACAAACATTGAAGTATCCTTCTATCTTTTCAGAAACGCCTCCTATTGGCTGTATTTCACCCTTTTGGTTAACAGAGCCTGTAACAGCTAAACCTTGCTTAATAGGAACTCCAGATAAGCTAGAAAGGATAGAATATAGCTCAGTAGAAGATGCACTATCTCCATCTACACCGTTATACAGCTGCTCAAAACAAATACTAGCTGTAAGAGAAAGAGGCATATCTTGCGCAAATCTTTCTCCAATATATGCAGAAAGAATATATACACCTTTAGAATGAGATGTACCGCTTAAAGAAACTTCTCTTTCTATATTAACTACTCCGTTTTTACCAATGAAAGTATTAGCTGTTATTCTAACTGGTTTACCAAAAGAGCAGTCTCCAGTGCTTATTATAGTTAGACCATTTATTTGGCCTACTTTAGAACTATTAGTAGAAATCATAATAGTATTATCTTCTATTAATTCTTGCAAGTTATCATCATACTTACCATTTCTATATCTAATAGCTTGTATAGTTTTTTTAATATCTTCAGCGCTAACAACCTTACTTGCATTAGTAGCTGCTTCTATCATTATATCTTTTAAAGTACTTTGCTGCGCAGTTAGCTTATTTTTGTGCCCGCTTAGCTTAGAGCTAAACTCTATAAGCTCAGCAACTGCTTCTTTAGAAAAAGGTACTAAGTTATATTTTATACATGTATGAGCAACAAGCTGCGCAAGTTTCATACAGTTGCTATCTGTTCTTTCAAAAGTATCTTCGAAATCTGCTTTAATTTTAAATAGCTTCTTAAAGTCTGGGTCTAATGTAGAAAGCTGCTGGTATATAGCTTCTCCACCAATTAATATAACCTGCATTTCAAGTTTAATTGGTTCTGGTTTAAGGCTAATTATAGATACATTTTGGTTAACATCTCTAGAGCTATCTATAGTTAATTCATCGTTTTTAAGAACTCTTTTGAAAGCCTCCCAAATAGATATATTAGCCATTAAATCTCTAGCATTAATTATTAGGTAACCGCCATTTGCTTTATGTAAAAGGCCAGCTTTAAGCATAGTAAAGTCTGTTTTTAAAGAACCCATAACATTCTCGTATTCTAGCTTTCCAAAAAGGTCTGAATATGTAGGATTAGTACATCTAACAACAGGCGCAGTTAGTATGTGATTATTGTCTACAAGTACATTTACTCTATAGTTTTCCCATGGTTTTGGAAGCTGTTTTTGCATTCCAGGGAACATACCTGCCATTTGTGCATCTTGCACATTTGGTTTAACTTTAAAAGCTTCGAAATTTTTAATAACATCATTTTGAACAGCATATAGGAAGTTTTGTATTTTCAAATCTTTTTTATATTTTATTTTAAGATCTCCTATGCATCTATTAGTTATAAAGGTAGTAACATTTTGCTCATAGTTTGTAAGTTCATCTATACAAGCATCTTCAATTTTACTCAATTCTTTCATAACTTCCGCAGTTTTTTGTCTTATATGATCTGACTTTTCTTCGAAATCTCTACGAACTTTTTCATCTAGTTTTTTAAATTCTTCTTCGTTTAAGACATTTCCTTTATAGATAGGTGCAAAGCAAATACCGTTAGAAGTTGTCTTAACTTTAAAGCCTTCCTTTACTGTAGATTCATCAAAAGCTTGCATTATGCTTTCTCTAATGTTTGTATATTTAATGCTTATTTCTTTTTTTTCTTTTTCAAAATCATCACTTGTAAACAGCGAAGATAGGTCTAGCTTTATATGCTTAATAAACTTATTCATATCCATGCTAAGCTCTTTACCCATACCAGCTGGAAGTGAGATAGCTACTGGCTCATTAGCATTTTCAAAATTATAAATATAGCAATAGTCGTTAGGAGCTTTTTGTTTTTTAGCTACCTTGTTTATTATATTTAATGCATATGCTGTTTTACCCATTCCAACATCTCCAGATAAATATAGATTAAATCCTTTTTGGGGAATTGTAACTGCTGTTTTTACAGCGTTTATAGCTCTTTCTTGGCCTATTATTCCATCATAAGGTTCAAGCTCTGCTGTTGTTTTGAATTTTAAACAGTCCATTTTACAAGCTCTTTTCATCTCTGTGTATTTTACTTCTTCAAATTTTTTCACGTTTGTACATCCTTTCAATTTTATCTTTCGTAAAATATATTAAATATATTATTATATATTTATTCTACTATATAATTTAAGTAAAGTAAATGCAAAAAGTGTAGATATATAAAAAGAAATGTTTTAAAAGAAAACGTATAAAAGAAGCTTATCTAGATACGGAAGTTTAGGTAATGAGAATAAAGCTTGGGTATATGTTTTAAAAGAAAAAAATTAAAAAAGAAATAAATTAAAAAAGAAAAAAATTAAAAAAGAAATAAATTAAAAAAGAAAAAAATAAAAATAAAAAGAAAAAAACCACCCGTAAATACGAGTGGCTTTTTGTTACCTAGGAATATATACATAAATTACTTGATTAGAATTCTTAAAATCATAATAAGTTGTAAACTCAAATAAATGCTTAGAAAAAATAGTTACTTTAGTCTTATCAAAAGTTGGTGTAATAACTAAATTTCCTTTATCATTTTCATCTTTTTTTTGCAAATACCCTGTAGAAACATTTTGGTTATATAGTAAAGTAATAGGTTCTGAGTAAAATGTTATAAATGGGATAAATGAATTAGGTGAACTATATTTAGGATTCTTTCCATCGGAAGTTATAAAGTTATATTGCTCTTTTAGAATTTGCGCCTGTGTTAAAGGCTTCTCATAAACGCTAGAAGTTAAAGCTTTCGCTAAATCTTCAGGAGTGTGTATAACTTCTACTTTTATACCATAACTAACATTTATATTATCTAGAATGTCTAAAAGTGTGTCATCTGAAATGTTCTCTATATCTCTAGTTACGCTATAAAGGTCGTTTAAAAGAATATCTTCAAGTTGTCTTAGTTTATCTATATCTATCATAAAAAATCCTCCTACAAAAGCATTAGCTTTTATATAATATATTTTAACAGAACTCTAGTATACCACACATTATGTAAACTTGCAATAGTTTTACAAAAAAAAGATGAAAGAATTAAATTTCTTTCATCATAATAAGTGCATCTTCTAAATTATCTGTATAATATTCTTTTCGTATTGAAATATCTACATATCCTGCTTGCCTATATAAAGAGATAGCAACAGCATTTGAAACTCTAACTTCTAAAAATATTTTTTCAAAATCTAAAGCTATGCATTTTACGTTTAAAGCTTCTAAAAGAGTAGCACCTATGTGTTTCCCCCTATAAGCATCTAAAACAGCAATGCTAATAACATCCGCATGGTCATACATAAGCCTTATGCCAGCAAAACCAACCGTTTTACCCATTAGCTTAGCTAGTATATAATATGTATTATCTACTGAGCTTAAATCCTCTACAAGAGACTCTCTTGCCATTGGAGTAGCAAAGGAAGCATTCTCAATTTCAAAAATATCTTCTAAATCTTTTATCTCTGCTTGCTCTATTTGTACATTCATAATTCCACCTACTTTTTCATTAATCTTTCCGCTTGAGAAGGCCTTAAATATATAGGATTAAAGCTATGGTATGTATAAGTATTACGGTTTATAAAGTCCATATTATGCTCTTTATTTATATTAAATAGTTTAATTAAATTTGCGCTATCTACTGAGTTATTTTTAGAAAGCATAAAGTTACTATGCAAGCTTAAAATATCTGCATATGTAATAGCTCCGCTTCCTACAAACATTACTTTTTCGTTTAAATTTTGCGCAAGCTCAATTATTTCATCTATGTGAGCAGCATCATGCTTAGAAACATACTCTACAGTATAATCTGCATTTACTTTATATATACAGTAATACGCATTCATATTTCTAGCATCTATTATGCTACATATATACTTGTTATTTTCTATCTCGCTATATGCTAAAATATCTAAAGTAGAAACCCCAAATATATTTTTATTTGCAACATGAGCAAGCCCCTTTATGCTAGAAACCCCTATTCTAATACCTGTAAAAGAACCAGGACCATTTCCAGCTATAAAATTATCTATATCTAAAACAGTTAAATTATGCTCCTTTAAGATGTTAGAAATAATAGGAAGCAGCTTCTGAGAATGAGTTTTTTCATCATCTATATTAACTGTATATACTGTTTCATTTATTGAAAGAGATACGCTAGCAACGCTAGTAGACGTATCAATAGCTAATATGTTCATTAATTTTTCCCTCCGTAAACATGAATTTTTCTAGAATTTTCAATATCTTCTTCATCTCTTTGTATATCTACATAAATGCAGTCATTTGGAAGCGCATCTTGTATAATTCTGCCCCACTCTATAAAGCAAATACCGTTTTCTAAGTATTCATTTCCGCCTATTTCGTAGAATTCATCGCAGCCTTCTAATCTATATACATCTAAATGATAGATTTTTTTAAGATCTTTTGTATCGTACTCATTTACTATGGTAAACGTAGGACTAGAAATATCGTCTTGCAAGCCAAAGAACTCAGCTACGCCATACATAAAAGCAGTCTTTCCAGAACCTAGCTCTCCAGAAAGCACAACAATATCTCCTTTATTTAATTTAGCACAAAGCTTTTTAGCAATTTCCCTTGTTTCATTAGTAGACTTTGAAGTATATTTTAAATCCATAATATAAATTCCTTTCATTTGTATATATTTTATCATTTAAAAGGCAAAATGTAAACAAAAATATGCAAAAACAATGCTACTAGTTGAATTTTAATACCTTTTAGCATATAATGTTCTAGTAATTATAGAAGAGGAGAGATGAAATTGGCGGTAAAAAAACAATCATTTATGAAAGGAATTTTAGTAATAATGGGTGCACAAATCCTAGTAAAATTAATGGGATTTGCATATAGAGTTATATTAACTAATTTTAAAGAATTTTCAGACACGGGAAACAGCTACTATGGCTCAGGCTATACAGTATATACATTTATTTTAGCTATAGCAACGCTAGGAATACCAAATACTATTTCAAAAATAGTATCAGAAAAAATTGCAGTAGGAGATAGAAGAGGCGCGCACAAAGTATTTAAAGTTGCCTTTTTCTTATTTGCATTTGTAGGTGCTTTTTTTGCAGTAGTCCTATATGTTTTCGCAGAACCAATTGCAACATATGTACTAGCAAACCCAGGCGTAGAGCTAACGATGAAGGTATTAGCCCCTGCAGTATTTTTCTGCGCAGTTGGCGCAACTGTAAAAGGATACTTTATAGGAATGAGCAATATGTCCCTTATAAGTAACGCGCAAATAATAGACCAAATAGTTAACTGCATATTCTCAGTTGCATTTGTTGCAATGCTTTTAAACACAACACCAGAAGTTATGGCAGCTGGCTCTACAATGGCCACAACCCTTGCTACATTTAGCTCAATGATGTATGTCCTTATATATTATAGGCATAGTAAAAAAGACATAATGGAGGAAATAGACGCATCTCCAAAGAGTGAAAGAATACAAAAAAGAGACATAGTTAAACAAATAATTAAATATGTTATCCCTATATCTTTTGGAAGCCTAGTAGTACAGCTTTCAGGTCTAATAGATCTTGTATCTGTTATGAAAGGTTTAGATGGCTTTGGATACACACTAGATAAAGCAAATGAAATTTTCCGGCATTATTTTAGGAAAAGTAGATATACTTATATCTCTTCCACTTGCCGTTAACATAGCCTTTTCAACGGCGCTTGTTCCAGCTATTTCTTCTGCTATGGCAAGAAAAGATAAAAAAGGAGCACTTAAAAAAATAAACTTCTCGCTTAAACTTTCTTCACTTATTGCATTTCCATGTGCAGTAGGCATGAGCGTTTTAGCAGGTCCTATTTTGCTACTTATATTTCCAAACGCATCAGATGGTGCAACTTTATTAAGTTTAGCAGCATGGACAATAATATTTTCAGTAATTGCGCAAACTATCTATGGTAGCTTGCACGGAATTGGAAAAATGTATATACCAGGTATTTGCCTTGCAATAGGAGCAGTAGTTAAATACCTAATGAATATATATTTAATACCTATCTATGGAGAAACAATAGCATCGCTCTCTACACTAACATATCAGTGCATAGCAGCAGGCCTTTCTACCATTATATTATTTGTATCCCTTAAAGAAATGCCAAAAATATGGTCTTCCTTTATAAAACCAGGTATAGCAGCAGGAATAATGGGTATTCTAGCATTAATGACATATAACGTAACATTTTCAGTAATGTCATCTAATAGTATTGCAACTTTTTCTGCAATAGGCGTAGCAATTTTAGCATACATTTTCTCTGTTTTTGCTCTAAAAATATTAGACAAAGATGAAATTGCACAGCTCCCAGGAGGCCAAAAACTCAACAAATTAATGAAAAATCAATAAAAATCAATAAAATGGAAAGAAAACTGTTGACAAAGGTCTTTTATTGTAGTATATATTGATTATAACTTTTAAGGAGGTAAGAAATTATGAATAAAGCTGAAATAATTGCAAAAGTTGCTGAAGAAAGCAAATTAACAAAAAAAGCTGCTGAAGCTGCACTTGATGCATTCGTTTGCACTGTAGAAGGTGCTTTACAAGCTGGAGAAAAAGTTCAATTAGTTGGATTTGGAACATTCGAAGTAAGACAAAGAGCTGCTAGAAAAGGTTTAAACCCACAAACTAAAGAACAAATAAAAATCCCTGCTTCTAAAGCTCCAGTATTCAAAGCTGGAAAAGCTTTAAAAGAATTAGTAAACAATAAATAGTTCTTTTATATAAATCGCATGTTTATACATGCGGTTTTTTTTATGCCTTTTTTCTTTTATTTTCTTTTTTTCTTTTTTTCTTTCTTAATATACATTTTTCTTTCAAATAAATATCTAAAATATATACTACAGAAAAACTAAAAAAAACATAAAAAGTACCTGTCTACGTTTCTAAAAAACAAAGATAATATAAATAAGAAAAAAAGTATAAATATATAATGAAATATACAGTAAAAGAGCTTGCAAAAATAACTTAAATAATATAAGATATAAGAGATATAATATATAAAACAAGGAGAAAACATATGAAAAAAAAATCAGGAATATCTTTAATGGTACTAGCTATAACAATAATAGTACTTGCAATATTAGTAGGAATGGTAGTTGCAGGCGCAACTATAGCAACTCAAAACGCTAAAATGCAAACTTTAGCAAATGAGCTTATACAAATAGAAGACATAATAGACACATCGGTTGCTTTGCAATCCCCACTTCCAGCAAAAGAAGGCGCTCCTCCTATGAACGCGGATGCTGTGCAGCTCCTAATAAAGGAAGCATACAGACCATCTTTAAAAGCAGAAATGGAAAAAAACAAAGATACAGCTGCTCAGTTTACGGTTATAGATATGAAAAAACTAGGAGCTAAAAATGTAACAAAAGGAGCTGCAAAAGCTTCTGGAAGCGACATTTTCGTTTACGCATCTGGCACATACAACGTATACTACGTAGCTGGAATACATACTGGTGGAGAATCATACTACTCTATAACAGACAGCTTAACTCAGCTTGTTAAAATAGAACAACCTGCAGGCAGTACAAACAAACCAGATATATCTGTTACAGTTGGAGAAAAACTAGTAATAACAAAAGACAAAACAGATCCAACTAACAAGTTACTCCTTAACATAGATGCTCCAAAAACACCAGCAGATAAGTTTTTCTTAGTGCTTGGTGGAAATATAGAGCTAGATATAACATCTAAAATTGTAGATAAAGTATATGCATTTAAAGTTGGCCCTGGAATTACAGAAGCAAATATAGAGCTAAGTAATGAAATAAAAATAGAGAAAAGAACAAATAATGTTAAAGTTGCAGAAGCTGTAGTAAACATCTCAAATATGGATGTAACACCTCCAGTTATGCCACTTGCATCAGATACATTAAATATTAAAATAGCAGATAAAGGATTAAACAATATAGTTACAGTATCTGCAACAGATAATAAAAGCGGAATTGCCTTTGTTATCTACGATTATATAACTAAAAAAGATTCTTCAGGTAAAGAAGTACCTGTCTACGCTACAAATGCTGTAGAAGAAAAACAAATAAAACAAGCTTTACTAGACAAAGGAAGCAAAACTTTAGATGGAATAATTAAATTACCTAAATACATTAAATCTATTAGAATACTTGCAGTAGATAAAGCAGGTAACGCATCTAATTACATAGAATACACTATTCCAGACGATATTATAGTAAATGAGCTATAGGAGGTAAACATGAAAAAAGGTATGTCATTACTTGCACTCGTAGCAACCATTATAGTTATAGGTATTGTAACATCTACCGTAGTTATAACTGGCGGAGATGCCATAAATAACACAAAGAAAATGCAGTTTGCAGATGAAATAAATACGCTACAAATCAAAGTAAAAGATGCAGAAATGGCAGGTATATTAGAGGAGTGTACAGATCCTAAACTAGAAATAGATTACCAAAACGCAGTTCAAGGATTTATAGATTCCCTTATGTACGAAGATAAAAATTTAGAAGGAAAATATGAAGTATATCCAATTAATCTTGCAAAGCTAGGCGTTGGAAAAATGAAGCACGGAGTAAAAGAAGCAGGAGAAGACGACGTTTTTGTATACTCACAAAATACACAAAAAGTATACTACATGAAAGGCACTAAAATATCTGGAGCTAAGTATTACACTTTAACAAAAGATTTAGATGTTAAAAACCAGTACGACGCTGAAAACTATTTTCCGGCTATGGCAAGTGCACCTGCAGAAGAGCTAACTAAAGGAGCTACTTTATATAATCCAAACCAGGAATACGCAGCTTCTGCAAACTACATGGCATATGTAGTTACTACAGATTCTGTTAAAAGCATTGAAATATTAGAAACAAATGCTGAAATAAATACAGTAACTAAGCTAAATTCAAGCACTATATATCAAATAAAATTAAATATAATTCCACAAAATGTTGTAAAGTTAAAAATAACAACAGAAACAAATCAAATAATAAATTCAAAGATAACTATGGCAAAGCTAGATAGAATAGCACCTAAAATAGATGCAAACAAAATAAAGCCTATATATTTTGAAGCAGCTAACGGTTTAGATGTTAGAATGTACCTAGATGAGGATGCTGTAACAGACGCAGGAGATGCAGGCTCTGCACCTTCTGGCATAAAAGAAATAAGATACGCAGATGGAATTCATTCAAGAGAAGAAATGAGAAAAATAGGAGCAATACTAGAAGGCACAAGTTTTGAAATTAAATATGCAAAAGAATATACAATTTACGCAGTAGATAATGCAGGCGGAGAAAGTATAAAAACAATATATTTATCAGATGAAATAAAAAACAAAATTTTAGAAAGCAAATAAGGAGAAGACATGGCAAAAATCGTAATAAGAAATAAAATAATTCATCATGATTATCTTGTACTAGATACTTATGAAGGTGGGCTTGAGTTAAAAGGCACAGAAGTTAAGTCAATAAGAGAAGGAAAAGCAAATTTAAAAGATAGTTTTGCAATTATAAAAGATGGAGAATTAATACTAAAAAACATGCACATAAGTCCATATGAATTTGGAAACAGAGAAAATGCAGATCCACTTAGAGATAGAAAAGTTCTACTTCATAAAACTCAAATAATAAACCTATTAAGTAAAATAAAACAAGGTGGATATACAATAGTACCTAAAAAAATATATTTTGTTGGCAAATGGGTCAAAATTGAAGTATGTTTATGTAAAGGTAAAAAAGATTATGATAAAAGAGAAGATTTAAAGAAAAAAGAAGCGGTAAAAAACATTAAAAATTATATATAGATGTTGAGGTGATTTTGTGAAAAAAGGTGTAACTCTTATGGCGGTAGTTGCTACCATTATAGTTCTTGGTATATTAACTGGAACTGTGTCCATATCTGCAATAAAAGTAATAGATAATATAAATAAAACTAAATTTGCTATGGAATTTAAATTAGTAGAAGAAGCATATTTAGATTTTGATCAAGAAGCGTTAGGATTACCTTACGAAAACGAGATAACCCTTACACTAAACGGTTGGAACGCTACAGATATTAAAAATACATTCATAGACGAAACTGTAGTAGCAGGAAATAAGATAATGCTTAGAAAGCTAAATTTAAAAACTTTAGGACTAACTGCAACATCTACTGGTATGAACAAAGAAGGCCCAGAAGATATGTATGCTGTCTCAACAAAAACAGGTAGAATATACTATGTTAAAGGAAAGAAAATTGGAGATACAACATACTACACTTTAACGCTAGAGCTTAGAAAACTTGCAGGAATAGAAGATTCTAAAATATCTAATATGAAAGACGGAATAACAATAGAGTACAATAAAGGACTAACAAATAGCCCGCTTGTTGCAGTGCTTAGAGTGCCAAAAGAATACACAGGAGTAACTATATACATTAACGGAGTAGCAAATCCATCTAGCGTAATGTATCCAACAAACCCAAATAACGAGTACAAAGATGACATGAGAAATAATGTATACATTACAAACATAGATCGCTCTGTTATAGGAAAATACACAGTTGGAGTTAAATATAACAAGAAAAATGCAGATGGAGTAAATAGGGTTAAAGAAACCTCATTAACTATAGGAAACATAGATAATATAGCTCCTCAAATCATAGGAAATCTATATCAGCTATATAACTACAACAAATCAACAGAAAAAATAGAAGCATATATTTCAGATGTAACATCTACAGATTTAGGAAATATAAAAAAAATGAAATATGAGAATTTTGATGTTAGTACAGTTGCAAATACAAACACTGTAAGGCAATATTTCCTTACAAAAGGTATAAACGTTAAAAACAATAAAATACCAATAAACAGCGGAGTAACTGAAATATTTTTATACATAGAAGATAACGCTGGAAATATAACTACAAAAAATATACCAATAAATAAAGAAGTGCAAGATGCGTTTAAAGACGTAAACAAAAAAAATAAAGTGCAGCCAGTTTTAGAAGAAACTCTTTCACCTATAAAGTGGGACAAAGATAACAAGCTAGTTGTAGTAGATAAAAATGATCCTACTTGGTATAACTATGGAGAAAAAAGATGGGCTAATGCTCTATCAGAAGATGGTTCAATGTGGGTTTGGATACCTAGATTTGCATATAGAATCATATACAGAAACGCTTCAGGAACAGTTTTAGGCTACTCAGATGCAAGAGGCATAGTAAATGCAGGGCGGAGCAGCAGATACTTCTTTTGATAGAACAAATGGAATAGTAGAAACTGTATTCTTAGGCAAAGGAGAAAACAAATTCAAATACATTCAAGGCACAGAGTACGCAGGAGATGTTACAAGTTTAAGCAATAAATTAAATCCTAACTACTACGTAGTGCACCCTGCTTTCTCTCCTAGTAGAAGGCAAACATTTAATAGCGCACATGAAATGAATTTTGGAGCAAAGACAGAAAATAACGGCTTTTGGATATCTAAATTTGAAATGGCGCTAGAAGGCTCTAAGCCAGGTACACCTTCTCAGGCAAATATGACAATGAAAGATAGATATATAGCAGGGCGTAACATAACAGAAAATTTAAAATACGGACTTAAATATACTAATTTTTCTTCTATGAATGCAACTAGCACTCAGTGGGGAGCAGCTACATATCTTGCAGCTGCAATTGGTAATGAGCCAAAAACAAACTCAGCTAATCTTACAGGAGGAGGACCAGAAAATGCATACATAGCAAATGCTACGCAAAGCACAACTGGTAATCCATTTGGAGTCTACGATATGTCAGGTGGAAAAAAAGAAGCTGTGTCTATGTTTTGCCATAATAACAAAGCACTAACAGATCAATATATTTTCTCTATAATGGGCCCACTTGTAGAAAACAAAACAACAAGATATGTAGATGTATATCCAGCAGGCAGCGCAGATACAAGAAAAGATAATTACGAAGCAATGTCAGATAGATACGGAGATGCTATGTATGAAATAAGCAAAGACTTAGGTACAGGAGCAAGCGGACTTGCGTGGAGAGATAATATAGCTAAAGTTATATTTGGAAACGAAACATCTATCTATAGAGGCGGAACAACCGGAAATAACAAAGCAAGCGGAATTTATGAATTCGAAGCTTCAAATAGCGCAGCGATGAATAATTCAACATGGAGAGCAGTCCTTGTAGTAGATTAAAAAAGTAAAGTTTAGTATCATATATATTGAATATAATTTATATATATGATACTATTTATATATAAAGATATGAGGTGTCCATATGAAAAAAGGAATAGCTTTAGTTACAGTAGTTGCAGTTGTAGTAATAATGTCAATATTAATATCTACAATAAGTATATCTGGCATGAAGTCTATAAATAATACAAAAAAAATGAATTTTGCAAAAGAGCTTAAACTTGTACAAGACTTTGTAGCAAGCTATAAGGTAGATAACAATGAGATTGTACCTAGCCTTGGAGCTTTAAAGTACGATTTAACTAACATACCAGAAAACATAAGAAGCGAAGCATTTTCTGGAGAAACTTTAGATGGAAATAGTGTAACACTACTAAAGTTAGACTTAGATGAACTAGGTCTTTCATCTCTAAGTAGAGGAGTAGCTAATGAAGGTCTAGATATATACGCATATTCAGACGTTACAGGTAAAGTCTACTATATGAAAGGCGTGCAAATAGAAGATAAAATATACTATACATTAACTGAAGAATTAATTAAAATATTAGGAATCAAGCAATCATTAGTAGAAGTTGTAGGAGTTAAAGATGGGATATTTATTAATAAATACCCATCTTCTTATACTAATGACGCCGTAAGTCTTACTATTAGAGTGCCTGCTATGTATTATTCAGGTCACTCTGTTTCTAGGCCTGCCGGAGTTAGTTTAGGATATAAAACAGAGAATGGTTTTACTACGTATAGATTTAATGCTGCTAAGGGATATAAAAGCTCTTACGAAGTTATAATAAGCTATAAGCTAGATAATAAGGACTGCGAAATAAGGTATAAAGTAAATAACATAGACAAAAC
>JAVWPP010000027.1:0-14815 GCA_036635835.1 Clostridia bacterium | reverse complement strand
AAAAACACTAGAAATGCCTATATATAGACATTCTAGTGCTCTATTTTGGTGCCGAAGGTGGGACTTGAACCCACACGAGTTTAACCTCAACGGATTTTGAGTCCGTCGCGTCTGCCATTCCACCACTCCGGCGAATATATATATAATAACATACGGATATGAAATAATCAATAAAATTATTATATATATTTTTTGTTTTTACTATTTATCAAAAAAACCAATACCATAGTTTCTCTTTTTAACATCATCAATATTAATTTCTGGAGCTTTACCATTAGATTTTTCTGCATTACTAGAATTTATTTTATTTAAAATATATGTCTCTATAAACTCATGAACATCTTGGAAAATTACATCATCTCTAGCTTCCATAATGTAGTCTGTATCGTTATCCATAACAAACTGTAAGTTAGCAATAGTCTTGCGTTTTTCTTTCAAAATAGCATAAATTTTAGCTAAATAATATCTAGATTTTATCTTATAATCTTCGCAATGTTTAGAATTTAAAAAAGCTTTTTCTGCTCTTTCATAATCTCCTTTAACATATGCAATTTGACCAATATTATATTCTGCTACGTACAGCTTTGGATTTTCTTCTAAAGCTTTTTGGTAACAAATAAGGGCTTCTTCAAACTCACGTATTCCAGTATATATTACAGCTTTATTAAAATTAGCTTCATATTTTTTAGGGTTAATCCTTAAAATCTCATCGCAAATTCTAAGCGCTTCTTCGTAATTACCGTTTTCGCATTCTATAATGCTAAGTGGCTCCATAGCGTCTATATAGTTAGAATTAAGCTTCAAACACTGTATATACATAAGTTTAGCAGTATCTTTTCTATCTAGCATTTCTAAAGTATAACCTAAATTGTAAAAAGAAACATAGTCTCTTTTATCTAAATCTACTATTTTAGAATACACATCTCTTGCAACAGCATAGTTTTTTAAATGCTTATGACAGTCTGCTAAAGCTCTAAGAATTTTTAAATTTTCTGGGTTTTTTCTAGCACTTTTATTAAGCATTTCAGCTGCAACATCATATTTACCCATCTTATATTGCATATATCCACTTACTGAGCTAAATCCACCAAAGACTCTTAAATCTTTGCTCTCTAAAAAGCATACTATATATGGAAGAAGTACTGCAAAAGCAAGTATAGACATCTCAATATATAGCGGAACAGCCATGCTATACACATTAGCTGCAACGTACAGCCCTATAAAGAAGGCCTGGATTGCTACAACAAACATATTAATTATTTTTTTCTTTGTAATAAAATTTATACTTAAATACAGTATTCCAATTAATGCTACAATTATTACTACGATTTTATCTATTATCATTTATTTATCTCCTCTTTGAGTACAAAAGTATGAGTTAATTATACTACACTTCCCTTTATTTTTCAAGTAATTTACACCATAATATTTATACAGACAAAAAACACTTAAAAATATATACACGCACCGCTGAAAAGTTGACTTTTAAAGCATTTTAGCATATAATATTAATATAAAAATAAAAGGAAGTGTATAAAAAATGACATATAGCAAACTAAAAAACATAAAGACAATTCACATGATTGGAATAGGTGGAATCAGCATGAGCGCTATAGCACTAATGCTTAAAAACGATGGATTCACTATTACAGGTTCAGATCAGTCAAGAGGAGATATGATAGACACATTAGAAAAAGCCGGCATCACTATATTTATAGGATCAGACGCAGAAGCTGTTTCAAATGCAGATCTAATAATATATACAGCAGCAATTAAGCAGCATGACCCTGAGTTTGTTAAAGCAAAAGAGCTTAAAAAAGAAATGTACGAAAGAGCTACATTCCTAGGAATGCTTATGGAAAATTACGAAAAATCTATTTGCATAGCTGGAACACATGGAAAAACAACTACAACATCAATGGTAGCTAGCTGCTTCTTAGACGCAGATTTAAACCCTACTATACAAGTAGGAGCAAAACTTAAAAAAATAGACAATCTAAATTACCACATTGGAGGCTCTAAATATTTTATACTAGAAGCCTGCGAATACGTAGATAGTTTTTTAAACTTTCCACACCAAACAGCAGTTATTTTAAACATAGACGCAGACCATTTAGACTACTTTAATTCAATTGCAGACATTAGAGCATCTTTCAAAAAATTCATTATGATGCTACCTAAAAAAGGTGTCCTAATAATAAACAGCGATGATCCTAACTGCAAAATAGTTCTAGAAGAGCTTAAAAAGGATTTAGAGAAAAAAGAAATAACTATATATACCTTTGGTATGAAAGACAAAAATGCTACGTTCTACGGATATAAAGCAACACTAACTGGAGAAGGTACATATACTTTTACAGCTAGAAATAATATAACTTCTGTAGAAACTGAAATAAAACTTGGAGCACCTGGAACTCATAATATCTACAACGCACTATCTGTAATGGCAACTTGCTTTGCACATAACATAAACGAAAGCGTTGCAGCACATAGCCTATTAGAGTTTTCCGGAGCATCTAGAAGATTCGAATACAAGAAAACTATTAAAGATAATGTTAGAATTTTTGACGATTATGCTCATCACCCAACAGAAATTAAAGCAACTTTAGAAGCTGCTAAAAATAAAGCAATTGGAAAAGTTATAGCTATATTTCAGCCACATACTTTTTCTAGAACTAGAGAGCTTTTAAAAGAGTTTTCAGAAGCTTTCTACGATGCAGATTATACAATAATTACAGATATTTATGCAGCTAGAGAAATAGATGACGGCAGCGTTTCTTCTGTAATGCTTGTTAAGAAGCTTGAGGAAAACAATATTAATGCTCACTATATTTCTTCTTTCGAAGATATAGTTAAGTACGTTACTGAAATAGCTGAGCCAAATGATATTGTACTTACTATCGGCGCTGGAACTATTACTAAGCTTGGTAATATGTTTTGTAAAGAAGATGAAGAATAATATTTTTTAGAAAAACATAGTATATACCCTACTTATACGGAGTTAGTTATTCGTATAAGTAGGGTTTCTTTATATGTTTCAACAGAAAAAAAGAAAAAAATGAAAAGAAGAAAGAAATATATATACAATAAAAAAAATAGCCCTTTCAGACTATCTTTAAATAACTAATGTTTTTCCTCTATTTTTTTAACATCTTCAGTAGCATCATCACTATCTCCAAGCTTAATAGTTATAAATACACCAATAATTAAAGTAACAACAGAAATAATACAAACAACTGGTGTTAAAGTAACTGGTTTCATTTCAATTATTATACCATAAGGAGAGGCTATAAGAAGGCCAAGGATAGCCCAAAAAACAGTTTTCTTATGTTTTTCTAGTAAGTATTCAATTAGCTTAGAAATACCCGCAATACCTACAAGCACGCCAATTCCAAACGGTAGGATTATTAAGCAGTTGCTAAAGCAAGTTGCAATATCTAGCGTAAAGAAAGCTTTAATTGTGTCTGAAAGTAGATTGATAAGCGTATCATAATATCCCATAACCATAAGCATCATAGAACCACTTACGCCTGGTATAATCATAGTAGCTGCTGCAATTACACCAATTGCAAATAATATAGCTATTCCAACTGGAGTAAGCGCAAAAGTTTTAGCAGCTCCACTGCTTAGCTGAGGCATTATAATTATTACAGCAATCATTAATAGGAATAAACCTATGTCTAATATAGTTGCTTTTTTTCCTTTTAAATTTGATGTTATTATTGGTAGCGATCCTAAGATAAGACCTACGAAAAGCATTGTTGTTGGAAGTGGAAATAGTTCAAACATCTTAACTATTACAACTACAGATATTATTATTCCAATACCCATACCAACTGCGTATTTCCAAACGCTCTTTATACATTCTTTTGGTGTTTTTGTTATGTTATTTATTGCATGTATTAATTTATCGTAAATACCCATTGCTACGGCAATTGTTCCACCACTTAGCCCAGGTATTACATTTGCTATTCCTATTATTATTCCTTTTATTATGTCTAACATTTTATTTCCCCCTTGATGTTAACCGAAGTGCTACATTTAAGCTACTAGCTAGTATTTCAGAAATTATTTGCACTATTATATCTATTTCTTTTGGAGTTACCATATAATTTTCCGTGTCTAATATTTCGGCTACTTTTTTATACATATTATTCTCGTTATATACTCTAGATATTGCATCTGACGTTATAGTTGCCATATCTACAACTGTAGGTAACCCAAGCGCTATAACTGGTATTCCTAAAGCTTCAAAATTTAAACCTTCTCTTTTGTTTTTTACACCAGACCCTGGAGATATTCCTGTATTACTAAGCTGTATACATTTTGCAACTCTTTCTATACTTTGAGATGCTAAGCTATCTATAGCTATAACAAAACCTGGCTTTATTTTTTTAACAATTGAATGAACAATTTCTGACGTTTCAATACCAGTTGTTCCTAGAACTCCTGGCGCTATTGCACTAATTTCTCTTGCATCTTCTTTTACTAAGTTTTTAGCATATTTAATTAAGTGCCTTGTTATATCTAAATGCTCTACAGTACCTGGCCCTATAGCGTCTGGCGTTGCATCTTTATTTCCAAGCCCAACTATTAGGACAGGTTTATTCTCTAAATCTTTTATTAGATCTTTTATCTGGCCAGATAGAACTTCAATTATTTTTTGTTTTTCTTCTTCTTCAGTATACATTAAATCGTTAAGCTGCATTGTAATATATTTTCCTATAGGCTTATTAAGAGCTTTTTCGCCTTCTTCATTTGTTACTTCAACGCAAGTTAGCTTATATTCTTTTTCTTCTTTATTAGTTATTAGGACTCCATTAACCTCCGAAAGTTTGTGATGTTTTTTATATACGTCTACTCTTTCATCTGCTAAATCTGTTCTAAAATTTATTTCATTACTTTTCATAATTCACCTCGAATATATTATAAGCAACGAAATATTTAATTATTCTATATCTTGCAAAGAATCTGTTTTAAGCCTAACTTAGAATCCATTTTTCCTATTTTTGTTTTTTCATCATAATCTGCAAACTGATATAATATTTTTTCTAGTTCGTTTGTTTCAAATTTAGATGATGTTTGTGTTAGCTTTTTAGCTACAAATGGTTGAAGTCCTAGGCAGCTTGAAATATTTACAGCATTGTTTTGTTCTAATAATGACTTAATTAGATACATATTTTTAATTTGCTTATATAGCAAAAGTGCAATTTTTTGCACAGATTCATTTTGTATAATCATCTGCTCTAGCATTTCAAGAGACTTCTTTCTTTTCCTTGCAACTATTGTATCTATTAGTTCAAACACCTTGCCTTGAAGCGTTTTAGAGCATATAGAATCTATAATTTCTATAGTTAACTCATCTCCACTACTTAAAAAGCTAGTTATTTTTCTAAACTCATTTATTAGACTATTTTTATCATTAGAACACACAGATTCTAAATACATAGCAGCCTCTACGCTTACTTTTATTCCATACATCTTTAGTGTTTTAATTATAAACAATTTAATTTCTTCTGGTCTCATCATCTCAAAATTTATTTCATATGCTACTTTACTTAATTTTTTATAATCTGACAACCTTTTGTCTATTTTATTTTCTACTATACAAACTACTGTATCTAAGTCTGCGTTTTCTATAACACTTTCAACATCAAACTTAAACTCCATTTCTTTTATTATAGCTAGTTTCTTTCCACCGAAAAAGCTTACAGTTGTTATGAAAGCAGGTAGTTCATCTATATTATTTTTATCGAATGTTAAGAAGTTTACACCTTTATCTAAAGTTCCAAATTGTTTTTTAATAGTTTCAAGTGCTCTTTGCATTTCATATTTTTCTTCACCATAAAATAGATATAAAGGTCTTAGTTTACCGTCTTTTACTTCTTTTTCGAAGCTTCCTTTAGTTAATTCCATCTATAAACTCCTTAATTTCTGTCATTGCTATTTCAGCAAGTTTAGTATATCTCTCTTGTTTATCTCTAATCCTATGTTCTAGTGGTTTTATTATCCCGAAGTTTGCATTCATCGGCTGGTAATGTTTCTTTTCTTCTGAAACATGCTTTGCAAGGCTACCTATCATAGTACTACTTGACGCATGTATATATTCTCCGCCTTTTAGTCTATTAATTATAGACAAAGCTACAAATATTCCACTTGCAGCAGATTCCACATATCCTTCTACTCCAGTTATTTGACCTGCAAAATATATATTGCTACAGTCTTTCATGCAAAAATTATCGTTTAAAACTTTTGGTGCATTTATAAAGGTATTCCTATGCATAACACCATATCTTTCAAATTTAGCATTTGCAAGCCCAGGTATTTTTTTAAACACTCTGTCTTGCTCTCCAAACTTTAAACTAGTTTGGAATCCAACTAAATTATACATTGTTTTTTCTTTATTCTCACTTCTAAGCTGCACTACCGCATATGGAAGTTCGCCGTTATGTGGGTTTACAAGCCCAACTGGTTTAAGTGGTCCAAAAACAAGAGTCTTTTTTCCCCTTTTAGCCATTTCCTCAACAGGCATACATCCTTCGAAAAGCTGTAGTTTATCAAAAGCTTTACGCTCAGCTTGCTCAGCTGTAATTAAGTTTTCGTAAAAATCTGTATACTGCTCTTCGTTCATAGGAAGATTAATATAATCTCCACCTTCTACTTCAGAATATCTATCCATTTCATATGCAACAGACATATCTATTGTTTCTCTATCTACAATAGGGGCAGCAGCATCATAGAAATATAAAGAATCATTTCCTAGAAGTTCATTTATATTATCAAATAATTTTTCACTTGTTAAAGGACCTGTTGCTATTACTAAAATACTATCTTTAGCTAGCTCTTTTATATCCGCAGCTTCTTCGTATATTACTTTTACATTAGGCAGTGCTTTTATTTTTTTTGTTATATATTCACTAAATATATCTCTATCTACAGCTAACGCTTGCCCTGCAGGCACGCTAGAAATATTAGCAGCATCCATCATAATGCTGCCCATAACTTCCATTTCCTTTTTTAATAGCCCACATGCATTTGTAATGCTGCTAGATTTTAAGGAATTACTGCAAACAAGTTCAGCAAAATTTTCACTATGGTGCGCAGGAGAAAACTTTTTAGGTTTCATTTCATAAATTATTACATCTATATTAGGTAGGCATGTTGCTACTTTGTATGCGCATTCACTTCCTGCAAGTCCCGCACCTATTATTACTACTTTTTTTACTTTATCTAAATTATTCATTAAGTTCCCCTTCTATTATATGCTTATTATATTAGTTAAAAATCCAGAATCTACTCTTGTTACAAATCCCATTATTGCAAGGATTAGAATTATACCAAATATTAAATGAAAAGCTGCTTTATATCTTATAGCAAACCTTGCCATAACCATATATACTATCATAGAAATAAGGCCATAACTTGGTAGTACCAATTGGTTTTGTATATCTATTAATGTAAAGTTCATTTCATTTCTTGCTGCCATTGTCATTATATTAAATCCGAAGTAACCCAAATATAAGGCAATGCTAATTGCAAAAGCACCATTAATTACAGAAAAACATCTGTCTTTCATTATTTGATTTACTGTAGATAATGCATATGGCAAAAGCATAATTAATATTATTTGAGGTATCCACATGTCTTTAGCTGAAAATATATTCATAAAGCCACTAAAAAATAAATTAATTAGCGCTAAATATAAAAAAATAAATACTGTAAATCCCAATAACAACCCATTTTTTTTAGTTTTAACAACTTCCATATTATCACTCCTCGAAATCGACATTTCTTTTGCAATCTATGCTCAAAATTCGACATACTTTTATTCCTATATTGTACTATAATTCAATTGTATTTACAATACAATTTTACTTTTTTCATAAACTCTCTTAAAAAAAGATAGGAACATTTCATTAAGATTTGTTTCTATCTTTTTTTTCATGTATTATTTGTTTTCTTCTGGTTTTTTAGGTGGGTCCCAAGAAATATAATCGCAAGTTCCAGGACTGTTTTCACAAACGTAAAACTTACGTCCTTTTTTGCTTTTTTTAATAGCAACTTTTGCATTACATTTTGGGCACGGAACATCTATGAATTCTAGTATTGGTTTAGCATTTTTGCATTCTGGAAATTTAGGACATGCTAAAAACTTACCATAGCGGCCTGTTTTTATTACCATCATAGCACCGCAAAGATCGCATTTAACGTCTGAAACTTCCTCTACTATTTTTACTTTTTCAATCTTGTCTTCTACGTTTTCTAAATTCTCCATAAACGGAAAATAGAACTCTTTAAGCATATCTGCATATTTTTGTTTACCTTCTGCAACATCATCTAGTTTTTCTTCCATTTCAGCTGTAAATTTTAAATTAACTACATCTTTAAAATACGTAACCATCATTTCATTTACTATTTTACCAAGATCGGTAGGAACTAATTGTTTTTTATCTTTTTCTATATATAGCCTATCTAATATAGTATTAATAGTAGGCGCATATGTACTTGGCCTTCCTATGCCTTTTTCCTCTAGCGTTTTAACAAGAGTTGCTTCTGTATATCTAGCTGGTGGCTCAGTAAATTTTTGATCTGGTTTTAGCTCTTTTAGTTTTAATATATCTCCTACATTAAACTCAGGAAGTATGCATTCTTCGTCTGTATCTTTATCGTCATCTCTTCCTTCTATGTATAATTTCATATAACCATCAAACTTTATATTACTGCCTGTAAGTCTAAATATATAGCCATTTGCATCTATATTTACTTGCATTGTAGAGTAAACAGCTTCTGCCATTTGACTTGCTAAAAATCTATTAATTATTAATTTATATAACTTTGCAGCATCTGGAGATATTTCGCTTGCTACGCTGTCTATAGGTACATCTAAAGATGTTGGTCTAACTGCTTCATGGGCGTCTTGTGCATCTTTTTTTGTTTTAAATGTTCTATCTATATAATATGATTTACCTATAGATGTTACAATATAGTTTTTAGCTAATTCTTTTGCTTCTTGAGATATTCTAACAGAATCTGTTCTCATGTATGTTATTTTACCTGCTTCATATAAATTTTGCGCAAGCATCATTGTTTTTTTAATAGAATAGTTTAATTTTCTAGAAGCTTCTTGCTGTAATGTAGAAGTTGTAAAAGGTGGTGGTGGATTCTTTTTCTTTTCACCTTTTTTAATATCTTTAATTATATAATCTGCTTTTTCTACAGTCTCTAAAACTTTTTTTACTTCTTCCTGAGTTTTTAAATCTATTCTACCTTTAGAAGTTCCATAAAAATTTGCTTCTATTAGATTAGTAGCTTTTTTTGCTTTTAAAAGGGCAGATAGTTTCCAGTATTCTTCTGGTTTAAAGTTTTCTATTTCGTGTTCTCTATCTATAATTATTCTAAGTGCAACAGACTGCACCCTTCCTGCACTTAATCCTTTTCTAATTTTTTTCCATAGAAGTGGAGATAGTTTATACCCAACTATTCTATCTAGAACTCTTCTTGCCTGCTGTGCATCTACAACGTCCATATCTATTGTTCTTGCGTTATCTATGGCGCTAGTAACTGCTTTTTTTGTTATTTCGTTAAATGTTATTCTACATTTTTCGTCATCTTTTATTTTTAAAGCATTTTTAATATGCCAAGCTATAGCTTCTCCTTCTCTATCTGGATCCGATGCAAGATACACATAATCTGAATGTTTAGCTTTATCTTTAATATCTTTTAATACTTTGTTTTTGCCCTTCATAGTAGAATATGACGGCTTAAAATTATCTTCAACATCTACGCCAAGTTTAGATGTTGGCAAGTCTATTAAATGCCCAACTGATGCTACAACTTCAAAATCTTTTCCTAAGTATTTTTTTATTGTTTTTGCTTTCGATGGAGATTCTACTATCACCAATTTTTTCATTCTACTTTTCCCCCTTAGATTATGTTGCAAATATAATAAATGCAATTATTGCTACTGTTTGTATTATTGTTAGATTAGATACGTTAGAAGTTGCTAAATTATTTATAACTTCTACTGCCCCTTTATCTTTATTTGGATCTTTGTATCTTCTATGCCTATGATATGATGTTATAAACGTTAAAAGCTCTGGCACTGATGTTACAAATCCCATAATTATTCCAAGTATAATTTCTGGAACGCCTAAATCTTTACCTAGTTTTTCTAATACGCTACTAAGCGCGCTGCCTAGAAGGTATAAGGCTATAAGGCTTAGAATAAGCATTATTGTGCTTTTGAAAATTTTCTTTTTATTGCTTACTTTTATTTTTCTTCTTTTTAGATTTTTAACACCAACTCTATAACTTTGTTTTTCAAGTTCAAGTTCTTCGTTTTCCGCTGCAAAATAGTCTACGTATTTTGATCCGTATATATACACTAAATATATTAAAAGAAGTAATGGGATAGCGTATATAGTTGAAGCAAGGCCAGTTACGCTAAGGAAAACCGGAACCATAAGCGTAATTAATATTATAATATAATCATATGTAAATTTCTTTTTTACTATAGATGCGGTTCTTTTATTTAGCATTGTTACTATAATAACTAGTATTACGTTGATAAAATTAGATGACATTACATTAAAAATGCTTGTTTCAATTAATCCAATGCTGCCTGCAACTATTGCGCTTATTAGCTCTGGAGTTGATGTTGCATACCCTAGTATTTGTCCAACTACTTTGTTATTCCATCTTAATAGTATTGATAATTTTCTAATATTATATATCATAACATTACGTGTTACTACAACAATTAATACTACTAAAACAACAAATATTATTAGATTTATAAACATTTATCTATCTCCTTTACTTTTTATTAATTTGTATATTGACATTATGCTCATATTGTGATAAAATTCTATTGTAATTTAAATGTACCATTAGCTCAGTTGGTAGAGCAGTTGACTCTTAATCAATTGGTCCAGGGTTCAAGTCCCTGATGGTGCACCAAAAATTATTAGATAGTGTTTTTATACACTATCTTTTTTTTACATAAGCTCAATTTCTTCTTCAATAGATTTTCTATTTAACTTCTTATTTTGTAGCTCCTCTTCTTGATGTTTCTTTAAAATGTCTGCTGCAATTCCCTTAGCTTCTTCTTTTTTCTCTAATCTATCTTGATGCGCAATTTCTTTTTTGCTTTTTGAAATTTCCTTAATATGATCTGCTTTTTTAATTTGGTCTTTTATATCCGCATTTATATGATGTCTAACATAATAGTCTACGAAAATTTGCTGCGCTTGCTTTCTAGCAATTTTTTTTCTAACTTCTGTTTTTAATGTTTCTCCTATAAAAAACTCACCGCTATCGTAAACAAGTTCGTTTTCCCCAAGAATAAGTAATACTCTATAATTATCCGCTGCAATATCCACTTCGTCCACAATTTTTAGAAAATCTATATGGCTTTTCTCAATTTCTTGCTTTATAACTTCTAACTGCTGTAAACTCATTTTTTTAGTATTAACTTTTTTAAAGTCTACTTCTGCAGAAGGATACGTATTTTCTTCTAGTTCTTTTCTGTTTTTATTTTCTTTCTTGTTTTCTTTTTTACTTTCCTTCTTTTTATCTACACTATTTTCTACATTATTTGAGCCATTATCTAGCACCTTATCTTCGTTTGTTTCATTTTTATTTTTCATATGTATACCTGCTTTCTAATTATTTATTTAAATAATATGTAATACTTAGTGCCAAATAGTTTGGCAAATCTTTATGTATTTTACTTAGTAAAAGTATATATTCTTTAGATTTAAACACATCTATATATATTTTAAGCATTTGTTTAGGATTTCCGTAAAATATATCTAAAAGCATTTCAAACTTTTTAATATTTTTTTGCATATTTATATCTGTATATTCTAGGTCTATATTGCTTGCAACTTCTTTAAAAAATATATTATATTCTTCTTTAATTATATTAAGCATTTCTGCCGTATACTCTTTTTCCTTGCTTTTGTATTTTAGCAAATCTAAAAAAGTTACATTATATTTTTCTTTTAAATATTTTGCGCATTCTAATTTATTACCAAAATTCATTTAATATTTAACTCCTTGTTTACAGCTTCTACAGACTCATTCATTATTTCTTCTAATCTTTCGATTCTTTTTAAACAATATAGATACCCAACTAGGCTTTCAAAACCTGTAGCTACCTTATATGTTAGGACATCTACGTTTTTAGGTACTGTAGCGCAGTTTGTATTTCTGCCTCTTTTATATGCTTCAAATTCTTCTTCAGATAAAAAATCTATTTCAATTAAATGATGCATACTTATTGCTTGAGATTTAGCACTAACATATTTAATAGCTTTTCTATGCAATTTTCCCGCTTGTTCCTTACTAGATAATATAAGTTTTTCTCTAATGTACTCAGAATATACTGAGTCTCCTAAAAAAGCTAGTGAATTTGCAGATATTTCATTTGGCTTTACATTTGCATTTTTAAAATCTTTAAACATTTTTTCCTCCTGTTATTTTTCACGTTCATTATATAATATGTAAACCGTTTTTTCAAGTACATTGTGCATAATATAGTATTTAGACTAACTTCTACAGTATATTTAACTGCATATATCTATACTTTAAGTCTACTTTTTAGAAAAAAAACGTAGAAAGCTACTATATTTTAAAAAAGAAGCACACTAGATAATATCTAAGTGCCCTCCTTTTTCTCATTATTTCACTATATTTTGCGCAATATTAACAAAAGACATATACATAATTGGAGACGTAATACCATATTCCATAGGCATATCTACAACATACGTATTGTTTCCGCTGTACGTAACTTTAGCACCTAATGTATCTCCAAGAAGAACATTATCTTTAGTATCTCCTTCTAAAACATTTAATGTAATTTGCACACGCATTCTGTATGTATTTCCGTCGTAGTACATAGCAGGAGAAAATACTTTAGATTCTCCGCTTAGGACTAATTTATGTTCTTTTACGTAATTTACATATGGTTCTACAATTTCTTTATTCATTGTAAACTGCATTAACTCAGTATATGAGTCTAAAAGCTGCTTAGAATCTATATTTTTGTAATCTACATTTAATAGCAAATCAAAATACTTAGTAACAGTTTCAGTTGTAGATTTTTCAATTCCGCGTATATATTCGTATAGTTTATTTGGATTTTGGAACTCCGCTGCATATATTTTATTTGGATCTTTTTTAAACGGTACTTCATATATTGCTTTATCATATCCTTTTAAAATATATGGGAATTCTTCGCTATTTGAAGGTAGTTTAGCTGCATTTGTTTCTACTTCTCCAAGCCCGCTTGCTATGCAGTCTGTAGTAACCATAAATTCATGAACTGCTTTATTAAACTCGCCTCTTTTAATTTTAACTGTGTCTTTAATTGATCCTGAATTTTTAAACAGTCCATTTTTAACTGCATCTTTTAAATATTCTTGATCTTTTTTATCTAATTTATGTGCTTGATTTATTTTTAGTTTAACATCTGTATTTAAATCTTTTTTAAGTATTTCCTCTTTGTATTTTCCTAAAATTCTTACTACTTCTATTTTTGAAATTTCTTTATTTACGTTTTTTGCATCTACAGAAGCTTCTTTTATTATTTTTTCTACTTCTGCATATCTTACCCAAGATGCATTTTTATGTGTAAAAGTTGGTGCATAGCCTAAGTCTACTGCATCTTCTGTGTTTAACGCAGCAGCTCCTATAATAGCTAAGGCTTCTCCGTTTTTAACATTCTTATATTCTTTTGCTTTTTCATCTGAGTAATATCCGTTTAGCCCAAATGTAAGTATCTTATCTCCGTACTTTGCATATTTTTTTTGGTAGCTGTACTTGTTAATTGCTATAGTTCCTAGTACAATTGCGACTATAGCGACAATTAAAATTCCTAATATTATAAAAAATTTTTTTTGTAATTTAATTTTCATATAAACACCTCATCTATGTATTATATTAATGATATAATATAACTTTGAAAAATACAATATGTATCTTAATAATTAGCTCTTTTTTATGTTTATTTTTTAAATATAAAGAAGATGACTTTTACATCATCTTCAATATCTACTTAGACCATATCCCAAGTCTTTCTATTTTAGCTTTAGCTTCTACTTTTTTTAGTGTATTTGTATATTTATATTTTCCATATATGTACGCAACTTTTGCATATCCTTTGCTTACTAGCTGCTCTTGTAGTAGCTCTCCATCTACAAATACCCATGCAAGTTTCCTATCGTAATCGTCTACTTTAGCGCTTTTTTCGTATTCTAATTTAATTTCTTTTGCGTTTTTTAGCATTTTTTCTGTATACTCGCTCGCTTCTTTTCCATATGGCTGTACTTTTGTATTAGGTTTAACGCTTTCTGGAGTGTCTATTGCTAGGAATCTAACTGTTTCTTCTTTGCCTTGAACTATAAGGCGGGCTGTGTCTCCGTCTACTACCCTTGAAAAAGTTACAATTTCTGATTCTAGCTGATTGCTTTCTTGCTGCGTTTCTTCTTGTTTTGGTATATATTCTTCTTCTTTTACAGGTCTATTTTGTATTTTAATTAAAACAGCTGCTGCTATTACAATAAATATTACAATAACTAGTGCTTCTTTATTTATGTGAAATTTATTTTTGTTTTTTCCCATTTTCATTCCTCGCTTTTTATTTAATATTTTTACTGCGGTAGCAGAGCTGTTTTTATTTTTTTCTTTTATTTTCTTTTTTGTTTTTTTTATTTTTTTCTTTTTTTGAAGCATATGAGAAAGTTTAATTTTCTGCATATATATATCCGTATCTAGGAAGATTATCTTTCTACGTTTTTTAAAATTTCCA
>JAVWPP010000026.1:0-15478 GCA_036635835.1 Clostridia bacterium | reverse complement strand
AGAATAAAAAATAGAGAAAAGATTATTTTAGAGCAAGAAACTGCTGGATATAAAGTGTATTCAGAAAGAGATTCTATAGATAAAAAATATTTAGAAGATATACTTTCTTTTTATTCAGATAATAAAAATAATAATGAAATATATAAAATAAAATATACAAATATATTTGAAAAATACAAAATAAGATTACCTGCTAATTATGATAATATGAAAAAGAAAATAGAATATAGCAAAGAAATTGAAAAAGCAATTAAATATATATTGATGCTTGCTAAAAGTAGTAAAGAGCTAGAAAAGCAGTATCTTACTAATGTATACATAGAAAACATAGATTTTGCAGCAGATAAAATAACATGCATATTTATACAAAATGCTAAGACAGAAAAAGAAAAAAATAAAATGCTAAAGATAGGAAAAGAACTTGTAGATATGGGGAACAAAACTCTAATGAAACTTGGATATATGTGCATTGTTTCTTCGAAAGATAAAGCAAGCATAGTTAAGTATTCTAGAGTTATGCTATGCCTGCAAGAGTACAATACAGTTCTAGAATGTGGCATGTTTACAACAGAATATATAGATCAAATTATGTTTGCAATTAAGGTAATGCCATACGAAAAAAAAATAGAAATTGTTAATATATATATAAGATATTTAGATGCAAATATATTTTTAAAACTATATAATGAAATAGATTTTTCTAAAGAACTAGACTTTAGTATTTGCAATACACTTCTTGAAAGCTATTCGTTATTAGCAGTATTAGAAGAAAATAAAGAGCTTAATAGTAAAATAGGAACGGTAGTAAGATATGCAATTATGTATGGTGGATATAAGGTTCTTACGGCTAAGTATAAGAAAGATACTAAGGCAATAATAGCTCAGTATATTAAGAATTTAGATAAAAATAATTTAACCGTTAATAGCATTTTGAATTTAAGTGAAATGCGAAAATTTTTAGAAAGTATGGACGATTTATTTGTAGCAGAAAGTATAAAGAAAATTTTAAATAAGGAAGACGTAAAACAAATTGTACTTAAAAATATAGACAAAGAAAATGTTATATATGCTCAGATAAAAGAACTAGGTATTAAAGTATTAGAAGAAAAAGATATTTTTCAAATATATAAAAAAGATAAATATAATTTAGAATATATAATATATGTAAATGAAAAATATGGACTAGAAATTTTCTATAAATGTTTAGATATATTAATACAAGAATTGCCTATAGAAAAAACAGATATATATTTAAAAGATAAACATATTGAAAGATATGTTAATCCTAAAAAAGCATATGTTTATGATATTATTGAGTACTGTATAAATAAACAAATCATATTAAAAAGTGAAATTATTATGTATAGTTTAAATTCATCATATATAAAACTTAGAAACAAGATAATAGAGTATTTGAAGAATGTTAATACGAAAGAAAACCAAAGATTATTACAATATGTTTATGATAATTGTGAAGATAGTATAATGAAAAATGAAATAGAAAAATAAAGATAAACTATATATATTCTATCTTTGTTGCAATGTTACAAGATTAGTGATATAATCAAATTAATAAAAAATATAAATACCATTTTTATTAAGGAGGTATGCTTTATGGAAACGAGTATAATGATCCTATTTGTTGTTGCATGGCTTATGCATCTTGCTATATATTGCATGGAGGTTAGACGGCAGTATTTCCCTAAGATAACTACTAAAACAGGTGATGAAGACGGCTCAGAAGATAAATGTGTAATACGCTACGCGGATGAGGATATAGATGAAGACGATTTAAGTACAGAAAAAGATAAATAAAAACGTAAAAGCAAGAATATTTATTCTTGCTTTTTGCTTGCAAATAAGGTAAGATATAAACATAGAAAAGGTGAAATAAATGAAATTTGAGCAAACAGATTTTAGGGATCTAGATAGGAAATGGGTAGGAATTACTACGGAGAAAAATATTAATGAAATAGAAATTGCTATGAACGAAAAAAATAATGGAGAAATATATTTAGGCTATAGTTATATAGATCATTTTAATGGTAGAGCTATTATATTAATAGGTAGCTCTAAAAAAGTGCTTGGCAAATACGAACCTACATATAAGCCAAAAGAATTAAGTAGCAAACTTACGAAGATAGATGATGTGTATATAAAAAATGCAGAGCTAGATGTTGAAATTATAGATAAGAAACAAATAAATAAAATACTTGTAGATGTTATAGAAAAATATATATTCGACGAGTTCTATAAAAACCTTAGTAGAGATTTACATAGCCTAAGAAAGCTAGCAAGTTTAGATGTAAATAGAGCACATCACTGCCCAGATAATATAAATATATATTTATCTAAAGAAGGCCTTAAAGAAGAAAATGTATGGTGTAAATTAGAAGGAAAATATAAAAAAAATATTAAAGCAATTCTAATTAATTCACCAAGTGACGAAAAGTATAATATAAAAAGAATGGATATGCTTATGTTAGAATATAATAAAGAAAAAGAAAGGTATGTATGTGTAAGAAATATACCTCCTTTGAAAGATTCAAAAGAAGGATATTTAGTATATAAAATAGATAAAACTACTGAAACATATTTCTATGGAGATAACATATAAACTAAAAGGCAGCAATATATATTTGTTGCCTTTTAGCATATTGCTAAATAAATTTTTTAGGTATATATTATAGAGAGTAAAGCATAATAAAGGAGAGCTAAAATGAAAGATAATAAAACAGATGAAAAGTATAAAAATAAACTAGTAGAGCAGTATAATAAGTTAATGCAAGATGTATATTTAGATGATAATACAAAGTACATGAAAGACGCGGAAAATATAGTTAATCACTATATAAAAGTAGCAGAGTATGCACATATAGAAACGCTAGAAGAATATATATGTTTTTTAAAACTAGAAGATGAAAGTATTGTAGACTCTTTAAAAGAAAGGCTTCAATATATAATTAGTTTCTCAGAAGATACATATACACTAGAGCATACTTTAAAACTTATGAATACGTTTTTTAAAGCATTTAAAATAACAACGTTAACTAAACCATACATAATAATATACGCAGAAATTTTGCTTAAAATTGGAGAAGAAAAAGCAGCAGAAGATATAGTTAAATATTTTCTTTCTAAAGATAAAAGTTTTGCAGAAGGATACATTTTTTTAGCTATTAACAAAAAAGAAGTTCAGCTTAGCAAGTTAGAAGAAAACCTAAAAAATACTTTAGAACTAGAAGAAAAGATAAAGCTTGTTAGCTGCATTATTAAGCTTGCAAAGATAGAAGGAAAAAACGCATCTAAATATATAAAAATGCAAGACGAAATATATAATAAAATATCAAAAGAAAAAAGGCCCGCTAACTGGCATAGACAGTGCAAAGAAGAAAAATCTTTTGCGGAAATTTTAGATAAGTTAGATATAAAAAGTAGAATAGAAAAACATATAAAAAATGATGAAAAAAGAGTAGACTTAGGGCTTGTAGAAAAGGATACAAGTATATTAGAAAATAGCACACTTGCATATCTAGAAAAATGCAAGGAAGCAGATGAAAAACTAAGTATAAAAGAAAAATACATGCTAGAAATTTCAAACATAGAAGAGGGAATAAATAAGGCGGAAATTAAAGCAAAAAAAGAAGAAAAAAAAGGATATATAATGAACAGTATAGAAATATATTTAGATATAATTAAATACATTTCAGAAAATAAAGTTTGTATATTAAATGAGAATATAGATGAAATAATAGAGAAGAATGTTTACTATATTACAGAAGTTTTAAAAACAAATAAAATAACATACGAAAAGCAAAAAGAAATAATTGAAAAATACAAATGCCTTATAGATAACAAAAAAATAGATATAGAAATGAGATATAAATATATAGAAAGTATAATAAAATTTATAGATAAAAAAGATGCTGCAAACATAGAATATTTAAGCAAAAAAATAGAAGAGTTTAAAGCAAAAGAAAAAGGAAAAACTAATACATTTTATGAAGCTGAGTTTGACTATTTACTAAAATTTAAAAGTGCTAATGTCCTATTAGATACAGTAAGAAATGATAGAGTTATAAGATCAATTAAACTATTAAATAAAGTTTTAGATATGTATATGCTCATGGAACAGTTTAAGGAAATGGATATAGTTATATATTACGCAGAAAAATATGCAGATAAAATTTCAGATGAAGAATATAAAGTAGAATATTTAAAAAACTTAATAATATACAAAAAGTTTTTAGCTAAAAGTGTAATGGAAATACAAAGATATAAAGACGCATTAAAACAAGAAATTATACTTGTCCCATCTATAACAAGAATAGAAGAATATGAAGCATTAATAGATGCAAAGCAGTGGAAAGAAGTTTTCAAATCTATGCTTGCTAAAATGAACATAAAAGAAATATATAATAGAAAAATGAGTGCTTCATATAATCAGCTAGTAAAGTATTTATGCAGTAAAAAATACTATGATGAATTGTTTGATGTGCTAAAAATAGATATATTATCTTTAGAAGAATATGAAAAAGTGTTACCTCTAAAATATAAAAAAGAAATTAGATTAATATATGCAAAATATTTAAAAAATGCAAAGCAAGTTACAGCATATAGCAAAGAAATATATATTAGGATAAGCGAAAGAGAAAATAAACTAAAATAAGACATAGTAATGTCACAGATATTTTAGAAAAATAAGTTGACTTTGCTTTTTTAAAAATATATAATTATATATTGAAGAGAAGGAAAGAAGGGGTTTTTTGATAGAGCCAAAGCTTATAGCTAAAGGAATGAAAAATGAAATGTTAACAAGTTTATCTAGAATGATTTTACTACTAGATATTGTTTGTATTATGTTTTTCTTTGAAGACGGAAAGTTTGTATTTGAAGAGATACTAACATTAGCAGGAGTTGCATTACTAGCTGCTGTAATTGAAACTAGAATAACAGAAAAAATAGGGATTCTTAAAAGTAAAAAAAACATGAAATTATTCATTGCTGAATTCACTTCTTTTTTAAACGAAGAAAATATATCGTATAAAAAAAGAGAAGATGTTGATGAAAAAATAAGCACTTTAATTATAGAGTATCCAACAAATAAAAAATATAAATTAGACTATTTGCTTATTGTATATATAAGAGGAATTTTTCTAAAATTATTAGTTAAAGTTCAAAACGATGAGATAGAATGTATAAGAGTAAAAGAGCTAGCTGAAATATATAGCAAAGAATTAGAAGATGCATATTTAGAGGAACTAGGGCAAGCAAATGATTTCTTTATAGCTAAAAAAAATAAATTTTCTGGTATAGATATAAATGAAAAATTCGCATTAGAGGAAAACGAAAGATGTGTATTTATGCAGCAAGATATTATGCTATATAAATTTGCTAAAGTAGAAACAAAATCTGGTGAATTATATTATACAAATACAAGACTTATATTTATAGATCCAAAAGAAAAAGAAATAAAATTAGAGATAAAATATATAGATAGAAAAAATATTGAAATACCTGTATCAACATATTTTTTAACATACGATAAATATATAGTAAACTTAAATTCACATATTAAAATGAAACAGTTTAATGAAATTATGACTTTTTTTAAGTGATAAGCTTGACATTTTTATTTTTATTTGTTAAAGTAATATAGTAAAAAAGGAGAAATAAAATGGCATTTGAATTTGAAGTAAAAAAAGTAATAGGTGTACTTGCACTAACACCTACAGGTATGAGTAAAGAACTTAGTTTAGTAAGTTGGAACGGAAGAGATCCTAAATATGATATTAGAGATTGGGATGAAGATCATGAAAAAATGAGCAAGGGAGTTACTTTTACAAAAGCAGAAATTATTAAATTAAAAGAAATATTAAACTCAGTAGATTTAGAAGCAGATGAAGAAAATAATGAAAAGTAAAGAAAAACACGCATAAATTTTATGCGTGTTTTTTTTGAAGTTAGTTATTTAATTCATGTCCAATAGGATTAGTTACTAAAATGTCTGAATTGTTAGAAGCTACTTCAAGATTTAATAAATGCTTGCCTAGACCTTTTCTGAATTTAGAAATGACTTCACCATATTTAGAATTTACGCTATAATGTGCAAAAGCTTTAACGCCTTTTAAACAAATATAAATATCTGAACAAACTGATTTCACCTTTAAACGTGCATCATTTCCTGTAACTTTAACATCTAATTCTACATCTCCGCTTTGAGAAGTTACTTGTAAATCTTCTTTAAAAGAAGTGTTACTTAAACAAGTAAGTCCGTGTGCATTTGATGTTTTTATTAGATGGGCATCTGTATTAGAAATATAGATATCTGAAGTTATGCTAGTTGCTGATAGTTTTTTTACAAATAAATCGTCAACAAAACAATCTGCATAAGCACCTTGAACTGATACAAGATCTAAAGATTTTTGCGGTATAAGAACTTCTAGTGTTAATGCTATATCTGTTGCGTTTCTGCTATCTAGTAATTCTGTAATACATAATGAATCATCATATTCAGTAAATACTAATCTAGGTTTTGCTTTTCTTCTAAGATTAGCTGAGCCTTTTAAAGTTGCTGTAATTGATAAAACTTCTTTAGATGGCTTAACTAAAATTCTTGAAAAATGTCCTGCTATATATAGTTTTTTTGTTAAATTAGAACTTGCCTGTGCTTCTAATGAAATTGATTGATAAAATAAATGTGATTTAACCATATCCTTAGAAACTAAAATCCTATTTTGAATGTTTAACATAAAAAAACCTCCATGTTTGTGTTTATTCATACTTATAATTAAAGTATGTAGTAAAATTGAATATGCCTTAATTATACCACCTTTAATGGGAAGTGTCAATAGTTACAAGTGAAAAAGATTACATAAAACATAAAAGCTTAACTATATAGTTAAGCTAATTTTATTATAGATATTTTGCAGTTCATATAATTAGTAGAAGTAGCTGTTAGATTTCGTATTCTTAAAATGCTGTTATTTGCTACGTTATTAATTATTCCAAAAGCAATTAGCTGAGTAGATTTATCGCAAAACGTAGAAGTGAAAAATTCGGTCCCTTCTACGGGTATATTATTTAGGGATGCTTGTACCCTCGCAACAAATCCTGAGCCGTTTATGCAGGCTTCTGTTAAGCTACAAGAGGTGTCGCAGCATATAGATCTTGCGTTTACTGAAAAAATAAAGTAGTATAAACCTTTTTCTATTAAATTAATTTCAGCCGTATTATCTGCAGTAGATATACAAGCGCCGCTAGAGTTAAATGTTCTAGCAAATTTAAAAAAATCTCCAGCGTTTGAGCAAGATGTTTGTATAGTTCCAAAGGAAGCATTTTCTAAAGTAGCAGAAGCACCATCTTTTCCAGGAGGGCCAGTGCAGCAGCAGTTAAAGTTTGTACATGACAAAGTAATCACCTCTATATAGTGTATGTGAAAAAAAAGAAAGCGTTAAAAAAAGTAACTATAAATAGTTACTTAAAAAATTATTTGTTATACTGAATTCTATCTAATTCTTTTACTTTTCTTTGTGCATAAACTTTTTCGTTTTCAAGAGAAGAACCATACTTTTTTGCTATCATTATTTCATTATCTATTTTATCTAATTCTTCAGAATATTCATTGTAAGTTTCTGAAAGAGATTTTAAAATATCATATTTAACTTGCAGGTCTCTTAAGATGGTATTGTTTTTTTCGATTTTTCTAACAACTGTACCATACTGTTCTTCAAACTCTAAACGTACTCTGTTGCAACTATCATAATTATATTCTGCCATTACATATCACTCCTTAAAAAAAGTGTATCATTAGTTAAAATAAAAGTCAATAAGTAAAAAAATTATTCACAAATTTTAATACATATGATATAATTCTTTAAAAAGGAAGTAGATGCATGAAATTAGATTTAAATAGTATTATAAAAGCGCAAATACCGTTTATGGATATTAGAAAAAAAAGTACTGGGGAAATATATAAAAGAGAGCTTGTTAAGAAATTTGAAGAAGAAAATATTAAGTATTTTTTGCAAACTGATGAGGGTGTAGATGAGTATAATTTGCATCTAAAAAAGGTTAAGCCTAAAAATTTATTTCAAATTGAAATGGCGGGATATATTATACCGCTTGCAATTGCTGCCATAGCTTTAATTTGTAAAGTAACTACTTTAGATTTTGTTATACCAGCGCTAGTTATTATTTTATTACCGCTTACAATTATATATATTTTAATGAAAAAAGGATATGATCATTTAGCAGGTAAGTACCTTAAAAACGTAGATTATTCTATTATGTTTTTAGAGAGCGATAGTATGTATAGAGTAAAGCTTCAGTGTGCAGAAAAAGATAGTTTTAATATATATATAATTAAAATAGATTTAGAAAATTCTATAGTAAAATATAATGAAGCTCATAGAAGATTAGAGGTAGAAGGCAGGTATTATTATAGTGAAATGAACGCTGATGGAAATTTTGTTTTTCAAAAAACGCAGGAGGAAGCTAAGCTTAAATTACCTTGGGTATACTCGGGCGTAAAGGAGTTTATAAAAAGGCTAAATAAAAAAAATAAAGTGGAGATTATAAATAAGCAAGATACAAATAAGGATATAGAAAAAGAGAAGTACTTAAATGTGCCATCTGGCATAGGCAGCTTGATTTTATATGCACTTATTATTATTATTTTAACAGCAATATTTATGATTAATATAAATATATCTAAAGCTAAATATTTTGAGCTTCCGCTTGGTATAGGTGTTAAATATATGCACCTTGCTACGCTGTTTTCTCTTATAGTTTTATACATTAATCAAGCTGTGTTTAAGAGCAAAAATATTACTGCACTTTTTAATGAAATTACTTTAAATATTTTGCTTACTTTCTCATCTACTTTACTTATTATAGAGCATTTTTGTTTTAACAAAGTAAATTATGATAAGCTTATAGATATGCTAAATAATGAGGCGTCATTATTAGTTTTCTACAACAATATGCTTGCGTGTTTAACAGTTTCTGCGCTTTGCTTTGCAGCTTGCTATATTGTAACTAGAACAGCGATATATACAAAGATATATAGATCACATATTATACAAGATACAGCTGCTATATTTGTAATATTACCAATTGCTTTAACAGCTATTTGCTCTGCTATTATAACGTCAATAAATTCATTAAATTTTGTAGCTTTCTACTTTGCATTTTTAGCTGCATCTGGATTTAGATCTGGGTATTTAACAAGAAAATCTGTAATGATTGAAAGAGAAGTAAAAGATAAAAGAGGTAAAATAAATAAGTAAAAATAAAAAAATAAATAAAAAGTTTGTAATAAAAAAATGTATAGTATATAATAGAAATGTACAAAAGAAAAGGAGGATTTTTTATGGGAAACTTAAGAATAAAAAAATCCGATAATACGGCAAATATACTTTTAATAATATCAAGTATCTTTATACTTTTTTCATATCTAATATTCATAAATGTAAACAATCAATCGTTTGGCATATTGCCATCTATATTCATATCTTGTTTACCGGTTATATTAGTTATAATAAGCTATGTAAGATACATTTTTAAAAGAGAAGAAAAAGTAAAATACTTTCTAATACTTTGCTCAGGCGCAGCAGTTTTTCTATCGTCTATGTACCTTAGAAATAGATTAGGTATAACTGAAATTAGATTTGAATTATATGTTATACTAGCTATGCTAACTGCTATACCTATTACGCATATAACAAGAAGTATTATACCTATATGGATAGCTCAAATTGGAACCATTGCAATACTATCTTTATACGCTGCAGGTGATACATCTTTATATGTAATATTTGCGCTTATATATTTAATTTTTTCTATAGCTATATCGCTATACATGTTAGGTAAAAATATAGAGAAGCAAAGCAATAAGATGCTTATACAAAAAGCAAAACATGTAAGTAAAAAAGTAGATGAAAAAGAAAAAAGGCAAAGAGCTATAAAGCAAATAGATGGAGTAAATAAGTCAGTATTTTATATGATTATATCTATATTAATAATGCTAGCTGTAGCTGCACTTGCAAGCGTAGTTAACAATGTTTTAAAAGCTAACTTTAGCATTTCTATATTAAATGAAGCAACATATTTAATGCTTATTACACTTGCTTTAATATATACTAAAAAGAAAAATATAGAGCTGTTTAAGGTTTTTGAGCCTATGTTTAAGCTTGCAATATGCATAGTCATATGTATAATTAGCATAGATGCATTTGCGTTTGTAGAAGATAGCAGTATATATTTAAACTATATGTTTTGCATAATTTTAAATATATTTCTTTTAGCATATATAGTGTATAGAGCGCTTAAGAAAAAAGATGATTTTGAAATTTCATTACTGCTTTTTGTAGTTAATATAATGCCATGTATGCTCCTTATTGGAACTAGATATTTAAGCTGCGTTATATGCTTAATACTTGGTATATATTTATTACTAAGTGCAAGCAATAAAGGTAGTGTAGCAGAGCACTGTGTATGTTTAATTTATTTGTGTATATTTATATATGCAACTGTTATACAAACAGATAATATGCTTACAAATATAGATGCATGTATATATATGTTTTTTGCATTTGTTAGTTATGTATTATCTAGATTAATAATGAAAACAAAAAAAGAAATAGAGTAAAATCTATTTCTTTTTCGTGTTTAACTTTATTAATATTATGCAGTTTTTTTATATAACTTTTGGATATTCATTTTGTATATAATGGTGCATAAAAAAAATTGTTTTGCTAAATTATTTTGCTTGCATATTGTTTTAACTTTATATATAAAACATATGTCTTCATATGCGAGGCAATTTAAAATAGAATCTAATATTAATTTAGTATTTCTATATATAATTGCTTTGTTTAATCTCATAAGCAAAATTTTAGCTGAATCTAGATAAATTACATTTGTATTCTCCATATGATAACCTCCTAAAAATTTTTGGAAATTTTAAAATTAAGCTTCCATAAGTATAGCACAAATATTGTAATATGTAAATAGTTTTAAATTTTTTTTATGTAAAATGTATATTTAACTTAGATATAGAGTTGCAAGTTTTTGCATATGCTGCTTTGCATAGAGATGCTGCATGCATAATAAATATTTGTATGTATGCTGTTATGTAAAAGTATATTGCTATAAATTCTTCTTCTTGCTTAAAAACTCCTAGTAGTTCTTTCTTTAATACGAAGTCTTTATCTATTACTGCGCTGCAAAGAATATTTCTTGCTACTTTGTTTTCATCAGATTCTATAGCTTCTAGAAAAGCTGCTACTAATTTTTTTCTTTCGTTTAAACTAGCTCCGCTGTTTATTATTTTTTTATTCATATTTCATTCTCCCTTTATGCCAAAGCACATGTATATTATATCACAAAAACGTGGATTATGTCAACTAAAACTTAAATGTGAAGTATGTATACAATATATATCTTATCTATTGACAATGTTAACATAAAAATGTATAATGTAAACGAATAAATATATATAACTCATGTTTTAATAATTTAAAGGAGTGAATGTAATGAAAAAAACAGATGTAATAATCATAGGAGCAGGCCCAGCGGGTATATTTACAGCGTATGAGGTTTCTAAATTATGTCCAGATCTTAAAATTCTTCTACTAGATAAAGGTAAAGATATATATAACCGTTCATGTCCGCAGCAGCAATTTGGACTTTCTAAGTGTGCACATTGTAAAAGATGTAGCATTATGGAGGGTTTTGGAGGAGCAGGTGCGTTCTCAGATGGCAAGTATAATATTACGACCGAGTTTGGTGGATGGCTTAGCGAAATTGTAAAAGATGATAAAGCGGTGCTAGAACTAATAGAATATGTAGATATGGTTAATGTAAGTTTTGGAGCTCCAAATGAGTATAGTACAAGTAACGATGCGCTAGATAGGCTAGAAGCAGATGCTCAAAAGGCAGATTTAAAAGTCCTAAGAGCTAAAGTTAAGCATATTGGTACCGAAGTAAATTTACAAGTTTTAAAGGCTATGTATGAGTTTTTAAAAGAAAAAGTATCAGTTAGAATGAACACTAACGTAACTAAATTTATACAAACAGAAGATGGCTATATAGTTTATCTAGAAGATGGAACTATGCTAGAGTCTAAATATTTAGTTGTAGCGCCAGGTAGAAGAGGGGCTAAATGGTTTTCAGATGTATGCACTAATTTAAGCATACCGCTTTTAGTTAATAGAGTAGACGTTGGAGTAAGGGTAGAAGTTTTAGCAAGTGTATGTAAGAAATACACAGATGAAGTTTACGAAGTAAAAGTAACATCTAGAGAAAATAGGCATGGAGATAGAGTTCGTACTTTTTGTATGAATCCAAACGGAGTAGTAGCACTAGAAAGAGTAGATGATATAATTACAGTAAACGGGCACAGTTACCAAGACAAAGCTTTAGGCACTGAAAATACTAATTTCGCATTACTTGTTACTAATCATTTTAAGTCACCTTTTATAGATGGTTATGCGTATTCTAGAGCTATAGCTAAAGCATCTAACATGTTAAATGGTGGAGTTACAGTGCAAAGATTTGAAGACCTTTTACGCGGCAAAGCAACAGTAGAGGGTTTTGAAAAAACAAATACAGTAAAGCCAACTTTAAAAGCAGCAACGCCTGGAGATTTAGAGTTTATAATTCCAATGAGGCAGTTAGAAGACATTATAGACATGCTAAAACAGTTAGATAAGATAATGCCAGGAATAGCAGGGCCAGACACTTTGCTATACGGGATTGAAGTTAAATTCTATTGCTCTAGACCAGAAATGTCAGAAAAATTAGAGATAATAAATTATCCAAATTTCTTTGCTCCAGGAGATGGTTCAGGAACAACAAGAGGACTTGCGCAGGCAGCAGCAGCAGGAGTTTATGTAGCAAGAGAAATATGTCAAAGAGAAAAAAATAGTTAGAAAAAAGCGTAGCTTGGGTAAAACCTTGCTACGTTTTTTTTGCGCATATGAGTGCCTCTGTGTTGACATAATTAGAAAAGCAGTGTATAATAAGCAAAAGATTAATATGTGTTAAAGAGAGATTTCTCTTTAAATAAGGAGGATATATATGAATAAGTCAACAGTTATATTAGTAAGGCATGGAGAAAGCGTAGGAAATATAAATGGTCTAATATGCGGAAGCATTGATGTAGAACTAACAAATAAAGGCAAAGAGCAAAGCATTCTCACAGGTTATGAGCTTAGTAAATATCCTATAGATGTAATATATACAAGCCCTTTAACAAGAGCATATACTATGGCAAAATCTATTGCAATAAAGCAGCTTGAGTCTACTCTTATCATAAAAGAAAAAAGACTAACAGAAATGGATTTTGGGCTTGCAGAAGGATACACATTAGAAGAATATGCTAAAAAAACAAAGCATGGAGACGTAGCTATACAGGCACTAGAAAAGTTTGGATATCTAAGATATATAGAAGGGCAAGAAACATTTTTGCAGGTGCAAGGAAGATATGTTAGAACCATAAGAAGAATCCTAAGCAAAAACAAACCAGGCTCAACAATATGCATAACAGGCCACGGAATGGCTATAGCAAGCTATATGGCATATCTAAAAGGCATAAGCAAAGAGAACTTTAAAGAAGTAAAGTTTTCAAAAAACGCAGCCATAACAGTTTTAGAGTACGATTATGATTTAGACAAATTCACAGTAGTACAAGATGCTTCAGTAGAACATTTAAAATAAAAAAAACCACTAATTTTAGTGGTTTTTTCATGTCTATAAATTAATCTTAGAAACATCGTCTATAAAAATACCTCCAAAACAAAGTATTTTTTGTATTACAGATCGTTTAAAAGTTCTGTAAGTAGTAGATAAAATATACACTGTAATATTTTTCTCCATACAATTTGTAAGGAAAGTAAACAGTGGCATTTTAGAATTACTATTTAAATATGGAATACCCTTAATTAAAACAGTATCTACTGCAGAATCTAAAGGGTATTGTTCATAGTTTGTACTAAAACTAGTTTCTATTACAAGAAGGCTATTTAATTGCTCCAAAAGAATCACTCCTAAAAATTATTTTAAAAATTTCAAAATTCATGTACATCTAGTATACCACTAATGTCAAGAGCTCTGTTATTGACATAATTTATATATGGTGATATAATATATATATAAACAAAATATGTTAAGATAAAAATTTAGCTTAAGAGGTGTATAGTATGCAAGTAGAAAAATATCCATTAACAATTTCAGCAGTAGTAGATTATCTTATGCAGTCTAAACTAGAAGAAAGTAAATACGCAGTAAAATTAGATGAAAAAATTAAAAGCTTGATGCTTTGCGTTAATGATATAAAATATATGAGATCAGTAAAATGAAGTAAATAAAATAAAGGCACTAATTTAGTGCTTTTTTTTTATGTTTATATAAACTAAAGTTACATAAATATTTACTTTATCTATACTTTGTGATATAATACCTAAAGACAAAAAACAAATGCATAAAATAAATATATTATGTGGAGGTAAGAATATGAAAAGAATTATAACTATAATACTTTCAGCTATAATGTGCATGGGTATTTTTACGGCATGTGCAGAACAAGAAAAAACTCAGCAAACAGACGATGGAGTTGTACTAGAAATTACAGAAGAAACTCAGAAAGAGTTAGATGAAATGGAAAGCACAACTAGAGAAAACGCGGAGCTAATTATACAAAAGCCAGTGCTTGTTTTCCGGTCAGCAGAAAGAGAAGAGATACAAGAGTTAGAAATGTCTAAAGAGGACGCGAGCGTTGAAAAAGTAGTAAGAGAGCTAGAAAAGTCACTTGAATTAAACATTGAAATTAACGATATTATAATAAAAGAAGACTCTGTATATATTTCGTTTGCAAATGGATCATATCCTGTAAAATCATATCACGGGCAGCGCGAAAATGCTAAATATATTTTTACAGATGATATGGCAAGAGAAAGATTTGTGCTAAGTAGTTTTTACGAAACTATATATGTTAACTACGGCTTAACTACACATTTTTCAGCAAACCAGCAAAACGTAACCTTACTTTCTACTGAAATTGGCAACTATGTTCCATATATACCGGTAAACGCGCCAGCAAATAACGAAGAGATAATTGAAAATAATAAGTATGTTACCGTTATAGTGCAGGGCTTAGACGAGTATTGGGAGTATAAACATTTTGTAGATAAAGATATATCATACGAAGAATATCTTAATATAGTTTTAGAAGAGCTTGGAGAAAAAGCAAGTATAAATAGTGTTAAGGTAGAAAAAGATAGTATGTATATTGACCTAGATAGCGCATTTGCACCATTTAATTCAGCTTCTAAATTTATAGATAGGAAGTATACAGATGGAGAAAGTAAAGCTCAAGAGTCTTTAGAAATTTTGTTTTTTAATACTATTAAAAAAAGCGTAGAAGCAGAGTATAATATTAAAAACGTATATTTTACAGTAGACTCAGGATGTAGCG
>JAVWPP010000025.1:12800-15582 GCA_036635835.1 Clostridia bacterium | reverse complement strand
ACAGTATATATTTCCGTATCTAGATAAATATCTTTTCTACGTTTTTCTTTAGTGTACTACATTTTTTTAAAGCTGTCAATATTTCTAAACTATTTCTCCCCTTACACCAACTATTGTTTTATTTGCTTCTACATCTTTTAGGACTACAGTATTTGCTCCTATTTTAACATTATCTCCAATGCAAATATTGCCTAGAACCTTACTTCCTGCCCCTATAAAGACATTGTCTTTTACTGTAGGATGCCTCTTTCCAGTTTCTTTACCAGTTCCGCCAAGCGTAACCCCTTGATATATAGTGCAGTAGTTTCCTACCTTTGCTGTTTCCCCTATAACTACTCCCATTCCGGTGATCTATAAAGAGAGCAGCTCCAATTTCTGCTCCAGGGTGTATTTCTATGCCTGTAAAAAACCTAGAAACCTGCGAAACAAATCTTGCAAAGCAAAACAGTTTTTTAGAATACAGAAAATGCGCAAACCTATGCACTAAAACAGCATGGAAACCTGGATACAAAAACGCTGCAATAGCTATACTTGTGCAAGCTGGATCTTTTTCTTTTATATTTTTTAAATCTATATATATGTTGTTTATTATCTTTTTAATTCCTTTAACTTTTTTTTCTTTTATGTTTTCTTTTATGTTTTCTTCTTTTTCTTTTTCTTTTTCTTTTTCTTTTTCTTTTTTTCTACTAATTATTCTCACCTCCTTAAATCTTTTCATTATTTTGTTTTATTCATGTTTACAAACTAACTATTATATTATATGATATTAGTATATTAATAACGAGGTGAAAATATATGAATATAAATGAAATATTAATAACTGCAGGAATGCGTATGCTTATTGCACTTGGTGTTTCAATTATTTTGCAAATAATTATTTATGCATTAAATAAACGAGAAAAAAATCTAAGAAAAAAGACTCCTTTGTTTTATATTACAGATGCACTAGGCTTTTATCCATTTCTATGGATAACTGGTATAGCGGCATATAACGCATACGGGCTGGTAAAGATGCCATTTCCGGAAGTTGCACAGGCAGATAAAAGAAAGATAGTAGTTATTCTTGTTATTTTAACTATAGCTTATATAATTATTCGTATGATAACAAAGTATCTAACAACAAGTCCTAAATATTTAAAAGGCAAGCTTCAGTCTACAGGTATTTTTGTTAATTCTATAAAAATAATTACACTTGTAATTGTAGCGCTTATAGTTTTAAACGTTTTAGAAATACCTATTACTCCCCTTATAACAGCCCTTGGAGTTGGATCTGCGCTTCTTGCCTTAACGCTGCAAGAAACACTTGCAAACTTCCTTTCTGGCTTCTATATGGCAAGCTCCTTGCAGTTTAAACCTGGAGACTATATAAAGGTAACAGACTCAGATATACAAGGAACAGTTACAGATATTCTTTGGAGATATACAATAATTAAAGATATATCCGGCAATCATAATACAGTGCCAAACTCAGTGCTTGCAAAAGCAACTTTAGTTAACTACTCTCAGCCATCTAATGACTATTTCTTTTCTGCCCCTATTAAACTATCTATAGATAACAATTCTGAAATGGTAGTTAGTATTCTAGAAGAAGTTGTTCAGTACGTTGTAGAGAATTTTCAGTTTTGTCCTAAAGATTATATCCCTACGCCAAGGATTCGCTCAGTTGGTTTTAACTATGCTGAGTACAGTATTTGGTTTAAGGTTAATGGATATACAAATAAATATGCTTTAAAGGATCTATATTACAAGACTCTTCTTGTTGAGCTTAAGAAGCATAATATTGAAACTCCTAGAATTCCATATGAACTTTACGATGCTAAAGTTAAAGAAATACATAGTTAAAAAAAAAGACTTTGCTAAATTGCAAGGTCTTTTTTATTTATATAAAACATATACTCATATTTTTTCTCTTTTTCTACTTTTTCAGTACCAAAGAATTATATTTTTTTCTTCTACTCTTTATCCTAAAGCTACATCTAAAATCATCATAATGACAAAACCAAATGCAAGACCTATAGCAGAAAGATCAGAATGTATACCTTCGCTAGACTCAGGTATTAAATCTTCTGCAACTACATATATCATAGCACCTGCTGCAAAAGATAGGAAATACGGAAGAATAGGCACAACTAAACTTGCTAGAATTATAGTAACTATAGCAGCTATAGGCTCTACAATTCCAGAAAGCATTCCATACATAAAAGCTTTCTTTTTAGAAAGTCCCGCGTTTTTAAGAGGCATAGATATTATAGCTCCCTCCGGGAAATTCTGCAGCGCCATACCTATAGAAAGCGCAAAAGCAGAAGCTATAGATATGCTAGAATTTGTAGCTAAAGCACCTGCAAATATAACCCCTACAGCCATGCCTTCAGGTATATTATGCAGCGTTACAGCAAGCATAAGCATAGTAGACTTCTTAAGCCTTGCTCTAGGTCCCTCCGCTTTCTTATCTTCTACGTGCAAATGTGGAATTATTCTATCTAGTATAAGCAAAAAGAATATACCTAGTATAAAGCCTACTGCAGCTGGAAACCAAGATATCATATTTGCCTTTTCGCTCATCTCAATAGCTGGTATCAAAAGAGACCAAACAGATGCAGCTATCATAACGCCACTTGCAAATCCAAGCAGAGCTTTCTCTAATCTGTTGCTTACCTTTTCCTTTAAAAAGAAAACCATTGCAGCTCCAAGTGCTGTTCCAAGAAAGGGCACCACTACCCCTATTATTGTATTTAACATATTTTCTCCTTTCTTAAGATTATATATTTACAAGAAGATTATA
>JAVWPP010000025.1:0-12700 GCA_036635835.1 Clostridia bacterium | reverse complement strand
TATATATTCTAGTACTCAGCAACTCCAGGTGTTCTAGGGAAAGGTATTACGTCCCTTATGTTGTTTATCCCTGTAACATACATAACAAGTCTTTCAAAACCAAGACCAAATCCGCTATGCTTAACAGTTCCAAATCTTCTAGAATCTAAATACCACTCGTAATCCTTAGTATCTAGCCCGCATTCTGCCATTCTTCTTTCTAACACATCTAATCTTTCTTCCCTTTGGCTTCCTCCAATAATTTCACCAATACCAGGGCATAGACAGTCCGTAGCGCTAACAGTTTGCTCTCCTTCGTCTAACTTCATGTAGAAAGATTTAATTTCTTTTGGATAGTTAGTTACAAAAACAGGGCGCTTAAATATCTCTTCTGCTAAATATCTCTCATGCTCAGTTGCAAGATCGCAGCCAAAGAAAAGATCGTTTTCAAACTTATCTTTATGTGGCATTAACAAATCTATAGCTTCTTTGTAAGTTATTCTACCAAACTCAGAAGTTATTATATTTATTAGTCTATCCTTTACGCCTTTTTCTACAAAAGTATTAAAGAAATCCATCTCTTCTCTGCAGCTTTCTAAAATATGTGTAAACACAAACTTAAGCATATCTTCTGCAACGTCCATCATTTCTGGAAGCTCGCAAAAAGCCATCTCTGGTTCTACCATCCAAAACTCTGCAGCATGTCTACCTGTATTAGAATTCTCAGCTCTAAATGTAGGACCAAAAGTATATACATTTCCAAACGCCATTGACATAGCTTCTGCCTCTAACTGCCCAGACACTGTTAAGTTAGTTGCCTTTCCAAAGAAGTCTTTACTGTAGTCTACGCTACCATCTTTCATAGGTGTTTTATCCATGTCTAGTGTTGTAACTCTAAACATCTCTCCTGCTCCTTCGCAGTCGCTTCCTGTAATTATTGGTGTATGCGCATATACATATCCTCTTAGATGGAAGAAACTATGAATTGCAAAAGCAGCTTCACTCCTTACTCTAAAGGCAGCTCTAAATAGGTTAGTTCTTGGTCTTAAATGAGCTATAGTTCTTAAATATTCTGGGCTATGTCTTTTCTTTTGTAGTGGAAAAGTCTCATTAGATTCTCCTTCTACTAATATGTTACTTGCATGTATTTCAAAAGGCTGCTTAGCATCTGGTGTCTTAATAAGGATACCTTCTACTGTTAAAGACGCTCCAACATTTTGAGAAGCTATTTCTTTAAAGTTATCTACCTTATCTTCTTCAAATACTACTTGCACACTTTTGAAAAAACTACCATCGTTTAATTCTATAAACCCTAGTGTTTTTGAGTCTCTTATTGTTTTTACCCAGCCTGAAACTTTAACTGCTGCATTTGCCTGCATATAGCTTATCTCTTGATATAGCTTTTTAATTTCTGTTCTTTTCATGATTTCACTCCTTTATTTTTACATACAAAAAACTCCCGCTCCTTGCATGCTATACATACAAGGGACGAGAGATTATATATCTTCGTGGTGCCACCCTATTTATTTCTCATTAACTTAACGTAGTTTAACGTGCTTACTTTGCATAAGCCTGCTCCAAAGTTGTTATTCTAATAGTTTTTGCTAAACATGCTTACAGCCCATGACATGTTATCTCTATAGCTAGTTTTCTATTATACTTCTCTTTATCTTAGCATTTATACATTATATGTTATCATTTATTTAAATGTTTGTCAAGAGGTAAACTACATTTTGTATATTTTTACAAAGAAAAATTCAGCTATATATTAATATAGCTGAATTTTTTAATTTGTTTTTTTCTTTTTTCTTTTTTTTATTTTTTATTTACTTACCTATCTTTTATCTGTAAGTTTAAATATGCATTTACACTTCCGCTTGATGCTGCGTTGTCTGATCCTTGATTATTTACTACGTCTGTTCCATTTGGGAAATTTACTAATACTGTAACGGATACTGTGTCTCCTGGCTCTAGAACTACACTACCTAAATTATTTTCAATAGTCATTCTCTTTGCAAGTTCTACACATGCATTATTACTTGGATCTGTTGGTTCTAATTTAGAAGTTAATTCTACGTTTTGGTTAACGCTTCCTGTGTTAGTAATTTCGAAACATTTCGTTACGCTATTTCCTGGAATTAAATTATCTGCTGATAGATTTACTGGTAATTTAACTGCTCCGCCTGTTGTTGTGCTTCCTAAAGAAATTGGAGTACCTATTTGATTACCTAGTGCGTCTACCGCACAAATTTCTGCTGTAAAATTAGCTGCCTCGTATGTGCCTTGTTGTTCTGCTACGAATTTAAATGACGCGTCCGATTTGTTAATTAAAACACCTGCTGTCCCTGCTACTAATGTTGCTGCTAATATAGCAGCTGCTGTTTTTTTCATTTTTACATTTTTCATATAAATACACTCCTCAAAAATTATTTTTTGGATTTAATTATTTTGACCTCAATAAGTATACCATAGTATTTTAATTATGTCAACACTTTTCTTTGAAAAAGTTGTTATTTTGCAAAAAAAGTTGCTAATTTGCTTTAAATGCAGGTTATATGGCCTTAAAATACTTAATTATATATTATATTAGAGTAAAAAAAGTATAAATATATTTTTTTTCAAAACATAGAAAGCAACCTTTTTTTTCTTAATCTAATATTTAAGTAGAAAAAAAGTTGCAAATATATATCTATGTATAAAATTAAAGGCATAAAAAAAGAATTCAACTAGACAATTGGTTGCCAGCATAAGCCAGCTTCCGGTGCATCTTCATTGAATTCTTATATATTATATCATATATAAAGAATTAAGTCAATAGTATAAATGAAAAAAATCAAGCACTAATATGTGCTTGATTCTTATTTTACTTACTTGGCGCTATATCTAGTTTGAAACTATATATTACTTCTCCATTTATAGCTGGATTATCTGCACCTTGCTTATTCGCAAAATCATGTGTGTTTCTAAATTTAAAATCAAAAGATACATTTTTATTTTCTCCTGGCTTAATAGTTATTCCACTTAACTCATTATCTTTTTCATAAAAATCTAATCTATTAGATAATTCTAAGTTTGATGAAACTGTTTTATCTGTAAGTTCTTCTTTTTCAACTTTAACGTTTATAGGAACAGAAGAATTATTTTTTATATTAACTCCTTTTCCTATCCAAGCATTAGGTAACATTTCTTTTGCTCCTATTTTAACTGGAATTTCTACTTTATCTCCATTTAATGTTGCACCGTCTAATTTTATCTTATTGCTTGCATTACCAAGTTCGTATATTTCTACTGCAAACTTAGCCGCATCATATGTGCCTTGCTGCTCTGCTACGAATTTAAATGATGCATCTGACTTATTAATTAGAATTCCTGCTGTACCTGCTACAAGTGTTGCCGCTAATATAGCTGCTGCTGCTTTTTTCATTTTTACATTTTTCATATAGATCGCTCCTCAAAAATTATTTTTTGGATTTAATTATTTTAACGTTCTTAAGTATACCATATTATTTTACTTATGTCAACAAAAAAACAAAAAAGAAGTGGAATTTACCACTTCTTTTAATTATTCTTTTTTGCATAAATACTCGTAAACAACAAGAAATACTATTGTTCCAAGAGCAATTAATCCAATTCCTAGATATACATCAAAAGATATACTTGTAATTAGCATATATATAGTTCCAAGTAGCGGAATAGTGCAAAGCATTTTACCTATTACATCTGCCTCTTTAACTACTTCTGTATCCTCACTGTTGTTAGCATCTCCTTTAGTTACATAGCCTTCTTCTGTTACTTCAACAATTCTATGCGTTGTTATGTCTTGTCCTTCTACGTTAAAAGAAATTACATCTCCTTTGTTATATTCCTGTGCTTTTTCTGTTAATATAAAGTCCTTTACCTCTAGCGTTGGTACCATAGAACCTGAAGTTATAACTAAACCTTCGTACTTTTCTGTTTGACATATTCCAACTAATCCTGCCATACTAATTAATATTATTGCAAATATTCCTGCTAATACTTTTTTAAATATTTTCATATACTATATCTCCTCTTTAATTTATTTGTATTACATTATATATATTACTTTCGTATCTAGTTTTGGTTTTCTGCTGGCTTAGTTTCTTCTACTTCTTGCTTTGTTTCCTCTTCTTGTTTTGTCTCTTCTACCGGTTTGGTTTCTTCTTCTGGTTTAACTTCCTCTTCTGGTTTAACTTCTTCCACTGGTTTTGTTTCTTCCACTGGTTTAACTTCCTCCGCTGGTTTTGTTTCTTCTTGCGGTTTTACTTCTTCTTGTTGTATTTCCTCTACCTGCTTTGTTTCTTCTACTGCTTCTTTTACTTCTTCTACTACTGGTTTTGCTTCTTCTACTGGTTTTACTTCTTCTGTATACGTAATTGTAGAAAAAGATTCTGCTTCTAGCTTAAATGAAGCGTCTGAAGTACTTATTGTACTTCCAAAAGCAGCAAGTATTGTTACCATGCTTAACGCGCATATAATTTTGCTTTTTTTAATCATACTTACACCACCTAATATTAATTATTGGTTTGTTTATTTTATTTCATTGTTTATTATACCATAGTATGTGGTTTATGTCAACTGAAAAGGGGCTATCTAAATATAGATAGTCCCTTTTTATTCTTGTTTATTTTATTCTTGTTTGTTTTCTTCTTCGTTTTCGTTTTTCTTTAAAAATTTCTTACATGCTAGTGTTACTATAGATACAGATAATGCACCACTTGCGTAAACTAGTAAAGGTATTTCTTTAAGAAAAACTATTAGCTTTCCTACGGCTGGTACTTTGTACTCTACGCTACCTATTACATTGATGTCTGATACGTTTTTGTCTACGTCTTTAATATCGTACTCTGGGCCTGTTTCTTCTAAAACTATAGATTCTACTTCGCCAAGCTGCGTGTCTTTTTCTGATGTGAAATACCAAATGTAATCTTTAGCTTGATATGTCTCTTTTTCTTTGGTTACTATGAGATCGTTTTGGTTTAGTCTTCCATTTGCTTCTTGTTCTAAGACTACTTTAGATGAATAATCTAAATACTTAGAAACTTTTCCACCTGTGTTTGTAACGCAAACAGTTACTACTGCGCCTGCAAATATGATGATGGATATGAACGTACAAATGCACTGTAGTAGGTCTTTTAAAAAACTTTTTTCTTTCATAATTAGTCCTCCAAACATAAATTTATTTTTGGTTTAAATTTTACAATATGTTTATTATATCACTTTCGCTTAGTTATGTCAACTGATGCGAGATATATTGTTTAGGGCTTTTTATGAAACATATGAGTTAGTTTTTATTCTCATAGTATGTATTTTCGTATCTAGGTAGATATATTTTATATGTTTTATTTTACTTTGCTTTTTATTTTTCTTCTTGTAACTTAATATACAGCATAGGTCTAAAACCTACTTCAGCTTGCTTTAAATCTTCTGCATTTCTTGCATATGTTAGATCTAAACCAGTTTTAAAATTTCCGCCTCTGCAAAAAGTATCTTCTTTATTTAAATCTTTTTCCTGCGTTCTTTCTGAAAGATTACCGGGCAAGATCGAAAATATTATTTATCTTGCTTTCTTGCGTAACACCAGTGTTTATAAGCTCAGCATGGTGAACAGTAGAGATTCTTTTAGAAGCTTTATTAACAGAAAAATCATTTGCTTTTTCTATCCATGCAACTATAGAGTCCCAAGATGCAAGGTATGGAAGTGTAGTTTTTGCATTAGTATTATTTGAAATTATATTTCTAGAAAAATTAGCTGCTTCGCTTTGCGTAACGAAGTTCATTAGCATTCCATCTGCTCTTTCTTCTTGTTTGTTTAAATCTGTTCTTTGAGACTTTTTACTTGCTATAGATCCTTTATAGTAGCTAGCTTCATACCTTGCTATATAAAAGCCACCGTATGCTTTTGTGCTTTCTGATATTTCTAAGCACTCTTCTTTTTGCACGCTGTTATATGGTTTTACAGTTGCTTTATCTATTTTAGAATATTCTTCTCTTGCTACATATCCTTTTTCTAAACTAGCTGTATCTACAAATACAAACTGATTACCTACAAGATTTGTATTTTTTACACCTTTAAATTCATCTTCTTTACTCGTAGAGATAACTAGGCCAGTTTGCCTTTTTCCTCCTACGTAATACATATCAAAGGGGATAACTACGCCCTCGGTAGTTACTATGTATACTCCAAGTGTTCTTAAGCACTCTATTTCTTTTTTATCTAAAGAATTCTTTTTAGTATTTATATATACTACTCTATTATTTAAAATTCCTATCTTATTTTTATATTTTCTCGTTAATTCTGGCGTCCCTAAATTATATATTTTTTGCATTTTAGAATCTACGTTTAATATTTTTCTTTCTTCTATATTTTTTTGTATACTTGTTATATCTTTTCTTAAGTTTTGTATCTTTGAGCCTTCTATGTAGTCTCTTTTAGATAAAGTAATTATGCTGCAGCTTGCACATATAAGTAATATTACTATAAGTAGTATTAAATTTGTTAGTGTTATTCCTCTTTTGTTGTTATTCAAAATTATTCATACCCCTTTTTAATTAAATTAGGTTTATTATATATAAAGCTCATCTTTAAAGCAACAAAAAAGTACAAATTTCTTTTTTTTCTTTTTTTCTCTCCTATGTTTGTATATTTTATACATATACAGTATGCAAATATATATGAAACTAAGCTAAAAAAAAACTAGATACTACTACCTAGTTTTTAAAAAATATTTAAACTAATCTCTACTTCTTCTACCTAAAATACTTACAAGTCTAATAAATATATTTATAAAGTCTAAATATAGATTAAGTGCAGACATTATTACCACTCTATTAATTAACTTTGCATCTGCAGAGCCTTCTATACTAGCAGAAAGCTGCTTTACATTTTGCATATCGTATGCAGTTAAGCCTGCAAAAGCTGCAAGACCTGCGTATAATAAGAAAAGATCAAAGCCAGAAGATTTAAATATAAGTATATTTAATAGCGTAGCTACCATAATACCAATAAGTAACATTATACCAACGCTGCCGTATGTAGATAAGTCTTTTTTACTTACTGCTCCATATATAGCCATAGCTCCAAACATTGCTGCTGCTCCTAAAAACGCTGTAGTTACAACTCCTATTTCGTATGCTAAAAACATAGTAGAAAGTGTAAATCCGTTAAGCGCTGCATAAAATATAAAGCAAAGCTGCGCAACCATTGGTGACATTTTACTAGATAGGGCGCTCAAAGCAATTACAACTACAATTTCGAAAATTGCTGCTATGAAAAAAATATTTCCGCCTGCTATTTGTACTATGTTTCCTATGTTTTGTAGTGTTACATATGATGTTATTGCTGTTATAATTAGACCTGCAAACATCCATACAAATACTTTGTTTAGCACTTTAGTTACAGTAGCTGAGCTTGCATAGCGCACTGCTCCTTGCCCTCTTTGAAATTCTTCCATTTTAATACCTCCGTGTATATATTATATACTAGCTTATGCTTTTTGTCTATTTATTTGTATATCTTTTCTGTGTTTTAAGTGTGTAGAAAGATATACGAAAACATTTTAAAAAAATTTCTAAAACAAATTGACAGTGTTTAATATATATTATATACTAAATATATTAGAAAAGAGGTCACTTATATGAATAAAACAAATAAAAAACGGAATGTCTATGATTATTCTTGTTATAACTATCATAATTCTTGCAATTTTAGCAGCTGCAGTTATTCTTAGTTTAAATAACGAAAACCCTATAGACGAAGCAGCAGAAGTTGCTTTTAAGAACGAATATAGAGAGCTAGAAAGATCTCTTGCTTCTTCTCTTACAGCGCAGCTACAAAAGAATCCTAACTTTAATGAATATGATGTTTCTGCTTCTAACCTTGCAGATATCCGCGTATATATTCCAGAGTTTTCTTCTAAGCATGTTAACGTGTATGAGATTAGAAACGGGAAGCTTGTATATATTGGTGTAGAGCCAGATGAGCTTACATGGATACATGAGCTAGGCGGAGATAGCACAGATACTTTACCTGTTCTCCCTCCTGTAGATGGCGGTGAAGGAGACGGAAATCTTCCTTCACTATCTACTTCTGTAGATATAGACAGCGGAAATAACGGAACTCCTCCAGACTACCCTGTAGACTCTAGTAAAGTAGTTAAGCCTTCTAATTTTATTGCTGTAAATACATATACAACAGAAGTAGAAGTATCTTGGAAAGCTGAGGATAAATATGATTTATATCTTTTCTACGTAGATGGAAAATATATAGATACTAAAGTAAGTAAATATGTAGTTTCTGCTAAGGTGCGTAATTTAATAGCTAATACGATCTATGGTTTTAAGGTTGTAGGTGTAAAAAATGGTTATGCTAGCAATCCTATTTCTCTTAATCTTAGGACTGAAAAAATTGTTTAATACGATAGAATTTTCTATCGTTTTTTTTATTCTTTTTCTTTTATTTTTTCTTTTTAAAACATATAAGTAACCTTCATTCCATAAGAAAGATAACCGTATATAGATAGTTTCCCTTTATATGTTTTTCCTTTATCTAAAAGCCGCATATTTTAATATATAAAGTCCATACTACATATATATTTGGAAAGGAAAAACCATGAAAAAAGCAACTATATACGACGTTACATTGTACTGCATAATATCTCTTGTACTGTGCGCATGCATCTTTTTAGTTACGCGCAGCATTATATCCTCTAACAAAAAACTTCGCTCTAACGCGCCCATAGAAAACATACCTATGCAGGAGGAAAAAGAGAAACAAGTAGAAGAAAAAAAAGAAGCGGAAAATGTAGAAAAAGAACATGTGCCTGAGCCACAACCTGTAGAAACTGAGCTTTCTACATATACAAGCGAAATACTAGACAAAAAAGGAGACAGAGTGCATAACATAGCTCTAGCAAGCAAAAACATAAACGGAGTGCAGCTAGAAGATGGGCAGATTTTTTCTTTCAACGAATCTGTTAAACCAATTAACGAGGAAAACGGGTATAGGAAAGCAAGCACTTTTAAAGGCAAAAAAGAAATAATGGGAGTTGGCGGAGGAGTTTGCCAAGTTAGCAGCACGCTGTATAACGCGGTTTTAGATGCGGGGCTAGAAGTTGTAGAAAGGCACGCACATAGCATGCGTGTATACTACGTTCCAAAAGATAGAGATGCTACAATTTTTCAGTATACAACAGACTTCAAATTTAAAAACACGTCTGGTGCTAAGATTACAATAGGCGCTGAGGCGAGCGAAACAGCCGTTAAAATCTCTCTAACAAAAATAGAGGTAAAATAGCTTAGCTACTAACCTCTATTACTTATTTATGTCTATAAATAGCTTCTCGGATGGTTTTACATATCCTAGATTCCTCGCAAGTCTTTCCATAGTCTTATCGTTTTTTTCTTGCTCTTTTTCTCTTTTATTGTTGTTTAAATTTTCTTGCTCATCTGCAATATACTGCTTATGCATAGCTATACTATCTTCGTACTGCGTAAGCATAAACTCTTGCTGTATAAGCGTAACAATGCCATATATAAGCACGCCTAAAAATATAACATTAAGAACACTAAACTTGCTCTTTATTCTTTTTCTCTCTAACCTTTGTTTTTCTCTTTCTTTCTCTAGCATCTAAACAGTCCTTCTTTTTAAATTTGTATTTATCTTTATACAAATAAGCTATCATATTTTTAGCCATATTGCAAGACAGCATCGCTCTTTTTTTAACTTTAGCCGACATAATTTTTAAAATTTCTACATAAAAAATAATTGGCGCAAATATATACTCTGTTATTTTGCTATATAACTTAAGTATTTTAATATATATTTTTAGACAAATACCGCTAAGCGTAGACAAATATATACTAGCACCAAGTATTAGACCAATAAATATATATATCCTAAGCTGCTCTTTTAAAAAATATACAATGCTAAACGTAAGAATGCAGCCAGCAGCAATGCAAAATACTACATCTTGCACTACTACAGACGCATTAGACCTAACTTTTACTCTTCTAAAAGCTCTAAAAAAATCGTAAACACAGGCAATTATTATACCAACTACCGTAAAACTTAAAAAAATATATACTTCTGCTGCATTATTCATATAATCACTACCTAAACAATTTATTAAACATATTACCTTTTTTAGTTTCAGCGCTATCACTATAATTAAGCGCCGCTATTTTTCCTTCAATTATAAGCTCGTTATTCTCTAAATTAAGCTTGTTCATCTTGAGGTTATCTCCTTTTATCATAAGAATACCAAGCTCAGTCTCAACAAGCGCTAGTTCATCATCAAAGCTATGTATATCTATTACACCTGTTAAATTTATTCTTTCTCTGTTTTCAATTACCACGCTATGATTTAATGGACTTTTAATATTAACATTTCTTCTCTCTTCCACTTTATCTCCTCCAACCTTATATATTTATATATATGTTTGAAGTGTTTTTTTTATGCTTTTATTTATTTTTTTCTTTTATATTTTTTTATTTTTTTATTTTTTCTTTTATATTTTTTTGAAACATATGAGAAACTTTATTCTCATTAATATATTTTCCGTATCTAGATAGATGTGTTTTATATGTTTTATTTATTTAACTTCATATTTAAAGTATTCATAACCTTAACTGCTTGGTCTTCATCTACTAGCAAAGATATAGATATTTCGCTTATTTGTATCATATACGCATTTATATTCATCTCCTCTAATATGTCCACTATTTCTTTTACTTTTCCTTTTTTAGAAATGTAGCCAGAACCTACAAGCGTTACCTTACTTAGCTTATCTTTTTTAGTTATCTTAACCACTGTATCTTCGTAAATATCTTTGCTTTTTAAAATTTCAGTTCCTTTTGCATCTGTTCCTACGTTCCTTACAACTAGCTTTGCATCTGAGCTATGAGACGCAATAACACTACCATTATGCAGCACTTTTGCACCAGCTGTAGACAGCTCTAGCATTTCATCGTACCTTATTTTTTCTAAGATTTTTGCCTCTTTTACAACCTTTGGATCTGCTACATATACCCCATCTATATCGCTAAAAATCTCGCATACATCCGCTTTTAGGACTTTAGCAAGTACAACTGCCGTAAGATCACTTCCGCCTCTACCTAGCGTGCTTATATATCCGTATTTATCTATTCCTTGAAAGCCTGTAACTACAACTACTTTTCCAAGCGCTAAGTTTTCTTTTATTTTCTCTGGGTAAACTCCTAGTATTTCCGCTTTTCCATATGTACTGTCTGTTACAATTCCAGCTAGTGCTCCTGTAAGCGCTACAGCGTCTATTTTAGCCTTCTTAAGCGCCATTGCAACAAGAGCCGCAGACTGCATTTCGCCCGTTGAAAGGAGCATATCTAGCTCTCTAGAGCACTTATTTTCGCTAGCGTACTCTGCGCTTAGATTATATAGGTTATCTGTTGTTTTTCCCTGAGCAGATACTACAACTACAACACTATATTTTTCATCTACTTTTTCCTTTATTTTTTGTATAGCTTGAGATATTTTTTCTTTATTTGCGACAGATGTGCCGCCATATTTTTGTACAACAATTTTCATCTTTCACCTCCGCTTTATATATTTTATGTATGGTATATATTTTTGTGAAAAAAAGTATGCAGAGAGTATATATCTATGCAGCAAATTTACGCGCAAAAAAGCGGTAATATTTATCTATTACCGCTTTTTATTAATTTAATATTAGTTTTCTTTTTTCTTAAATGCTACATATCCTACTACAGATAATGTAGATACAAGTAAGAATATTAAATTATTTGTTCCAAGCCCACCTGTTACAGGTAGCTCTTTTGCTTTGTTATATACTGTTTTTTCAATTAAGTCTCCGTTAGATTCTATATTAAATTTATGTACTGTATTATCTACAATATATTTATCTGGTGCTGATACTTCTCTATAGAAGTAAGTACCTTTATATAGTATAGATGATACTGCTTTACCGTCTTTGTCTGTAATTATAGTTTCTATAACATTTTTATTTTGATCTAGAATTTCAAACTTAACACCTGCTATAGGTTCTTTAGTTTCTGCATCTAGTTTAAGGATTCCTAAGTTTCCTTTGATTTTAACGTTTACAATTTTCTTCACAATAACTTTTTCGTTCTCTGTAACTTGGAATGGGAATTCTGCGCTATCTAAAACTATGCCATCTGGAACTTTTGTCTCTTTATATGTGTATTTTCCGTATGCTAATTGTTTTGATGTTGCTATACCATCTTTATCTGTTACGATTGTGTCTACTAATTTTTTGTTGCTATCTAATATTTCAAATGTTACACCAGCAATAGGTAATTTTTTAACGTCATCTATTTTGATGATTTTTAAACTTCCTTTGATGATTTTATTTTCAATTTCAACTGTAACTGTCTTACCAGTCATTTCAAAAGGATACACTTTAGTATCTAGTACTATGTGTTCTGGTGCTGATACTTCTCTATAGTAATACTTACCAACTGTTAATCCAGATACAGATGCTTTACCATTTTTATCTGTTATAACTGTTTTGATTACTTTTTTGTTGCTATCTAAAATTTCAAATTTTACACCAGATAGCGGAGCTTTATTATCATCTGTTTTGATGATTTCAAAATTTCCTTTTATTCTTTTGTTAACTATTTTTTTAACTATTGTTTTATTATTATCTTTTATTTCAAAAGGATATTCTTTACTATCTAACACAA
>JAVWPP010000024.1:0-16101 GCA_036635835.1 Clostridia bacterium | reverse complement strand
TCCATTTTTTCTTACTTTTTTAAAACATATATCTAGCTTTATTCTCATTATCTAATTTACCGTATATAGATAGCTTAGCTTTCTATGTTTTTAATGAATTATATAGTAGATATATATATACTATAAAAAAAACGAAATATAAACAATTATCTCTAATCATCTATATTTCGACTGTTTTAAACTTTATACTATATGTAGCTTTTATTTATTTTCTTATTTCAGCTCCATACTTTTCTTCTAATACTTTAAGTATATCTGCCATAATTTTTTCTATTTCTTCGGCTTTTAAAGTTTTTTCTTTATCTCTTAATACTATAGAGTATGCCATAGATTTATATCCTTTTTCTATGTTAGAGCCTTGGTATACATCGAAAAGCTTTACATCTTCAATTAATGTAGATATGCTTTTTATGCTACTTACAATATCTCCAGAAAGTATATCCTCTTTAACTGTAAACGCTAGATCTCTTTCTACTGCAGGGAATTTTGGTATGTCTATGAATTTAACATAGTCTTTTGAAAGGCTATATAACTTTTCAAAATTAATTTCAGCTATATATGTTTCTTCCGGCATGTTGAAATTTTTAGTTACTCTTGGGTTTATCTTTCCAAGGTAGCAAATTTCCTCTCCGTTTACTAATATTTTAGCGCTTTGTCCTGGATGATATATGCTGCTTTCTGTGTATCTTTCTACAGTATATTTGTCTATATTTAAACCTCTTAGGACTTTTTCTACTACACCTTTAAACTCAAAGAATTTTTTTCCTGAATCTTTAGGTTTAATTTCTGCATCGTATGCACCGATAGATAGGATTAACTCTTCTTTTGGAAGCTCTCCTCTTTCTGTTATGTTCTTTTTATTTGTAAATATTTTTCCAAGTTCAAAAAGTTTAACGTTTGCATTTTTTTTGTTATAGTTTCTATCTAATGCTTCTATCATAGAAGAAACAGTAGTTGTTCTCATGAATGTAAAGTCGCTGCTAAGTGGGTTTATAACCTCTATACAGTCTCTTATTTTATCTTCTTTTGGTATGTTTAATTTATCTAAATCTTCACTGTTTAAGAATGTATATGTGTATATTTCACTATATCCACCAGCTACCATTATGTTTTTAACTTTATCTTCTAACTTTTGTTTTCTTGTTTTTACACCTACTGTTACTTCTCCGCTATATGACTGTGAATTTAATTTTTCGTATCCATAAATTCTTGCTACTTCTTCTGCTAAATCTTCTTTTATTGCTACGTCTTGTCTATACATTGGCGGTATAACCACAAAATTTTCTCCATCATTTTCTTCTACTTTCATATCTAAAAGTCTAAATATTTCATTTATTTTTTCTTTAGATATTTCTGTTCCTATAAAGCTAGTTAAGTACTTGTATGATGTTTTAACTTTGTTTACAGCTTGTTTATTTGGATATACATCTATATATCCATCTATAACTTTTCCTGCTCCTAAAAGCTTAATTAGGGCGCATGCTTCGTTTAGCGCAAGCATTGTAAGCTCTTCTGGAAGTCCTTTTTCAAATCTAGAAGATGCGTCTGTTCTTACTGCGTGCCTTTTTGCAGAAAGTCTTACGCTTCCTCTTTTAAATGTTGCAGATTCTAAAGCAACTACTTTAGTACTACTGTTTATTCCAGAAAGTTTTCCACCCATTACACCAGCTATTGCAACTGGAGATGTAGTATCTGCAATGATAAGATCCTCTGCTACTAGATTTTTAACTGTTTCATCTAAAAGCTCAAGTTTTTCGTTTTCTTTTGCCTGCCTTACTACTATCTTATTTCCGCTTAGCTTAGAGCTATCGAAAGCATGAAGTGGCTGCCCGTATGTTACCATTACGTAGTTAGTTATATCTACTATATTATTTATTGGTCTTATTCCAGATTTTATAAGCTTCATTTGTAGCCAAAGTGGTGACTCTTCTATTTTTACATCTTCTATTACTCTTAATGAATATCTGAAGCAATTTTCTGTTTCTACTTTTACTTCTAATCCATTTATGTTTTCTACTTTTGTATCTTTTGTTATTTTAGAATCTTTATATATATCTTTAAACTCTCTGCTTGTAGATGCTGCAAACTCTCTTGCAATGCCTTCTACTGCTAAGCAGTCTGGTCTATTTGGTGTTATTTCAAACTCTATTACTTCTTCTCCTAGTTTTAAAAGCGTAGAAACATCTTCTCCTAGCTTTATATAGCTTGGAAATATAACTAGTCCACTTTCTTTAACGTTTGGAAGCTCCGCTGCTTTAAGCCCTAGCTCTTCTACATGAACTATCATAGCATTTGATGTAACTCCATCTATATTTGATGATTCTACTTCTTTATTTGCTGTTTTAGCGCCTTCTAGAGCAACTGCTGTAACGTCTCCTACTGCTATATCTGGTATATTAGCCACAGCTGTTACAGTTGCATTTTCTATGTTTATTTTTAATACTTTTAATTTATCTTTAGTAGGATGCATAGAAATTTCTTCTACTTTACCAACTACTACTTTTTCTACTTTTTTTCCGAACTTTTCTAATGTTTCTACTTTAGTTCCTGTCATTGTAAGCAAATCTGCAATTTCTTGAGGCTGCATATTTGCTCCGACATATTTATCTAACCATGATACTGATACGTTCATCTTATTATCTCCTTTTTAACTAAAATTGTTTTAAAAATCTTGTGTCGTTTTCATATAATAGTCTCATATCGCTTATGCCGTATTTAACCATTGCTATTCTTTCTATTCCCATACCAAAAGCAAATCCAGTATATTCTTCTGGGTCTATATTTCCTGCTCTTAAAACGTTTGGATGTACCATTCCAGCTCCTAGTATTTCTATCCAGCCTTCTTGTTTACAAACTTTACAGCCTACTCCTCCGCATACAAAGCAGCTAACGTCTACTTCTGCGCTTGGCTCAGTAAATGGGAAGTGATGTGGCCTTAATCTAATTCTAGTTTTCTCACCAAAATATGTTTTTGCAAATTCTTCTAAAGCACCTTTTAAATGCGCCATAGTAACTCCTTTACCTACAACTAGTCCCTCCATTTGATGGAACATTGGTGAATGAGTTGCATCTACATTATCTGATCTATATACTCTTCCTGGGCATATTATCTTTATTGGTGGCTTGTTTTCTAGCATTGTTCTTACCTGCACTGGTGAAGTTTGAGATCTAAGTATTATATCTTCTGTTATATACATAGTATCTTGTATATCTCTTGACGGATGATCTGATGGTGCGTTTAAAGCATCGAAATTAAAGAATGTAGTTTCTATTTCAGGTCCTTCTGCAATTTGATAGCCCATTCCTATAAATATGTTTTTTAAATCATCCTCAACTATTGTAAGGGGATGTTTTGTTCCCATAGCTATATTTTCTCCATCCATTGTTATATCTATTGTTTCTTCCATTAGTTTAACTTTTAAAGCTTCTTCTTCTAAAATATTTTTCTTTGCCTCTAGTTTAGATTCTATTTCATTTCTAAGTGAATTAATACACTCTCCAAAAGCTGGTCTTTCTTCTTTTGAAAGTGTTCCCATAGTCTTTAAAAGAGCTGTTACTTCTCCTTTTTTACCTAGGTAACTTACTCGTATTTCTTCTAACTTTGCAAGTGCGTTTGTGCTTTCTATTTCACTACTAATTTTACTTTTTAAATCTTCTAATTTTTTATCCACAGTTTATCCCTACCTAACTATATTTTTAGCTGTTTTAGCTATAATTCATACGTAACATTATACTACAAAAAGGTATGAGTTGCAATTAAATTGATGGTTTTTTAAAAAAAGGCGAAAAAAAGGTAGCAAATTAATTGCTACCTTTTTTCTATTCTTCTTCAGCTTCTGCTTGCGCAGCTTTAAGACATTCTACGTACTTGCTTTTTTTAACTCTTTTATTTAATTTGCTAGTACCTCTTTTTGCTTTTCTTGGATCTCTTTCTTTAGCTAATTTTTCGCTCTTGTTGTAGCTAGAATATGCTTTGGAAATTGAGATTTTAGAAATGCAATCTTTGTCTTCTACTAAATCTGAATATTTTTCTTCTAAATCTATACTATCTAATTTACAAATATTTTTGATATTGTTTATATTGTTTATATTGTTTATATTGTTTATATTATTGATATTATTGATTTTATTTATTTTCTTATTGTCATTAATCTGTTCTGTTTTTATTAATTTTTCTACTTCTCTTATTTTTTCAATATCTTTGACTGTTTTAACTTCGCTGATATCTGAGATATTGTTTAAGTCTGAATTTTTTTCTGTTGTAGAAAATAGATTTTTAATAAAACTTGTTACTTTATTGATTATTGACATATGCATCCTCCTGCGTTTAAACTAAATTAAGTTTAAACCAAACGTATTTTTTACTATAGATTTATTATACCACATCATTTATATTATGTCAACCTTTTATCTTAAAAAGTTTAATATTTATATTATATTGTCCTTAGCTGCGGTGATTAATCACTAATTATTTAGATAAAAACATTTAAAAGCTTGAATTCTACAAAATTAAATGTTATACTAACAAAGACATTCTTGCTAGGAATGTTAGTGCATATAAACCTCATGTTCTTTAGTTAGAACATGAGGTTTTAACTATACTTCCATTTTCCATTTCGAAAGTAGTAGTACATAATGAAGTAATATCTTCTTTTATATGAGAAGCTAATAATATTATTTTATTCTTTTTCTTCTCTGTTAATAAAATATTTCTAACTATTTCTACAGATTCATCATCTAAACTATTAAAAGGTTCATCTAATATAATAACTTTTGGATCTTCCATAAGCGCTTGAGCTATTCCAAGTTTTTGTATCATACCTAATGAAAATTTACTAACTTTTATATCTTTACTTTCATATAAATTCATTTTTCTCAAAATAGCTAATATAGCTTCATCATCGATTAAATTGTTTATATTTGCAAGCATTTTTAAATTTTCGAATGCAGTAAGCGACGATATAAAGTATGGTGAATCAATTAGTACCCTTGTATTAATAGCAAAAACACCATTTTTATAAATATCAATATTATCAAATAAAACTTTCCCGCTTGTTGGAACAAGAAAACCGGCTATTGTTTTAAAAAGCATGCTTTTTCCACAACCATTTCTGCCAACAAATCCATATATATTTCCTTCTAACAAGTCTAAATTAATATCCCTTAAAATATTATCATTTTTTATTTTCTTATTTATTTTTTCTAATTGTATAATAATAATCACCTCATTTCATATATTTTAAGTATGTTTTTATTTAAAATCATATAAGATATGTAAGCGCATAATACGCTTGTACTAAGCAAAAATAATGTTTCAAATACAGTATTGTAAGTGTTTAAATATATAAATCCAAGAAAACTTTTTTCTAAATTTGTGCTTAGAAGTGGAATCAGTGCAATAGAAATATATATTGTTGTAATATATTTATTTATTAAAATTGCTGCAACTGAAGTTATCAATAATAATATATATCTAAGTAACATTCCATTTATAAAATATATAAAGAATACTGAAATATCATATTGCAAATCATATATCCCGCTAAATATTATATATAATAAAGATAGATATGTACTGAAGAATATCACTACCTGAAATATAAATAATAATTTTGAAATTATCCACTTATTTTTATTCATTCTAAGAATATAAAAATCTCTATTAAATTTTATTGAGCGTTTTAAATCTATAAATATGATTAATATCATAGCAAAATTAACAAATAACGAATAACTTAAATAGCTGAAATTTTTTAAATTATATAAATCCAAACCTAAAACACAAGTATGCAAATTACAATTTGAATCATTTAGTAGCATGAGATTTTTTAGTGTATACATCGCAAGAAAACCAAGTAATACAATAAATAAAAAGGATTTTATATTTATATATTTCTTATTCATAAACTAAGTTCCTTTTTTAAGGATTCAAATCTTTTAGCTTGTTCATTTTTATCTTCTGTGGCATACAAATAATCTAATTTATTCTGCGTAATACTAAACTCTGAAGAAGCATACTCATAATATATTTTTTCGATTTTAAATAGTGAATCTAGCTTCCAATCTGTTTTTTCTACTAATTGTTCTTTTTTTATATTTTGCAATCCAAGATATATACATAAAAGTTTTTCCTCTTTATTTTTTGATTTTGTAGCAAAGTTTTTAAGACTAAGAAAATTAAAATAGTAATTTATTTTTTCTTTCTCAGGACTGAATTTTGTATACGGTACATGTTCAATTAATTCAAAAGCTTTTATGTAATCTTGATTATTAAAAGCAACGATTGCTTTTTCTGAGTTTTTCTTATTATCTATAATATATATTATAAAAAAAGTAGAGAACATTATAAAAGTTAAAAGTGTTAATATAAACAGGACTTTTGAAAATAATATAACTTTTTTTAAAGTTGTTTTACTAACTTCATTTTTTATATCTGAACTATTTAATAAAGGAGTACTATTTTCAACATTTATAATTTTCCCTTCTTTTATATATATGATTTTATTAGCTAGGCATTCTATATCTTCTTTTATATGAGAAGACATTAAAATTATTTTTCCTTTATTTTTTAATTTTAACAATTCTACTCTTAAAATATTTACAGAACTTTCGTCTAATCCATTAAAAGGTTCATCTAAAATAAGAAGAGCTGGATCATCTATTAACGCCTGTATTATTCCAAGTTTTTGTTTCATGCCTAATGAATATTTTCCAACTAACATATCCTTATTTTCGTAAAGCATAAATGTTTTAAATAATTCATATATTTGAGGCATTTTTTTATAGTAATTTTTATTTAAAAGTAGCAAGTTATCTATAGCACTTAAATCCTCCATAAAAGCAGGTCGTTCTATAAGCGTACGAATTGTATAGTTCTTGGTATAAACAATACTTTTCTGATCTATATCTATCCAGTTTGCTATATATTTAAATAACATACTTTTTCCAGAACCGTTTTTTCCAACAAAAGCATATATATTTCCGTCTTCAAAAGTTAGATTAATATCATCTAGTATTTTTTTATTATCTATTGTTTTTTCTAGTTTTTTAATTTCTATCATATACTCACCTCATTCATTTGTGAAATTAAAATCTACTTTATTAATTAATTTATAATTTAATTTAAATATCAAATAATTATTTAATGCGTAATATATAACACTACTTATAACACATTCCAATAAGTTTCTATACAAGTGATTATCATAAATAAATGACGCTGGCATTAATTTTTCAATATGCGATGGTAAAACTAAGAATATAGAAAAACCAATGCAAAAATCTATAATCATTAGTATAAGTATTGATATTTTTTTATTACTAAATCTATTCAATAAGTATATTTCTATTGACGTTAGAGTAATAATCATTAAAAAAGATCTAATAAAATTTACAATTAGCATTATATAATCTGATACTAATATTCCGGGAATTAATACACTTTCTTTAAAAGTGCGTGTAAAAACTGCAGCACATAGTATAGAAATCAATACAATACTTAAAGTAATAAAAAAGCAAGCAATAAAATTTGATAATAAAATGATATCAAGTAATCTTTTCTTTGATTTTAATCTATGTATAAATTCTTTGTTTTTTATTATATCAACATACAATTTTCCCGTTATTATAAAAAAGAATGGAAATATTATAAATGAAGTATCTGGCTCACCTCCACTTAGTAAATATAGGTTCCAAAAAAAGCCTTTATTATTATGTGAAAAAGATGAAGCACTAAAAAATAAAAAAGCATATAGTAAGATTAACAAAGTTAAAATCATTTTATTTTTCAAAGTATTTTTAACTAACGTATATGTTATATTATTCATAATAACTCCTTTTTATTAAGTTTGTTTTTTTTATACAACTAAACAGTAAAATATTTATTATAAGCAAAATATTAAAATAGTATAATAAACTAACCAGTATACTTTGCTTTAAATCATTAAAATAAAAATAATCACAAGTATTTGTAGCTGGAGATAAATAGTATAAGTTAAATGGCATATCAAAGTACAATGACGAATAAGAAAATAATAAAATAAGTATTATAATTATTATTTGTGTTTTAGGTTTCACCTTTAAATGTAAGTAAAGTTGCAATAGTTGCATAGAATATATTAAAAAAAAATATTTTACATATGTGATGACCACATAAAGAAAATTATTTATTTTCATGCAATTTTCATTATTTGATGCACTTATATAATAATTACTAAAAAAATTTATAGCAATTATTATAAAAAATATTATTATTAAAAACATATATACAGTAATATGAGTTAATTCCTTAATCATATCTAAAAGCAATCGCTTTTTACTATCATATCTTGATGAAATTTGAATTTCCAGTAAATGAGTAATAGATTTATTACCTATAGCTAGTATAAGTGGCGCGAATATCAGACACCAAACAAAAAAATCTATTTTTTCTATGTAACAATTAAAGTATGGGATAGCTACATTATTATTTAAACTTGATAAGGTAGCGGTTAAAACAAATAGTGCACTAAATATCAATATATATTCTAATTTATTAAGATGTAAAACGTTATGCATTTTCAAGTACCAATTTTTCTTTATTTTTATATAATACATATACTATTATTGTAGAAATTAATAACAACAATAAATACATAATTATATTTAAAGGTAAACTTTGAATACTTAGTGAAGGGTTATATAGTGCATAAAGATTTAATTGATTTTTTAGATTATCTTTTATAAAGAACTCTGCAATTTTTCCAAATACATTAAATACTAGTATGAAATTAATAGCGGTAAATGTAACATATACTGCAAGTATGAGTAGGTAAAATTTATTAATAAACCTACCTAATATAAGTCCAATATTAATTGACAAAAAGCTAAATAGGCATGTCAAAAAGCTATATCCAATAACAAATAAAAAAAGATTATTTGAATAATCAAAAAAGCTAATGTACTCTTGCATCTGAACTCCATTAGTTAAAGGTATATTAGTTCCGTAGAATAATAAGCCTAAAAGAAATATTATAAGAGATACTAGTGGGACAATAAGAAAAGATTTTAGATAAGTTTTTAAAATTTCTTTTCTAATATATTTTGTATAGTCTACTCTATTTAAACTATTTTTAAAATAGCCAGTCTTGATTTTTTGAAAAAATCTATGGCAGCAACCAATTACTATTATAGTAGGCATAGTAAGCATAAAACTTCCGCCTATATTTCCACAACGTACATTTTCCCAAAATGAGAAACATGAATAATTATATGGTAATGAAGTGCATGTGTTTTTTAAAAATAAGTATGTAGATATTAAAGCAACAGTTAGTGTTAGTATAAACATACTAACTAGAGTTAGATCTAATTTTTTCAATTAATTAAACCTCCTTATAAAATATTAAGTAAATAGAGTGCTGTTTTTAATTTTTTAATTTATCATTCTCTGTATTACAAATACCAAGAATATTGTACAGGTGTTGCAGGTGCTCCAGATTGTGTATAATTTTGAATATAAAAATCATTTGGGCTACACATCATTAAATAGTTTTGAGCTCTTGCGTCATTGCCATTAGGATAACCTGGGCTACTTGTTGAAGCAGTACTTAAAGTAAAAGTGAAGCTTGAACTATATGGGCTTATTGTATATAATCCGCTACGACTATATTCATTAGAACTAGTTTTTTGTCTCATTCTAATATTGATGTTTCTCGGAATGTTAATAGATTGTAAACTTTGTTCTCCAGTAGAATCTTTATGTACTACCGGTGTTCCAATACCATTTCCATTTCCAGGAATAGTGTAATTGTAATAAAATACGCCTACTCTACTTGCTAAGGGTGTTAATGCATATAAAACACTTATTGAAAGTGTTGTTAAAGCTAAAATCGGTAAAATTTTAACCAAAATATTATTTTTTTTCATATAATACCTCCTACCAACACTCTATTTACTTAAATTAACAATACCATATAAAGAATTTGATGTCAATACAAAAAACGTAAAATGTTTAAATTTGTATCATAATATAAAATTAGAATAAATAAAGTAATATTGAAAGATTTTTAGCACTTTTCAAGTTTCATATAACCTTAATCTCCCCTCTTCTACAACATATTTCCCTTTGCAAGATATACTTCTTTTATACGTTTTATAAAAATTATATACTTAGCTTGAATTTGGTTGCAAAATATTTTTTCTAGTATATAATATATATATGAAGAAAATATTATTAGATAATTTAGAAAATGAAAAAGTAATAACATATTTAACAAAAACCTTCCCTGCTCTAGATATGCCTTGCATAAAAAAAGCACTAAGGCAGCAAAATATTAAGATCAATAATATAATAGCTACTAAAAATGTGCTTCTTGCAGATGGGGATGTTTTAGAGGTCTCTTTGCCAGACAGCTTGCTATTTGGTCTTCCTAGCAAAGTAGACATTATTTACGAGGATGCAAATATAATTATAGCAGATAAACCTCGTGGACTTTTATGTGTAAACAAAGACTCTAACTGTATTACCGAGTCTAGCATGCTACAGCTCCTAAAAGAACAGGTGTATACGGAAAACTTAAAGCTATGCGTTAAGGTAGATAAAGCAGCAGAAGGTTTAGTTATTTTCTCTAAAAATAAACTAGCTCACAAAGAAATGCTAGAAGGGCTTAGCACAAGGTGCGTTGAAACAACTTATGAGGTGTATGTTGCAAACTCTCCTAAAAAGAAATCTGGGTATTTGGAAAACTTCTTGTTTAAAGATGAAAATAAGTCTATTACGGAAATATATAATATACTTACAAAAGATATTAAAAAAACGCTTGCGCGCTACGTAGTAGATAAAGAATTTACAGACTACTCTAGAATATTTGTAAAGACAAGTAGCGTAAAGCTATCTCAAATACGCCTAAATCTTGCTAACATAGGCTGCGCCGCTCTATGCGACACTGTTTATGGAGATAAAGAGCTTAACAAAAAATATAAAGAAAAGTTTGAATCTTTAGCTATAAAAACTTATTCGTACTCTTTTAAATTTCCAGAGACTTTTAGCCTTTCATATTTAAATACTGTAACTATACAAAAGGAGAATTAAATTTCTCCTTTTTCTTTGTTTTTACGTCAAACAGTTTCTTTTTTTAAAACTTATATGATAAAATTAATGTATATGTTTGGAGGTCTTAATGTGATCATATTATTACTAATTGCAACAATTATAAATTTAATTTTGTTTGTTAAAATATTTAAAATACATGAGAAAAACCTAATGGCTCATTTGATTGAAATTATAATATTCCTTATTTTGCTTAGCTCTTTTGGTAGCTTGCTACAAAACTTAGCAAATGTCCTGCCTATTAATATAGACATTGAAAATTTTGAAGTGCTAATTAGCCCTGCTTTTCAGCTTGTGCCCGTGCTTCTTCTATACCTTATGCTTCTTTTTACAGATGTTAAAAGGTCTAACTCAGGTATAACTATACTCTTTGGTATTCCCTTTATAGGAATAGCTTTAGTGCTTACTAACTGCCTGCATCATTTAGTATTTGTAAATTACTCGCTAGATTCTAGCTTAGTAGAGTTTGGTATCTTTTACTGGGTTATTGCAACTTATGAGCTTATGTGCGTTTTAATTTCATATCTTTTATATATAACTATTCTCATAAAAGAACATAACGACTTTGTTAAAACATGCAATAGCCTATTTGTCTACTGCATACTACCAATATCTATATTTTGTTTAGACATATTCTTTAGTCTAAGTTTTCCAAGGTCCCTTACTATACTACTTCTAACGCCTATTGCCATAATATTATACAAGAATATATATAAAGAAAAACCAATTAATATATCCTCTGTAGATACCGCAGATTTAGTAAACAAGATAACGGACACATATATAGTTTTAGATGTAAACGATAGAATAATTCAGACAAATAACAAGTTCCCTAAAGAGCTTAAAAATATATTTAATTTAGTTATTTCAGAAAAAATATTTGCATCTTTAGAGAATCTTTCAGAAAAAGAATATACAGATATTCTAGACTCTATAGCAAAAGTTAAACAAACTAAAAAACCTGTTTTTGAAGAAATCTTGTATAAAGCAGAGAAAAACACACTTTTTTTTGAATACTCCATTATACCGCTACTATCTGAGTACAGAAAAAGATATATAGGCTGCCTTATAACCGTAACAGACGTAACAAAGCAAAAAAATGAACTGCTTACAATTGCAAATGAGCAAAAAACAATAATTAACCAGCAGCAGCTTGCAACTATAGGAGAGCTAACTAGTGGCTTTGCTCATGATATTAACACACCTATATCATCTATAAAAACAGCGCTTTCTATGCTTAAATACAATCCAAACTTAAAGCAAACACATCACAAAATGCTAGAAAACATGGAGAAATCCGTTGCTCAAATAATAGACTTTTCTACAAATGTTAGAAACCAGCTAAGAAACGTAGACTCTACTGTAAAGACTACATTTAATATTAAAACAGTAGTGCAAAACGTAGTAAAACTTTCAAGCGCAGAAGCAGAAAAACGCAAATGCAATATTGTTTTTACAGACACTGCAGATGTATACACCTATGGAAACTCAGCTAATCTTTCTCAAACTTTATCTAATTTAATTTTAAATGCAATTTACGCATATAAAGAAAGCGGCGGAAAAATAGTTATAAAGTTAAAAAAAGATAAAAAAAATGCACATATTGTAATACAAGATTTTGCATGTGGACTTCCTAGTAATATAATCCCATATGTATTTAAAAGAATACTTCCGTCTACTAGCAAAAACAGCACAGGCCTTGGGCTATATATTAGTTATTCTATTATTAAGACATCTTTTAATGGAGATATAACCTTTACAACAAAAGAAAACGAAGGAACAACTTTTAAAATTACTATACCTATTGCAAAGGAGGAATTCTAATGATTGATATACTTATTATTGCACTACTTATTATTTCCGTATGTTTAAATGCTTTTCTTTATTCTTATGTTATAGATTTAAAGCATAAGACAAAAGTTGCTAAACTATATGCTGTAGTTTCATTACTACTCCTTATACAGTGCCTAGCGTTTCTAGCGCTTAAGTTTTGCATACATATTCCTAGCATAAACCCAGTTATTTTTGAATACATAGGTCAGCTAGCCTTTCAGTTTGGTCCACCTTTACTAGTTATTCTTGCTATATTTTATATGAATCCAAATACAAAGTCTAAGTATTTATATTTGCTTCTTCTACCTTCTATTTTTATGATAGCTGTAGTTTGGACCAATCATTATCACTACTTATATTTTGCATCTGAGTATTCTGATAATTATTCTAATTTAAAGTTTGGGCCTCTTTATATAATATCTACTTTGTATTTATATGCATGTACCCTAGTTACTATATTTTTAATATTTTGCACATCTAAGAAGCGTAGCGGCCTTATGAACAAGGAAACACTTTCTATTCTTATTGCTATATTTCCTCTTTCTGTGAACGTTATTTGTTTCCAGAATCTTGTGCCTAATATGCCTGTATATTTGAACCCTATTTGTTTAACTGTATACTCTATGCTCCTTGCTACAGTTGTGCTACAGTACAAGCTAATAGATATTTCAATGTATGCAGAAGATATTGCTCTAGATAAGATGAAGCATCCGTTTTTGGTTATAGATTTAAATGGTAACCTTATACAGTGCAACGAAGCGTATACTAAGACTCTTGGTAAGTTTAATGATTTTTATCTTTTTGATAATATAATCTATAAGCTTTCTAAAAGTAATAAGAATCTTTTAAAAACGTATCAAGAAGTATCTGCAAAATGCTTTGCTTCTTCCGCCCCCATTACAGGTAAATATAATATAACTTACGCAGGAAAAACATATACATATAACGTAGAGATTTCTAAAATAAGCTCTAAAAGCAATACAACACTTGGCATTTTTATGATTTTTAAAGATATAACTAACCACATTCATCATTTAAATGTAATTAAAGAGCAGCGCGCTGTAATATTTGCACAAGATAGACTAGCTACAATTGGTAAGCTTGCAAGTAGCTTTGCCTCTGACATAAACATTCCAATGGAGACTATAGAAAACGGAATTGTTAGTTTGAAAACTTCTAATGTTTTTGAAGGAGATGAACTAGGTATTTTCGATCAAATGGAAAGCTGCAGGCAAAGAATTTCAGATATAGCATCTAACCTTGTTAGTAGCTATAGTACAAACATTTCTAACGTTTCAAGCTTTGAAGTAAATACAACTATTTCACCTATACAGCTAATTGTAGCAAGTGAACTTAAAAAGTATGATTGTAAGCTAATTATAAGCAACTCTGAGCCTATATACATAGTAGGTAACCAAACAAGATTAAGTCAAGTTATAACTAACCTTGTTATAAATGCAATACAAGCTTATGATACTAAAAGAGGCGGCGTTATTTATCTTACTATTTTAAATGGAAAATCTAAAGTAATTATAAACATAACAGACAACGCAGGCGGCATTCCAGAAAATATTAGACCTTATCTTTTCAAAAAAATAATAACTTCTAAAGGTTCTAAAGGAACTGGCCTTGGCCTTCATCTAAGTAATTCTATTATTAAAGATGAGTTTAACGGTAAGATTACTTTTGAAACTGATGAAACTGGTTCTACTTTTTCTGTTGCTATACCTATTAAAAATTAAAAGAAAAAAGAAAAATAAAAAAAGAAAAAATAAATAAAAAATAATAAAAAAGAAAAAAACATATAATTTATATTGAAGTGCTTAAAACCATTTCAATATATTTTTTTACTAAAAAAAGAAATATAAATAATTATCTCTAATTATCTATATTTCAGCTGTTTTTAACTTAACTTTATTAACTAAACATCTTTAATACGTCTATTGCCATTTGTTTTTTTTTCTGGAAATGTATCGAAGTCTTCCAATTGAATTTCTTCGCTACTAAACCATCTATAATTCAAAATTTCATCTTTTTTAATGTTTACATTACCATTTCCTTTTAACGTGGCAATATAAAAAATATCCATGTGTATATGGTTCTCATTTATAACGTTTTTTTGTAAAGCAAATGGTGTTATAAAGTCCTCTTCTCTAGGATATCGTGTTCCTTGTAATTCTACATTCAATCCTGTCTCTTCTTTTATTTCTCTAATAACTGCTTCCTCTGGATTTTCATTTTTCTCTATATGTCCACCTACAAATAACCATTTATTTAGTTTTTTATGGTGAATAAATAATATTTTTTTATTTTTAGGATCTACTATACATGCTGTTGCACAAAAATGACACTCCATATTACTAGCTCCTTTTTCTCATATTAAAATTATATATCTCTAAGATATTTTTAACTTCATCTGTTATGTTACGATTTTCTCTTGCTTCTTCTATATTTAGCCACTGATATTTACTATGTTCTGTTAATTTAATATCCTCTATTTTATTAACTCTAACGGAAAAATTATATTGCCTTGATCTCTTACCGCTAGAAGATGCATAATCAAAAGTATTTATATAACTTATTATACTAGCTAAGTCTAGATTAGTTTCTTCTTTTAGCTCTCTAGTTAATGCACTATATATATCTTCGTTGCTTTCAATATTTCCACTTGGAAGTTCATCTATTCCTCCCATAAAGTCATCTTCCTTCCTAGTTAGAATTAATATTTCATTTTTTTCGTTAACCACTACTGCGCCAACAATATTTTTTTCAATTCCTTCATTTTTTCCTTTTTCAATTAAATACTCATAAAATTTCATTTTTCTTTCCTTCTTTCTTTATAAAATTGTGTTACTTTTATTAATATATCGCAGTATTTTACAACTATATCAATATCATTTTTATCATACCATATAGGCAATTTGAAACTATTATAATAAAATTTATTTAAGGTAAAGTTTTATTTTATATGTTATTGTTACTTTCTTTATATTTTTCAATTTCGGATTTTTCAAATTTTAATTCTGGGAAGTCATATATATTTAAATTATTTAAATTATACACTTCCGCTGTATTCATGATTTTCACATTTTCTTTTTCGTATCCTAATAATTTAGCTAGATTATAAATTTTTTCTACATTTTTGCCTTCAATCTCAACGTATGCTGGGATTTTAGGCCATT
>JAVWPP010000023.1:4961-16552 GCA_036635835.1 Clostridia bacterium | reverse complement strand
TCTGCGTTTAAAATATGAGAAAGAGCAGTTTGCTCTAGTGCTACAGATGTTGCTAAATCTATAGCTGGTCTACCTAAGTTGTATAAAGGTCTGTGCAAAGATACAACGTTGCTGTTTACAGTGTTAGTTATAACGTCGCCAGTTCCACTAGAAACAACAGTGTATGTCCCAGAAGCAGTATTTTTAACGGTTGGCGCGCCTGCTAGAGCAGTTGCATGGAATACAACAGTGTGGCTTGTTGCAGGTGGCATATTTCCAAGAGAAAACCCTACATTTGGATCTGCTGCTAGGTTTGGAATATTGTCTACAGTTACGCTTCCAGGTACAAAGACAAGTGTAGGGTCTAAGATATCTTTAAATATTACATTATCTGCGGTAATACTAGAAGTGTTAGTAACTACAGCTGTAAAGGTTACGTCTGTTCCAGCATAAATAATGTCTGGCGTAGCTGTTTTCTTAACGGTTATTAGGTCTTCTACAGTTGCTCTAAACATTTCAATATCGTCTATAAGATAATCGTTTCCTTCTGCAGCAGCTCCTTCGCTTAGTATTTTAACTGTTACAGAGTTATTACCGTCTGTATTAAATTTAAAGCCATTTTGGTACCATACAGGCACGTCTGTAACGGGAATTGGATTTACTGATTGATAGAATATTACATTGTTATTTGCATCTAGCACTTCTAAAGCAAGTCTTGGTTTTACAGTAGCTGGGTAGCCATAAATTAGATTTAAAACCCAAGCTGTTAGGATATAGTCTGCGTTTGCTGTTACGGGTATTTTTTCTTCAAATATTGTAGCTCCAGGATTGTCTCCGTTAACTGTCATAAATCTACCTGTTTCTATACCTGTTGTGTGGTCTGAAACGCCCCACCAAGGGTAAAAACCTATAGAGTTACGTGTGTTCATTACGTTATATAATCCATCTGATGGTTCTATATTACTTGTATAAATAAAGCCTGGGGTAACTCCTGGGTATGGCTGTATTGGTACTACTGTTTTTACAGCTGTTCCGGGTGCAAATGTTCCCATAGTTCCGTTATCTGCCTTAGTTATTAGGTTAGGCCCTGTTAGAAGTAAACCTGAAAAATCTAGCGGTTTAAGACCTACCGGTCCATCGATAAAATTTTGATTAGTAAAGTCCAAACCAGATACTACTATTTTTATAAGATTTGGCGTAACTGCGTCTAAAGCATTAGCTAGAGCGGGCGGTGCAAATGTTAAAGCAGAAAGTGGTGGCTCTACTTCAGGTGGCTGCGCCATAGCAGTTTGAGAAGCTGTAAAGTCAATAGGGCTAACTACCCCAGAAGTTCCCCAGCTTTCTATAATGTTATAGTTTCCAGCTGGAACGTTAGTAAATAAATAAGCGCCAGTTACGTCAGTTAGTGCTACAGCGCCCATTCCCGTTACCGTATTATACAGCGCAACTGGAACGTTTGGTATATTAATACCTGGAGATGGTAAATGTGCATTGTTGTATGAAACAACGCCAGATACATTTGGCATATTAATCACTCCTTAATAGAGAAGCTTGTACTCCTCTAGAATAGTATATTCCAGGGCTTTAAACATTGTGCATAAGATAAAAATATATATTAAATATATAAAAAGAAAAATATCTGTATAGACAATTTTTTAAGTTAGTGGTAATATATAAATATATAAAATATATATATAAAATATAAAAAAATATATATAAGAGGAGAAAAACCATGAAAAAAAGAGTACCTATTATAATTCTAGCAGTGTTAATATTAATTATATCTGTCTATGCAGTGTATTATGCTGCAAACAAATCTGAGTACGATAAGGCTGTAAAAGTAGTAAACAAAATAGGTGAAATGGATAATATAAAGCTTAGATATAAGCTAACTAAAAGAAAATCTCACATATATCCAACTCCGCTATACATTTATGCAGACGGTAAAATTGTTAAGTTCAATAAAGACCAAAATATAGACCCATCAAATTTAGTAGGTGACGGTGGTTTTGATAAAAAAGACAATGAAGTTACCTTTAATATAAAAAACGTAGAATATACCCTTAATCTTAAAAACGGTATAATGCTCGGTAAAAAGGACGAAGCAGGAAAGCTTCAGATGAAGAGATTAGATGAAGGATATAAGCTTAAAAACATAGAAGACAATCTGCTGTTTACATGCACGTACTTAGAAGGGGAAAATCTTTTGCTGCAGCTTAGCTCAGGACAAACTACATATTTAGTAAATATTTTAGATGAAAAAATTGTAGAACTTGTAGAGTTAAAAGTTAAAGATGGATTCCATATAAGTGAATTTAGCTTGCATATATAAAGGAGAAAAAGTGGCAAAGAAGAATCCTAAGAGGACAAAATATAATAAAAAAAGCATATATCATTTAAATGAAATAGAAAAAGCAAAAGAAATAATGCATTTTAACATATCCTACATACAAACTAAAAAGTTTGGAAAGCATATTGTGCTGCGAGATTTAGATAAGGTTATAGAAGAACTTGCATATTTAGATTTCGCGGAAAATGTTAAAGATTTAGAAATACCATACGGAGAATATTTAGAGTCTGAGTATTCTAAAGTAGACTATACATATAACCTTTTGGTGTTTCATAAAGATAATTATGTATATATAATGAATAATGGAGATAGCAATTTAGAGGTTTTCGAAAGTGTATATAAAGTTCGTAAAGATATATACTTAGATGCGTTTAAAAGCTTTCTAGAAAAATAAAAGCGTGCTATGCACGTTTTTTAACATTTTACGCTCTCTTCTAATATAATATAAATATAGAAAAGCAAAAGGAGAGTATATGTTAAGAGTATATGCAGATCACTGCGCAACTACGTATGTTAAAGAAGAGGTTTTTAAGGAAATGCAGCCATACTTTATAGATAAGTTTGGTAATCCTTCTTCTACATATAGTATTGCAACGGATGTAAAAGAAGATATAGAAAAAGCTAGAGAGAAAGTAGCAAAAGCAATTAATGCAAGAAAAGATGAGATATATTTCACAAGCTGCGGTAGCGAGGCAGATAATCTAGGTATAAGGGGAATAGTTAAGGCAAATAAAGATAAAGGTAATCATATAATAACTAGTAAAATAGAGCATTTAGCTGTGCTTGAAACATGTAGAGATTTAGAAAAAGAAGGGTATGAGGTTACATATTTAAATGTAGATGAATGCGGTAAGATAAGCTTAGAAGAGCTTAGAAAAAGCATAAAGCCTACTACTCTCCTTATATCTATTATGTCTGCAAACAACGAGATTGGAACTATTCAGCCTATAGAAGAAATAGGGAAAATAGCAAGGGAAAATCATGTTTTTTTCCATACAGATAGCGTTCAGGCCATAGGAAGTATCCATATAGATGTAGAAAAAATGAAAATAGATTCACTTAGCATGTCTGCGCATAAGTTCTATGGGCCTAAAGGTGTTGGAGCTATATATATAAGTAGAAAAGTTAAGTTTGCTAGAATACTAACAGGTGGACACCAAGAAAAAAATAAAAGGGCGGGCACTGAAAATGTTGCCGGTATAATTGGTCTTGGTAAAGCTATTGAGCTTGCTACGTTAGATATAGACGCGTATGCTAAAAAGCTGCTAAAGCTAAGGGAGTATAGTATAAGTAAAATACTTAAAAATGTAGATGGCTGCATTTTAAACGGTCATAGAAAAGATAGATTACCTGGAAATATAAATTTTTCGTTTAAAGGAGTAGATTCTCAGGCTTTAGTATTAATGCTAGATTTATGCGGTATATGCGCATCTAGCGGCAGTGCTTGCAATAGCTCATACGTTAAGCAGTCTCATGTAATAGAAGCAATTAGAAAAAATAAATATAAAGAGTATACAGGAAATTTAAGAATATCTTATGGGGATATAAATACAGAAGAAGATGCTAAATATGTAGCAGATAAAGTAATAGAAATAGTTAAAAAGTTAAGAAAAAGTAGTTAATATGTAGGTTCCCTAAGGGAACCTTGTATAATTAAGCTGAAATATAGCAAGAGAATTCATTTAATTTGCTAGTTAGTAATATTTCAAGTCTAGTTATAGCAGAAACAGTTTCATCTACAGAAGCGTTTACCGCTAAAAGCATATCTGGCGTAACGCCTTGCATAGCAACAACAGCCTGTATTTTTTCACCTTCAGCGTTTAAGATATGAGAAAGTCCTGTTTCTTGTAAAGCTACAGACTCCATTATATCTGCAACTGCCTCAATTCTAGTAGTTTTGCCCGGTACAATTATTGGCATTGACATAAAGATCACTCCTTTCTTTTAGTTAACAGCTAACTAATTGGTTCTTTACAATTTCTAATTTTTGTTGTAAAACAGATTCTAGTAAAGTAGTGGAATCTACCATTTTGTTTACGCTTTCGTTAACTGCAAGAAGGTTATCTGCTGTAACTGCTGGTATAGCTAGCATTGCTTGTATTTTTTCGCCTTCTGCGTTTAAAATATGAGAAAGAGCAGTTTGCTCTAGTGCTACAGATGTTGCTATATCTATACTTGGCCTACTTAAGTTGTATAAAGGTCTGTGCAAAGATATAACATTACTGTTTACAGTTTGGGTAACTACGTCACCAGTTGCGCTTGTAATTGCATTATAAGTTCCAGTTGCCATGTTCTTAACGGTAGATGCCCCTGGAAGAGCAGTTGCATGGAATACAACAGTGTGGCTTGTAGCAGGTGGCATATTTCCAAGAGAGAAGCCTGCATTTGGATTTGCTGCAAGGTTTGGAATATTGTCTACCGTAACGCTTCCTGGTACAAAGACAAGTGTTGGGTCTAAGATATCTTTAAATATTACATTATTAGTTGTAGTAGTAGCTGTATTAGTTACAACTACAGTAAATGTTACATCTGTTCCGTTATAAACAATATCTGGAGCTGCAGATTTCTTAACAGTTATAGCGTCTTTTACAACAGCTTTAAATAGCTGCACGTCGTCTATAAGGTAGTCGTTACCTTCAGCAGCAGGGCCTTCGCTAAGGATTTTTACAGTTATGCTACTGTTTCCTGCAGTGTTGAATTTAAATCCGTTTTGGTACCATACTGGAATGGGAGTGTACGGTATTGGATTAACGTTTTGGAAAAATAGTTGATTGCCATTTGCATCTAAAACTTCTAAAGCAAGTTTTGGTAATGCATAACCGTTTAGTAGTAATAGATTTAAGATCCAAGCTGTAAGCATATAGTCTGTATTTGGAGATACAGCAGTTGTTTGCTGGAATATTGTTGCTCCTGGATTTGCTCCGTTTACAAGCATAAATCTTCCTGTTTCTATACCAGTTGTGTGGTCTGAAACGCCCCACCACTCGTTATTTGAAATACGTGTATTCATAACGGTATACTGTCCATCAGAAGGTTTAGTGTTAGTTGTATAAACAAAACCTGGAGTTACAGCTGGGTATGGAGCAACTGGATTTGTAGTCATACTAGCTGTTCCAGGTGCAAATGTGCCCATTGTTCCGTTATCTGCTACTGTAATTAGGTTAGAACCTGTTAAAGTAATTCCAGATAGAGTTAGTGGTTTTAACCCAACTGGTCCATCTATAAAGTTCTGGTTTGTAAAATCTGAAGCCGCTACTACTATTTTTATAAGATTTGGTGTAACTGCATCTAAAGCGTCTGCTAAAGCAGGTGGTATAAATGTTAAAGCAGAAAGTGGTGGTTCTACTTCAAGTGGCTGAGCCATTGGTGTTTGTAAAGCTGTAAAGTTAACTGGGCTTGCTACTCCAGAAGTTCCCCAGCTTTCTATAATGTTATAGTTTCCTGCTGGCACGTTAGTAAATAGATAAGCGCCTAAAGCGTCTGTTATTGCAACAGCGCCCATTCCTGTTGTTGTATTGTATAGTCCAACAGGTATTCCAGGCATTGGGGTACCTAGAACTGCTAAATGCGCGCCATTGTATGAAACAACGCCGGATACGTTTGGCATATAAATCACTCCTTTTTAATGAGAAGCTTGTACTCCTCATAATAATATATTAATAGTTGTTTGTTTTTGTTACAATTTTTTATATAAAACATATAAAAGAAGAATATCTATATACGTAGTTTATTTATATAATGAAGAAAAGTAATAAGCAGTATATCTTTTTTAGATATGCTGCTTATTATTTAATTATTTTATTTTATTTTATTTTATTTTATTTTATTTTATTTTATTTTTATTTTAATTATTTTCTTATTTCTTTACTGGTTTATCTAGCTTAATTTGCACGCAGTCTCCCGTAGAAATATAATCTATTTTGCCTTGCATAACATCTTTCATTTTATCGTAAGCTTCAGGGCCAGTGCAGTGACAAGTGTAAAACTTAGCGGTTTTACTATTGAAAAGAGCAACGGAAAGGTTATTTATTAGCTTAGAAGATTCATATTTTTTAGTTGTATTACTGTATAAATGCATGCCACCAAAAACGTAGTCTATATTGCTATGTGCAACTATTTCTGCCTTGTTTAAAATATTATATATTCCTTGATGAGAGCAGCCTGTAAGAAGGACATTGGTCTTATCGTAGGTTATAAGCAAATTTTGTTCATGTACAAAACTATCTTTTTTATATATGCCAGTTTTTTTAACGTATAGATTGTTATTTTGCACAGACAGTAGTTTGTTTTGCTCTATTTCAGAGAAAACTTGTAGATGCTCATCTATAATATAAAAATAATTTGTTAAAATAATTCTAGGGTTATCTTTTAGAGTTTTATCTAATCCTATAGGTATTTTAAGTCCATATAGTCCTGTATAGAAATTATTAAAAGCATTTTTTTGTATATATATTTTAGCTTTAGTGTTTATTTTTAAAAAAGCTGCAAGTCCGCCGCCGTGGTCTGCGTGCCCATGAGATATAATTACAGTATCTACATTTGCAAGATTAATTTTTAGCTTTTCAGCATTTCGTATAAATGTATCGTCTGGCCCTACATCAAACAAAAGCTTATGGCCAGGCATTTGTACGTACATAGACAGCCCATGTTTAGCTTTTAAATCCTTTTGATTTGGGTTTGTATTTTCAAGTAACATAGTTACTTTTATCATAAAATCACCTCATATATTATGCCTTATAGTATATCATTAAAAATGCATATAAACAACGAAATACATAAAAAAATATTGAAAAAAACATATATAGATGTTAATATAAATATATATTTGAGGTGAGAAAATGTCTATTGACGAAATTTTAGAAAAAGTTAAAAAATATAACACGGACGAAAAAGACCTTAAGCTTATTAGAGAAGCTTATGTATATGCTAGAAAGCTGCATAAAGGGCAGTTTAGGCAAAGTGGGGAAGAATATATAATTCACCCTTTAGAAGTTGCAAATATTCTAGTGGAATTTTCAGCAGACGCGGATACTTTAGCTGCTGCTTTTTTGCATGATACCATAGAAGATACAAATATAAGCAAAGAAGATTTAGAGAATAAGTTCAATATTGAGATAGCTAATTTAGTAGATGCAGTTACTAAGTTTGGCTCTGTTACATATGCAGATACAGATGAGCTATTTGCTGCAAATCATAGAAAAATGCTAGTTGCAGCTGGGGAAGATGTTAGAAGTATACTTATAAAACTTGCAGATAGGCTGCATAATATGCGTACTCTTCAGTATAAATCTCCATATAAGCAAAAGGAAAAATCTATTGAAACTATGGAGATATATGTTCCGCTTGCATACTATATTGGTGCGTATAAATTCAAAGATGAGCTAGAAAATATTAGTTTTAAATATCTTAAGCCTAGGCAGTATTTAGAGCTTTCTCAAAAGGTTGAAAAGGCTAAGAAAGAGGCTAAGGATTCTTTAGATATTATGGTTAAAAACATAGATGAAACGCTTACTGCAAATGATATACCGCACTCGCTTAGAATTATGAATAAGTCTATTTATGGTATATATAAGAAGCTAGATAAGGTTGGAAAGCTTACGAACATACATAATCTTTTTGAAATTACATGCGTTGTAGAAGATGTTAAGTCTGCATATTATGCTTTAGGTCTTATACATGCTAAGTATTTACCTCTTAATAATAAGTTTAAGGACCATATTGCGCAGCCTAAAACTAATATGTATAGCGCGCTACATACTACTGTTTTTCGGTAAGAACGATCAATTAGTACAAGTTAAAATAAGGACAAAAGAGATGGACCAAATAGCTATATATGGAATAGGTGCGTACTGGAAGCTTAATAAGGAAAATGCATATAAATATATGCAAAAAGATTTAATTGAAAAGTTTCAATTTTTTAAATCTCTTATTGAACTTAATTCAACTATAGAAGATAATAAGGAGTTTATAAACTTAGTTAAAGGTGAGCTTCTTACTGCTAATGTTTATGTTAATACACCAAAAGGGGAAGTTATAGAGCTTCCTAAAGGCGCTACGGCCCTAGATTTTGCATATAAACTACATAGTAATATAGGAAACAATATGTCGTATGCTTTAGTTAATAATAAAAAAGTTAGAAAAGACTATGTCTTAAAAAATAACGATAGAGTTAAAATAATAGTAGATGAAAATGCGGTAAAGCCAACTTTAGAGTGGTTAGATATAGTAAAAACAACGCAGGCTAGAAATAAAATACGAGATTATTTTAAAAAATAAGCATAGTTTCTTAAAATTTTACAAAAAAAACAAAAACATTAGCTCTTTACACGTATAATAAATGTGGTAATATGTAAATATGTAAAGAAGAGGTGAAAAGTATGAAAAATATAATTATAGGGGTATTAAGCGTTTTGCTTATTGTTAGTTTAGGTGGCATTTTTTGTGTATTAAATCTAACAGCAATAGAGCAAGAAGTAGATCAAAGATTAGAGGGAGTTATAGAGTATAACTGCATTATAGATGAATCAGAAGATAAGCTAGTTATTAGATGTGGATATCCAGATGGAACTGTTGTAAGCGATCAAATATATGATCTAGAAAACAACAAAGTAGTTAATTACGAAAGTGCAATATACTATAAAAGCCAAATGGAAGCAATGACAAATAAAGATGTTAAAACAGTTAATAATGTTAAACCAAAAAGAGAAAAAAATATTCTTATCATAGATCACAAAGACGAGAAAAATGGTAAAACAAAAGAAGAAATTATAGCTGCTTTTAAAGAAAAAAGTGAAGCTTTAGAAGGTAAACAAAACTATAATATTATAGAAAAATAAATGAGATTAAAGTAGAAGAGTAAAGACTCTTCTATTTTTTATCCCTAAACTAACTGATAAGTTTTAAAAAAATAATTACCCATTTATTGATTATATTTTTTGTTTAATATATAATTATTTTAAAGGAGATAATGTTTATGAAAAAGGTAAATATAATAATAAAAAGCCTGCTAGCTGTAGCTGTAGTACTAGCTATTTTGTTTGCACCTAATATATTAAAAAAAGGTGAAAAAACAGATGGTAGTAAAGAGAAACTAGTTATGGCTACATCTGGTGGATTTGCCCCATATGAATACTACGAAGGACAAGCTATAATAGGCGTAGATGTAGACATAGCAGGCGAAATAGCAGAAGAAATGGATAGAGAGTTAGTTGTAAAAGATATAACTTTTGATTCGCTAATAAACGAAGTTAAATCTGGAAGATCAGACTTTGTTGCAGCAGGCATGTCTATAACAGAAGAAAGGCTTAAAGAAGTAGACTTTTCTATAGAATATGCTGTAGCTAAGCAAGTTGTACTTGTAAGAGCAGATAACAGCGTGCTAACTAAACCAGAAGATATAAACGGTAAAAAGGTAGCAGTGCAGCTTGGAACAGTAGCAGATCAGGTTATAGCAGTAGACTATCCAAATGTTAAACTAGTTCATCACAAAAAATATTTAGGAGCAGCAGAAGACTTAAAAGCAGGAAAAGTAGATGCACTAGTAATGGACTCTTTGCCAGCAGCAGAGCTAGTTAAAGTAAATCCAGACCTTAAAGTATTAGAAGGCGAACTATTTATAGATAAGTACGGAATGGTAGTTAAAAAAGGAAATACTGAGCTACTAGGTCAAATAAATAAAGTGCTAGTAAGATTAATGAAAGAAAACAAGATAGATGAATTTGTAATTAATCATTCCGGAGAGGTTAAAAAAGAAGAAGGTGTAAGTAACTTTGTAGAAGGAATATGTGAAGATTTCTATAAGACATTAATTAAAGATGAAAGATACATACTTATACTAGAAGGCTTAAGAAATACAATCCTAATTGCTATATTTGCAATAGTAATTGGAACAGTGCTTGGTACATTTATTGCCCTTATAATAAATATAGCTAAAGACAATAAACACTTTAAAATACCAGCATTTATATGTAATATATACGTTAATATAATAAGAGGAACACCAGTTATTTTGCAGCTTATGATATTATATTATGTTATATTTCGCCGGTTTCCAAGATATAAACATTATATTTGTAGGAACACTTGCATTTGGTTTAAATTCAGCTGCGTATGTTGCTGAAATAATTAGAGCGGGGCTTGGATCTATAGACCTTGGCCAAGCAGAAGCAGGAAGGTCTCTAGGACTTTCTAAAATACAAACTATGAGATATATAATAATGCCACAAGCAATTAAAAACATACTACCTACTCTAGGTAATGAGTTTATATCTCTTGTAAAAGAAACAGCAGTTGCAGGATACATAGGTATAATGGACTTAACTAAATCTTCAGATATTATAGCATCTAGAACCTATGACTATTTCTTCCCACTTATTATTGTAGCTATAATATATCTAATAATAGTTCTAGGACTTACAAGTATAATTAAAAATTTTGAAAGGAGTATGCTTCAAGATGATAAAAGTTAATAATCTTAAAAAAAATTACGGTAAAACAGAAGTCTTAAAAGGTATAACAGAAGAAATAAAAGATGGAGAAAAGATTGTAGTTATAGGGCCATCTGGCTCAGGTAAGTCTACTTTTTTAAGATGTCTTAATCTTTTAGAGATACCAACTAGCGGGCAAATATTCTTAAATAACGAAGAGATAACTGGAAAAAACGCAGATTTAAATAAGCTTCGCATGAAAATGGGTATGGTATTTCAGAATTTCAATCTATTTCCGCATTTAACTGTCCTTGAAAATATTACGCTTGCTCCTGTGCAGCTTAAGCTGTATACAAAGGAAGAAGCGGATGTTAAAGCTAGAGAGCTTTTAGAAAAAATAGGGCTTCTAGACAAAGAAAATGCATATCCTAAGAATTTAAGTGGTGGGCAAAAGCAAAGAATAGCAATAATTAGAGCTCTTGCAATGGAGCCAGAAGTTATGCTTTTTGATGAGCCAACTTCTGCTTTAGACCCTGAAATGGTTGAAGAAGTTCTAGAGCTTATGAAAAATCTAGCTAAAGCAGGCATGACAATGGTTGTTGTAACTCATGAGATGGGCTTTGCAAAAGAAGTTGCAAGTAGGGTTATATTTATAGACCAAGGGGTTATTGCAGAAGAAGCAGGGCCAAAAGAGTTTTTTGAGCATCCTAAGAATCCTAGATTACAAGAGTTTTTAAATAGTATTTTAAAATAGAGAAACATATAAAAGATATCTATCTAGATACGGAAGTATGGGTAATGAGAATAAAGTAACTCATATGTTTTAAAAGAAAAAA
>JAVWPP010000023.1:0-4861 GCA_036635835.1 Clostridia bacterium | reverse complement strand
ATACGGAAGTATGGGTAATGAGAATAAAGTAACTCATATGTTTTAAAAGAAAAAATAAAGAAATAAAAAAAAGAAATAAAGTACCCTATAAATACCAAAATATTTATAGGGTACAATTATGTAAAAAACTAAATAACCCAGCCACCATTAGGAGAAATAACCTGCCCAGTAGTAAACTCATCTTCAGCAAGCCATTTAACGCACCTAGCAATATCCTCAGGCTTTCCAATGCGCATAAGCGGAGTATCGTTAGTTATAGCATCAATCTCATCATCAGAATAAATAGCATTCATATCCGTAGCAATCATACCAGGAGCAATGCAGTTAACACGTATATTAGTAGGTCCAAGCTCTTTAGCAAGCGCTTTAGTAAGGCCAATTATAGCAGCTTTAGAAGCAGAATATATAGTCTCACAAGAAGCACCAGTAATGCCCCAAATAGAAGAAATATTAATTATATTTCCGCTATGCTGCTTAACCATTTTCTTAGCAATATGCTTAGTAACTAAAAAAGTACCTTTTACATTAGTATCAAAAACCTTGTCGAAATCTGCTAAAGAGCAGTCTGTAAACATCTTCTCAACGCTTACGCCAGCGTTATTAACAAGCAAATCAATCTTTTTCACTTTACTAAAAACAAAATCCATCATAGTCTCAACTTCAGAAAAAATAGAAATATCTGCTTTTATAATGTCTATAGAAAAACCATCATTAGCTAGCTCTTTCTTAATATCAATAGCTTGCGTAACAGACTTGTTGTAATTTAAAAAAACGTGGTAACCTTCTTTAGCAAGCATAATTACTACAGCTTTACCGATTCCTCTAGAACCACCAGTTACAAGTGCAACTTTATTCATAATTATTCACTCCTTTTAATCATATAATAAAAGTTTATCATAAAGAAGAGATTTTGTACATATAGTTTAGTAAATATTAGGGAGGTTTTTATGAACAAGTTTAAAAATTTTTTAATTAGTTTAGGCACGTCATTTCTTATTACTTTAATAATGCTGCTTATATTTTCAGCTATTCTTACATATACTAATGTTAGCGATTCTCTTATGACGACATTTGTTTTTGCTACAACTATTGTTTCTGTCCTTATAGGAGCTATAATGCTAGCAAGAAACATGAAAGAAAAGGGAATGCTGTATGGCACGCTTTTTGGATTTATATATATGGTAATAATATATGCAGTAAACCTAGGTTTTTTGCGGAGCGCCATGGATAAGTCTTAGCATATCACTATATTTCCTTGCAGCCACTGTATCTGGAATGCTTGGCGGCATTATGGGAGTTAATATAGTTTAAAGGAATGGGATAGTATGTACAAATTTAAAACTCCAAACAGTAAACTAAAATATATAGTAGCTATAGCGTTTATACTGTCCATCATATATATATATGGATATATGAGAAGCAAAGAAACTGTAGAAACTATGAGTAAGCAAAAAATATTAAATGAAAATGTTAAAGATATGGACATAGTTTTAGGAGGCGAGCCTACCGGTATAAGGCTACTTGCTTCAGGCGTGCTAGTTATGGGCATAGACTACGTAGATACGGCATCTGGGCAGCGTAACACGCTAGAGGGGGTTAATTTAAGCATAGGAGATATAATACTAGAAGTTAACGACATTAAGGTAGAAACAAATGAAGAGCTTATGCAAATTACAAAAAAAAGTAATGGACAAAGTCTTAAGCTAAGAGTCTGCAGAAAAGGTAAAGAGCATATAACTAATATAGTTCCTGCGCTTTCTAAAACAAATGGACAGTATAAGCTAGGACTTTGGGTAAAAGATAGCAGCGCAGGTGTTGGCATTATTACGTTTTACGATAGAAAAAACAAGAATTTTGCTGGGCTTGGTCATGGTATAACGGAGACTAAAGAAAATTATATACTGCCTATACTTACAGGAGGCCTTGTTAAAACTAGTATCCTTAATGTAAACAAAGGCTATGCAGGCAAGCCAGGAGACCTGCGCGGAACTCTTACGACCGATGTTATAGCCCAAATAAATTTAAATACTGAGTATGGAATTTACGGAAAAATGCTAGAAGATACTATGTATAAAGAAAAAAATAAGATAGATATTTGTCTTAAAAACAAGATAAAAGAAGGCAAAGCATATATATATACTTGTATAAACGGTAGCAAACCGCAAAAATTTGAAATTAAAATAATAAAAGTTATACAAGATTCTACAGGTAATAAAAATATGGTAATTGAAGTTACAGATAAAAAGCTACTAGAAATAACCGGTGGAATAGTCCAAGGAATGAGTGGTAGCCCCATTTTGCAAGGTGGTAAATTAATTGGCGCAGTTACTCATGTTTTTTTAAATGAACCAACTAGAGGCTATGGAGTTTTTATAGAAAATATGATTAGAGATATGAATAGTATGAAGTAATATTTAGCTTTCCTATGAAAAACGTGATGAAACACGTAAAACTATCTATGAAAAGCGTGATGAAATATGCAAAAGTATCTATGAAAAACGTGATGAGCGTTTGACATTATGAAAAAAATAAGATATAATTAATCTAGGTGATAAAATTGAAAAGAAAAATATACGAAGAACTGCTTTACTGGAAAAGCAATGAAATTAAAACTCCTCTTATGATTATAGGTGCAAGACAAATAGGTAAAACATATATAATTACAGAGTTTTGTAAAAATGAATTTGAAAATTATATATATTTAAACTTATTTGAACATCCAGAAATAATTAAAATTTTTGCACAAGAAATAAATACAGATGAGAAATTTAGTAGAATGAAACTATATTTAAATAAGCAAATAGATTTAGAAAACACAATAATATTTTTCGATGAAATACAAGAAAGCGAAGAGTTAATAAGTGCTTTAAAATACTTTAGCGAAAGTGAACTACCATATAAAATAATATGTGCAGGATCTTTACTTGGAGTTAAGCTTAATAGATTTCATGCTTCTTTTCCAGTTGGTAAAGTTAGAATGCTAGATATGCATCCAATGGATTTTGAAGAATTTTTACTTGCGTGTGAAAGTCAGCTGTTAATAGATGAAATATACAAGTGTTATAATGAAATGATACCTATTGATGAAGTATTGCATGAAAAATTATTAAAGCTATATAGATTGTATTTGTGTATAGGTGGAATGCCAGAAGCTATAAAAAACTTTATTTCAAATAATAAAGATATATTAGATTTTAGAACTTTTATTATTTCAGATATAGTAACATCATATTTAAATGATATGAATAAATATGTAATTAACGATATGGAAGCTGTAAGAATAGAGACTATATATAAGTCTATACCTAATCAATTAGGTAATACAAGTAATAAATTTCAGTATAGCAAAATAAATAAAAGTGCAAGATCGAGAGAATACCAAAGTTCATTAGACTGGCTTCTTTCTAGTGGTATGGTTTGCAAATGCTTTTTGCTAAATGCTATACAGGTGCCACCAAAAGCATTTATAAGCGAAGATGATTTTAAACTGTATCTAAGTGATGTAGGCATTTTGACGAGTTTGTTAGAGATTAAAAGTAGCGATATTATATTAGATAAGTCATTTATATATAAGGGTGTAATTGCTGAAAATTATGTAGCAAATCAATTACTATGCAATAAATATTCTTTGTACTATTGGAATTCAACTAATACTGCAGAGGTAGATTTTGTTATATATACAGATGACGGTATGGTTCCTATTGAAGTAAAAGTAAAAGATAATGTTACTTCTAAAAGATTAAATATTTATGTAAAAAGATTTAATCCAAAGTATAGTATACGTATATCTGCTAAAAATTTCGGCTACCAAAACGGTATTAAATCTGTGCCACTTTATGCAGTGTTTTGTATTAAATAAAAAGAAAACGTAGTATCTACTGTATGAATAGTTCTAGTTTATATGTAGATAGTTAGATAAATAGACATGAAAAAAGACATCTAATTGATGTCTTTTTTTAGTTTAATTAGTTTAAATTTCATATTTGTTAACTGGCAATTTAAAGCCTTTTACTCTACATGCCATGCATATATCACAAACATTTGGATCTAAATATGCATTTGTTTTTCCTAATACATTTACATATTCTGATATTACAGAAGTAATCCATACATTAGCACAAGCTTTGTTGTTTTTTATAAAATGAATAGTTCCAACAAATATTTCTGAAATATTAGAGTAAATATCTTGTTCTAAAGCTAGAAGCTCATTTTCGTTATCTGTATTTATATAAAGGTAACAATAAGTTAGCATGTTTTGCATAAGTTTATCCATATGATCTTCTTTACCTGTTAGAATAGCTACTCTATCAAAAATAGTAGTTATTTTACCGTTTAAAGATAAGTTTACAATGCTGTTTTGAGTAAATGAAAAAGCTGCTATATCTAAAAGTTTTAGCATTTTCTTAACTTTTACAAAAGACAAATCCGAGTTTTTTATTTGAGTAATATTATAGCATTCTTTTAATACATTTTGTATAAAATACTCCTGTATATTTATTTGTAAAAAGCTCTCGTTTGTAGTTAAACATGCTGAGTTTTTAGAGTTTTCATTAACTAACTGTCTAAGCAAAGTTTCTTTGTCTAATGTTTTATGAGAATCTACCTTTTGTGTAAGAGCATATGCGTCTAAACCTTCAAAAACCATACCAAATATACTTGCTAGTCTTGTTTCATTTGAATAATTATTCATAATGCTACCTCCAATATTTAATAATTTTAAACATATATTTTTTTTCGTATTTACTAATTATACTATACTTATGCAAAAATAGCAATAAGATTTACATAAAAAAGTTTTAAAAAGCTTAAAAAATGTAAGAAAAATATAGTCTATGTATATATTTCGACTTAAAAATTAATT
>JAVWPP010000022.1:0-18886 GCA_036635835.1 Clostridia bacterium | reverse complement strand
CTTTATATCCAGCAGTTTCTTGCTCTAAAATAATCTTTTCTCTATTTTTTATTCTCCCAGCTAAATCTGATTTTATTTTTTCTAGGTCCATGTATCTATTATAATCTATAACATACACAATTGAAGAAATATCTATTTCATATTCTTCTCCCTCAGTATATTCCGAATTTTCTTCATCGCTTATATATGAAATTTCAACATAAAACTTTTTATTTTCTTCTATTATTTCATTAATATATGCTTCTTCTCCAGTATTAAGTATGATAGTGTCTAGTTCAGCTATATTTACTTTATCTACGAATGTTTCTAAAAGTATATCTAATGCTTTTTTATTTGTTCTCACAATGTTTGTTATAATTTTTTGATCGTTTATATCTAAAAAACTATCTATTTTTCCTTCTAATATAGTTAGGTATGCGCTATATACATCTTGTACATATGTACATGTTTCTCCTGCTAAGTATGAAGCTAAATATACATACGTTAAAGCTTTTGTAGCGATATTTTTTTCTATATCTTTGATATTATTTTTTATATATTTTTCCGCAATTTGCTGCTTCGTCATTATTTGCGTATCTAAATTGTCTATTTGTTCTAAATTATTTTCTATATATTTAAAATATTTTTTTAAATTTGCATTTGCCATGGCAACCTCCTTTTTCAATATATATATTAACATAAATTTTATCATATTGATATACTTTGCTGCATTTTTTTACTTTTTTTGATAAAAAAACACGTATCTAAGTACGTGCTTTATATTTATTTTGTTTTAATATCTAAACTTGGAATCTCTTTTTTTGTTACTACCTTTTTATTGTTTTCATCCTTCATTAAATTTAGTATTATTTTTTTATATACTACATCTACATACTCTGTATTTTTAATTACACTTGCTGAATATGTTTCTAAAATATATTGTTCTAAATTATCTGTAAAATCTTCTTCTACATCGTAATTATTTTTTATTTTATTTAGTATTCTTTTTTGAATTTCTTTTTTAGAAAATTCTTTAATATTAATGCGGTTACTAAATAAATTATATTTAAAATTATCTTTTTCTTCTAGTACTTTTTCTAATTCTTCTTCTTTTCCATACACTATATTTATTGTCTTTCTAGAATTTATAATAAGCTGATTTTCTAGAGCAAATAATATATTTTTAGATATGTCATTGCTATACTCATTAAACCTAGTCATGTTTTCTAAAATAAGTACGCCAGATTTATCTTCAAAAACTTTATCTATTTCTTTTATATCTACATCTGCAAGATCTATGTTTGTTTGTTTTGCCTCTGGTATGTATTTATAGAATTTAACAACTTTATTTATTATTTTAGCTAACTCTTTAACTATAGCTGAATCTTCTGTGTATATTGCAAAATTAAATGGTATGTATGGTAGCTTGTTTTTTGCTGCAAAATTGCTTGCCATGTACATAAACATTTCACTACATTTGTTATACAATTCTTTGCCTAAATTTAGCTTAGAAATTTCATTTAAAGATAATCTATAGAATACAAGTCCTTTAAGCGTTATGAAGCCTTTATACTCTCTTATAATTTTTTCAAATACTATTTCTGGATTTACATCTAACTTTTTAGATAAGTAGCCAGCATATGCAGCTATAACATATGGGGACTCTTTACAAAGGTAATCAGATCCTTTTTTAGCTTCAGTTTTCATGCTATCTATGTCTAATGTTTTTTCAATTCCTTCGCTGTCTATATAGTATTTATTTATGCTTTCAATAGTCTTAGAAGTAGAAGGTGCGTTTGCAAAATCTATTATATTATATGTGATAATTTTGCCTTCTATATTTTCAAATTTTACAAAGTTAAAATTAAGAAGTATGGCTGCTGTTTTAATACTAATTGCATCTGAAAATTTACTTGTTATTTCATTTTTCATTTCTTCTATTTTCTCTTCATTATTTTCATAAAGTTTATCGCTAATAAAATCTATAGTCTTTATATCTTCTATATAATTTTCTTTAACATCTGTTGCAACATTTGTTAAGTGATACATAGGACAAATTTTTACGCTACAATCTGCACATGGCACTTTTAATATACTTTGCTCGCAGTTAACTTGCAGTTCATCTTTATTTATATTGAATTCATATCTCATTAATTTTTCTAATACATTTTTATTGTGTGAACAAAAATCAAAGAAAACTATTTTTTGTGGATCCATTAATTTATCTTTTTTAATTATAGATAGATACCTTCCTTTATACAGCATTGTAGCCATCTTTTTAACTTCTTTTGGAATGTACTTTATTTGTGTAAGCTTCACTTTGTTTTTATATTTTGCATCTCCTGTATATTCTAAAAGTAGTCTTCTATATTTTTCTTTTGAGTTTAAATCTGTTTCACTTTCATTATATAAAGCAAGTATTATTTTGTATATATTTTCGCTTGCTCCTATAGGTATCTTAGTAGTTTTAATAAGGGCTGTAGCTTCGCTTAGTTTTATTTTTTTTAAGGATTCTTTTTTAATTTTTGCAGCTTCTATATTTTCTTTAAGTATATTTTCATCTGCTTTAAAGTATATTGCTAGTGTATTAAGTGCTTTTGCAAAGTCTATCTTGTTTGCTACTATGCATAAGTATGCTCTATACGCGTAATATGTGGCCAAATCTTGCTCTTTATATATATACTTATATACAGTGTCTATATTTGCTTTAAAAGCCTTTAAATCTCCTATAGCTTTATTTATTTGGGCAAGCTTGAAAAGTATTTTTGTAGATACGGGATTTATATTTAATGCTTCTTCTAAAATGCTGATTGCTTCTTTATTTTTTCCTTCTTTAATTAATATATCTGCATACATTATATACATTTCTACTGCAGGAATATTTAGATTATATGTTTTTCTTAAAGTTCTATAGTATTTTTTTAATATTTTATATTCTATTTTATTTTCTAAGCTTACGTATACTTTGTTATCATCTCCGTAAATTTCTACAACTCTAGATAGGAACTTTTCTAATGTTTTTTTACACTCGCTATATTTTTCTTCTTCCATGTATTCTTTAGCTTTTTCTAAAATTTTTCTTAACTTATTTTCATCTTTTTTTTCTAGTTTTTCTTCATCTTTAAATTCGTTTTGAAATTTTAGTAAAACAATTTTATCGTTTATATAATTTGTGATTTGTTTTTCGTAAATGTATTCTTGATATTTTTCTAACTGTTCGTTTAAGTACTTTATATCTTTTTCGTATACACCACTTATATTTTTATTTATTTCTTCTAAAATATTTTTTATCTTATTATCCATCTTTTCTCCACCTTTTAGTTTTCTCTTATGATTTTTGTATTTTTATTTGACGAGCTTTCTCTAAGCTCTATTTTTATTTGTGTTTTTCCTAGTTTGTTTTCATCTGCTACTTTTACTTGCTTTAGCCTGCTTGTTTTAAATTCTCCGTCTCTAAATAAATATTCTGTTTTTATAGATTTGATTTTTTCGTATTCTTTTATTTCTTTGTCTAGGTATATTTTAAGTTTTCCATTAGTTTTATATATATCTAAATACTTAGTTTTTATATCTCTAAATAGGGCATTTCTGCTTAGTGTAAAGAACTGTATTTTCTCATTTGCATTTATATTATTTAGGGTTACTTCTGTTTGATCTACTCCTATGTTTAATATTTCTTTTACATTTATATTTGTGCAAAACAGCTTGCCTGTTTTATGCATTATATTTAAGTTTTCTGCCTGTATATTTTTAACGCAAACATTTGCAAAAAATATTTCTAAATTTATTTTTTTTAGACTTTTTGGAAGCATAACTTCTACTATGTCCTCTTTATTTGGGACATATATGCAAAGCTGCTCTATGATCTCTTTTTTGACTGGAAAAGCTTGCTCAAAATATTGATCATAAACTTCTTTTTTTTCTAATGGTTCATCTAGATGTGTTTTTCTCATAACGTACTTATCCTTAGGCGCTTTTATCTGTATAGCATCTGAATCTGTTTGAGAAATAATGACCTTACCTTTAGAATTTTCTTGAGATCCATCTGCTGCTATTACTTTTAGATAGAATTCCTCGGGGCCTTGTATTTTTACTTCTTGTATATTTTCTCTGCTTCTTATATCAAAATATTTTTTAGATTTGTTTACCGTCATTCTTTCGTTAAAAATAGTAAGGCAAACAACTATAAAAAGCACAGCAAATACAGCTAGTATTTTTTGCATTCTACTGTTAAACTCACGCTCCATTATTTTATTTTTTAGTTTTACTTTTTCTTTTTCTGCTTGGATATTATCTATCTCTTTTTCTTCTAAATTCATAAGCTTCTCCTTACGTTTCATGTACATATATATTATATTACAAATTCTATGTACTTTACAAGCAAAAGAAAGTATTCTTTTTCGAATACTTTCTTTTTAATATATATACGGTTTTGGATCTACATCGTTAAACTCTCCGCTCATGTCTCTTACTTCAAAATGTATGTATGATGCATATTCGCCTTCTCCTTCTACGAAAGCTATTGTTTCTCCTTGCTCTACTTTGTCCCCTATCTCTACTTGCGGCGATGAAAGTTTTGCGTAAAAAGTATAGAACGTGCCGTACTCATTTGAATGTTTTATTTCTATAACATTTCCTAGTTTTTCGTCTACGCTAACTTCTGTTATTATTCCAGATTCTATAGCTTTAACAGGGTCTCTATATTTTGCATTTATATCTACTCCACTGTGATGCTCGGTTTGCCCTCCTGCTACTTGAGGAGATGTTCCATATGGTTTTTGGATTCTTCCTTTAACTGGTGGTGGGTATATGCTTTTTAGTTTTTCTTTTAGCGATTTTTCATTACTATTTTCTATTTGTTTTTGCTCTGCTTTTGCATACATTTCTCTTTTTATATTTGGCACTGGGTTAAATATATATATTAGTGCAAGCACTACGAATGTTGTTATATATTTGTGCCTGCTAAATATATTTGATGGTTTGTCTTGAGCTAAATAATGTTTAATGTATTTGTCTGAATTCATGGGTGCTTGCCTCCTTTTCTTTTTTTGTTTTTTCTTTTAAAACGTATGAGTAACTTTACTTTCATTAATATGTTTTCCGTATCTAGAAAGTATATCTTTATATGTTTTATATTATATCACAAATGTAATAGATTTGAAACAGTTAACATAATTTTTGTATGATATTTGCTCTTTTTGTGTATAAAAAGAGATGGCCTTTAAGCCATCTAATATTTTAAGGATTATATTTATTACTAATTAACTTTCTTAGTTACATCTCTTATGCATATATCACTTCCTTTGTATATAAATTTTTTCCGTACATTTTAATTTAAGTTTATGTTTTGGTTGCTAATTTTATTTCTTCATATATCCCTCCTCTTTTTTTATACTAAGAAGTATGTCTTCTTAATATAAATTTATTATATACAGTATGTGTGTCAATACTGTGTAAAAGAAAAGTAATTTTATGATTATTTTTTATACAAAAAAGACACATAATTAATCTATGTATCTTTCTAAATTTTGTCTTCTTATTTTATATGTATATATATATCCATTTGTATCTGCAAAGTTTATTTTTATATTTTTCTTTGCGTTATTTAACAATACATTTTCTATTTCTTTTTGGTTTAATTTGAGTACATATTGATTATATATGATATGCTTGTTTTTTAGATTGCTACTTATTATTTTTCTTTCTTCATATACTTCTTCATAGCAATTTTTTGAAAGATCTATATACTCATTTTTAACTGTGCTATATACGTTTACTTCTTTTAAATCTATAGTGAAAAATTTATCTTTAATTTGTTCTTTAAAAATTAATATATATTTTTCATCTTCTAATATTTCACTAAAAATATATTCTACTTCATCTTTTTTATTTAGTTTAACTAGTAAAATTATATTTATGCCTAGAAGTAGTAAACAAATTAGATATACTCCTATTACTAGCATAATGTTCAATTCCATCACCTCAATTTTAACACAGTATACTAAAATTTAACCGTTTTATCAACTGTTTTCTAAGTATTTTAAAATGTTGTTGTAATTTTGTTCTATGACATCAAAATTCAAGATGTTAAAGAAACAATCTACGTATTCTTTTCTTGAATTTTTATATTTTAGATAATATGCATGCTCCCAAACATCTATAAGCATAACGGGAATTTTGTCATAAGCAAGAGATGTTTCTTGGTCTTTTAAATTGACTATAGATAATTTATATTCTCTATCTATAACTAGGCATGTGTATCCGCTACCAAATAAATTTGTAGCCATTTCTAAAAATATTTTTTTGAAATCTTCTAGTGAACCAAACTGTAAAACTATATCTCTTTTTAGGTTTCCTATAGGCTCTTTTGCACCTTCTTTTCCAAGTATATTAAAGTAAAAATTATGGTTATATACACCACCTGCATTGTTCTTTATTTCTTCTCTAATTTCTTCATCTATATCCTCTAAATTTCTAAGTATTTTTTCTATTGTATATGTTTGATATTCAGGACAGTTTATTAAAATTCCATTTAGCGTATCTATATATTTTTTCAAGTGTTTATCGTGATGGAAATATAAAATTTCTTCTGTTATAAAGGGTTCTAAGTCTGTACTTTCAAAAGGTAATTTGTTAAGTACATATGGATACATTTCATTCATATTTTATACCTTCTTTCTTTCTATATTAGTATATTATTTTTTTTGGTTTATATACGCATATTTTTTTTATTTTTATATATACTAATATATATGAGGTGAATTTTATGAATGATTTGTTTTCTAAAGAAATACCTACTATGTTTGCGCTGTCTATGTCTCAAAATATTGTTGCTATGTCTTGCTATTCTAATTTAGACTTTGAAAGGCAAAAAGACATACATTCTTATATACAAAATTCTGCTACAGCTTATGATGCAAAACGTAGAATAGATGCTTGTATTATGAATCTTGAAAGTTACAATACTGAGTTTTTTGACAATATAAAAGATGACTAAATTTAGCCATCTTCTATATATAAACATATGAGAATATTTATATTTTCTTTTTACGTTTTTTTATATCTAGTTAGAATTATTTTGCATTAACTGTATAGTACTTTTGCTCGTTATCGTTAAGTAAAATTTCTTCTACAAGTTTGTCTTCCCAGCCAGTTAAAGCAACAACAGTTTTAGTTCCATCTTGATACTGCTTCCAGCCAACTACAACATATGCATGACTTAATTCTTTAGAGCATCTTGCAAGATATATAGGTCTATCATTTTCTATTTCTTTTTTGATAGCATGCCATGTATCTATTCTAACATTTTCAACTTTTGCTTTATAATTTTTGTCTGTAAAACACTGCTTAAGTGCTCTTAGTGCATCTCCAACTTTAGTGCCTCTATTTGCTTCGTTTAAATTGCAGATATCTGCTATGTTTAAATATTCTTCTCTTGACATTGGGTAATTTTCTAGCACATCTACTCCTTTATTTTGATCGTAATATGCAAGTATATTTCCTACTGCAGTTGGTCCACAATTATCATTAAATCCATCGAAATACGTAGTTGTAATTAGAGCTGTTTCTTCTATGCCTTTTACCATATCTGCACCTACTAATTCTAGATTTTGCGTTGTAATATACATGTCATCTTGAACAGTTTTTGTTGATACTTCCCGCCAGTCTAAAAATGTTATAGTACCTAAAGTAGATAGCAATATGCAAAGTGATGCGATACAAAAATTTTGCGCAAAATTTTTCATTTTTTAATCCTCCTAAATTTAATTATAAATTTAAATTGTTATTTGTCTATCTTATTATGTTAACACATTTACGAGCATTTTTCAAGTGTTTTTATAAAAAAAGATGGAGAATGCTTGATTCTCCATGCTTTTTAGTCTACATTTTTTTCTTTTTCTTTGATTATTGACTTACTACCTAAATATGTAGCTATGAAATATCCTCCGTAAACAATTACTATAAACACTGTTGTAAGGACTATATTTTTAGTTATATCTATTTTACCAAACATAGCTATTAATTTATTTACTTCGCTAAGTCCAAAAACGCTGTGGATAAATCCAACTGAAAGTGGAAACATAAAAAATATACCGATTTGTATAAATAAAGACTTGTTAATCATTCTATCATCTACACCAATTTTTCTTAGCACTGCATATCTTTCTTTATTATCTGAAGATTCTGAAAGCTGCGCAATTGCTAAAACTGCTGCTGAAGTTATAGTGAATATTATTCCTAAATATATACCAATGAAAGTTACCATTATACTTAGTCCTGCTGCGTTATCTTGTATGTCTTCTCTTGCATTTATATTAATCCTTCTATGTGTTTCTTTTTTATTTGATTCATTTACTGCTTTTATAAATTTAGGTTCTACTTCTTTAGAATCTCCTATAAAGTTCGCAACAACTATATTTTTTATTGGCTTAACATTTACTATCTCTTTATCTGGAAGTACTATAATACCCATATTACTATTTTCAGATGAATTTTCATTTGCTACATCAATAGTTTTACTTAATGCTGGTTTAAACTCTTTGTTATTAATTTTATATGGTGTTTTATTTTTTAAAAGTTCGTCAAAAACTTTTGACATCTTTTCAAAATTTGAAACCACTATATATTCGTCCTCTTTTAATTTAATTTTAAAATCTTCTTTTTTAGATATGCCCATTAATTTATTATATTCTGTTTCTTTCATTACTTGCATACCCATATTGCCAAACTCAGATTCTTTAAGTGGCATTTCCGTAGCTAGTTTTTTTATATTTTCTTTGCCAAAATAATTTAAAAGAGATGACTCTTTATCTACTGTTTCATATGTAGAATATTCTACACATTCTTTAATGTAATCTGTGTATTTTAAACCATCTGCTTCTAGCTGCTCTATTATACTTTTTTCTGATTCTTCAGTAACAGATTGATTTAACGTAACGTCTGTCAAATTGTTATTTGTAAGTCCTATATTAAATGAATCTTTCATAGCAAGTGATGCTGAAAGAATACCTATAGTTAATAGGAGCATTAAACTTATTACAGTCATAGATATTGTAGATGTATTTATTCTAGAATTTAATTGTCTTAGTATAAACATATTAAGATTTTTTAAATATATTTTTTTATTCATTTGTATCATTTTAATTACAAAGCCTGTAAGCGATGAAATAAATAAAAAAGTACCTACTGTTCCAAGTAAAATCATTGCAAGAAATTTATTATCTATGTACATTAAAGCATCATGTTTTAATAGATAATATGCTCCTCCAATTAAAGCTATAGATACTATAAAAGTTATAACTGAAATTACTTGATTATTCATTTTTGCTTTTTGGTTTTTCTTTGATGCGTTTAGTAAATTTATTAATTTATATCTAGATATTGATATAATATTAAAACACATTACAAGTAAATATATTATACCAAAATATATACATGTTTTTATTGCTGCGCCTTTAGAAAATATAAAAGAATATTTATCTAAATTTGCGTTAAACATATTAGCAATTATTACGGACATAAACTGAGATATAAATACTCCTAATCCAAGTCCTATTACAAGAGATATTATTCCTATTATAATTGTTTCAATTAATAATAGTTTACTTATCTTTGCTTTGCTCATTCCTAGCGTCATATATAGGCCTAATTCCTTCTTTCTTCTGCGGATAAGGAAATTATTCGCATAGATAATTAGGAAGCCTAAAATGAAGGATACGAATACAGATATGTATCCTATAATTTCTACTAAAACTTTTATCATATCCATTTGAGAAACAGACAGTTTTGCCATTGCTGTTTGTGCTTCTAGTGAATTAAAAACATAAAATATACATACGCCAAATATAAGTGTCATAAAGTATATTGAATAATCTTTAAAGCTTTTTACTATGTTTTTTATTGAAAGTTTAAAGAACATCGTTTACGTCACCTCCAAGCAATGATACAACTGACATTATCTTATTGAAAAATTCTTTACGTGAATCGTTTCCTTTTCTTAATTCATTAAATATTTTACCGTCTTTAATAAATAATATTCTTGTGCAATAACTTGCTGTAAATGCATCATGTGTTACCATTAATATTGTTGCTTCTAATTTTTCATTTAATGAATATAAACTTTCTAAAAGCATTCTTGAAGACTTAGAATCTAGTGCTCCTGTTGGTTCATCTGCAAGTACTAATGATGGGTCTGTTATTAAGGCTCTTGCGCATGCAATTCTTTGTTTTTGTCCTCCTGAAAGTTCGTAAGGATATTTTTTTATTATTTTTTCTATTCCTAATTTTTTAGAAATTTGAATTACTTTTGTTTCTATTTCACTAGCTTTAGTTCCTTGAACTGTAAGTGCTAGTGCTATGTTTTCGTATCCTGTTAATGTGTCTAAAAGGTTAAAGTCTTGAAATATAAATCCAAGCTGCTCTCTTCTAAATTTGTTTAGATTGTTTCCACGTATTTTAGTTACGTCTTTTTCTCCAACTAGTATGTGCCCAGATGTTGCGTTATCTATTGTTGCAATACAGTTTAATAGAGTTGTTTTACCACTTCCTGAAGCTCCCATGATTCCAACGAATTCTCCTTTTTCTACTTCAAAGCTAATGTTATCTATTGCTTTTATTAGATTACCTTTGCTTCCATAATATTTTTCTAATTTTTTTACTTCTAATATTTTACTCATTTTTTCTCCTTTTCTTTATAGCTATATTATACTCTAGATTCTGCGTGGCTACAATTTTTTTTCATTACATTTACATTACACTTTTGTAAGGGTGATACTTTATATAACTAATGTTTTTATTTTTAGGTAACAAAAAAAGTAGATAATATTATCTACTTTTTTGCTTTTAAAACGTATACGAAACTTCATTCTCATTATTTTTTATTTCCGTATCTAGCTAGTGCTATTTTCTACGTTTTTTATTTTTTAAGATTTCTTTTTTTACTAACATATCTATATATATATACTCCACCTAGGGATGCTACACATAGTGCAATTGTTGCTATAAGTGGAACGTTAGTAGTTGATTCTTCTGCTTTTTCTTTTACATCTTTTTTGACATCTGATTTAGCTTCTTTTTTAGCTTCTACTTTTGTATCTTTTTTAGCTTCTTCTTTGACGTCTTTTTTATTAGTTTTATCTTCTTTTTTATCTACATCTTCTGCTGCTTTTTCTTCTTGTTTTGTTTCTTGTTTTGTTTCTTCTTGAGCTGCTGCTTCTTGCTTTGGTGCTTCTTGTTTTGCTTCTTCTTGCTGTGGTGCTTCTTGTATTACTGCTTCTTGCTTTGGTGCTTCTTCTTTAGGTGCTTCTTGTATTACTTCTTCTTGTACATTACCTGGTAAAGCTGCTATACTTCTATTTTCTGCTTCTCCACATGAACAAGTTCTTGTTTCTGTTCCTTCTGAGCTTTGTGTTGCTTCTTTAGAAACATACCATGAACCATAACTGTGTCCTAAGGCTGGTGTACTTTCTTCTCCGAAATTTTCTCCGCATCTTGAACATGTGTTAGCTGTTACACCATTAGATGTGCAAGTTGCATTTGAAACAACGTTTGAAACAACGTCGTGACCTAAAGGAGCTGGGTATATAGTATCCATACTACATCCTCCACAGAATGTGCATTTAGAACCTTCAATTCCCATTTGAGTGCATGTTGCAGGTTGTGAAAAACTAACCATATTATGCTCTGCAAAATAATATTCAAAAACTTCGTAATCTACATAACCGCATTCGCATTGTCCCCATCTTACAACGGGATCATTACATGTTGCATTTTCTATACCTTCTGTGCAGTACCACTGAGTTAAATTGTGTGTGTGCTCTTCTGCATGAACTGTTTTAGCTGAAAATGGATTTATTCCTATAATAAGCATAAGTGCTGCAATTGTTGATAAAATTGATTTGAAACTTTTTTTCATTCTCATATTATTACCACCTTATAATTATATTTAGTGTTTAAATTTGTTCTGTAAACTATTATATCACTATATATGTATTATGTCAACCTTTTTGTGTAAAAAAAATAAAAAGCTTGTATTTCTACAAACTTTTCCTTTATATTATGCGTTTTTTACTAAACATGCAAATGTAAAAAAAGATAATGCTACTACTATTGCTACTAACATTTATATACTTCCCTTCTTTTTTTCTTTCTCATTTTTAAATTAATTTCTACTTTGAGTAATTAAAATTTCTTTCTACTTTTTTATTATTTGTATTTCTTAAAATACTATTTCCATGCTTATTAAATTTTTAATTTGCTTAACTTTCCAAAACCTTATGATTTTTTCAATAGTCTTATTATATCATTTTTTTGAGCTTATGTCAACCTTTTTCAAGTAAAAAGTTGCTGCTTGATCTATATAACGCAAAAGAAAGACTAATTAAAGTCTTTCTTTTCTTGGTTATTTAAATAAATATAATGTTTTATTTTTTAAGATTTGCTGCATTTCATATTGTGGTAAATATACTGGTTTTTCTTCTGTTTCTTCTAGAATTTTTGTGTTTAAATTAAATTTACCTGCAATTTCTTTAATAATCTTATTATATATATTAGCTTTCATAATGATCCTCCTAAAAATTTTTAGTTAGGCTTAAATTAAGTCTATAGATATTATACCACGATATTTGAATTATGTCAACAAGAATTACAGCTTGTACTTTTTACTTAGCTTTGCAATTTCGATTGGTATTTTGTTTTTCTCTGGATACACGCTTTTAAATAAATTTTCGTCTGCGTACTCTTTCATATGCGTAATTATTATTTTAGCTGGCTTTGCACATATTATATCTTTTAATATTTTTTCTGTATGACCATGATAATTGCCAAGTGAAAATTTATTTTTAAGTGGTCTTCCACCGTCTATTATTATTGTGTCTGCTTTTTTGCAAAAACGTATCAAGGAAATTGTAACTTTAGCTAGGTCTGAAGTATACACAAAAAAGCTTCTATCTTTCTTGTTAAATAACTTAATAGCATAGCTTTCACCTTTATGCTCTGTTTTACAAAAAGATATTATTCTACCGCCTATTTCTACTTTTTTATTTTCGTTAATTTCATATATCTTAAACAACGTTTTTTGTTTTTTTAATAGCTTGCATATATTTAGTCCATTAGATTTAAAAGGCATATATACATTTATTCTATTATCTAATTTTACTTTATGAATTTTTAAATATATTAATAGTTCTAAAAGACCTAAATTATGATCTATGTGATTATGTGAAATAATTATATTAATACCACTTAGATTATTTAAATTAAGCTTATTTAAATTTCCATAACCCATGTCTAGAAAAATATCTGTTGCATATTCTAAATTAACTTTGTACATAGATACTGGTTTGAATTTTAAGTTAGGTGCATAGCAGCCTAGTACTTCTAAATATTCTGTATTTATATCTTGTGCTAAATCTATAGCACTTAATTTTTCATTATATATTATTCTAGTCCTCATATTAAAACCCCCATTTGTTTGTTTTACAAAACTTAATTGTTACTTGGTTATAATTATATAAATAGTTTTTTTATTTGTCAATAGTTTTTTTGAAATTTTCATTTATATTATATTTACTTTTTAAGCAATTATAAAAAAATAGATGACTTCTACATCATCTATTGATTCTATAATTTATATAACTTCGTACTGGCTATTAAGCTTAACAAATTTAATGTTTGCATCTTTAGGAAAATACCTTTTAAACATTTCCTCTTTAGCATACGTTTTATAATGTGTAAGATATATTATGCCAGGTTTTGCTTTTACAATTTCGTTTAACAAATCTCTTGTATATCCATGATATTTTCCAAGCTTAAACGGTTGGAATTTTAGAGGGTGCCCACTATCTATCATGATAGATGATGAATCTTTAGAAAAATCTATTAATTCATTAGTTACCTTAGCAAGATCTGATGTATATACAAAAGATTTATTTTTAGTAAGATCTAAAAATTTAACTGCATAGCTTTCACCTTTATGAACTGTTTTGCAAAATGTAATTTCTATGTTTTCTATATGCACAATAAGATTTTCATTAACTGGTATAGCGTTAAAAAATTCATCATATGATTTTACTAATTCATAGATTTTTAAGAATCCACTTTTCATAGGGATATATACATTTATTTTATTAACTAATTTTATTTTTTTCTTTTTTAAAATTTTAATAAAACCTATTAAGCCATATGAATGATCTATGTGATTATGTGATATAATTATCTCTGTTTTTTCTAGATTATTATAATCTATTTTTTTTGCATTTTTATATCCTACATCTAAATATATTATTTTATTTTCTAATTCTATTTCATACATTGATACAGGCTTTAATTCATAATTAGGTGAATAGCAGCCTAATACTTTTACTTTCAAAGCTTCACTTCCTTATACTCTATTAAATAGTTGTTTTATTTGTCTTCTTGTATAGCTGTATACATGTTGTAATTTGTTTTTACCTTGGTTAGTATAGTTTATATTATTTATTTTTTCTATTCCATCTACTATGTCATAAAGCATCATTGAAACTTCTTCTTTAATATATGTTTTAAAGTCTTCTGTTTGGTATAGTATTTCTGGGTCTGTTTCTTTAGCTAAGTAATAATATTCTATATCTATTTGTTTAGTTTCTTCATTAACTATTACATTAACTTTTTCTAGTGAAGGAACTATAGTTAGAACTTTTTCTTTAACGATATCTTCTACTAAGTTCTCAATTAATTTAGTATCTTCTACTTTAGCTTTTGCATATTTGTTTCTTAGATTTTTATATTGCTCAGATACGCTAGTTGCTGTGCTTATATTTAATGCATACGTAGTGATATTTCCATCTAGTAATGCTTCTACTATGCATACATATTTACCTTTTTCTTTTGGTAGTTTTATTTCGTATATTCCATTTGCGTTTTTAGTTAGGTTTTGATTTTCTGTTTTTTTAATTACAGGTGTTATTTGTTTTTCTCCTGCTTCATTAGTTGTTTCTTCTAATGCTGGAACTGTATCTATGTATTTATATGTGATTTGTATATCTTCCTTTAGTATATACTTGTTTTCTTTTATACTAAAAACAAGCTGCTGAAGCGTTTCTGCATTTAGGTTTAATACGTTTTTGTTTTTCATGCTTTCTAGTATTTTATCTTCTGGTGCAAGCTTTGAATCTAGCTTAGTGAATTTATGGTTTAGAGTGCCTAAAGAAGATGCGCCCATTATTTCTAAATCCATTTTGTTTATATCTTGAGCTATGTCTTTTATATTTTTGTTTTCTACTTCTATATTTTTTTGTTTTATTTCTATTATTTTTTCTTCTGTTGTAACTTCTATATCTGCATAGTATTTTGCTTTGTCTTTGTTATCATAAGTAACTTCAATTTGATACTTGTATTTACCTATTTTGTTTGGGGCTTTAAACTCTATTTTTTTAGATGTTTCATTCCATTTAGAAGTTTCAATGTTTAAGTTTTCTATTGTAATATCTATGTCTATAATTTCATTAAAGGCAAATCCTAAGTCTTTGCTGTTTAATAGGAGCTCTATTTTTTCTTCTGGCTCAGTGTATATTACAGGTATCTCTATGCTTGAGTATTTTACTATTTCCGGTTTTCTTAAAAACCTTCTATCTACGTATTCTTCTATTTGCATTTCTGCAAAATCATATCTACCGTTTTCTACGAAGTACCAAACATCTTTATTATGTTTTATATCTTTTATTAATAATTTAAGTCCGACTATACCTGCTATAAGCATAGCAAGTATTATGAATATTATTTTACTAGCTTTATTATCCCAATTTATTTTATTCATTTCTTTTCTCCTATTTAAATTGCTAATTTAGATTATCTCACATTTTTTATATTATTTCAAGATTCATATCCTTTATTACATTATTTATTTCGTTATCGTTTATAAGTATTAGGTTATGTAGTGCTCTTGTCATTGCAACGTATAGTAGCTTCATTTCTAGAGTGCTTTCTTCGCTATATGCGCCTGCTGCGTCTATTATAACGCTATCAAATTCTAGTCCTTTTGCAAGGTGCGCTGTAAGAACAATAACTCCATCTTCGTACTTTTTACTGTCTTCTGTTATATGAATTATTTCTAGCTCTTTGCTTATTTTTTTTGCTTCTTCTTCTGTCTTACAAATAACTGCAATTGATTTATTATTTTCTTTTAAAAACTTATCAATTGATTCTTTTATAAACTGTATTTTTTCTTTGCCAGTTACTGTTTTTAGTTTTACTTTGCTTCCTGTTCTTATAACTGGAATAGCTTCTGTTAGTCCTAGTTTTTTTGTAATATGATTTGCTGCATACATAATTTCTTTTGTAGTTCTATATGATTTTTTTAGTTTTAATATTTCGCATTCTTCTGTAAATACTTCATCTTTCATTTGCTCAAAATTTTCTATACTTCTATAGCCGTATATACTTTGCGCAGTATCTCCAAAAACAGTGAATGTGCTGCTTTTAAATATCTTCTTTAATGCATACATATTGAATGCTCCATAGTCTTGCGCTTCATCTACTACAACATGCATTATTTTTTTATATTTTTCACTTCCGCTTAATCTATATTTTATGTAGATAAGCGCTGGAATATCCTCAAAATCTAAAACTTTTTTATCTATGTTTATTAGAGTTTCTTCTTTTAAATTTTTAGTATCTGTATCTATATATTTTTCTATGTTTTCTATAAAGTCTGTATACACTTTAAGTGGTTTTATATTAGTCTCTGTAAAGACTTGTTTAAGTATGTTTTTACAGCCTAAATTTACTTCTGCAATTACCTTGTTTCTTTGGGCAAATATTTTACGTTTTTCAAGTTCAGGTAATCCTCTTGTTTTTTGCATAAATACTTCTCTTACTTTGTCTGAATATATATCCTTTTTATTTTGTATTTTTGTTATAACTGCCTTTTGGCATTTATCTATTTTAGTGTTTATATATATATCTTTTTTATACTGCATGTATATATCTAATAGAGTTTTTTCTGAAACAATAGTTACGTTTTCCATAGATAAATTTTTGCCAAGTATTATACTTTTTTCGAAGTCTATTAAATATTTATCTATTGCTTTTTTAAATGTCATTGATAGTTTTAATTTCGAATCTTCTCCAAGGTTTGAATCTTCCATAACTGATTTTATTTTTTCCGATTGTTTTCTTATTTTAAACTTTTCGCCTATATATTCTTTAGCTAATTCTTCGTATGTATTTTGAGCAACATCTCCAACATCTAGGTCTGGTAATACAGAAGAAATATAGTTTATGAAAAACTTATTTGGACCTATTACCATGTACTGATTTGGCATTATTTGATCTTGATATGTGTATACTAAATATGCTATTTTGTGAAGTGCTACTGTAGTCTTTCCTGAGCCTGCAACTCCTTCTACTATACAGTCTTTAAACATAGGTCTACGTATTATTTCGTTTTGTTCATTTTGAATTGTAGCTACAATATTTTTTAATCTATTGTCTGCATTTGAACTAAGATATGGTCTAAGCATTTCATCGTTTGACCATTCTGCAGCATCTATAACATCTACAATTTCTTTATTTTCTATAATGATTTGTCTCTTTAATTTTAAATTACCTTCAGTAATTCCTTGAGGTGCATTGTATGAAATATTGCCTGTATGAGTGTCGTAATATATAGAGGCAATTGGAGCTCTCCAATCTGTTATTTGCATGCTCTCGTCTTCGTTAATAAGATCTGTTTTTCCTAAATATACAGTGAGCTCATCTCCACCATTTTCTTTAAAATCTATTCTTGCAAAATATGGTCTATCTTTAATTGCATTTAAATTTCTAAGTTTTCTCGCATGCATTACAAGCATAGCGTCTCTTAGTGCTATATCTGATTTGTATTTTATAGCATCCGATTTAAGTAACAAAGTCTTCTGTTTAATTTGTGTTGCTACTATATGATTTGTTTTTGATAAATATCTTTTTTCCTCATCTAATATGCTCATATACATTCCAGCCTTTCAATTTTGCTTATTTTATTTTCCAAATATTATCTAAGTATATACCAGCTTATGCTTTATTGCAAGAAATATATGAGAATTTCTTACTTTGAGAGTGCTTTTACACATATTATAATATATAAATGCCGCAAATTCTATTATGAACTTACGGCATTTATTTTTATGACTTACTTAAAATATTTTCTAGTATTTCTACAAATTCTTTTAAGCTATTTATATGAGTATATTCTGTACAATATTTATTGTGACATACATTTAAAAGATATGGTTTTCCTCCTGCATCTTCTACTGCTTTTGCGTTGTGAACTGCATCATCTACTAAATAGTCTAAACGAATTATTCCTTTATCTTTGACAGGTATAAATGTGTTTTCTGGGAACATAGGATAATACTTTTTAATGAATCTTATTCTAGCCATAGCGGATGAAACTGGGCACTGACTAACAACGTATACATCTAAAAAAGAGTATTTTTCTTTTAGGTCATATAGCTGTTTTAATGCTTCTATATTTTCTATTTTTGGTTCTACGTTTTCTATATCTAATTTTGGAAAAACAAGCTTTCCGTTTATACCAAACTTGCTTAAATTCCAATCGTCTATTTCTTCTTCTGTAATTCTTATTCCTGTTTGTCTAAAATGTTCTTCTAGTATTTCTGGTATTAGCTTATTTAAAACGTCATCGCAATCTATTCCTACAACTATTTTTTTCATATATCTATCCTCCATAAATTATTATTTTGGTTTAATATTTTTTATGAATATATTATATCACCTGTATATTATTATGTCAATTGCATTTGTATTTTTTTATATAATTTTGTATATATTTTTTAGTGTATTTTTATATTTTTTATATGTTTTTTTCATATATAAATACATATTATATACTTCATTCTCATTAATAATATTTCCGTATCTAGTTAGTATT
>JAVWPP010000021.1:6244-20518 GCA_036635835.1 Clostridia bacterium | reverse complement strand
AACATATCAAGTACCTCCTATATTTTAAATTTAAAATATATATTTTTTTATTATAGCTTTATTATAGCATAAAAACAGTTTTATGTCAATAAATATAGAGAAAGCACCTACATAGTAAGTGCTTTTTTGTTTTACATTTCAGTTTTTATTTTGTATATTACTACTCCAATTTCATTTGCATCTTCGCTATATACAAATTGTAGTCCATCATTTTCAAATGAAAATTGTTCTAATAAATATGCTACTTTAAGTGGAAGTTTAATATTTTTTGCTATTATGTGTATTTTCCATGTTTGTTCATCTTCTGTGAAAACTAGTTTTATAGATTCATTGTTTTCACTTGCATTTTGTTTTAAGATGTTTTTTATAGCTTCTATAAGTATAAATGTAGCATCTGTTAATTTGCCAATTATATATACATCTTTTTTTGTTTTATCTTCTATTTCAAGTTTAAGTCCATTTGCTTTTAACTCTCTGTATAGGATGCACTCTAATCTTGTAGTAATATCTACTACTTTTAAGCATTCTTCACCTTCTACATCATTATTAGACTGACTAATTAATGCTGATAAAACTTTATCTATTTTACCTACAAGCTCAATGTTGTTTGAGCTTATTCTTTGTAGTTTTTCTTGTTCTTCAGCAGGTAAATGTTTAAAGGCAACTACTTTTATAGCTTCTATTCCAGCACTAAGTGACATTATTGGATCTTGTAGCTCTTGTGCTATTCCAGAAATAAGCTCTGTTAAAGTTTGTTTTCTATATTGCTCAAGCATAATTTGTGTTTGCTGAGCGTAAACTCTAACTGCAGATAGTACTTGAAGATGAAGTTTATCTGCGCCTTCTGTTTTATCATAATAGTTTTGAATTTTTAATCTTTCTAAAGTTTCAAGAGGCGGCTGCTGACCAGAATATCCGGTTTGCAAAATTATAACGGCTTCTTTATTTGTCTCTCTAATTTTGTTTATTGCCTCTTCTCCTGTCATTCCTGGCATATAATAATCTATTAATATTATACTAATATTATCTTCTGCAACTTTATCTATTGCCTCTTGGCCTGAGCTGCATGTTATTATATTATATCCTTTTGATCTTAAGAATAATGATGTTATTTGTAGATATTCTAAATCATCATCTACAAGCAAAATTTTCATTGCTTTTTTTAGTTCTTTATATCCCATTTTCTACACCTCTTACTTTTCTAACGGAATTCTAATTATAAATGTTGTACCTTTTCCGGTTTCTGTTTCAAACTCTATTGTTCCTCCAAATACACCTTTTATTATTGAGTATGCAAGATATAGTCCAAGACCTGTGCCATTTGTTCCTTTTGTAGTTAATATATTTTTAAATATATATGGTCTTATTGCTTCTGGTAATCCATTTGCATAATCTTTAATCTCTATAACTGCATTTCCTTTTTCACTTGTTAATTTTACTTCTATAATTTCATTAGTTTTACCTAATATTTTATATGCTTGAAGTGAATTTAAAAGTAATGCTGTTATTACTTGGCCTATTTTATTTGGTTGACCTTTTACATTTATGTCTTTAACTTTTGTTATTACATTACAATTGATTTGAACTATATCTGTGTTTAACATTAATATGCTCTCATCTATAACATTTTTTAAATTAAATTCATATATTTCAGATTCTCCAAGTGTTCTTACTTGATTTCTCATGCTATTTACTATTCTATTAATTTTATCTGAACATCTACCCATAATTCCAACTATAACTTCTAAATCTTTAGCTTCTATAGTTCCATTGTCTTTAATAATGTCATTAAGCATTGCTATTGAATTATCTATTGATGCCATTGGTGTATTTATATCATGAGCCATATTACCGGCAAGTTCACCTAGCGTTGCAAGCTGAGCTTGTTTTTGTATAAGTTCTATTTGCTCTTCTATCATATACTGAACTTTATTATATGAATCTGCTAAGCTTCCTATTTCATCATAAGATGTTATTGGAATAACATTATCGAAGTCTACGGTGTTTTCTTTTAGAATGTCATTTAAATTTCTTACTATTCTTTTAACATTTAAGCTAAAACTTTTTGCCCATATATATATTATTGTAATATATACAAACAATAAACTAAGAAAAGATATTCCAAAGAATACTAAAACTTTGCTATCTGTGACTGAGTATTTGAATCCTATATACCACTCGTTTCCTGATGCATCGTATAGCTTTCTTACAAAGGCTTGTTCATCTGTACCATAAAATTCATATCCTTTTCCATTTGTTAAATCATAATATCTTTTTAAATATTCTTTAAAGAATGTGCTTATATGTCCTTTAGGGTTTGATATATACTCGTAATTGTTTGGAAATATTATAAAGTAATAATCGCTTTCATCTTTTAATTTTATTTTAGATAAATCATCTTTTATTGTTGTTAGCGTAGCGCCTTCTTTTAAAATTATATCATTTGAAAAGACAGATGAGTAATAATAATATTTACTTTCGCCTTTTTCATTTATTACTCTTGTATATCCAAGAAGCATTGAAACTACTATTGCTACAACAAAGAGTGGGAATATCTGAATGAAAATTACGTTTTTAAGTGAGTATAATTCACTTTGTATAAACTCATAATCTTTTACTCTATTATATGTTTTTATTATTATTTGATCATAATATTTTCTGCTTACTATGTATACATACATTCCAGATCCAACAACAAATATGAAAACTATTATTAGTAGTTTTAAAAATATTGCTGCTGTTGCTTTACAGAAAATAGATACAACTAATACTAAAAGTATTGGTAGAATTATTTGTGAAAGATATATTTTCATTGGACATTTCATGCACTGGTTTCTTATATTATCTACATCTTTTAAATTTAATTCTTTAGCCTTTAATATTTTTTGGTATGGCATCAATTTTCTTAAAAAGATTATTGGTATTGCTATACTAAATAGCATATATAACGCTCCAAATATTAAGAACTGCTGGTTATATGTAAGATTTATAATATCTTGCTGAAACTGCGTGTTTAATGAATATTTAGGATAGTTAAATACTACAGGTAGCAAGAAATATCCTATAACAACAACTAATAAATTTACGATTATTACAATACTAAGTATTGATTTTATTTCTTTATTTTCTTTCAATTTATTTTTCATATCTACCACCTTACTACTATGCCGATTAGTTTTTCTATATAGTCCATGTCTAACTTATTCCATTTTACATTAAACTGACTTAGTAATTCAATAGTTTTTGTTGAATCTGTACTTTTTATTATATATTCTGAAAAAATAAGCTCATTTGCAAGAAGTGCAACAGATTCATTATTATTATTTTTTATTTTTTCGATTAGTTCATCTGACTTACATGTATTTATTTCTTTTCCGTATTTTCTAATTAGGTCTATTACATTTTTTGTTTTTATATTTTCATTTGCTATATTGTATATTCTCATTGTATCATCAAATTTCATTAATTTATATACTGCTTTTGCGCTTATATCTACAGGGCTAATTTCTACTTCTGATTCTTCTAACTCTGTTGATACTGCTTTTAAATCCATTATTGCATCTAGTTTTTTTAGGAAAGCATTTTCTTTTTCGTTTACTTGGAATGCTCCGTTATCTGCTCTTGGCATTAGATTTCCCATTCTAAATATTTTTAAATTTAAATCGTTTGTGCTATCTTCATTTATTAGATACTTTTCTGCTTCGTATTTTGTTCTCATATATACGCTGTCTAGGAAAGACTGCCCTATATCTAGTACGTCTTCATTATATACAGATTTGTCTTCTGAATCTGTTCTTACAAAACCTGCAACAGACTGAGTAGATATTTGTGCAAGTGACGCGTTTGCAAGCTTTGCAAACTCAGTTATATTTTTTACTGACTCTACATTATCTCTATAGAAATTATCATAGGCTCCATAGTGTTTTACATTTGCTGCGCAGTTTATTACGCTTGTAACTTTTAAAGCAAGTTTCTTATATAAATCTATATCTATGCCTAATTTTTCTTTTGTAAAGTCTCCAGATATTTTTCTTACTTTAAGATCATACTTTTCTTTAAGTGCTTTGTTGTTTTTAAACATTCTAGCAAACTGCTTGTCTAGTTTATCTGCACCTTTTAAATCTTTAGAGTCTCTTACTAGGCAATATATTTTGTTTACATCATCATCCATAAGCAAAGGTTCTAAAATATTTACTCCGAAGAATCCAGTTGCTCCTGTGATAAATACTCTTTCTAAATTGAATTTTTTAGAAGGTTTATTTATGTTTAAATATTCTCCTTTTTGAACGCTAAATGTGTTTGCTGAGTTTTTTATTCTTTGCTCTATAAGCTCTGCTACTTTTCTAATTGTTCCTTCATTATATAGATCTTGCGCTGTTACTAGATAATTATTTTTTCTAAGTTCTAAAGATATTCTAAGTATTTTAAGTGAATCTATATTGTTTTCTTCGAAATGATCTGTAACTCCAATTAGCTGACCTTCTAAAACTTCCATTATTATTTTATATATTTGTTTTTCTAATTCTGTTTTTGGTTTTTCTTTTTGATTTATGTTTTTTTCTAAATCTTTTTCTATTTGATTTAATAATTTTTTTCTATCTATTTTTCCGTTAACATTTATAGGGAAAGTATTTACTTTGTATAGGGTTGGTAACATATATGTAGGGATATTCTCTAGTAATATGTTTTTTATTTTTTTGAAGTTAAGTTCATCTTTATCTGGTTTATATTTAATAAAGGCTAGTATTTTTTGTTCATGTACGAAAACTAAAATTTTATCTATGCATTCTATTTTAAGTAATAGATTTTCTATTTCGTCTAATTCTATTCTAAAGCCTCTTATTTTAACTTGGTTATCGTTTCTGCCTACATATACTAAATCTCCGCTTAAGTCTCTTTTTGCTACGTCTCCGGTCCTATACATGGTGCTTCTTGAGTATGGGCATGGTACAAATTTTTTATTTGTGAGTTCTTCGTTGTTTAGGTATCCTCTTGATGCTGTTCCTGTTGCTTCGCAAAGCTCTCCTTCTACTCCTATAGGCATTAGCTGAAGATTTTTATCTAGGATATATATTTTTCTAAATGGAAGTGCTGTTCCTATTTTAAATGTATTTTTTTCGTAATCTTCTTTTTCTAATTTTTTTATTGTAGATATGCATGTTGTTTCTGTTATTCCGTATACTATGCATATATTTATTTCTGGGTATCTTTCATGGAACTCTTTAAGTTTTGTTGTGTATACTGTTTCTGCTCCTACCATTAGATATCTTAAATATATTTCTTTTTCTGAATATTTTTCTGCTTCTATTAAATTAAATAGCATAGATGGTGTATGATTTAGTATAGTTACTTTTTCTTTTTTTAATAATTTAACGTATTTATCTATGTTTTTTAATACATCTGAAGGTACTATAACTAATTTTGCTCCGTTTAGTAAAGCGCCGTACATTTCCCAAACTGAGAAATCAAAAGTATAGGCATGGAACATTGTCCAAACGTCTTCGTTTGTTATATCTAGTTGGAATTTTTTTGCCTTTAAAAGCATTAGTATGTTTTTATTTTCTATTAATGTTCCTTTGGGTTTTCCTGTTGTTCCTGATGTATATATTATATATGCTAAGTCTTCTGGTTTAGATATTAATTCTAATTCTTCACACTTTCTTATATCTGTTTCTTCGAAAAATTCTTTTATATCTATTATTAGATCTCTATCTGTATTTCCGTTATACTCGTCTATACAAGCAAATGCTGGCATGTATTCTTCTGTTGTTATGCATGCTTTTGCTTTGCTATCTTCTAGCATGAATATTATTCTATCGTCTGGCCAGTCCATGTGAATTGGCATGTATGCTCCACCTGCTTTTAATGTTGCAAGCATTGCTATTATTTGATTTATTCCTTTGTCTAATTTTATTGCTACTATGCTGTTTCTTGTAACTCCTTCTTTTCTAAGTTTCGTTGCAAGTGCATTTACTTTTTTATCTAGCTGCAAATATGTAAGCTGCTCATCTTTATATTTTACAGCTACTCTATCTTCGTTTTGCTTTGCTATTTTTTGAAAAAGAGAAATTATACTTTCTTTTTCTGGGTATTCTGATTCTACTCTATCTCCAATAAAATCTTTTAAAAGTAAGGTTTCTTCTTTTTTTGTTACGATTTTAATTTCATTTATTTTTGGATTTTTAGAAATTCCATCTAGTATGATTCTAAGTAATCTCTCATGTATATAATCTATTTCTTCTTCGTCAAAAAGATCTACTAAATAGTCATAATGTATTTTAAGTTTATCGTTTAATTCATCTGAAAGTACATGTATTATTAGCTGTTCTTGCTGGCACCCTGCAAAGTCCCAGTTGACGTCTATTTCATCTTTTTGTAAGTACTCTCCGTACTTTGCATTTTGATATGATAGCATGATGTCAAACATTTTACTTACGTCTGAGTTTTGATAAAAATCTTTGCTAATTTCACTAAATGGATATTTTTGATGTCTGTATGTTGTAAATAGTTCTGATGTAACTATTCTACATAGCTCTATAAAATCTATGTCTTCCTCGAATTTAAATCTAAGTGGCACTGTTGAGATAAATAGGCCTATTATACTTTTTTCTTGTTTTGATAGTCTATTTAATATTGGTGTACCTATTACGACATCATTTTTTTGAGATATTCTATATAAATATAGAGTTAATGCAGTTAGTATTAACGCATACTCAGATATTCTTTTTTCGTTGCAAAATTCTTTTATTTTTTTATATTCTTTTTCGTTAATATAATTTATTTTTCTTTTTGCATTATTAGTTCTTTTTAAATTATTGTTTTTTATTACAGTACATGTTTCTAATCCTTTAAATTTTTCTGCAAAATATTCTTTATCTGCAGCATATTTATTTGTTTTTGCATATTCTTTTTCTCTATCTACAAATATATTATATTCTTCTGAAATATACTCATTTGCTTCTATTTTTTCTCCTCTATTTAGTCTATATATTGCTTCTACTAAATTATTAGCCATTATAGATAAAAGAGACCATGCATCTCCTATAAGGTGATGAAACTTTGTTAAAATTATAGATTTTTTTTCTGCTGTGTATATAAGCTCTATAGTAGATAATTTATTTTGCACATTCATTGGTTCTGCTGCAAAATTGTCTATATATTTTCTTACTTCTTCTTTTGTGTATTTTCTAAGATCCATAAGTCTTATTGTGCCGGGTTTGTATGGCTCAACTATTCTATATACCTCATTATTTTCTTCGAAGAATTTGCTCCTTATTATATCGTTTGACTCTATAACTAGGTTAACTGCTTCGTTAACTATTTTAAAATCTAATATTCCATCGATTTGTATTTCTGTTGTAATATTATTTATTGCAGAATTTGCGTAAAAACTTTCTAACATCCATATGTTTTTTTGTACTGTAGATAACTCATATTTTTTCATAACAACCTCACTTGTCAAGTCTCAGTATATCATATAAAATAATCAGTGTAAACTACTTTTTTCGACATTTTTATATATTAATTTCTATGTTGTTTAGAGGTATGCAAACATTTAAATCTCCTACAATATATGGTGCTACTTGATATCTGTTAAAGTATATAATTAGTACTTTTTCGTCTACTGCAAATGTGCTGAAGTTTTCTGCTAGAGGCGCTGTTCCTTCTTTTACTTTGTTTAAGTTTCCGAAGCCTTAATATTTCTGGATTTTTAGCTAATTCTTCGTATGTGTATTTTGAAATATATCTAAGTTCTTTGTTTAAATCTTTGAATAAATTATCTATAGTTATTTCTTCTTTTTTAGAAAAATCGTAAGTTATACTTTGTATATATGTGTCTGGGCGAAGCGCAGTTTTTATTTCTGTGCTAAATACAAATGAGTATATATTTTCACTTTGCTTTGTTACATTATATACTATTTGAATGTTTTGTGAAGGGTCTTCTGTTTTTGCTTTTTCGAATTTTTCTATGTTTTCGTTAACTATTTTTTCTGCCATTTTGTTAAATTTTTCGTCTGCTGTAACGGGATAATATATTTTTGTATTTTCTTTATTTATGTGTTTAGTTGCGTATATATTTTTTTTGTTTTGCGCGTTTATATCTACTGAAACATCGATGGTTTTAAGGTTTCTTTCTTTTAAAACAAAGTAGCCAGTACATGTAATTGCTGAAATGAAAAATATACTTACAAGTAAAGATACAGCTAAAATTTGATTGCATTTTTTGTTGTTCATTTTCTATCACCTAAGATATTATATGCTTGCTCTTTATTTTAAATAAATGAATTTACAAAACTTGCGCTTTTATTATATATTTGAATATTTTTTTCTTATTTCTTTTTTCTTTTTTCTTCCGTGCTTATTATAGAACTTTTGTTTCTGCATGTCAATACTATTTTTATGTTTTGTATAAGTTTCGTGCGACATTTTTCGGCAATATTTTTAATTATATAACTGTGTATATTTTTTCTTTTTACTGTCTTATATATTTATGTATTTGCATATACATTATATTATCTAATGAATTTTGAGGTGTTTCCATGAAGAAATTTATTTTAGTTTTCTTTTTCTTTTTTTCCGCGCTTCTTGCATTTAATGCTAGAGGGATTGCAAACTATATTAACTTAAGCATATATAACTCAAATATTGAGCGCTCTATGTCTTCTAAAGATATGGTGCAAACGTCTGTGTATGTGTATGCACCTAAGTACGTGGCTTTAACTTTTGATGATGGTCCTAGCAAAAAGACTACTCCTTTGCTTCTAGAGTTTTTGAAAGAAAATGATGTTACGGTTACTTTTTTTCTGCTTGGTGAGAATATATCTGGTAACGAAGAAATACTTAGAAATATTAAAAAAGATGGGCATGAGATTGGGGTGCACAGCTATACGCATAAGCTGTTTACTAAGATAAAAAACGAAAAAATTCATGAGCAAATATCTAGCACAAATGAGCTTATTTATGCCGCTACTTCTAGTTATGCAAGTATAGTTAGGCCTCCTTATGGGAGCGTTAATAAGCGAGTGAAAGAGTTTATTAAGATGCCTATTATTCTTTGGAATGTAGATTCTTTAGACTGGAAATATAGGTCTGCTGAAAAAATTTATTCTAGGGTTATTAGAGAGACTACAAGTTATGATATTATTCTTATGCATGATATATTTCCTACATCTGTAGAGGCTTCTAAGCTTATTATACAGAATCTTAAGGCAGATGGGTATACTTTTGTTACTGTGTCTAAACTTAATGAATTAAAGGCAGCTAGAGATGAGATGCTTAAATCTAGGTGATTTTTTGCATGCAAAAGCAGAGATAATTTTGTCTCTGCTTTCTACTAGTTTTTTAGTAGTTTTACTATTTCTAAGTCTGCTGCTTCTACTCCAAGTGTGAGTCTTTTCTTTTTTGAGTGGCAATCTGTTCCTCCTGTTTTTAAGAGGTTATACTTTGTTGCTATTTGGTTTAACTCTTCTACTCTTTGCATGGTGTATGGCTTATAGAAAACCTCTATGCCATCTATTCCTAGGGCTTTTAGCTGGAGTATAGATTCTTCTAGATTTGCAAACTTTGGTCTATATGGGTGTGCTAATATAACTAGTGCGCCTACTTCTTTAAGTAGGTTTATTCCTTCTTTGTATGACATAGCTATTTTATTTATGCTGTATTTTGGGTGCTGTTTAAGCACTTCTTTTGCTTCTTCTAGGTCTTTTACTATTTCATTTTCTACTAGCGCTCTCATTATTGATCCTCTTGTTATTTTCCCTATTGCTGAGTTTCTTAGGACGTCTTCGTAGGTTATTCCTATACTGTCTTGCACCATTTTATCTAAGCATTTTATACATTCTTTGTCGTTTTGCTGCTTTATATAGTTTAGTTTTTCTCTTAGTTTTTCTATATCTTTTATTCCATAGCCTAAGATGTGCATTTGCGCGCGTGGGGTTTGTATAGAAGGATCTGTTGCTACTGTTAGCTCTATTGATGGGATTATTCTTATTCCTACTTTGCTGTATATTTCTTCTATTTGCTCGTAGTATGCGCATTTGTTGTGGTCTGTAATGCAAAACATTTCTAAATTTAATTCTTTTGCTTCTTTTGCTAGCTCCATTGGTGTTTTTGTTCCGTCTGAGTTTATTGAATGTGTGTGCATATCTATCTTCATAAGTTTCCTCCAAAATATTTATTTTGAAACTTTTCAGTTGTTATGCTTATATTATATCACAGGTGACATAAATATGCAATGTTTATGGAAAAAGTAGAAGGAAGGGATGGGGATATATTGTAGGTTATCTTACGAAGTTAGTAGATAGAAAAGCAAGATAAAAAGTAAAGGAAAGAGTAATTGAAGAAAAAAAGAAAAAATAGAAAATAGAAAAATAAAAGAAAGACAAAAAGATAGAGCAGCTTATCTGCTGCTCCATTTTAAAAGGCTTCTCATTTTTATAAGGGTCATGCCGCCTACTATTTTGTTTTCTATTTCTCCTTTTTCATTTATTATATATGTAGTTGGAAAAGAAGCTATATCATATTTTCTAAAGACGTCTCCTGTTTCGTCTAGGAGAACTGGGAATGTATATTTATTTTCGTTTATGTATTCTCTTATTTTGTTTATAGATGCGTCTGATCCACGTGGATTAGCTATAGTTATAACTATTATATCTCCTGCGTTTTTGCTGTTTTCTTCGTATATTGTTTGTATGTGTGGCATTTCTCCTTTGCATGGTGGGCACCAAGTTGCAAAGAAATTTATGAATACTTTTTTTCCTTTGAACTGCGATAGGGTGTATTCTTTTCCGTCTAGCGCTTTTAGTTTGAAGTCTAATATGTTTTCTTGCTGTGCATTTACTTGTGGCTTTTCTTGCTCTATATTTGGCTTTTCCGTATTTGCTGGTGCTTTGAATATTGTGTATAGGCCTATGCAAATTAGGATGATGCCGCTAAGTTTTACTACGTATGCAAATATGTTTCTTTTTTCTTTTAGATATTTTAGGAATGTTTCTGTAAATATTCCTAATATGATGAATGGAATGATGTATCCTAGGGTGTATATTATGATGTACATTACTGCTATTATAGCGCTTTTTTCTGTAGATGCAAGTAGGATTACAGATGAAAGCGTAGGCCCTACACAGGGCGTCCAAGCAAAGCTAAATGTAAATCCAAGTACGTATGCAACTAGTGGGTTTATGTTTTTTAGATTTGATTTGTTTTTCATTTTATATGTTTTTTCTAGTTTATCTATTTTGAGAAAACCTAGCTCAAAAAGTCCAAGTAGGAGTATTATTATACCTGCTATTTTGATGAAAATATCTTTGCTTGCAAAAAGATATTTGCTAAGCGCAGTAAACGAGATTCCTAGTATGAAGAAGGCTGTAGATATTCCGCATACAAAGCAAACTGTGTTGATGAGCATTTTCTTTTTATCTATTTTTGTGCCAGATAGGTAACCTACATATATAGGGATAAGGGGAAGGACGCATGGAGAGAAAAACGATATTATTCCCTCTATGAATACTAAAAAATATTGTGTTATATATTCCATACTATCTCCTTTACAGTTATATGTTTTACGTTTATTTTGTTTTTATACTTTTACATTTCTTTAGCTTTTAAAGTTATGCATGTTACGTCTAATTTGTTGTTTATTCTAAATAGTAGCGGGGTTATGCTAAGTCCTCTGTTTAGTATTAGTTTTTTTTCTGGATCTTCTTCTAAGCTGTATATTCCACCTGTGTATTTAGGTTTAAATGTTCTTTCTGGTGATAGGACACCTTGAGTTCCTATGCGTATTATGCCTCCGTGTATATGTCCTGAAAGCGTTGCATCTGCTCCCCAAGCTGCGTAGTTTTTAAACGGTATAGGGTCATGGGCAAGTAGGATGTTGTATTTGCTTTTGTCTGCATATCCAAGTGTTACGTTTAATATTTTTTGCTGCTTTTCCAGTGGTTTAAATGTAAGGGCTTTTAGGTTGAATTTATACTGTATTCCGTATAAATTTATATATGATGCTCCTTTTTTTAGCTCTACTTTGCTATTTGACATGTATTTTACTTTTGTGTTTTTTAGCTCTTTTTTTAGCTTTGTAAAGTTTTTTACTTTTAAGTGTTCTTCGTTATTTCCTACTACGTAGTATACCGGATATTTTTCTGCTAGGTTGTTGCATAGGTCTATAAATGTTGTGAAGTCTTTACATCTTTTATCTACCATATCTCCTGTCATAACTACTATGTCTGGGTTTTGGGCATCTATTTTTTCTATTAGTTTTATATTTTTTTTGCCTTTTTCTTCGCTATGTAAATCTGATATTTGTACTATTTTGTATCCATCAAATTCTTTTGGTATTTTTTCTGATTCTAAATTGTATTTTGTTACTTCTATGATGTTATTACTAATATATATATTTATACATATTATTATACATATTACTATTAACACGGCTTGTATCATCTTTTTCATTTTTTCCTCTCTTACTTTGGTTTATTTTTTTGCTTTAAAAAAACATATATCTGACTTTTTCTTATTTATATGGTTTAGCGTATATATGTAGTTTTATTTTTTTTGCTTTTGTTTTTCTTTTTTTTATTTTTGTTTTTCTTTTATTACTTTTATATTATATATTAAAAGATAAAAAATGCAACCTTAGGTTGCATTTTTGTGCTTATTTTATTATCTTTTTTATTATATTTTTTTATATTTTTATTATCTTTCTTTATACTCGTTGTCTACATTTAGAGTTGTTTTATCATTTGCATTATCTCTGCTTTTGTAACTTGCTTGTTGCGCTGCTCTAGATTTTATTTTTTTGTTTAGATCATCTCTTAGAGCATTTTTTGTTTGGTTTACTGGCATATTTACTCCGGCTTCTTTATATACAGCTTCTGTTTTTTCTGCTCTTTGCTTTTTAAAAGATTTTGCTGGATATTTTTCGTTATATAATTCGTATACGCTTTGTAACTCTTGTGCGCATTTTAAATCTGCTGCGTATGATTTATACATAGACATGAATCTTTCTTTTTTCTCATCTATAACTGCTTCTGGATTTTTTTCTTTTATTTCATCTGTTTCTTTTTTATATTTTTCGTAAGTATCTTTGTATACATCTAAGTCTTGTGCTTTTCTTGCTACTTTGTTATTGTATTTTCTATTGTAGTACTCGTATTTGTATATTTTAGATCTTTCTTTACCTGTTTTTTCGTCTGTATACTCTATTTCTTTTCTTGCAGTTGTTCTAGATGAACCTGTTGAAGATCTCCATTTTTCTTTTCTTTTATAGTTTGCAACTTTCATTCTTCTTTCAGTGTCTGTGTCTGCTTCTCCTACTTCTTTATCTGATTCTAGTTTAAACTCAAGGCCAAGTAGTCCATATCTGTCTTCTTGTTTTCTTTTGTCTAACTTGCTAGCTAGATCTGGTTTTGAATCTTTTATAACTGTTCCGTCTATTTCATAGGCAAGGTCTGAAAGAACTAGCTCAGATTTTGCTTTTGCAGATACTAAGTGTTCTTGTACAAACTGTCTAAGGTTTTCCTTATTGCACTCTGCTTCTTTGTTTATTTCCATTTTAGGTAGTGCTAGATGTCTAACTATGCTTGGAATAAAGCGAGATTTTAGGGGTTCCTTTTTATATGGAGTTTTAGGTCTTGTATTAATTGTGCTACTTAATAGCTGAAGTTTTTCGTCTTCTGTCATATTTTCTAATATTTTAACTCTATCTGATGAATTTTTAGCAAGCATAATATTTGAAAATGTATATACACCATCATTTATTGTTTCTTGCATTGCTTCATTTTTAAATGCTTCGTATTCTTCTGTAGTTATGTTTTGATTAACTAGGGCATCATATGAGTTAATTATCTTGTAGTAGTCTGCATCTTTAACAGAGCTTTTTGCAAAAGCACTATAGTTTGAATCTAAACCTTTCATGTCTTTTTTCATTTTTTCTATCATCTGCTTAGCTTCTTTTTCGTCTTCTTTTGAAAGAGTTCCTGAATTTATTTTTTCTTCTAGTTTAGCTATTTTTGCAGCAATTCTATTTTGAATTTGTACATGCATTCTTTCGTTAAACATTCTTTCTTCTTCAAAAACTTGATTTTCTTCAGTTGCTTTAGCACTTTGAGCGTTGTCTTCTACGTCATAGCTTTGATTTCTTTTGCTTTCTTCTTTTTTGCTTTCCTCTTTTTGTTTTTCTTCTCTTTCCATTTCTTCTAATACCATAAGTTTTTCTTGATCTTCGTTCATATGTATACCTCCAATATTTTAAATTATTTAATTTCTATTTGTTTT
>JAVWPP010000021.1:0-6144 GCA_036635835.1 Clostridia bacterium | reverse complement strand
TTTTATTTGTTTTCTTTGATTTCTAATTCTTTATCTAACTCTACTAAAAACATATCTAATTCCATACTAAATACCTCTTTTCTAATACTTATATTATATCACAAAAGCAGTATTATGTCAATTGGCTACATATCTAGAGTTTCTTTATATACAATGTTTTTATCTATATTCTTCATTTTTGCAACTAGCTTAACAGCTTCTTTTTTAGATTTTCCTTCTCTTATATACTGCATGTATAGATCTTCTACTGATATGTTTTCTACAGCAGTTTTTTCGTTTTCTTTTATTTCGTTTTCGTCTTTTCCTTTTACAACTATAACAAACTCACCTCTTGGAGGGTTTTGCTCAAAGTGCTCTATTACTGTTTCTATGTCTCCTCTAACGTGCTCTTCGAACTTTTTAGTTAGCTCTCTTGCTACGCATATATATCTACCTTGAAAATATTTTTGCATGTCTTTTAGAGTGCCTATTAGTTTATGTGGAGCTTCGTAAAAGAGCATTGTTCTTGTTTCGTTTTCTAAGGACATTAGTCTTTCTTTTCTTTGCTTTTTATTAACTGATATAAAGCCTTCAAAAGAGAATCTAGTTGTATCTATACCAGACTTAACTACTGCTGTTACAAATGCTGTTACGCCAGGTATTACTTCTACAGGGTAGCTTTTTTCTACAAGCTCCTTTACTAGAAAGTATCCAGGGTCTGAAACGCATGGCATTCCTGCGTCTGAAACTATAGCTACATTTTTTCCTTCGTCTAATATTTGTATTACTTGATTTACTTTTTCTATTTCATTATGTCTGTGGTATGATATCATCTTCTTGGATATTTCAAAATAGTTAAGTAGCTTTACTGTTTGCCTTGTGTCTTCTGCAAGTATTATATCTACTTCCTTTAGGGTGTCTAATGCTCTTATTGTTATATCTCTCATGTTTCCAATTGGTGTTCCTACTATATATAATGTTCCTTTTTCAATACTATTTTTCATCTTCTATTTTTCTTTCCATTCCATATATTTTATAAATTTCATCTGTGTATGTTCCGTCTTCGTTATACTCTATTAGAGTTGGCTCTATTATAACTTCTGGGTTGCCAAATTTAACAAACTCAAAAAGTGCTATGCTTGCTTTCATTCCTTTTTTAGGTTCTACAAGTCTTATTCTTTTTGCTTCGAAGCCGTATGCTTTTGCAGTGTATATTATTTCTGCTAGTCTTTCTGGTTTGTGCACCATGTATAGCTTTCCTAGATCTTTAAGCAGTTTTTTACTTGTGCTGAATATATCTTCTAGTGTACATTTTATTTCATGCCTTGCTATGGTTTTTACACTTGTATCGTTTTTAATGCCAGTTCCTTCTTTTTTGTATGGTGGGTTTACTGTTATAATATCTACTACTTCTGGGTATCCCTCTGTAAGAAGTGCTTCTCTTATTGCTTTTATATCTTTTATATCTTTATGTATAGGTATTATTTTATTTTTTAGTTTATTAAGCGCTATGCTTTTTTTAGAAAGTTCAAACATTTCTTTTTGCAGCTCTACTGCAAATATTCTGCTGTATTTTATTTTAGCTGACATTATAAGTGGAATAACACTACTTCCAGCGCATAGGTCTACTATGACATTTGCAGATTTTGTGCTCTTTACGAAGTTTGCAAGAAGTACGCTATCTGTACCAAAGCAAAAATAATCTGGGTTTTGTACTACTTTTAAATTCTTGATGCCTAAATCATCTATTCTCTCATTTTCCATTTTTATTTCCTTCCTAAGTATATTTTATATCTACATTATATACTTTTTTGCTTGAAAGTGCTAGTGTATATGCAAAATTCTATTTTAAATTTTAAAACGTATGTAAAAGTATTTTTACGTAGAGGATATATATATTTATGCATAGCATAGATTTTTTTATGCTTAGCATAGGTAGAGTTTATATTAGTCTTATTTTTTATGTTGACTTTGAGTAGACCTTTATGGTATACTATACATAGATTAAGTTTTAAATTTAAGATTAAATAATTTTAAAGGAGACTTTTATATGTTTAAAAAAAAGATAGATAAAGACGAAGATTATAATCAAACTAAAGACGGATTTGTATTATTACTTGGAAGACTTATTTCTAGTTTTGTACTTGTAACCTTAGCAGCTCTTATATATCTTGCGATAAAGACTTGGTTCTTGCAAATACTAGTTCATGGTATATAGGACAAGAAAATATACAAAAACAGAAAAAAGAAAAGAAAAATAAACTTTAAAAGGAGGACATTTATATGTCTAAAGGTAAAAGTTTTATATCTGGTTTTATTAAGTTATTACTAATTCTTTTTTTCTTAGCTTGCGTAGCTGAAATATTTCATGGAAGTTACAAGCCTGCTAAAATGGTAAATCCATCTGATGCTGTATACAAAGAAATAACTAACGACCCTATGCCTACAACAGAAGAATACAATAAACTTATGCGTGAATAAATATATGCGAGGTGAATGTTATGTTAGATGAAAGTCCAGTAACTTTAGGGATAATAATAAAAAGAATTTTAGTTGTTCTAGGTTTACTTTTTATAATTGCTCATACTTTTAACTGTATCAATCATACAGTAGATAATGACCCACGTCAGAAAGTACCAGCAAAAACAACTATAGAGCAAATAGATAATACCAAAACAAATAATGAATAGAGAGTGAATTTTCACTCTCTATTACTTTATATTTTTATTGCTTTTTTAGACAATATTATATATAATACTTTTAGGAGTGTTAATTATGGCGAAAACAAATGATAAGAAAAATGAAAATGAAGTGAAAGAGAAAGCGACAAATGAAGTGAAAAATAAAAGTAAAAATAAAATAACTAATATAAACGAAAATATAAAATGGACTGTTTTTAGTATTTGTATATTTATTTTTGCTTTAATAGCTTATGGAGTGTTTAGAAATTCTCTTCATTCTTTTGATAATTTTATATATAATATTGTATCTAAATTTATTTCAGATCCATTAACAAAAGTAATAAAAGCAATTACTTTTTTAGGTGGTCCTATATTTTTAATATCTATTACAGGTATTTTAATACTTATAATTAAAAATATGAAAAATAAAATATTAGTAGTGCTAAACTTAGTTTTAGTTACTGCGCTAAACCAAAGTCTTAAATATATATTTTCAAGAGAAAGACCTATTGATATAAATCTTATAGAGGAATCTAATTTTAGTTTTCCAAGTGGCCACGCTATGCTTAGCTGTGCCTTTTATGGGTTTATAATTTTCTTTGTAATTAGATATGTAAGAAATAAAAATATGAAGATTATTCTTTCTTCTTTATTAGTCACTCTAATTCTTTTAATTGGGCTTAGTAGAATCTATTTAGGTGTTCACTTTGCAAGTGATGTTATTGGTGGTTTTATGATTACTATACCTCACCTTATTTTATTTACAAGTTACTTCTATGCAAGCAAAGAAAAAACTAAAATAAAGTAAGATATCTTTAAATTAATATTTAATAATAATTAATAAAATATACATAGCCATTAGAGATATTTCTAATGGCTATTATAAGTTTTAATTAAAACATTTTAACTAATAGCTTATATATAATTATTAGGTTATCTTCGCTATTGTAACAAGCTCTATTTAGTTTGTAAATACCTTTTGTTTAACTTCTATTTTTTCGACAAAACCTCACAAAATATTTTAATTATTTTAATTTTTATTTTTCCGTTTATTATTTTTTTGTCATTTTTCTTTTTCCACTCTTATTTTTATAATTATTTTATCCAACTAAATCAATTATATTTTTTTGTATTATTCTTTGTTCATTTTCTATACTATCTATAAGTATATCTAATTCCTCTGTAGACATTTCATCTAGATTATACATCTTATCTTCAAACATAATTATACCATCTTTCTCTTCCATTACATCCTCCATTACTTTATTTATATTATATATATTCTCTTTTTGTTTTGCAATAGATAGTATACAAAAGTATACAAGAGATATTTAGAAAAAAGAATATATAGCTGTAGAAAAAAATATTTTAAATCTAGCAAATTATATAAAGAGATTTTAGTTTATAAAGAGCTTTAATGATTTTTAGGTAAAAGCAAATAATATACAGTAAAAAAGCTCATAAAAAAGCCAGAGATATAATTATCTCTGGTTTTAACTAGTAGAAGCAATTCTTAAGGTTTGTAACCTACTTCTACTTTTTATAGTATACATATTCTCATGTATACTTTTGACTAGTACACTGTCAATCTCTTGGTTTTCGTTATTTATGGTACTTACTCCATATTACAGTTTTTAATTCATTGAATGTAGCCTTTGAATATACCCCTTATGGTAAATTCAATCATTCCCATGAATCTAGTAGATTATATCAAACGACTTTTTCATTGTAAACACCTTTATTGCATTTCGCGCTTTTTCGACAAAAGTAGACAAAACAAGACAATATACAGAAAAAAGTTATAAAAAAAAAACCAGAGACATAAGTATCTCTAGCTCCAAATCAGAACTTATATATAAGTTCTATTTCTAATCTTAATTACGAGTACCCACTTCGCTTTCAGACTTATGATTATTTTGAATAATAATTAAATTCAGCTCCTATATTGAATCTAATAATCTTCTTGAATCTAGTAGATTATATCAAACGCTTTTTACTATGTAAACACCTTTATTGCATTTCGCGCTTTTTCGACAAAAGTAGACAAAATGCGACAAACAACAAATAAAAAAACCAGAGATATCTTTCATCTCTGGTTTAAAATTTATGCTTTGAAGAGTTAAATTTTTTATTGTAGTCATTTCTTACGTTAGTTACACGTTTCATACTACTTATTCTTTAAATATATAATTAAATCTAGTCGCAATAGAATTTAATTACTCTCTTGAACTAGTAGATTATATCAAAGGCTCTTTACTTTGTAAACAACTTTATTTCATTTCGCGCTTTTTCGACAAAAGTCGACAAAATATTATAATGCGTAGCAAAATATAAAATAGAAAAAATAAAATTAATTTATAATTAAGCATAAATAAATAAATAAATAAATAAATAAATAAATAAATAATATAGCTGGAGAAGTTTACTTCTCCAGCTATATTCCAACTATTTAAATATTCATTAAAATTACTAATCTAATTAATCTATTAATATTTTTTTCTTCCGAAAGGACTTATGCTTCTTTGCTTTAGCTATATGATATATCCGTAAATATATCATCACAATATTAATAAAGCAGAGTGCAGACACCGACGCCAGCAATTGTTACTGTTAGGCTGACCTGTGTTGTTATTGAACGCGAACACTCCAGCATTGCCTCCATTATTGTAATTGCCCCCACGGTAGAAGACAGGATTGGTCGAATACGGGAAGTTCGAGTAGTCGCCACTTAAAAGATTTACAGCACTTGTCCTTGTGAATCTATAGAATAATCCAAAAGAGGATCATAAATAAAATCACATTTTTCTAAAATTTGTTTTCTTAATATAAAGGTATCCGCATGCTTTGCATGCCCTTCCCAAGAATGTAGCGAAGCTAACATTCTTAATATTTCAGAAAAATCTAACTTTGTTTTATGATATAGTTTGTTCCATTTTCTAATATTTCTTTTAATTTTGATTTTTGAGTTTTTTCTTAGTCTTATATGCGTATCATAAATAACATATCCACAAAAATCCGTACCCATTCTATTTGGATAATATTTTGTTTTTTTATTTAGTTCAAGTTCTAACTTTATCTCTAAAAATATAGTTATTTTCTTTAGCATATCTCTACACTCTTCTTTGCTTCTTAATAGCAGTATGAAATCATCCATATATCTAATATAATATTTAACATTTAAATTGTTCTTAACAAATTGATCTAATTCATTCATATATATATTTGCAAAATACTGAGATGTATAATTACCTATAGGAATTCCTATATCGTCTATTTCTATATTGCTGTATATTATACTTTTTGTAAATTCTTTTAATCTAACGTTTGTAATTCTTTTATCTAGTATACTATACAAAATACTGGGTTTGATATTATAAAAAAATTTGCGAATATCCATTTTTAAAATGTAGTATTCGTTTCCATAGTTTCTTTTAGCTTCTCTCATGAATTGTTGCATTTGTTTTACACATGCATGTGTACCTCT
>JAVWPP010000020.1:19126-21985 GCA_036635835.1 Clostridia bacterium | reverse complement strand
CTTTTTAGAATCTACTAACTCACTGCCTGCGTGATTGGCGCCCTTTACAATAAACAATTCTTTAGGCTGCTTAGCTACAGCATATAAATCATTAACCATGTCAAAAGGAACAAAAGAATCTAGATCTCCATGTATAAAAAGGATAGGAGCCTTACTTTTCTTAACCATCTTAATAGGGGCAAATTCTCCAAAGAAAAAGCCTGCTTTAAACTTTGTATACAAATTAGCAATAGGTATAATTGGGAAAGGATCTCTGCCATATAAAGTTTTTAACTGGTGAGTAAATTCAGCTTTTGCTGAGGTGAAACCGCAGTCTTCAACTATGCATTTAACATTCTTAGGAAGTGCTTTGTTTCCAGATGCGGACATAACTGTAGCGCCTCCCATAGAGATTCCGTAAAGGCATATGTCTATATCTGCATACTCGGTATTTAAATAATTGCACCACCTAATTAGATCGTGGCTATCTTGTATGCCCATGCTAATATAGTCTCCCTCGCTACTACCATGTCCTCTTAAATCTATAAGAAGTACATTGTATGAATTAGCGTTAAAGTTTTCTCCAACTGTTGAAATGTTGTAGGCATTACCTCTGTATCCGTGCACCGCTATAACCCACTTATTGCTTTTTTTTGCGCTTTCAAAGATATATCCAGATAGCTTAAGACCATCTTTAGAAGATATACTTACAGTTTTTTTAGTAGAAAACCACTGGTCTGTTGCAGTTAGATTTGTAGCTGCGTCTACTGGTACTTTAATGTTATTTAGATTACCTGTTGCATCTAAAGCTATATTAAAAAAGTAGGACCCTATAAAATACGAGATAGAGCCAAGGATTATAAATATAGTTAAAATAGCAGATAATATAGTAAGATAAATTTTTCCGTTCATAAAAACCTCCAAGTTGTATAAAGTTAGTCTATATATTCTAAGTGATCAGCATTAGAAAGCTCTAAAGCTGTAAATTTTTTTGTTTTTCTGTCGTAAGAAAGCCTAGATATAGCCGTGTTTTTAGATTTAGGTATATCTATTAAGTGTTCTTTTCCATAGCCTAAAACTTCTCCTAGAAACAGTCTAAGCGCTGTTCCGTGAGTTACGATGCATATTTTAGAGGCATCTTTTTCTTCCTCTAAGATACCTAAAACAGCATCTGTAAAGCGAGCTATGCAGGCGTCTGCAGTTTCTTGCAGAGGAAAGCCTTCTGGGTACCTAGTTACGTTTTGCCACCTTAGGAATTCTTCTGGCATAAGCTCAAGCACTTTTTCGTGGAGCATGCCATCGCAAAGACCAAAATTCATTTCACGCACGCCATCTAAAATATATACGCAAGATGCGTTTTGCTGCAAGGCTTGTATGTATATAGCGGTATCTATAGCGCGCAGCATAGGGCTAGAATATATCTTGTCTAGCTGCATATTAGAGAGATATTTACCTATTGCTTTTGCCTGTTTTTCCCCTTGCTTAGATAGCGGAAAGTCTGTGCTTCCGCAAAGTTTTTTTTCTAGGTTTCCAACGCTTTGAGCGTGCCTTACAAATATTATTTCCATAGTATTACACATAAAGTATGCCCCCTTATGTGTATAGTATATCTAAAAGGAAAAAAATATGCAATAGATATGTAAGATTAAATATTTCCGTTCTTGCAAAATGTACAAATTTAGTGTATAATGTATGTATATTTAAATTTGTACAAAATATTAATTAATATTTGGAGGGAATTTTATGATGCTTTTTATGAGAAGAAGACTCGTTATGCAGGCTATGCGCAAGATTATTTCACATGCAGATACCCGTATTTTACGGCAGATGGTTGCAGATATATCTATGTTAGAAATGCTAGAAGATTTGCTAGATAGGATTAGTCCTTTGGTAAACCACGCATATTTTAACAGTATAGTAAGTGCAGATATTTTAGAAATATATAGGAAATACGTAGAAAGCAAAGTATATGCTAAAGAGCTAAGTATATAAGTAGAAAGAAAACAGATGTAATATCTGTTTTTTTACGTTTAACATCTATAAATATGTTGACATAAATAGTTTCCTATGGTATACTAAATGTCTTGTAATTTTAAAAAAATATATTTAATTAAATATGTTAGGAGATGAAGTTATGTTAAATTTAGAAAATATCCAGTATGTTGTTTTAGACTTAGATAATACCCTTATACAGCATGATAACTCTATAGAAACAGAGCATTTATGTGGTGAGCTAGGTATACCGCTAGATAAAGAGCTAGAAAACCAGATAAAGAAATTTTGGCTAGCGCATGGAGAGTTTACAGATAATGTGCAGATGACTAAAGAGAAATATTATGGTATGATACAAGATAACATTCCTAGATTAGGAGAGCTTAATATAAACGGAGAAGCTATTTTAGATGCAATCTTTGCACGCCCTCCTCTTGCTCTCTACGATGGAGCTACAGAGCTTTTACAAGCAGTTAAAAAACGCGGTAAAAAGATTATAGCGCTATCAGATTGGTTCAAGGAAGATCAAATAAAAAATTTAAAATTTTTAGATATATATAAGTTTTTTGACGATGTATACGGATGGGATAACTCATACGCAAAGCCAAGTAAAGTAGCTTTAGAAAAAGTAATTAAAGGCTTAGAAAAAGAACACTTTATTATGATTGGAGATGGCTTAAAAACAGACGTGCAGTGTGCAAATAACGTAGGAATAGCTAGCATATGGATAAACGAGCATAAACAAAGCCCTGGAGATATTATTCCAAGCATAACAGTAAGCAGCGTAAAAGAAGTAGCAGAGCTATTTAAAAACTAATCTATATATATACGCTAAACTAGGTAAAAGAGAAAAAGTTAGATATATGTTTTAAAAGAAAAAAATAAAAA
>JAVWPP010000020.1:0-19026 GCA_036635835.1 Clostridia bacterium | reverse complement strand
AAAAAAATAATAAAAACAAAGAAAACGAGTAGAAAATTCTACTCGTTTTTATATTAAAGAATAATACAGATAAGCCCTCCAGAACCCTCATTAATAATCTTAGTAAGAGTCTCTTGAAGCTTAAGCTGAGCTTCATCAGGCATCTTATACAGCTTGTTATGCAGACCTTCATTAACAAGCTCATGAAGAGATTTTCCAAAAATATTAGACTGCCAAATCTTTTTAGGATCTGCTTCAAACTCAGAAAGAAGATACTTAACTAAATCCTCAGACTGCTTCTCTGAGCCAACTATAGGGCTAACTTCAGTTTCTATGTCCGCTCTAATCATATGAATAGAAGGAGCAGAAGCTTTAAGCTTAACGCCAAACTTACTACCGTTTTTAAAAATCTCAGGCTCTTCTAACTTAAGCTCATCTATTTGCGGCGTAACAATTCCATAGCCTTTTATGCGGACTTCCTCTAAAGCTCCAGAAATTCTACTGTAGTCTGTCTTAACTATAGAGTAATCTTTCATGCATTTAAAAATATCTCCTTCGCTATGGATATCTAAATTAGAAGCCTCAGAAAGAGCTCTGTAGAAAAGATCTGGGTTAATAGTCATTTGTATGTGCACGTTGCCAGTATCCATACTAGCGTTTTCTATGTACACATCTTGTATAATATCATTTGCTTCCTTAAGCCTAGTAACTAAATTAGATATTTCCCTTACGCTATTAATAGGCAAGAAATTTTGCCTAACAATATTAATAATGTTGCTCTTTATACTGTGGTCTAAAGATAGAGAATCTACCCAAGACGGAAGAGAAAAAGATATTTCGCTTATAGGGAACTCTTCTAAAACTTTAGAAAATATATCCTTTATGTTTTCTTCCTTAAGCTCTGCAACGTTAGCTGCAAGTACAGGTGCGTCGTACTCATCTTCTAGCTGCCTTGCAAGCTCCATAGAAGAAGTAGAGTATGGGTTTTCGCAGTTAAGAATAATAGTAAAAGGCTTATTTAGCTCTTTAAGCTCGCCAACTACTTTTCTTTCTGCATCTATGTAAGACTCCCTTGGTATATCTGTAAAGCTACCGTCTGTAGTAACTATAATTCCAATAGTAGAGTGGTCCGCTATAACTTTACGAGTGCCAATTTCTGCTGCCATTTTAAAAGGTATTTTCTCTGGAAACCAAGGTGTATCTACCATTCTAGGCATATCGTCCTCGCTGTCTCCAAGCGCTCCATCTACTAAATATCCAACGCAGTCTACTAGCCTTGTTTTAAAGCTAACGTTGTTATCTAGCTTTACTTCTATAGATTCATTAGGTATAAACTTAGGCTCTGTTGTCATAATAGTTCTTCCAGATGCGCTTTGAGGTAGCTCATCTATTGTTCTTTCTTTTCTATATTTCCCCTCAATGTTAGGTATAACTAGACTCTCCATGAAAGACTTTATAAATGTAGATTTGCCTGTTCTTACAGGACCTACAACCCCTACATAAATATCTCCATTTGTTCTTTTAGCAATATTGCTATATATATCTTTCCCGTTCATATAAAACCTCCTAGAAAACATGCTTTAGTAATATATATATATTTATAGGGGAATATATGATAGAATTTTTAAAAAAGATTATATTCTTTTAAAAAGTAGAGCAAATACTAGAGATATATAATCTAGTATACTTGTAGACTTAGGTCTATATATATACTAACTAGAAAACATATACCAAGGTCTATGTTTTTAAAATAAAAGAAATATATATCATTGCAATAAAAAAAATAATGTAGTAAAATGTATACATGAGGTGGTAATTATGAAAAAAGGAATTAGCTTAATTGTGCTTTCTGTAACCATAGTAGTCCTAACAATTCTAGCAGGCGTAGTAGTCTACAACGTAACGGACAGAAGGATTATAGACAAAGCAAACGAAACAGTATTTAAGTCAGACATAATAGAATTAAACGACCAACTAGAAGCTAAAATGACTAGCCTAGAGCTAAGAAATTTTGCTTTCGACAAAGAAAACATAAACGCAGAAACATATGCAGACATACATAAATACATAGAAAACTTTCCTAAAAAATATGATAAAAAATTCAAAATACAAAAAGGAAAACTTGTATACATAGGGAAAGATAAACTAAACGAAACATGGGTAGAAGAGCAAAGCTTAATAGATTTAGAAAAGTGATGAAATGTACATAAAAAATGTACATTTTTTAACGTCTAAAGCCAAAACATATTTACAAGAGCACTTAAGTGTGGTAGAATAGACATAAAATCTAAACGAAGGGAAATGAAATTATGGATAGATTTAAAGATGCAAAAAAAGTTGGTATTATAGGAATAGTAGGTAACATATTTTTGCTAACAATAAAATTAGCTATAGCACTAGTTACAAAAAGTCAGGGAATGATAGCAGACTCATTAAACAGTGCACTAGATATTTTTTCATCTGCAATGACATATATAGGGACTAAAGTTTCAGAAAAACCAAAAGATGAAAGTCATCCATATGGACATGAAAAAGCAGAGTATATTTTTTCTTTTATAATAAGCATAGTAATGATACTAAGCGCTATGACAATTATAAAAAGCTCAGTAGAAAACATCATAACAAAGCAAGTATTTACGTTTTCTCCTTGGCTATATGTAGTTTGTATAGTAACAATAGCGACAAAATTTTGCCTATTTTTATACACTAAAACTATAGGTAAAAAAGGAAAGAATATTCTCATTATGACTAATGCAGAAGACCATAGAAACGATATGCTCCTTACAACAGGAACATTTATAGGTGTAGTTGCCTCTAAAATGGGACTATACTACGTAGATGGAATAATAGGCGTTGCAATTTCAGCATGGATTTGCTACGTAGGCGTTAAGATAATGCTAGACTCTATAAAGGTACTTATGGATGAAAACCTAGGCAAAATAGAGCTAGAAACTCTAACTAAAATAGCAGAAGATAACGAGTATGTTTTGCACGTAGACAGCATTGTAGCAAAGCCAATTGGTGTAAAGTACATTATAGTTTTAAAAGTTTCTATGCATGGAGAAACAACTCTTAACGAAAGCCATAAGCAGTCTGGTATAATTAAAGCTGCGTTTAAGAAAGCAAATACAGATATAGAGGATGTTATTATACATATAAATCCTCATGATAGCACTGAAAAGAAAAAAAGTAAGAAACAAATATAATTTTAAAAAGAATATATAAAGTAGAAGATAAAAAGGAATAGTATAAACTGTTCCTTTTTTGCATCTATCCCCTCCTTTATTGACAAGTTGACATAACTGTGGTATAATTTAAGTATGTTAATTATATATATTAAAAAATAAATTTATTTTTAAGGAGGAATTCTAATGAGAATTTCAAATGTAAAAAAATCAGTTAAATCTATGGTAGCAGTATTTTTAATGGCGTTTTCCGTTATATCTTTAGCAGGTTGCTCAGCAAATAACGCTTTAGAAGCAAACGAAAAATATAATCTAACAATTGATGTAGAAAACGCAATGAAAATAGATGAACAAAACGAATATCTTTTAGACATTAAAGGCGTTCCAGAAGAAGCAACTAAAGAAAACACATATATAATGCCAGACGCAAGACGTGCAATGGTTACTGTTAAAGAAAAAGAAGACAAAGAAATAAATTTAGCAGAAATTAAAGTAGCCGGAGAAAAAGTAGAAGTTATAGAAGAAGACAGCAAAATACTAGTAAAAGGACTTACAACAACTACAGAAGTTAAATTAAAAGACAAAACTACCGTAATACAAGTTAACAAATTAGAATTAAAAGCAGATAACATGGAAAGTAATACAATCTATCTAATAAGAAGACCAGTAGAAGGATTACCTACAAAATCTGCAGTTAAGGAAGATTTAGAAACTACAAAAACTGATGATGCAAAAGAAACTACAGATACAGCAAGTAAAGAAAAACAATCAGAAGAAGAAGTAGAAGTAGTTAAAGAATAAGAAAAGCAAAAAGAAAAAAAGAAAAGACAAAAAACAAAAAAACAAAAAAACAAAATAAAAAGCCTCTCAAAATTGAGAGGTTTTTTTCATGCATAAAAGACAAAATATTTAGAAAAATAATAGCAAATCGTACTTGTAAAAAAGAACAATATGTAATAGAATTAACTTGTACAAAACTTAATAATAAGATAAAGAAAAGGATGTGGTTTAAATGGGTTTAGTAACAACAACAGAAATGTTTAAGAAAGCCTACGAAGGTAAATATGCAGTAGGAGCATTTAACGTAAATAATATGGAAATTATACAAGGGATAATAGAGGCGGCTAAAGAAAAAAAAGCGCCAGTAATACTTCAGGTATCTGCAGGAGCTAGAAAATATGCAAATCCAGTATATTTAAGAAAATTAGTAGAGGCAGCAACAGAGCTTGCACCAGAAATACCAATTGCTCTTCACCTAGATCATGGTGGAGATTTTGAAATTTGTAAATCTTGCATAGACAATGGATTTACATCTGTAATGATAGATGGTTCTAAATATGACTTTGCAGAAAACGTAGCACTTACTAAAAAAGTAGTAGAATATGCACATGCAAGAGGAGTAGTTGTAGAAGCTGAAATAGGAAAACTAGCAGGAGTAGAAGACGATGTAAATGTAGAGTCTAGCGATGCTAATTACACATCTCCAGACGAAGCTATAGAATTTGTAAAACAAACAGGATGCGATAGCTTAGCTATAGCCATAGGAACAAGTCATGGAGCGTTTAAATTTAAAGGAGAGCCAAAACTTAGATACGACATACTAGAAGAAATATCTAATAGATTACCAGGGTACCCAATTGTGCTTCATGGAGCATCATCTGTACCTCAGGAATTTGTAGAGCTATGCAACAAGTATGGTGGAAATATACCAGGCGCAAAAGGAGTTCCAGAAGAAATGCTTAGAAAAGCTGCTACATATGGAGTATGCAAAATAAACATAGACTCAGATATACGCCTTGCTATGACAGGATATATTAGAAAATTCTTTGCAGAAAACCCAGATGCTTTCGATCCTAGAGGATATCTTGGAGAAGCAAGAACAGCAGTAAGAGAAATGGTTGAAAGAAAAATAGTTAATGCCCTTGGATGCGAAAACAAGATATAAGAAGTGAGGTAATTATATGAGTTGTGAAGGTTGCACTGGATGCAGTATTCCAGATAAAATGGTCAAAATAGCAGAAAAATATAAAGACGTAGACGGAGGAATAATAAGCGCGCTACATGAAATGCAAGACGAGTATGGTTACATATCAGAAACAGCGCAAAAATATTTATCTAAAGAGTTAAACGTTCCAATGTCAGATATATATGGAATTATAACTTTCTATTCTAGATTTACGCTAGTTCCAAAAGGTAAATACAACATACAAGTTTGTCTTGGCACAGCATGCTTTGTAAAAGGAGCAGCAGAAATAGAAGAAAAATTTAAAGAAGAACTAGGTTTAGATAAAGAGCTAGTTACAAAAGACTGCATGTTCTCTATAGAAGAAGTAAGATGCATAGGTGCATGCGGACTTGCTCCTGCTATAACAGTTAACGGAGAAGTTTACGGTAAATTTTCAGCAGATAAAGTTCCAGATTTAATTAAAAAATATAGAGAGCTATAGGGGGAGATGTAATGGGTAAAACTTTAAAACAGTTAGAAAACATAAGAATAAAAATGAGGAAGCAGCTAAAAAAAATAAGAATATTAGTATGCTGCCGGAACTGGATGTACATCTTCTAAAAGCCAAAACATAATAGATAAATTTAACGAAGTTATAGAAGCTAGAAATTTAAAAAACGTTACCTGCGAAAAAACAGGTTGCTTTGGATTTTGCGCTAAAGGACCTATAGTAGTAATAGACCCAGATGAAGTATTCTATGAAGAAGTTAAAGTAAATGACGTAGAAGAAATAATTGTCTCTCACATAATAGGAAACAAGTACGTAGAAAGACTGCTTCCTAAAGAGGAAGAAGAATATATTAAAAAGTGGCATGAGCTAGACTTCTATAAAAAACAAATGAGAATAGCTCTTAGAAACTGCGGAATTATTAATCCAGAAAACATAGATGAGTATTTAGGTATGGATGGATATAAAGCGCTAGAAAAAGTTCTTTTGCACATGAGCCCTGCAGATGTAATAGATGAAGTAACAAACTCAGAAATTAGAGGACGTGGAGGAGCTGGTTTTAGTACGGGCAAGAAATGGTCGTTTACTAAAGAGGCAGTGTCAGAAAAAAAATATGTTGTTTGTAATGCAGATGAAGGAGACCCTGGTGCTTTTATGGATAGAAGTATACTAGAAGGAGATCCGCATAGCGTTATAGAAGCTATGGCTATTGCAGCGTATGCAGTAGGCGCAAACGAAGGATACATATACATACGTGCAGAGTACCCTATAGCTGTAAATAGACTAAAGATAGCTATAGAGCAAGCAGAAAAATATGGCCTTTTAGGAGAAAAAATATTTGGAACAGAATTTACGTTTAAACTTTCTCTAAAACTAGGCGCAGGAGCGTTTGTTTGCGGAGAAGAAACTGCTCTAATTAATAGCATAGAAGGAAAAAGAGGAGAGCCAAGACCAAGGCCACCTTTCCCTGCAAGTAAAGGAATATTCCAGCTTCCTACGCTAATTAACAACGTAGAAACATATGCAAATATACCATGCATAATTACAAAAGGCGCAAAATGGTTTAGCGAAATTGGAACTAAAACTTCTAAAGGAACTAAAGTATTTGCACTAGGTGGCAACATAGTTAACGTAGGACTTGTAGAAGTACCTATGGGAACAACGCTTAGAGATATAATATACAAAATAGGTGGAGGAATACCAGGAGGTAAGAAATTCAAAGCAGCCCAAACAGGCGGGCCAAGTGGCGGATGTATACCAGAAGAGTATTTAGATATTCCTATAGATTATGAATCTCTAAACAGCATTGGCTCTATGATGGGCTCTGGTGGCCTTATAGTTATGGACGAAAACACTTGCATGGTTAACATAGCTAAGTTTTTCCTAACATTTACGGTAGATGAATCTTGCGGTAAATGCACTCCATGTAGAATAGGAACAAAAAGAATGTTAGAAATTCTAGAAAGAATAACTACTGGAAAAGGTGAGTTAGAAGATATAGAAAAGCTAGAATATTTAGCAGAAAACATAAGAAGAGGCGCTCTTTGCGCGCTTGGCCAAACTGCAGCAAACCCTGTTTTAAGCACGCTTAAATATTTTAGGCAAGAATATATAGACCACATAGTAAAAAAAGAATGTGCTTCAGGTGAGTGCAAATTAAAGGCTAAAGAATTACAAGTACAAATAGACGAAAACATATGTAAACAATGCGGAATTTGCCAGAAAAACTGCCCCGTTTCAGCAATAGATGGAGAAGTTAGAAAAGGGCCGTTTAAAATAAATCAAGAAAAATGCCTTAAGTGCGGAGTTTGCATAGAAAAATGTCCGTTTAAAGCAATAAGCAAAAAGTAGGGGGCGGGTATATATGAGTATGGAAAAAGTAACACTAACAATAGATGGAGTTTCAGTAACAGTAGATAAAGGCATAACTGTATTAGAAGCTGCAAAAGCTGCTAAAATAGAGATACCAACACTTTGTTTTTTAAAGGAAATAAACGAAGTTGGAGACTGCAGAATGTGCATAGTAGAAGTAGAAGGCGCAAGAGGCCTTGTAGCTTCTTGCATGTATCCTGTAGCAGAAGGACTTGTTGTAAAAACACATACACCAAAGATAATAGAAACAAGAAAAGCAATGCTAGAGCTTATACTGTCTAATCACAATAAAAACTGTTTAAGCTGCTCTAGAAATTTAAACTGCGAGCTGCAAAATCTTGCAATGAAATATAACATAGGAGATAATATTTACGAAGGTGAGCAAACGCTTCCAGACATAGATAAGTCATCTAACTGCATACAAAGAGATACAAGCAAATGTATACTTTGTAGAAGATGCGTAAACGTATGTAAGAAAGTTCAAGGGGTAGATGCAATAGCAAATATGCATAGAGGCTTTAAGACAAAAGTATCTATTGCTCTTGGAAAAAACATAGCACAGTCTCCATGCGTTGGCTGTGGACAGTGCATAGTAAACTGCCCAACTGCAGCACTTAAAGAAACTCCATATAGTAGCGATCTACTTAAAGCGCTTCAAGACCCAAATATTACAGTTATAGTGCAAACAGCGCCATCTGTAAGAGCAGCTCTAGGAGAAGAATTTGGAATGGAAGCTGGTACTTTAGTTACAGGTAAAATGGTAGCTGGACTTAAATTACTAGGTTTTGATAAGGTTTTTGATACTAACATTGGAGCAGATATAACCATAGTAGAAGAAGGAACAGAGTTTATAGATAGAATAAAGCACGATGGAGTTTTCCCAATGATTACTTCATGTAGTGCAGGCTGGGTTAACTACGCAGAAGAGTTCTATCCGCAGCTACTTCCACATCTTTCTAGTACAAAATCTCCAATGCAAATACTAGGAACTTTAATTAAGACATATTATGCAGAAAAAATGAAGATAGAGCCATCTAAAATATATTCTGTAGCTATAATGCCATGCACTGCGAAAAAAGATGAAATAGAGAGAAAACAGCTAGAAGTAAACGGCATGAAAGTTGTAGATACTGTTCTTACAACTAGAGAACTTGCAAGGCTAATGAAGCAGTATAATGTAGATTTAAATAATATGCAAGATGTAGATTTTGATAATCCACTAGGCCTTTCTACAGGCTCTGGAGCTATATTTGGCAAAACCGGAGGAGTTATGGAAGCTGCAATTAGAACGCTTTCAGATCTTACAAACGATGTGCCAATAGAGAAAATAGATTACGAGATAAAAGATGAAAAAGGATATATTAAAGAAGCTACTGTAAATCTTGGTGGCGCAGACGTTAAGATATGTACAGTGCAAACTTTAAAAGCTGCTGAGAAAGTGCTTAAAGAGATTATAGACGGAACATCACAATATCAGTTTATAGAGATAATGGCTTGCCCTGGCGGATGCGTTATGGGTGGAGGACAGCCAATAATTAGATTCAACCAAGACGCAGAGGAGATTAAAAAGAAGAGAACTGCTTCTTTAAATAGCGTAGATGAGAATTCTAAGTATAGGCTTTGCCATAAAAATCCTCAAGTTTTAGAGATATATGAGGATTATTTAGGTAAGCCAAACATTGGTCTTTCTCACAAATTACTTCATACGTCTTTTGCACAGCAAGAGATATATGGGGAGTAAAATATTTAAAAATACAGACTGTTTTAGTCTGTATTTTTTTATATTTTTTCATATATTTTTCTTTTAAAAAGTAGAAAGAAATCTTAACGAAACTAGTAAAAATAGATGTAAAAAGGTAGACACAAAAAGATATATGTTGTAATATAAAAGTGAGGTGAAAATATGGAAAATAAGAAAGCAATGTCGCATATTATGCTTATTGTAACAATAGTAATTTGTATAATTCTTGCAGGCGTAGTTATAGTAAATTTAACATTAAATAATCCAGTTCAAAAGGCTAAAGAAGCTGTTTTTAAAGATAGTATAGCTCAGTATAAAGATACCCTTAAGGTGCATGTTTCAGCATCTACAGCCCCTGTTAAAGACGCAAGTAAAGAAGAAGTAAAGGAATACATACAAGACCTTGCAAGTAAGCATATAGGCGTATTTGGGCTAGAAGATGGCAAGATAATATATACAGGTAAAGATAAAGTAGAAAGAAAATGGGCAGCAGAAGTTAACGTCCTTACATCTAGAAAAATACCACCAATTTTTTCAGATAAGATTTCTTTTAAAGAAGGATATAGATTAAATATATTAGTAAAAGAAACAGGAGATGTTTCAGATAATTTATACATGCTAGAAACTAGCTGGGATAAAAAAGACAAGACGTATTTTACAAAATATAATACTAACCTTAAGAAAAAATGGAGCATAGAAAAAACAATTTCAGATATGCATTTAGAAGGTAAAATGATGTATGCATTAAGCGGAGATAATGCAAATATATCTGTGCTTAAAATAGAAGATAAAAGCGGAAAAATATTATCAGAATATAAGTATAAAACAAGTAATGGAAAAACTAAAATGCTTGTAGAAGAAAATAATATATATGTCTATGAACTTGTATCAAATAAAAATATAATAGTAACTAATTTAGATAAAAAAACAGGTGAAATATTAGAAACAAAAACAGTGAAATTAGATACAGAAATAGCGGAGTTAAAAATAGAAAACATAGCAAATAATATATACGTATATGGTAAATCTACAGATCAAAAAATAGAGATATTTAAAATAAAAAATGAAGTAGAGTGGAAGCATTTAGAAGAGAATATTGTAATGCTTGGAGAAGATATTTTAGGCGTACAAGATCATATTATATATATGTGCATAGACCCTAAAACAGTAAAAAGTAAAATTGTTTTTTTAGAAAATAGTAATGGAAAAGTAGCGAGTGAAATTAATCAAACAGGCGGAAATATAAGCAGCATAGAAAAGATTGTAAAGTACACAAACGGATGCATAATAATATCTAAAAAAGGAGAAGAAACATATGTAGAAAGGCTAGATAATTCTTTCAAAATACTATGGTCAGAAAAGTTAAATTTACAGCAAGATGAAGAAATTTTAGAGCTAAGTATACGAGAAAAAAGTAATGAACTTCATATATCTACATCTCTTGTAACAGGCATAGATGAAGAAGGAAAAATAATTTCTAGTTCAAATATATATAAATATATTTGGCAGTAAAATTGTATAAAAAATCAAAGCAATTAGATATAAAAATACTAGAAAAAAAGCAGATACTAGCTCATAAGTTTCAAAGAAAAAATAAGAAACTTTTGTAATAAAAAATCTAGTTTTGTAAGACATATAGAAAAAAAACAAACAGAAATATATAATCAATTCAGGAGGAAAAATCATGAATAAGATTATATATTTTTTTGTAGCAGGAACCCTAGGAGGCTTTGTAATAGAGACTTTATTTAAAATTTTAACAAACAAAGAAAATGTATCTTCTGGACTTTTAAACGGACCATTTTGCATACTATACGGCATAGGTACAGCCTTTATGAGCGTAATGCTAACAAAGTACAAAGACAACATATGGCTACTATTTATAAACTCAGCACTATGGCTCAGCCTTTTTGAATTTATAACAGGCATAGTTTTAGAAAAAGTATACAAAACAAAACTATGGGACTACACCGGAATGTTTCTAAGCATAGGCGGAAAAGTATGCTTTACATTTACCCTAATTTGGGGAGTGCTTGGAGTAGTATATATTAAAGTAATATTACCAGTTTTAATGTTTATATATAACAACGCAAACCCACTATTTATTAACGCAATTATATCTACAATATTTATAATAATTGTAATAGACACAATCTATACAAACGTTAAAATAATCGGCTTTAAAAAATATGACTGACAAAAACTACGAGACGTATATCTCGTAGTTTTTCATAAAAAATTAACTAGCAATTAGCTAGTTAACTTATCTAAATTATTTTCTTTTAAACTACTTGCAAAATATGTAGAATACTTGTCTATAAAGTTTATATATTTGCATTTATCTATAAACTGTGTATCTTCATTATTCTCATAAAAAGTAGATGTACTTTCGTTATAATATTTAATACATTCTTCTTGAATTTTTAAAAGCTTGCTAGAATCTATCTCCTCCATATTTGGATCTTCCGTAGAATATTCATAAGTAAAAGGAACGTTAAAGAACTTACCTACATCATCACTTAGCTTGCTGTAATCTGCATAAAGACCTGTGTCTGAAGTATAGTCTGTAACCTTATATATGCTGCAATCTTTCATGTTTTTTATATAAACAGAATCATTAAAAAGCAAAGTTGGTTTTAAATTTACATCTAAAGTTGGCGCTGTTTTTGGTAGAAAAATGTTAGAAAAAACTTTGTCTGCGTAAAGGTGACAAAGGTATCCTAAAACAAAATCCTCATCTAGGCGATCTGCATATTTAGATATAAATCTATTTAAATCTGGCACTGTATAGAAATTAGGCGACTTGTCCCTAAAGTGTGTAACAGCTTTTGGCTTCTTATCTGTTCTAGCTATATCTGGTGCTAGACACCCTGTTAAAAAAATATTTTCATTAGAAACTATTTTGTTTTGTTTTAAAAATTTAAGTGCATTAATTCCGAAAGCTAAATGACCTGTGTAATTCATTTTATACCTCCTAAAATATTTTTGTGTATATATATATTAAACCATATTATGTTACAAAAATCAATAGATACGGCGAAATTTGGCCTATACATAGCGAAATACTGCATATATACGTAGATATTGTCGTAAAACATCTAAAAAAATATATAGACTTGCAAAAGATATATAAGAGAAATATAATACGTAAGACGAAAGGCAAAAAGATGAAAAACATAATAAAAAACATAAATTTAAGCATGAGAAAAAAAGAAAAAACATTTTGCATTACAGGCGCAGTTACACAAAAAAAATGCATAAGTCTAATCAACTATTTAGCTAGGTACTACTGCAGATTTAAAAAAGTATGTGTCTTAGATTTAGACATATTTAAAAACTACGATGGTTACGAAGACGTATTAGAAATAAAAAAAGTAGAAAAAATAGATATGAATATAACTTTAGAAAATCTTAAAGTTATAGCTGAAACTGGCTTCTTAAAAAAATACATAGAAAGCCTAACTATGTCTTTTGATATACTTTTAGTAAACGTTCCACCAATAACTAGATGTGCATATTCTGAGTATGTAGCAAGTATACTAGATAAGACAGTACTTATAGAAATGGACACATCCGTAGATGAGTGTCTCATAGACGAAGCTATAGAAACTTTAGAAGATAACAATATATCATACATCACAAGAACGTATTTAAATAGTTATCAAAAGGAAATAAATAATAGATAAAAAATAAATAAAAAATAAATAAAAAATAAATAAAAAAAAATAAAAAGTAGATAAAAAACAAAGATAAAAAATAAAGATAAAAAACAATAATAAAAAGTATAAATAGATACTTTACCTAGATACATAAGAAGCAGATTTAATAAAAAAAATTGCGTATATGTTTAAAAAAAGTAAAATCTAAGTATTGCATATGCAAAAGAACTGTAGTAAACTACATAAAGTTATGTATTATAAAAATTAAATTTAGCATAATAATAGTAAGAAAGAAAGCGTAAGGTAAAATGAAAAAAGGTAAACTATTAACGAAATTTGCAACTATAATACTTATACTTGTACTTGTAGTAGGAGTAGGTATAAAGTTTGGGTATGACTATATAAATAAAAAAATAAGTCTAATGAATATACAATCATTAGATAAAGCAGAGCTTGGAATATCAGAAGAGGTATACAAAGATGTAAGCGATGGAACTAAAGTAATTGCTCTTTTTGGAAGCGATGCTAGAATAAATGACCCATCAATTGGCGTTAGAGCAGATGCTATAATGATTTGCTCACTAGACACTGTAAACCATAAGATAAACTTCATAAGCATTCCAAGGGACACGTATGTCTCTATAGAAGGCTATGGAAAAACTAAAATAAACCACGCATATGCATATGGAAAAGAGCAGCTAGCTGTAAAGACAATTAACCAGAATTTCGATCTTGCCATAGACGAATATGTTACTATAGATTTCTCTGGCCTTATAAGCGTAATTAACGCTCTAGGAGGCGTAGATTTAGAAATATCAGAAGCAGAAAAAAGATACATCAACGAAAAAGTAGATGAGTCGTACGACCTTTCTGGAAAAACAAGAACATATTTAGAAAGCGCAGGAGCTGTCCACTTAAACGGAGAGCAGGCACTTACTCATACAAGAAATAGAACTGTAGGTTCAGACTTTGAAAGAGCTAAAAGGCAAAGAGATGTTATGGAAGCTGTAGTTAAACAATCTGGCACTTTAAATATTTCTAAAGCAATGGACCTATCAAACATAGTCCTAAAACAGATTAAAACGAACGTAGACGCATGGAAATACGTAAGGCTAATACCTAACTTCATAAAAAATATAGAGGCGTATAAAGCAAGCATGGTCTCTGTGCAGCTACCAGCTGCAGAGTACAGTAAAGATAAATACATAAAAGGCACATACTATTTTGCAACAGATATAATAAAAGCAAAAGCGGACTTTAAAAAATATGTATATGGCGTAGAACCCATAGAATAAGCATCTGCATATTGACATCGCTTAAAAACCGTGGTAATATGTATTTATAAATAAATATAAATAAAAAAGCTAATGCTTTTTCAGGAGGAATGCATATGTGTAGATTTTTTGAAAGTACAGAAGTTAAGGCCCTTAAAGCAGAACTTTTAAATAAATTAATGCATATAACAGAGCAGCAAAACCAAATATCTAAAGAGCAGCTAATCTCTAGCATAAAGAAAATAAACGTAAAATATGGAGTAGATGTAGAATTTGTTCAAAGCATAGATTTAGTTAAAACTTTACTAGTAGAAAACACCTATGTTAAAGAGATCCCATACGACACTTATGTTTCAGCATATCAGAGCGTATATTACGGTATGGCAAATTGCCGGTTAAATGGTTGCCCTATATATTCAGCAGCTATAATTAATCCCTTTGAAGTCATTACAGAAAAAGTAGTTATAATGTATGGTAAAAACGTAAAAATAGGCGAAGGAAGAGAAACAGAAGATGGAACTTTAGAAATAGTTGTAGCTCCAAAATTCGATGAAACTAAACCATTAATATTTGCTAAATATATTACAGACACTTTCGTAGCATATTCAAGTAAAAAGTCAAATCAAAAGATATATGTGTATATTCCAAAATAACAAAAAAGCGCTTCAAATGAGGCGCTTTTTTTACGCCTAAATATTACGGAAATATTACAAGAAAAACGCTCAAAGTACCTATATACTCTTTACATAAATCTAAGTATCCTCTATTGCCACTTAAAAACCATCTACGTATTTACATAACTACTGTTACAAACATTGCAAAACCGTTACATTTGTGATATAATTAATAGTATCAGGTGGAAACCCATCTGTGTTTTTTACAAACTGTTTATATAATTATGTAAACAAGGCACATATATAATTCATATATTAAAAATAGAGGAGGTCAAATTATGTTTAGAAATTTATCAAAATTTAGAAACAAACTGTTTAGCTCAGTAATGCTACTTGTCCTAGTTGTCTCACAGCTTAGTGTTTTTGGAGACATAGATCAAGAGAAAGTACTTACAGTAGGCCAAAGAAAAGTATGGTATAAAGATACTCAGCTTGGCGGAAGCGAAACAGGTTTTGCGGAGTTTAAAATCAATGGAAGATACGCTTTTTGTATGGACTATAGATATTCATTCCCACAAACAAACATACCGGTATATTCAAATAGAATATCAAACGAAGCTTTAGCGGTAATGAAAAACGGATTCCCAAATGTAAGCGCAGCTACATTAGGTCTTTCTTCAGACGAAGAAGCATATGCAGCAACTCAGCTTGCATTTTGGAACGTAGCAGGAATTACAGGAGACGCAGATTCATACGTAAAGCTTAGTTTCTCAACAATTTCAGGAGCAAACGGGCACGAAAGTCAAATGGCAAGAGTACTTCCTGTTGCACAAAAAATAGCGGCAGATGCCTTTAGAAACCCATATAGATGTAATGCATCTATATCAGTTAACGCAAATAATGCAGATATAAAAACAGTAGGAGATAAGTATGTTGCAGGTCCATATAAATTAAACGTAGTAGATACAAAAATATCTGCATATAACGTAGATTTAACTATGGCGCCAAAATCAGCATACGTAACAAATGCTGCAGGAAATATAACAAATAAAATAGGAGCATCATACTCTTTCTATATAAAATGGTCTGCTAAAGAAAATGGTCAAACTATTAAGTACGACATTTCAGCAGACGGTCAAAAATCTATAGGTTCTAAATATAGAACTGGTAAAAACGGAGTGCAAAGTATAGCCTTTGAAGAGTTCGAGCAAATAAGCTTAAGAACTTCAGATCAGCTTACATATAACTCTGCAAAAGGAAATATAGAGCTTATAAAAATAGATCAAAATAAAGAAAAAGTACAAGGAGCGCTTTTCGAGCTTAAAGACGAAAACGGAAACATAGTAGGAGAAAGTACATCAGATAAAAATGGTGTAGTTAGATTCAGCGGCCTTAATGTTGGTACGTATACCATATTAGAAAAGGTAGCACCAACTGGCTACGTTTTAGACAGAAAACCAATCAGCGCATCAGTTACAGCAGGAGCAACTTCTAAAGTAACTTTCATAAATAATAAAATATACGGAAAACTTAAAATAGTAAAAACAGACGACGTAGATAAAGCACCGCTTCAAGGTGTAACGTTCCAAATACAAAACGCAGACAAAGTAATTGTAGACACAGTTACAACAGATGCAAGTGGAGTAGCTATGTCTAAAAACCTTCCTTACGGAAACTATACATACAGAGAAACACAGGTGCCAAGTAACATTAAATTAGATGGTAATTCATACCCATTTAGCATAACAAGTAATGGCGAAATAGTTACTAAAAATATAGTTAATACTAGAATAAAAGGCGGAATAAAAATAGTTAAAGTAGACGACTTTAAAGCACCAATAGCAGGTGTTAAATTCGAAATCTTAAACGCAGATAGAGTTCTAGTAGATACATTAATAACAGACGCAAACGGAAGCGCAAATTCTAAAGAATTAGTAGCTGGAAATTATACATACAGAGAAGTATATGCTCCATCTTCCGTTATAATGGATACAAAAGAATATTCATTTAACGTAACTTCTACAAATTTAGTAGAAAAATATATAATAAATAATAGAATAAAAGGTAATCTTAAAATAGTAAAAACAGAAGATAATAATGCACCACTTAAAGATGTTACCTTTGAAATTTTAAACAAAGATAGAGTTATTGTAGATACAATAACAACTAATGCAATTGGTATAGCAACATCTAAATACTTACCACTTGGAAGCTATACATATAGAGAAATATCTGTACCAAGCGGCATAGTATTAGACGCATCAGAAAAGACATTTAATATATCAAGTCCAAACGAAACAGTAACTAAATATATAGTTAACCAAAGAGCAAAAGGGCAGCTTAAAATAATTAAAGTAGATGACATAGCAAGCAAAATACCTGGCGCTAAATTTGAAATATTAAATAGCAGCGGGGCAGTTGTAGATACAATAACTACAAATAACTTAGGAGAAGCATCTTCTAAATATTTACCACTTGGCGCGTATAAATTTAGAGAAATATCTGTACCTTTTGGATACGTTCTAGATAGCACAGTAAGAGATTTTTCTTTAGAATCTAACAACCAAGTTGTAATTAAAAACGTAGTAAATAATAGAGCAAAAGGACAGCTTAAAATAACTAAAGTAGACGATTTAGGAGCTAAACTTTCAGGTGTTAAATTTGAAATCTTAGATGCAAATAAAAACGTCGTAGATACCATTATAACAAACGCAGAAGGAGTAGCAACTTCTAAGTATTTACCACTTGGAAAATATACTTTTAAAGAAGTAGAAGCTCCAAACGGAATAGTTATAGACCCTTCTGAAAGACCTTTTAACATTACAGCAAATAACGAAGTAAAAGCTTTTAAAGTAATAAATAATAGAGCAATGGGTAAACTTAAAATAGTTAAAGTAGATGAAGAAAATAAACCTTTAGCAGGAGTTGTTTTTGAAATACTAGACTGGAATAATAAAGTTGTAGACACTATAACTACAAACGCAAATGGAGAAGCTCTTACAAAAGCTCTACCTATTGCACCATATACATATAGAGAAAAATCTGTTCCAAGCGGAGTTATTTTAGATACCAAAGAATATGAATTTGCTTTAGTAAATGCAAACAAAATTGTAGTTAAAAAAATAGTAAATAAATATGAAAAAGGATCTCTAAAAATAGTTAAAACAGATGATGAAAAAAATCCACTTTCAGGTGTTAAATTTGAAATTTTAGATAGCAGTAAAAATGTTGTAGATACTATAGTTACAGATAAAGAAGGAATAGCAGTTTCTAAATTATTAAAGCTTGGTAAATACACATATAGAGAAATAGAAGTTCCAAACGGAATTATATTAGACAAAACTGAGAAAGCTTTTGAGCTTACTAAAAACAATCAAGTTATAACTAAAAAAATAGTAAATGAGAAAATTAGAGGCGGCCTTAGAGTTATAAAAGTAGATGAAAATACAGTGCCTATAGCAGGTGTTGTTTTCGAAATTCTAGATAGCAATAATAAGGTTGTAGATAAAATAACAACAGATGCAAATGGAAATGCGCTTACTAAAAAATTAAATACTGGCGCATATTCATATAAAGAAATATCTGCTCCTTTTGGGGTTATAGTAGATAGTGCTACATATCCATTTAATATAGAAGGAGACAACATTGTAGAAAAACATATTGTAAATAAACTTGCAAAAGGTAAGCTACAAATCTCTAAATTTGATGATGCTGAAAATGTTTTAGCAGGTGTTAAATTTGAAATTTTAGATGAAAATAAAAACGTAGTAGATACATTAGTTACAAGCAGCAATGGAACTGTAGAAAGCAAAGAGCTTAAGCTTGGAAGCTATACATATAGAGAAATATATGTACCAAACGGATACATTATAGATAGCTCAGAATATCCTTTTGAACTTACAAAAAACAATCAAGTAATATCTAAAAATATTATAAACATAAGAGCAAAAGGAAGCCTACAAATTATAAAAGTAGATGAAAAAGAAAACAAAATTGCTGGAGTTAAATTTGAAATAAAAGATGCTTCTGGCAACCTAGTAGAAATTTTAACTACTAATACAAACGGAACTTGCAGCTCTAAAATGTTACCACTTGGAACATACACATACAAAGAAATATATGCACCAAACGGATACGTTATAGACGCTACAGAAAAAGAATTTAAAATAGATTCAGCTAACAAACCTTTGGTAGTTAAGCATGTAAATAAGACTGCAAAAGGACAAATAGAAATCATAAAAGTAGACGA
>JAVWPP010000019.1:11614-23324 GCA_036635835.1 Clostridia bacterium | reverse complement strand
TTTTTATAATTCAATTTCAGTTATTTTTTTACCTTTTTCTATTATTTCTTCATAAATTGTTTCAAATGTTTCTGTCTTAAGTGTAACATAGCATTCTAAACTAGAAAGAGATTCTTTTAATTTTATTTTTTCGTTAATGTATGAAACTACGCATTTTCCAGGTTCGATTATATCTATATTGTTTTTTTCTGAAAACGTTACTTTTTCTATACAATCTTTTAAAAGTGGATAATGTGTACAACCTAATATTATAGCTGAAGGTTTATTTATTAAGGATGCTATTACTTTAAAATTTAAATATTTTAGTACTGCATTCATTGCTAAATTTGAATTTGTAAATCCATTTTCTATAATAGGTACAAAATCTGTACAAGCTATTCCTTCGATTTCTATTTTATTATTGTTTTTTAATATACTATTTTTAAAAGTTTCCTGTTTAATTGTAGATTCTGTTGCTAGTAATACAATTTTTTCATAATTACGTTTATTAACTTCTTCTGAAACAGACTGCACTACATCTATAATAGGGATTTGTTTGTAACTATTTAAATTAAGACTTTGCGTAACAGATGACAGTGTGCCGCAAGCTATTACTATTAAATCTACATTTTGTTTTACAAAAAAGTCGCATATTTTATATAATATTTTTTCTATTTCATCAAAACTTTTAGGCCCAAAAGGACAGTTTTTTAAATCTGCTAAATAAATATATTCATTATTTGGAAAATTAGATTCCATTTCTTTAAGAACAGTTAATCCACCTACTCCAGAATCGCATACTCCTATTTTCATATTTCTCTCCTGTTTTCCATAGCTTTAATTATTGTAATCTCATCTGCATATTCTAAATCTCCGCCTACAGGTATTCCATGCGCAATACGAGTTGCTAGAATTCCTAATGGTTTAACTATTCTAGAAATATACATTGCTGTTGCTTCTCCTTCAATAGTTGTATTTGTAGCTAAAATTATTTCTTTTATTTCATCAGTTTTTAATCTTGCAAGCAATTCTTTTATCTTTATATCTGCTGGGGTAATGTTATTCATAGGTGAAATTGACCCGTGTAATACATGATATACACCATTATATTCATGAGTTTTTTCCATAGCTATTACATCTTTAACATTCTCTACAACACATATGCTAGTTTTATCTCTTTTTGTGTTTGAACAAATTTCGCAAACATCGTTTTCTGTTAAATTTAAGCATACACTGCAAAAACGAACTTTTTCTTTTGCTTCAATAATAGCTTTTGCCATATTTATTGATACATCTTTAGGTGATTCTAAAACATAGAAAGCAAGTCTTACTGCTGTTTTATGCCCTATTCCAGGAAACTTTTCAAACTGACCTATTAAATTATTTACACTATCTGAATAATACATATTTCTCCTCTAGAAAAGTCCTGGCATTGAAAAGTCGCCCATTTCATTTTGCATAGCTTTATCTGCTTGACTTAATACTTCATTTACAGCTGTCAAAATTAGATCTTGTAACATTTCAACATCATCTTTATCTACTACATCTGGGTTAATAGTAATGTTTGTTATTTTTTTTGCTCCATTAGCTTTTACAACTATAGCATTACCACCTGCAGATGCTTCAAAACTCATTGCCTCTACTTGTTCTTGTTTTTTTGCTGCGTCAGCTTGCATCTTTTGTGCTTGCTTTAATAAATTTTGCATATTGCCCATGCCTTGCGGAAATCCGCCTCCAAATTTACCCATAATATTTCATCTCCTATTTCTTTTTTACATTGCATAATTATATAATACCTTTTTAGTTTTGTAAAGATAGTTTACTCTATTTCTGTATATTCAATATTATTTTCATTAAGTATAGCCTCTACCTTATCTAGCTTTTTATCTTCTTTATCTTCTTTGAAATTTATAACTATATCTACTTCATTATCTGTAAGCTGCTCTATTACATCTCTAATTAATTCTTTATTCTCTTCACTAGAAATTGCTTTCATACTAAACTCATTTTCTGTAGTTATATATATTGTATTATTTTCTATGTAAGCTTTTGTTGGAACAAGTACTGAATACATAAATGGTTTTGATTTAGACTTGATTATTTCTTTTACTTCATTCCATCTCTTAAAAGTTCTACGCTTTTTAGGTACGATAACCTCTGAGTTATCCACAGTTTGCACTTTGTTTTCGTCACTTACATATTGTATTTTATTTTTTTGCAAGTCTTCTATTTGTTCTTTTAAAATATCTATGTCTTCTTTTAAATTTTCCAGTTCTTCTGCATTTGTTTCCGAGCTTATTACAAGTGGCTCGCTTTTTTCTTGTTTTTCGATTTTTGGCATGCACAAAGTTAGAATTTTAGCTTTAAAAATTATTTTTGGATTTGTAGACATTCTTATATCGTTATCTATTTCATTTAATACTTGAATTATTTCGTTCATTCTTTCTTCTGGTAGATATTTTTTTATATTTTGTATTTCTTCTTTTGAAAAAACGCAGAAGCTATTTGTATCTTCTGTAGCAAGAATAAGCAGTAGATTCATAAATTCATTAAGTAAATCGTTTGCAATTTGCCTTACTTCTTTACCTTCGTCTATAGTTATATCTATTTGTTTTATTAATTCAACTGGTTTATACATTGCTATAGCATTTATTATTTTTTTTAATGAATCTTCTTTTATTGAGCCAATTAAAGTTTCAACAACGTTATATTTAACTTCTTCGCTTTCATCTAAGCATCTTTCTAAAATACTTATAGCGTCTCTCATACCGCCATCTGCAGCTCTTGCTATATACTGAATTGCTTTTTCTTCATATGTTTTATTTTCTTCTTTTAATATATTTTTAAGACCTTCACATATTTTATTTTCTGGGATTCTTTTAAATTCAAATTTCATACACCTAGATAAAATAGTTGGAAGTATTTTATGCTGCTCTGTTGTAGCTAAAATAAAAATAACTCCCTCTGGTGGTTCTTCTAAAGTTTTTAATAATGCATTAAATGCACTAGTTGTAAGCATATGAGCTTCATCTATTATATATACTCTATATTTTAAAGACGTAGTTGCATAAACAACTTCTTGTCTTATTTCTCTTATATTATCTACACTATTGTTAGAGGCAGCATCCATTTCTATTACATCTGATGTTGAATTATTTAATATTGCTAAACAATTTTCACACTCGTTACAAGGATTACCGTCTACCGGATTTAAACAATTTACTGCTCTTGAAAATATTTTAGCGGCAGTTGTTTTACCTGTTCCTCTACTACCACTAAATATATATGCGTGGCCTATTTTATTTTTTGAAATTTGACTCTTTAGTATTTTAGTTATGTGTTCCTGCGCTATAATACTTTCAAAAGTATTAGGCCTGTATTTTCTATATAATGCTATATGTGCCAAATCTATCACTCCTTAAAAAAAGTCACTGAGCACATAGGATGTATTGCTTATTGCTGCTTCCTTCCGGATCTGACAAGGTTCACAGCACCCTATTGCTTAGCGACTTCTATATTATACAATATCTTTTTATGATTTTCAACCCTTTAATAATATTTTCTCTTTTTAGTCGCAATTATTCAATTAATTTAAAACCAAAATCTTTAACATCTAATTTTTTTACCACAGTTCCTACTGTTTGAAGCTCTTTATCTGGCGCTTCTACAATTATTCTAGCTGTGTTTAGATTACCTTGTATATCTATAATATTTAGATTAAATGATATTTTGAATTTAAGTTTATCTACACTAACTCCAACTTTTGTTAATAAAGTACCATCATATCTTAATTCTTTAACTGTATTTTCTACTTTATAGTCTTTTAAGAATTCATCGTTATTTACATCTATTTCAGCTAAATAACAACCATCTTGTTCTTTTACAAAAATATCAAACTGATCTTTTTCTTGATCTGTTAAAACATATTTTAAATTATCGTTTTTAGGTGATATATAGAAATTACCAACATTTTGTGGTGCTTCTAACTGTATATCATCTACATATATTTTTGAAACTATGCTATTTGATTCTTTATCTATTAAAATAGATAAATGATTGCGCTGAGATAAGTTTAATTGCCAGTTATTTAAATCTGTTGTTTTATCTTCCGCATCTACTGTACTTTTTATTGCAATATCGTTAATTCTAAATCTTCCTTGATTAATATTAGCATCTTCCTTTAGCAACATCATTGTTATTCCTACAACTAAGACTATAGATATTAAAACTACTATAACTATAACCATAGTATTGCCGTTTTTTTTATTTTCCATTAATATACCGCCTTTATCTATCTTTATATTATGTATTATACTATGTATAGCATAAAAAAACAATATCTCTAGTATATTTTATTAGGTGGTTTTATGAATAATGAATTATTCAATTTTATTAACAATAATAAAGATTGTTTTGATAATGTAGATATAAATAAACTTTTAGTTATATTATTACTTTTGCTTGGAAAATTGAATATTGAATATGTACAAATATTTAAAAATGATTTTTCTGTAACTTTAGGAACATTTGAGAATACTTTTTAACAATCTATTTTGTTTTTTTATTATTTTAATATATTATTATATAAAAAGGTGTTGTAACAATTTCTTTTTTTATGATATACTATATAAATAAAGGAGCGCTTTATGAATAATTATAACGAAATACATACAGATGATAATATTAAAATAATGCTTTTAGATAATGAACTTAGCTTTACTGACGCTTATTCTACTATATTGACAAGCTATGGTTACACCGTAAAATCTTTTACGGATCCTATGCTTGCACTTGAAGAATTAAAAAAAGTAAACTATGACATACTTCTTGCAAACTACTTGTTATATCCTTTTAATGCAGATAAACTAACTCTAAAAATTAGAGAGTTCAATAAAGATATTTACATTTTACTAATGACTTCTCATACGGATTTAGTTCCACCTATTGAAACAATGCATAGTTTAGATATACAGGCATACTGTGAAAAAAGTGCCAATTCCAATCAGCTAATTATGATGGTTGAATCTGCTGTTAAATCCATTAAACAGCTTAATGAAATTAAAAATATTAATACATTATTAAAAAGACATTATTTAGAATTTGCGGAAGTCTTAAAAAACACTGTTGAAGCAAAAGACTCATATACAAAAGGTCACTCAGATAGGGTTTCTCTATATGCAGTCCAATTAGCAGAGTACTTACATTTATCTAAAGAAGATGAGGAAATTCTTCGTGTATCTGGTTTGTTCCACGATATAGGTAAAATAGGTATTTCAGATTCTATATTAACAAAGCCAGGTCGCTTAACAACTGAAGAATATAATCAAATTAAACTTCATCCTTCTATTGGATATGACATTATTTCATCATCTTTTATGTTAGAAACAATACTGCAAAATGTAAAACATCATCACGAAAGAATTGATGGAAATGGCTACCCAGATAGATTAAAGGGCGATGAAATACCTTTTTTTGCAAGAGTGCTTGCTGTATGTGATACTTATGATGCTATAACTAGCAATAGAACTTATAGGCAAGGTACGGATGTTAAAACAGCATTAAAAATTTTAATTGAAAATAAAAATACACAATTAGATGGTAATTTAGTTGATTCTTTTGTTGCTATGGTTAATAAAGACATAAAAAAATACGAAGAAATTTTAAAAACAGAGTAAGCAAGTTCATACTTGCCTACTCTGCTTTTTTATATTTCTATTTCTATTTTTGTATGTCTTTCTTCATATTTTTCATAAACAACATTACACTTATCAAAAAGTCTTTTTGCAGCTATGTTTGAATCTGTATCAGCATATTTGTCTGATTTAAATATCACTTTTTTTATTCCACTTTGTATTATTGCTTTTGCACATTCATTACAAGGAAATAAGTCTACGTATATTTTACTGTTTTCTAAAGTTATTCCTCTATGATTTAATATAGCATTAAGCTCCGCGTGACATACATAAGCGTATTTAGTGTTTAGGAACTCCCCGTCTCTTCCCCAAGGCATTTCTTCATCATCAAAACCTATGGGTGCCCCATTGTATCCAACAGATAATATTTTATTATCTTGACTAACTATACATGCGCCTACTTGCGTGCTAGGATCTTTACTTCTTTGCGCCGATAAAACAGCAACAGCCATAAAATATTCATCCCAATCTATATATTTTTCTCTTTTATTCACTTTTTATCTCCTCCGTTTCATCTGTCTTTTTAGCATTTGGACCTTGTAAAATTACTTTTTGTGTAGGTTTATATGTATCATTAGATATTAAAGTTTTACTTATTAATTTACCATCTTTCTTAACAATCTTGTATGATCTTGAAGTATATCCATCTATGCCATTTTGCTTTATTAATTTTTGTTCTGGCTCTAATCCACTATCTACTACTGTTTTTGTTGTATATGGTAATGTAGTTATCTTTTCACTTTCTAATATAATATCCACATCATCCTCTTCTTTTGTTCCTAATATGCTTATATTCATACTACCTGCCCATGAAAACGACGTCTTTATTTTAATAGGAAAATTTTTAGTGTTTTTAAACTTGAAATCTAAATACGGATAGTACATTGTTGCATCTAATGATGGCTGTACATATCCAACTGGCATAGCATGAGAAGCTCTTGATACTATTTCAAGATTTGCATATAGCGCTGCATTGTATAAAGTTGATACACTTTGGCATATGCCTCCTCCAACTTCATTAACAACATCTTTTTTTGAAAACGCAGCTGCTTCTTTATATCCTTTTTCAAAACTTGGTTCGCCAACATTTTTATTGAAAGAAAAGACTTCTCCTGGCATTATTATTTTATCATTTAAATAACTAAGCGATACACTTAAATTAGTTCCTCTATTTATATTGCCTGCAGGAAACACTGTTGTCATGCTACCTAAAACATCATCAAATTTATTCCATGCTATGTCTTTATATTTAACCATAGGTGCTGCAACTTTCAAATCAAACTTAATAATAGCGCCTTCTCCTAGGTTTTCTGGTTTTTTCAATATTTCATTTAACTCTTGCTTTAAAAAATCTAAACCATATACTTCTTTTATAAATTTCATTTTACCGTTTTCTTTTTTTATTTCAGCATTTACAAAGTCTCTTTTTATGTTTTTATGAGTCTTTTCAACATCTAATTGCTTTGGCACAGCACTAACTACATTTAATTTATGCTCTATTATTTCACCTTTTTTTAAAGCATTAAGCACATGTTTCTTTGTCTCTACAACATTTATAGTTTGTCCCTTGTGCCCTTTGGTAATAATTAATTTGAAATTTTCTTCATCTACCTCATATTTATCGTCCACAACTTTATTTTCTAAACTTTGTGTCAACATTTGAATTTTGTTTTCTAATTTTAACTCATCATATTTATATGCAATATCTATATTTTTCTTTTTAAACATTGCTTTTAGTATATCTAAATTATTTTCAAATATATTTTTGTTTCTACCAAAATCATAGACATTTTTTTTAGTTTTAGCTATATCTATCTCGAAATCTATTTCACTTGGTATTAAATTATCTATTTCTTTATCTTCTTGTCTAATTATAACTTTAGACTTCTTTTCTATCTTACTTTGCTGCTCTTTAATATATTTTTCTAATTCGTTTGCAGTATATTTAGAAACATTTTTTCCACTTAAATACACATTACTATATACTTTTCGATTTGTTATATTAAATAGCGTAAATACAACTCCAGATATTACTATTATAGTTATTGTCATCATTACAAAAGCTATAATATTTTTTTTGCTTTTAATAGTTGGAATTGCATTTATATTAAAAAGTTTACCTTTTTTTTTATTCATATTTACCTCTTCTATACATTGATTTAAGCTTCACATTCTTTTAATTCACTGTATAATTCTTTTTGCTTTTGTGTTATATTTCTAGGAACATCTACCTTTATAATTAAAATTAGATTTCCTCTCGTATTTTCATTATATCTAAATCCGCGATTAGAAACTTTAATTCTATTATCTGCTTGTGCTGCCTCAGGGACTTTTACCTTTAATTCACCATCTATTGTTGATACCATAATATCTGCTCCTAACGCTGCTTGCCATGGAGATATATGTATATCTTTTATTAAATCTATTCCATCTAATATATAGTCTTTATGTTTTAATACTTTTACTGTTATTATAAGATCTCCGTTCTTACCGCCGTTTCTACCTATTTTTCCAACGCCAGCAAGTCTTACTTTTTCCGAATCCTTTATTCCTACAGGAATTTCAGCTGTATATGTTTTTACTTGATCTAAAGTTTTTATTGCAATCTTTTTTTCACCACCAAAAAAAGCTTCCTCCAACGTTATTTGTATTTCCGTTTCTTCGTTTTCACCTTTAATGGGTCTATTTTCTTTTTCTAGTGCTTTTACGTTACCATCTGCATTATCTTGTTTTTTTAATCCAAGTAATATATTGAAAAAATCGTTAATTGCATTTTTCCCTTTTTTCACTTCATATGTAACATCGCTTAAATTATTATTAGTATTAGGTTCTATTCCATATCTATATTTTGCCGTAACTCTATCATATTTCTTTTTTGCTTCGTTATCACACAATGTATTATATGCTTCATTTAAGTCTTTAAATTTTATCTCAGCTTCTTTATCTCCATTATTGTTATCTGGATGATATTTTTTAGCTAATTTTCTATAGGCAATTTTTATATCTTCTTTTGATGTTTTTTTATACACACCTAATATTTCGTAGTAATCTTTATACTTCATATCATTCACCTCATACTGGTCATCATTATATCATGAGCAAAATTACTTTTCAACATACTTTAACGGTTTTTTCAATTTGTTTTTCTTTTTTTGTTTTTAGTTTTTTTAAAAAGTATTAAACACTTTTGGGTTGCTAAAATCTTCTATCCCTTGTAGAAGAAAGAGTTGGTAGTTTTATATTTGCTATAAAAATTGCGTACATTTTATTTATATTTTTGAAAAATTAAAATATTATTTTATATTTGTTACAAGTCTTAAATACTTTTTATTGGTATTTAAGAGAGGCTTTTCTCTATTTGTTTTTGTTTTTTTTAGGTTTTAAAAAACATAAATAAATACATCACATTTTTTTGAGTTTTAAGGCTCTTTATTAGTTTTTCAGCTTGATTTTTAGGTAATACTATTATATAATAACAACGTAAAAGAAATATATAATATATTTAGACGAAGAAATATTAGGAGGAAAAAATATGAATGAAGATAACGTATTTGATAACCAAAAAATCATTTCTGTTAATATAGAAGACGAAATGAGAAAATCATATATTGACTATGCTATGAGCGTTATAGTTGCTCGTGCCTTACCTGATGTAAGAGATGGATTGAAACCAGTACATAGAAGAATTCTTTATGTTATGAATGAACTTTCTTTATGGCCTGAAAAACCATATAGAAAATGCGCAGGTATTGTTGGAGACGTTCTTGGTAACTATCATCCACATGGAGATGCTGCTGTATATGATGCATTGGTTCGTTTAGGACAAGACTTTTCTCAAAGATACCCATTAGTAAATGGTCATGGTAACTTTGGTTCTGTAGATGGTGATCCACCAGCAGCGATGAGATATACTGAAGCTAAGCTTCATAAAATTGCTGTAGAAATGCTAACAGATATTGATAAGAATACTGTTGACTATACACCTAACTATGATGAGAGAATAATGGAGCCTACGGTTTTACCGGCAAAATTACCCAATTTACTTTTAAACGGTTCTTATGGTATTGCAGTTGGTATGGCTTGTAATATACCACCTCACAACTTGGTAGATATTGTTAATGGAATAACTGCACTTATAGATAATCCAGAATTGACAAGTGAAGAGCTAATGGAATTCATACCTGCTCCAGACTTTCCAACTGGTGGAATAATTATAGGTAGTGAAGGTGCAAAATCTGCATACACAACTGGTAGAGGTAAAGTTTGTTTAAGAGGTAAAGCAGAAATTGAAGAAGACCATAGAGGTAGATATAGAATTATCGTAAGCGAAATACCATATCAGGTAAATAAAGCTACTTTGGTTCAAAACATAGCAAAACTTGTACAAGAAAAAACTATAGAAGGTATTTCGGATTTAAGAGATGAATCAGACCGTGCTGGAATGAGAATTGTTATTGAACTAAAAAGAGATGCAAATCCAAATGTAGTACTTAACTTACTATATAAACATACACAGTTACAATCTACAGTTAGCATGCTTATGCTTGCACTTGTAAATAATGAGCCTAAAGTGTTATGTTTAAAAGAGATTTTACATTATTACATAGAACATAGAAAACAAATTATTACTCGTAGAACTCAATATGAACTAGATAAAGCTGAAGCAAGGCTACATATTCTAGAAGGTTTAAGAATTGCTCTTGACCACATTGATGAAATAATAGCATTAATTAGAGCTTCTTATGATGATGCCACACAAAGACTTATGAAAAAATATGGCTTATCTGAAATACAAGCAAACGCTATTCTAGAAATGAAATTAAAAGCATTATCTGGATTACAACGAGAAAAAATAGAAGAAGAATATAATAATTTAGTTAAATTAATAGCTAACTTAAAATCTATTTTATCTAGTGATCTACTAGTGTCAAATATTATCAAAGAAGAAATTGCTGAATTAAAAGAAAAATATGGCGATGAGCGTAAAACTATGATAGTACATGGTGAAGGAGATATAGACATTGAAAACTTAATAAAAAAAGAAGACAATGTTGTTACTTTAACTCACTTTGGATATATTAAGAGAATTGCAACTGACGTATATAAAAGTCAAAAACGCGGTGGTGTAGGTAAAGCAGGAATGCATACTAGAGAAGAAGATTTTGTAGAGCATCTATTTACTACTTCTACGCACAACCATATAATATTCTTCACAAACAAAGGTAAAGCATATAGAATCAAAGCGTATGAGCTACCTGAAGCAGGAAGACAAGCTAAAGGAACTGCAATCGTAAATATTTTACAGCTTGATCAAGATGAAAAAATTGCTGCTATAATACCAATCGAAGAATATAAAGATAATTTATATATACTTATGGCTACTAAAAACGGATTAATTAAGAAAACTAGCTTAATGGAATATAGCAATATTAGAAAAACAGGAATACAAGGTATTACATTAAAACAAGATGATGAACTTATCGATGTTAGATTAACTGATGGTTCTAATGATATAGTTTTAGTAACACGTAAAGGTATGTCAATTAGATTTAGTGAAGATGATGTTAGATCTGTAGGTAGAGTATCTATGGGTGTTAAAGGAATTAACGCAACTGATGAAGATTATGTTGTAGGTATGGAACCTGTAACTAATAACGAAGAGTGCATTTTAGCTATAACTGAAAATGGTTTTGGTAAACGTACAGAGCTTGATGAATATAGGGCACAAAACAGAGGCGGTAAAGGTGTAATAACTTATAAAACTACTGATAAAACTGGTCCTATAGTTGGAATTAAATTAGTTAATAACTATAACGATATAATGCTTATAACTCAAAACGGTGTTATATTAAGAACTCATGCTAAAGACATTAGCATTCTTGGCAGAAACACACAAGGCGTTACTCTTATGAGAACATCTGAAGGTGGTAAAGTTGTTAGTATTGCTAAAATAGTAAATGAAGATGCAGATGAACTTACTGACGCAGAATAATATTAAAAGGTATATCTCAAATTAATGAGATATACCTTTTTTATTT
>JAVWPP010000019.1:0-11514 GCA_036635835.1 Clostridia bacterium | reverse complement strand
TTATTATTAATTCTTGCATTTATTATATTAAACCATTCCTCATATCTATACTCAGAGGCTGTTTCTATTCCTAAATCATCTATTATTAATAAGTCTACATTTTGTATTTCTCGTTTAAAATCAAAACCTTCTGTTGTTTTATCTTTAGCAAATTTATACTCTATTATTTTATCTATTAAAACTGGCGCTGTTTGATACATTACTGTATATCCTTTTTCTAAAAGTTCTTTAGCTATGCAGTTAGACAAAAATGTTTTCCCAAGTCCTGTTGATCCTGTAAACAAAAGATTTTTTTCACCTTCTAAAGAAAAATTCTGTACAAAGTTTAAAGCATTTTGTTTTATATCTTTTATATTTTCTTGTGGGGATACATTAGAATTAAATTCCGCCTTATTGGCTTTAGCTGAGTAATACCCAAAATCAAAAGTCGAAAAGTTTTCTTCTTTTAATCTATGTAAATTAGAATCGGCAAATGCTCTATTTATAGCTGTTTGTATATAACATTTGCAAAATTCATTTCCATGATCTGTATCTATAACACCTTTATCTTCACATATCATACAGTCAAACTTAGGTTTTAAATCATCAGGTTTATAGCCATTTACACTTAAAATTTGATTTACTTTTTTTCTAAGTTCGAAAATCTCAGCATTCATAATTTCAATAGCTTTTTCTTTATCATTTTCTTCTAAATAAATCATTTTCTTTGTAATTTCTATTGCTTTTTTATTTATTAACTTTTCGTACTCTTCAACTTCAGGCACTTTTGCATATATATCATACTTTTTGAACTTTGCATTTTTCAATGATTTTTCTCTTTTTATCTCATACTCGCTTTTTAGTTGCTTATATATTTTATTATCCATTTAACTCACCACCTATTTATATATTATCATAGAACTCTGACATATCTTGATAATTTCTCTCGTATCCTTTAAACTTTGCTGTTTTTTCTTTTTTAACTGAAGTTTTAACCGCATTTTTCTTTATTTCCTCTTGGGCTTTTTCTGAAGCTATTTTAATTTCTTCTAGTGTTTTATATCCAGTAGTATTCCAGTTTTCAATAATTCCATTAACGTACATTATAGGATTACCTTTTCCTAAAGCTTTAGATATTGCATATTCTATAATATCGAATGTGTAATTATATTGTATCACCCAATTTTTAAGTAAATTTAATTCACCTTGCGTCATTTGTCTTTGCATTCTTAAGGCTTTAATAACTTTATTTTCGATTTTAAATAATTTATCTGAAATTTCGAAATATTCTTCTAATTGATTAAAAGTTCTAACGCCCGCTCTATTCCAGCCTTCTACAACTTTTTCAATATAATTTTTACTCATAGCATTTTTTTCATAACAATAATTAAAAAGTGCTATCATAACTTCCTCATCAAACATATATTTTTCGAACCATAAACCTATCTCTGTAAACCAGTAAGCAGGCATAGTTCCGTTGAAATAGCTTGTATTTATAGCTTGCATAGCTAATACTCTCGTTGTATCTCTTTCCGTAGCTGCTTTACCTCTTTTAGGCTCTATTCTAGGAATATAAACTTTGTCTATTTCTTTTTCTTTAATATCTTTTATTATATATTCTTTTTCTGTTTTTATTAATAAATTATATTTAACTAATTCATTAAGAGCTGTTTCTAACTCTACTGGCTTTATAAGTAAAGTATTTATTATATCCTTTTCTTCCAAAGACTTAGCATTTTTTTCAGCATATAAAATATATAAATAAACTTTTATAGCGTTATCATTTAATTTTTGCATATAATCAGTTATAAATAAATCTGGAATTTGAGTATCTGATAATCTCAAATTATTTTTGCTAATAAACTTCATTCTATACTCCTTTTTTCAACTTATTATAACATTATTATTTACTTTTTACAAGTTGATTCATAATAAAAGCTCAGTAAAAAAATTACATAATTCATTATTTTACAATAAACTTGTGATTTTGGATTATTAGTTCTTGATCTTGCAAGTTTAATGTATATATACTTCTTGTAATATAAAATTTTATAATTATATATATAATAAAAAAAGCATTTTCATCATCAAAATTAAGTATACCTACAATAACACAAGGAATAACTGAAATCGCATATACATATATAAATGTATTGATTTTAAAATTAAATTGCATTAGTACTTGGAATATAATAAACAAATATATCACCATCGCAAATAAAACTTTATATTCTATTATACCTAACCACTTATTAGACCTATTGATGTTCATATACCCTACTTCATAATCTTTTTCATCGATCATTAAAATATCTCCTTTATATAGTTTTCTATTTTATATAGAATTTGTAGTGTTCCTAATAAAACAATTTTATATAGTGCATCATTATTATCTTTAAACATAAGTGGTAGTATCAAAAGCGTTTGCATTATTATAGGTGAAATAAATAGTATGAAAATTAATTTAACGTATTTTATTCCTATAAATCTCCACTGCTTAATTGATACACTCATCATTACAATTGGTGATATTATCATACATAGCAACATGCACACATATCTTACTGAGCATGCTACCAAAAGATTAACAGCACCATAGCATACTATACTCATAATTAAGCCATCTAAACTAAATAAGTCTTTTGCTGATGTGTCTAGTAAACTTATTTTGCTGCTTAATGATTTAAACTCTAACGCACAACCTATGATCTTTTCGCCTTCAATTGAAATGTACTGACTAATTATATCGAATATGTTGATAAAAGTTTTAAATATAAACATACTATTAGAAGCAATTATATAAACACATATAAGTTTTATAAAAAGTTTAAATATGTTTTCTCTATTTTCTCCATTATACAAGCTAGTAATATTTTGAGCAATATAATAAGTAAGAATGAAAATAACTAGACTAAAACATAGCATATTAAAAACATCATTGATTTTGGTAATATTTTTACTTATATTAGAATCATTATTTAAAATATTATAATATGCTTTCATTAATTGATCTATTTGCGGAAATATTTGCTTTTCTACTGCTAGTAATAGTTTTTCATAAATTGAATTGAAAGAATTTAATATTTCCATTATTTCACTAACATTTCAACGGTTTTTAAAATCATATCTATGCACAGTATAAAAGCATATCCAACTATGCCATTGGTTATCACCTTTTTTCCCGTTATCATTTTCTGTTCATCGCCAAAGCTGAACTTTCTCATCAACACACCAGAAGCAATAGCTATTCCAGCAACAGGTAAAGATAATTTAACAAGCCATAATTTTATTTTATTAAAGGACGTATTTAATTTTTTTATCAATGTTGGTTCTTTAGGACTAGCTCCATATATAGAACTAATCGCTATCATGCAAATTAACACTATTAATATAATTTTCTTCATATTTCACCACTATATCTTTCATTTGAATTTTTTCTGGTTTATTCATGTACTCACCATTTGATATAAGTACTAAAGCTTCAAAAGTTTTTAATCCTACGGAAAAAAAGTTTTCGTCATAAATATATTCGTTATTTTCTGAAATCGAAAATGTTTGAGTTATTCCGGCATTATAATTGCTAAATTTTCTTGTAAAAATATTATATTTAGACTCTTTTGCTGTTTCTGCATAGGTTTCTGTTTTATTTTCTTTCTTTTCTTTGCCTAACTGCTTTATTGTTTCTAAAATTGTATAATTATCATCTTGCCTATACCAAATTTTATTAATGCAGTTTTGTATTATTATTTTTGTTGCGTCTTCATCTTTTAATTTATTTTTTAATGACGTATAGCTTTGCATAGCTAAAACATTTATACATTTAGCTTCTCTGCATAAGCCTAAAAATTCTCCATCACTAGCAAGAGCAAATTCTTGATATTCATCACATATAAAAAACATAGGGGTATCTCTATTTATAGTAGCTAAAATATGCCTTTGATAATCTTCTTTTAAAAAAGCAGATATTACTTTAACAATTGCTTTATTTTCTCCAATGTTCATAGATAGAACTATAATATTTTCTTTTTTAAATTCTATTGTAGAATTATTGCAAAATTTTTCTTCTGCTTTTAAAGATGAGACAAAAGGTATCGTTATACGAGTTATTTCTGATTTTATAATAGATGCTATTCTTTGATCTAAAGAATTAAATTCATTGTTTATGTAATTAACTGCAAAATTAAAATCGTGGATTTCGTTTTCGTTGAATTTGTTAGATAAAAAATCTATTCGAAGTTTTTTGATTAAATCTTGTAAACTATTTTGAGAACTAATTAAATTATGTAGATGAGTAAATGAAACAATTTCTTTATTTAGTTTTATTAATATAATAATTGCATGTAATGTGTTTTCTATTTTATCTATCCAATACGAATCAACAGAATTATTATTGCTGCTGATTTCTAGTACATTTCTAATATACGCAGCAAGTTCATAGGAACTCATGCATGGCTTATCTAGTGGATTATATATTTCAGAATTTTCTAATGATAATACTACCAAATTTAAAGTTGTATTTTTCATTAACTCTTTTACTTTTTCTATATATGTTCCTTTTATATCTAAAATAAGGCCTCCTATTTTATTTGCAATGAAATATTTTAAAAAATTGTTAATGCCTGTACTGGTTTTACCACTACCTATGCTTCCTGTTATTAAAACATTTTGATATAAACCTTTTTTGTTTATCATTAAATTATCATTAAAATACATATTTTCTATACTAGTTTCTCGTTCCTCGTCATTTTTTTCAAAAAATCTACAGAAAAAACGATAATTTTTTAAAAAAAGTATAAAAAAGCTTGCAAAACTAAAAAAAATGTATATAATATATATGTGCTTAAAATTCACATTGAATTGAGTAGATAAATTTACAATTTTGTTATTTATTTTTATAGTTTGCACACAGTTATTTGCAACTCTATAAACTAGAGAGCAATTAGCAAGACAAATAAACACAGTACATAGAAAACAAAAATATATAGTATCATAATTATTTTTTATAGAGTCTTTTTTAACAATAAATTTTTTTAGCTTGTTACCTTGGACATTTAGTAATATTTTTTGATTTATAATGTCTAAAGCATTATAAAATACATATACTACAAATATGATCAAAGTTATATAATAATAGTTTTTCATGAAATCACCTACACTGTTTTAACATAATTGAATTTGTTAATCAATAGTATAGTTTGAACTTCTTATAAAAACTAAAAAAAGTATAAAAAATCTAAAATAAACTATTGACTTTTAAAAAGAGATATGTTATTATATATGAGGAAGTAATAAGTTGTGGGCTATTAGCTCAGTTGGCAGAGCACTTGACTTTTAATCAAGTTGTCCGCAGTTCGAACCTGCGATAGCTCACCACAACGGCCCGTTGGTCAAGCGGTTAAGACACCGCCCTTTCACGGCGGTATCACGAGTTCGAGTCTCGTACGGGTCACCATTATTATTATTTTCGCTGGTGTAGCTCAGCAGGTAGAGCAGCTGACTTGTAATCAGCAGGTCGCGGGTTCAATTCCAGTCACCAGCTCCAAGTATAAACCTTGAAATCTATATGTTTTCAGGGTTTTTTTGAGCTTTATATGACTATTGATTACTTGCTGTTTTTATACATTTTTATATGCTTTTTAAAATAAAATGTGCTAGAATTGTGCTAGCTTTTTTATGACATTTCAAGGATAGATTGATTTCTATCCTTTTGTTATTTTTAATTAGTATTTTTTATACTTTTGATTTCATCATACAATTTGCAACTCAAAAAAGAAGATATTAATCTACCTTCTTTACTACTCCTGTTTTTTCGTTATATTCATATACCCACTCTTTATTAGAAATAATGACTATCTACACATATGTAAACTACACTTTGCTATCATCTAATACACATATAGCCTGTTTACTTCTAAACTGGTTTTTAAGAAGCTTTTATTTATATATTGAAGCTAAGTATTACTTCTAACTGTTCACCGCTTATATATGCTTTTAAGCAAAAATACTATATACTACTTTTTCAATAACTACTTTACTTATATATATTTTTAAAATTGCCACAAAAATTATTTTGATCTGAAATAGTTACTAATGTTTGCCCAACAAGCAGCAAAAAATTTCCAAGAATACTCATTTGCTCATTATCTAAAATTTCGCTAATATATGATGTTACTAAACAATTGAAAACATTAAGTTCCACGCCTGAAATGCACTTTTTCATATAATCACCACTCATATTATATTAATTTAAGTTTTTTTTGTTAATTTATATATTTACTTATGCGTATATCTATGTTATAATATTGAATGTAAATGGCCTATTAGTCAAGCGGTTAAGACGCGGCCCTCTCAAGGCTGAGACAGGAGTTCGATTCTCCTATGGGTCACCATTTAAAAAGAGTTAATTCAAAATATGAATTAACTCTTTTCTTATGCTTTATTTGTTTTCCTTATTCTCTTTTATAAACATCTCTGCAAGATGCAAATATTTTTCAAGTCCTATTTCCTCAGCTCTAGCGCCATCTTTTATACCCGCTTCACGGCATATAGATACAATATGATCTTTGGATAAACCTAGAAATTTTGTATTTGCAAGTGAGTTAACCATCTTTTTTCTTCTTTGAGAAAATGCTAATTTTACTAACTTCACAAACACTTCATTATTCTCTAATTTATATTTACTACTTTTTGTTAAAGTAATTACAGCAGATGATACATTAGGCTGTGGTATAAATGATGATGGCGGAACTTGTATCTTAAGCTCTGCATCTGAATAATATCTACACATTACAGATAATACGCCATATTCTTTACAGCCTGGCATAGCTACTATTCTTTCTGCTACTTCTTTTTGTATCATAATAGTTATATCTGAAACCATTGTTGTATTTTCAAATAAATCAAATATTATTGGTGTTGTAATATAATACGGCAAATTTGCTACTACTTTTACTTTTCCTTTAAAAGAATCCATGTTTGCAATTATACTATATATGTAGTTATCTATATTTACTTTTAATATATCATTAAAAATTATTTCTAGTTTGTTTGACTTGAATCTATCTTGTAAAACTTCAATCATATTTTCGTCTATTTCAAATGCTACTACTTTTTTAGCTTTTTTTAATAAATACTCTGTAAGATTTCCTAGTCCAGGGCCTATTTCTACTACTATATCTTCTGAAGTAACATCTGCTGCTTCTACTATTCCTTGAAGTATATTATCATCTATCAAGAAATTTTGTCCAAATCTTTTATTAGCTTTTAGATTATATTTTTTTAATGTTTGTATTGTTATATCCTCTGTATTCAATATTATTCACCCTTTCTATATTTATATTGCAAATCTATGATTACCAATTGCAGCTTTTACTGGTCTTGAGAAAATCCATCTGCTTGTTGATGTTCTTGGATTATAAAAATATAATGCTCCATTTGATGGATCTATTCCTGAAATAGCATCTCTTGCTGCGTTAAATGCTTCTTGAGAAGGTCTTAAATTAATCTGTCCATCTCTTACTGTACAAAACTGACCAGGCGCATATACTACGTCTGCAATTGAATTAGGAAATCTTGAACTTTTAACTCTATTTACTATAACAGCTCCAACAGCAACCTTTCCTTGATATGGTTCTCCCCTTGCTTCTGCATAAATAACCCTTGCCAAAATTTCAACATCTGATTCGTTTTGTGGTATAGCCTCTCCTTTTACAGGAGCATTTTCTTTTGGTTTTGTTCCAACTTCAATTATTTCATTAATAGGATCTACTTTGTTTTCGGCTAATATTATTTTATCTACTTTATTATTCCCTGAATATACTGTCTTATACAAAGTGGTCTTTTCTCCATTTTTACCGGCTTGAATTATATTAGTTTTTCCTTTTTCTATTTCATTATTATTTTTGCGTTCTTTAGAAAAATCTATAGCTGCTTTTTCTTCTTCTATTTTTATTATTTTAATTTCATTAGCATCTGTTATATCTAACCTAATTGTTGCTAGTTCTACTTCTTTAGTAATTACAACTTTGTCTCCTTTTTGTAGCATACTATCTAAACTTGGTTCAAATTTATATGTTTTATCATAAGAAAGTTTTTTGTCTAACATCAAACTTCTTACGGTATTTGCTAACGTTTTAACTTTATACTCTTTACCTAAATATGAAATTGTTATAGGTTTTACTCTATAAGCTACATATACCATACCTATAGTTACTAAAATAGCTATAATTAATGCTAAAGATAAGCTATATTTTAGTTTATTTACTATACCTTCGTGCATAGAAAATACCTCCGTAAATACATTATATTATAAATCAAATAATTTGTCAATTTTATGCTCAAATATGATAATTTTTATTTAGCTTGTATACATCTATTTTGTTTTATGTTATAATAACTTTATTATGATAGGAGGTTTTATCATGGGATTAATTATAACACTTGTAGTTCTTCTTTTATTAGCTTTTTTCGTTATGGCTGTATACAATAGTTTAGTATCAGCAAAACTAAAAGTTAAAAATGCTTGGGCACAAATCGAAACTCAATTAAAAAGAAGATTCGATCTTATTCCTAATTTAATTGAAACAGTTAAGGGATATGCTAAACATGAAGAAGGTACTTTTCAAAAGGTAATCGAAGCTAGAAACAGTTTTAATTCTGCATCAAATGTAGAAGAAACAGCTAAAGCTACTAATGAACTTTCAAGTACTTTAAAAAGTATTTTTGCTTTAGCAGAAAGTTATCCAGACTTAAAAGCAAATACTAATTTTTTAGATCTACAACAACAATTATCTGAAACAGAAAATAAAATTGCTTTTGCAAGACAGTTCTACAATGATACTGTTCAAATGTACAATGAAAAAATATTGGTTTTTCCTAATAACATTATAGCTAGTATATTTAAATATACAGAAGAAGAATTTTTCAAGACAACAGAAGAAGAAAAAGAAAATATAAAAGTACAATTTTAGTTGATAGCAGCTACTTATGTAGTTGCTATATTTATAAAGGAGAGAAGACAAATGAAACAAAGAGGCTTTGAAGTAATAAGTTCATATAAAGAAAGCTTAATAAATTTACCCGTTAGAAAAACATCAAAATCTTGTGGCTATGATTTTGAATCTGCTGAAGATCTAATCATACCATCTATATGGAAAATGGTATTTGAAAATTTCAAAACATATCTTAATAATACCTCTAATTCGCCTAAAAACGCTATAAAACCCACTTTAGTTCCAACAGGTGTGAAATCATACTTTCTAGAAGATGAAGTGCTTATTTTAGCAAATAGAAGCTCAGGACCAATTAAGAAAGGTCTCGTACTTGCTAACAGTATTGGCGTAATAGAAAGCGACTACTATAACAATGTTTCAAATGAAGGACATATAATGTTTGCTTTTTATAATTTTTTCCCTTGCGATATAAAAATAAGTAAAGGTGACGCTATTGGCCAAGGATTTTTTCAAAAATTCTTAGTTGCTGACAATGACAATTCTAATGGTGTAAGAACCGGAGGTTTCGGTAGTACCGATAAATAAAAAAATGCTAGTATATAAATAATACTAGCTTTTTTTTATTTGTATACATCTTGTAATCTTTTTTGATAGACTGTTCTATTGATAATAACTAATGGAATCTTGTATGATTCTGCATTAGCATTAAGCTTGTTAATTAATTCAGTATAATCATTTTGGTCATCTATTATTACAAAAAAACTCAATGGCTCTAACGTTTTAGCATTTGCTATTATTGAAGTAACATATTCCTTCATTCCATTAATAGATAGTAATGCCTTATGATTGCTTACTTCTTTTTCTATAACCTTTTGTTTTAATTGTTTAGGAGTTATTAATGAACTAGATACATCGTGAAACATTAAAAAGTTTTCTACTTTTCTTCTGTATAAATTACTTTTGCTTTTTAAATTGATAAAAAAAGTATTTTTACTTTCTTGTAGTTCAAAATATATATTTTCCATAGAAGCAGATATTAAATCTTCTTCTTCTATTGAAAAAATTAATCCGTAATTTCTATGCGAAACACCTAAATTCTTTTCTGTTATATAGTTTAGTTCGATATTATCAAACTTTTTTAATTTTTCGTTAAAATTATCTAAATCAAAATCAAAGGAATATACTAAAAAATCAAAAACATGTCCTTCTGAAAAGTTTTTTGGTAGTGTTAAAATTTCTTTCCACGTTTTTATAGTATATTTCTTGCATATTTCTTCTATATCTAGTATTTTATTTACGTTTTTTTCTATTATTTTTTTCTCTACTTTAGTTATAGCTTTTTTCTCGTAATATGGCGTTATTTGAGATATAAATTTATTTAGATTGCTTATATATCCTTCAATAACTGTAATTTCACCTTCGTTTATTATATAGCTATAATCATTTTTTATAGTTTCTAATGATTTAACAACCAAATTTGCATGCGCTATATAATTATCTATTTTTATATTCATAATACACCTCTATGTAATTATATCAAATATTTATTTTGTTGTATAGTTATATTAATAATATTGAAAAAAACTTTATCTAATTGTATAATGGTATTGGTGATAAAATGAAACGTAAACATAAAAAAACTAAAATTAGTAGTAATTCACGTAAACTGTATATTATAATGCTTAATATTTTATTTATATGCATACTTATCTTTATGCTTTCTTCGGTATTTATATTTAAAAATTTTGCTTTACCATTTAATAATAAAAATATAGACAGTTCAGAAAAACAATTTTCAGATTCTACTGCTACAACTATTTTTTCTTTACCAGAAAATAATATGATTGCTAAATTAAATATATCTGCTAAAGAAGTGTATATCTCTGAGAAAGTTAATAAAAAAACTGTTTTTTCTACAATTGCTTTGACTAAAATTAATAGTTTATCTGGAAAAAACGTTATAGCTTATGATTTACCTATTGAGCTACAGGAGGATATAATAGATTCATATGTTGAGATCTCTAACGGTTCACTATTTTTTTATTTCATTCTTAATAATGAAAATATTTATTCTTTTAATCTGGATTTAAATATTAGTAATGAATTTGTAGAATCTCTATTGAAAGATTATAAATATGATGCTTCCTTTAATATGTCAACGCCAGATAAAAAAATTGAACTTTTCTGTGATAATAATTTAAGTTGTTTGTATATTTTGAAAAAACTAGACTCAAATGCTGTAGATACTGTAGTATTTGTAACTTCAGTTAATGAAAGTTCTTTTTTAAAGAATACTTTAATAAAGAAAGTTGATGAAAAAACAAATAAGAACTTTATATTATCTTTATATTTTGATAAATATAATAATATAAACTATTTTGCTATAAAAAATACTTTGTCAAATAAGTCTATTTATTTTAAAAGTATCGCTAATCCAATATTAAGTATATCTATAAATACAACAGAATAAATTTTAGTATATGAAAAACGAGTAACTACATTGTAATTACTCGTTTTTCTCTATATTTACAGATTAAATCTGTTTTTGGGCATAAAAAAATTGGCGACTCTCTATTTTCCCTAG
>JAVWPP010000018.1:0-23596 GCA_036635835.1 Clostridia bacterium | reverse complement strand
TTATTGCAATAGATAGTTTAGCTTTTTCATTTTTACTTTTTTCTTTTTCATTTTTGTTTTCTTCTTTTTGTTTTTTTTCTTTTTCTTCTTTTATTTTATCTATAGCTTTTTTAAGGCTTTTATCTTCTGCTTCATAAGCAAAAAAAACTGCATCGTAAACTTTAGTAAGCTTTTCTATATCTTTAATATCTATTATAGATGCTACATCTATTACATCTGTTCTTGCGCACTGCTTAGAAGCTTCTTTAGATATCTTATTCCATCTTTCTACTTTTTTTATCTTATCCTTTTCATCTAGTTTAACTACTATGTTTTTACTAGTAAACGGTATAACTCTATGAATGCCAAGCTCTACGGCTTTTTGCACTACATAATCCATTTTGTCTGATTTAAGTATGGCTTGATACAGGGAAATATGCACATTTGGCACTCCGCGCACTGATACTTTTTTTAAAATTTCGCACTCTATGGTTTTTTTAGTTATGCCTGTAACTCTGCATATATATTCGTTTATTAATATTTCATCGTCTATATTATACCTTAGGACATGCACGTGTTTTACTTCGTCTCCTGAAAATATAAGGGAAGTATCTTGTATATTTAAATCTTTTTCTTCTACTATAAATCTTTTAGCCATTTTTTACTCCTTGCTTTATTTGAAATTTCGTATAACTGCTACAACGTTAGTAAGCACAAGGGCTACAAGCACTATTATAACTAGATAATATAAGTACTTTATCTTATTTTTCTTGTTTTTTGCTCTTGTTATTTTAGCTTTATTTGCTCTTTCTGTATAGTCTATTTCTTTTTTTTCCATGCTTTTACCTACTGCATAAAGTAGTTTTGTACTATTAAATATCCTATACATCCTGCTAAAGCAAGAAGTGTAATTAAATTAAGTACTACACATACTTTTTCTGTGCCTTCCATTTTTATATCTTTAGGCTCTTTTTCTTCTATATCCATTAATTGTTCCTCTTTATCTTCTGCACTGTTTCTCTTTTTGATCTTTTTCTCTGCTTGTTCGCTCTTTTTCTCGTATTTTTTTTCATTCTTTTTTTCTATTTTTTCGTTCTTTTTTTCTGCTTTTTCGTTTTTCTTTTCTATTTTTTCGTTTTTCTTTTCTAATTTTTCCTGCTGTTTCTTTTCTTTTTTTGCTTTACTAGGTTTCTCTTTTTTTTCTGGCCCTATAAGGGGGCTTGTATCTTCTACTTCGTTAAAGTCATCAAACTCTACAAAACCGTCTTTGTTTGGCTTTTTTTCATCTCTTACGTTTCTCATTTGCCATCCCTCCATTTATTTATTCTATATTAATATTCTACAATATATTTTACTTATGTGCAAGTTTTAATGAAGAAAAGAATACGTATCTACAATATTTATCTATTTACGACATAGCATATATATATGAACGCGGCAAAAAAAAAAGCATTTTAAATATTTTTTTTGATACTTTTTTATTGCAAAAAATATATATTTAGTGTAATATATTTTCATGCACAGGAGGAATGGAACATGTCACTTTTAACAAAAAGCACAAAAGATAGGGACGAATACATAGAGCTTATGGAAAAAGAGCTTAAAAAGCTGCAAGAATCTAGTTTTTCTAAAAACACTTGCAAAGAAAAAGAAGAAAATATATAAATAAAGTGCATTTCACTACGAAATGCACTTTTACTCTATTTAAAAAAACCGGATTTTTTCTTGCCAACATCTTCACCAAATGTATCTGCAAGCTCTCTCATAAGGGTCTTTTGTTTCTCATTTAATTTTTTTGGTATGTCTATCTTAACAGTAAACTCTAAATTTCCTCTAGAATTTCCTCTCATAACAGGAACACCTTTTTCTTTAATTGTAAACTTAGCACCTTGCTGAGTTCCTTCTGGAATATTGAATTCCATATTGCCTTCAAGGGTTGGTATAACTATGTTTCCACCCATAACAGCTTTAACAAAAGATACTTCTTGTTCAAAAACAATATCTCTATTTCTTCTTGTAAATACTTTATGCGGTTTAATGTCTACAATAAGTATAACATCTCCGTTTGGTCCACCTTTATAGCCACAGTCTCCTTCTCCAGATATAACTATTGCCTGTCCCTGCTCAATTCCAGCTGGAATTTTAAAGCTCATTTTTTTAGACTTTTTAGCAATTCCGCTTCCGCTACAATCTGCGCATGGACTTTCTATAGTTTTACCTGTTCCTTGACACTTATCGCAGGTTCTAGTTGTTGCAAAGCTTCCCATAATAGTTCTTTGTACAGATTGAACTTTACCTTTACCATTACAAGCAGAGCAAGTCTTAGAAGTAGTTCCTGGTCTTGCGCCAGAGCCTGAGCATGTTGAACATTTTTCATTTCTTTTTAATGTAACTTCTTTAGTTGCGCCAAATACAGCTTCTTCAAAAGTTATATCTATTTTATATTGTAAATGGCTTCCTTGACGTGGAGCATCTTTTCTTGCAGATGATCCAGAAAAACCACCACCAAACATATTTCCTAGTATATCTTCTAAATCTATATCGAAACCACCCATATTGCTAAAATCTGAATAGTTGAATCCACCGTAATTTCCGGCTCCTCCGCCACCAAATCCAGCTCCCATGTTTTCGAAATTAGAACCAAACTGATCATACTGCTTTCTTTTATCTTCATTAGAAAGTACAGAATATGCTTCGTTTATTTCTTTAAATTTTGCTTCTGCTTCCTTTTTATTAGTTGCATTTGCATCTGGATGAAACTCTTTTGCTTTTCTTCTAAATGCTTTTTTTACTTCATCTTGTGTAGCTGTTTTGCTTACTCCAAGAGTTTCATAATAATCTTTTTCTGCCACGCGGCTACCTCCTAATAGTTAAGGGAAGCGTTGCTCCCCTTTGCTATTTATTTTATAATCTACGTAAAAATATACTTTATACATATATATATTCTATCTACGTTTTTTATTTATTATTTCCTTCATCTTCTACTTTATAGTCTGCATCATGAACAACATCGTCTGTTTTAGCGCCTTCTGCACCTTCTGCTTGTTGAGCTTGATTATATAATTTTGAAGAAATTTCATAGAAAACTTGAGTTAATTTGTCTGATGCAGCTTTTATTGCGTCTGTATCTTGACCTTCTAAAGTTTTCTTAACTTCTGCAAGTTCTACTTCTACTTTAGATTTCTCTTCTTCTGAAATTTTACCTTCTAACTCTTTTAAAGTTTTTTCAGTATTATATACTAAAGAATCTGCATTATTTCTAATTTCTACTTCATCTTTTCTCTTCTTATCTTCAGTTGCATGAGATTCTGCATCTTTAACAGCTTGCTTAATATCATCTTCTGAAAGGTTAGAAGAAGCTGTAATAGCTATTTTTTGCTCATTATTAGTAGCCATATCTTTAGCTGTTACGTGAACTATACCATTTGCATCAATATCGAAAGAAACTTCGATTTGAGGTACTCCTCTTGGAGCAGGTGGAAGGCCAGTTAAGCTAAATCTTCCTAAAGTTTTATTATATGCAGCCATTTCTCTTTCACCTTGTAAAACGTGCACTTCTACTGATGTTTGACCATCTGCAGCAGTAGAGAAAATTTGAGATTTCTTAGTTGGAATAGTTGTATTTCTATCTATTAACTTAGTAAATACTCCACCGTAAGTTTCAATTCCAAGAGAAAGTGGTGTTACGTCTAAAAGAACTAAATCTTTAACTTCTCCAGTTAATACACCACCTTGTATAGCGGCACCAACTGCAACACATTCATCTGGATTAATTCCCTTGTATGGCTCTCTTCCAGTTACTTTTTTAACTGTTTCTTGTACTAGTGGCATTCTTGTAGATCCACCAACTAAAAGAATCTTATCTAATTTATCGAAAGATAGACCAGAATCTTTTAAAGCTTGGTTAACTGGTCCTACAGTTGCTTCTACTAAATCTGCTACTAATTCTTCAAATTTAGCTCTAGTTACTGTAACATCTAAATGCTTTGGACCTGTGCTATCTGCAGTAATGAATGGTAAATTAACCTGTGCTTGCATTACGCTAGAAAGTTCAATCTTAGCTTTTTCTGCAGCTTCTTTAATTCTTTGCATAGCCATTTTATCTTTAGATATGTCTATACCAGAATCTTTTTTAAACTCAGCAACTAAATGGTTCATTAATTTTTCATCGAAATCGTCTCCACCTAATTTATTGTTACCAGATGTAGCCATAACTTCGAAAACACCTTCTCCTATATCTAGTATAGATACATCAAATGTTCCTCCACCAAGGTCATAAACCATTATTTTTTGGTCTCCATCTTTATCTAAACCATAAGCAAGAGATGCTGCTGTTGGCTCATTTATTATTCTAAGAACTTCTAGTCCTGCTATTCTTCCTGCATCTTTTGTTGCTTGTCTTTGTGCATCTGAAAAATATGCTGGAACTGTAATAACTGCTTGAGTTACTTTTTGTCCTAAATAGTTTTCTGCATCTGTTTTTAATTTTTGTAATATCATCGCAGAAATTTCTTGAGGAGTGTAATCTTTTCCTTCAATTTTTACTTTTTTCTCTGTTCCCATATCTCTTTTTACTGACATAACAGTTTTATCATGATTTGTTACTGCTTGTCTTTTAGCTACTTGACCTACTAGTCTTTCACCGTTTTTAGCAAACGCTATTATTGATGGAGTTGTTCTTGCACCTTCTGCATTTGTTATTACAACTGGTTCTCCACCTTCTATAACTGCTACACATGAATTTGTTGTTCCTAAATCTATTCCTATAACTTTTGACATTTTTTACTACCTCCTGAAAAATATAAGTTATGTAATACTATTATCTCTAATAGTTATTAACTAATTAATTTGCTACTTTAACCATAGCATGTCTAATGACTTTATCTTCGTTTATTCTATAACCTTTTCTGAAAACTTCGCATATAACTTTCTCACCGAAATTTTCATCATCTATATGCATTACTGCATCGTGTAAATATGGATCAAATTCTTCCCCTACTTTACCTAATTCCAAAATGCCCATATTTGCTAGCATTTCTGTTAATTGATTGTATATCATAACAGTACCTTCTTTAAAAGATTCATCTTTGCATTTTGCACTATTTGCTTTTTCGAAATTATCTAATATAGGTAATATTTTTTCAACTACATCTGAAAGTATATTTCCATACATCGTTTCTTTATCTTTTGCAATTCTTTTCTTATAGTTATCAAACTCAGCCATTGTTCTTTGTAGATATTCATAATACTCATCTGTTTTCTTTTTTTGTTCTTCTAGTTTCGTTTGAATATCTGCTAAGTCTGAATTTAAGTTTTCTTCTTTAGTATCTACTTTTTCAGAAACATCTTTGTTTGCTTTGCTCATTTCTTCACCTCTACTCTATTTCTTAAGCATATTTTTGATTTTTTTATCTATATACTTAAGAGTTGATATTGTCTTAGAATAATCTAATCTTTTTGGCGCTATTACACCTATTTTACCTACTTCATTTTCATTTGCTTTAACATTTAAAGATACAATAGTATAATCCTTAAACACAACTTCATCTATTTCGCTCCCTATAACAATGCCAACATCGTTATTTTGAACTTTACTAAGAGTTGTTCCTAAAACATCTTTAGTAGATAAAAGATTAATTAGATTTCTTGCTTTTTCAATATCCTCAAATTCCGGTAAATTTAAAAGAGCAGGTATGCTTTCGCTGTTAACTTTAAGCTGCTGTTTTTTTAATACTTCTTGCTGAACGCTTTTTGTAATGTCATCTATAACAGATTTATATACAGAAATTTCTCTTTCTATTAACCTATTAAGTACATCGCAAATGCTTTCATAAGGGGTATCTTTTAAATTTTGGTTTAAAACTGTATTCATTTGATTCATCATATCTTCTGAGATATTTTCATTCAATTTTACAATACAATCTTTAACGTTACCAGATTTGGATATTAGAATTACCATCAATATTCTGTCTGAAATATTTACTACTTTAACATTTTCAATTATGTCTTCGCTACTTACGCTACATATTGTTGGCATTTGTAATACCTTAGATACTACTTTTGAGGCTTCTGCAATTAATCCTTCATAATCTCCAAAACCACTTATACTATTGTCTATGTAATTTATGTCCACCATTGAAAGTTTTTTCTCTTTCATAAGGTTATCTACATAATATCTATATCCTTTAGTAGAAGGTATTCTTCCTGAAGATATATGAGGCTGACTAAGATATCCACCATCTTCTAAGAACTTCATATCGTTTCTAATTGTTGCAGAAGAATAGTTTAATTTGTATTTTTCTACAAGAGCTTTAGACCCGACGGGCTCTGCCGACATGATGTAATCTTCAACAACTGCTTTTAAAATTTGTTGTTTCCTATCGTCTAATGCCATTTTTACCACCTCGATATATTTTAGCACTTGATTGATGTGAGTGCTAACTACAATAAATATATTACTACTCTAAACTGACGTTGTCAAGAGTTTTTTAAAAATTTTTTAACTTTTTTTATTTTTTTTTTAGTTTTTTAAGTTTTTCATTATATATCTGTACTTTAGCCATTTTTTAGCCATTTTTTCGACACATTTTTTAAAACATATGAGTAACTATATTCTCATTAATATATTTTCCGTATCTAGATAGATGTTTTTTATATGTTTTCCTTTCAAAAAAAATGTCGAAATTTGTATTACGAAAAAAACAAAAAACTATTGCAAAAGCAAAAAAAAAATGGTAACATACCATAAAAGAAAGAAGCAGCACATTTAGCGCCGCTCCAAACTATATTTTTTTAATGTACTGCGCGCTAACATATCCGCTTGATATCTTAGCAAAGCCGCTTTCCATACCGATTACATCTACTGTAGTATTGTACTTAAGCGCTCCAATTTTATCGTAATTTACGCCAGGGCCTTTTCGTATGTTTAAACCAGCTGTAGCAGTAACTACGTATTTACTTCTTTTACTTAAATAATCCATACTAACATATCCATTTGCTATCTTGCCAAAACCATTTTCTACGCTATATACATCAACCAAAGTATTATATGTAAGCGCTCCAACCTTAGGAAAATTAACCCCAGGGCCCGTTCTAATATTTAGCCCTATTCTAGGCGTTACAAAATATTTTTCAGACGTTTCTTCCTTCTTTATATTTGCAACATCGTTTTTAAACTTTTCCCATGCTTCTACATTATCTACAAAATATCTAGGACACCTTTTTCCGGTAACATCAAAATGCCTTCTTATGTTTTTAAGCGGATCTAGATCATGCCTTTTACAAATATCCCTGCAAAGTAAAACCATAGAATTATATGTAGCATCGCTGTACTGACCTGCATCATTTATATGGCAAGTTTCAATACTTAAACTATTTAAATTAACTTCATAATTTCCAGAATGATATGCAACCTCATGCTCTGGAATGCACCTAATAACTTCGCCCTCTAGCCCTACTATATAATGCGAAGAAGCATATACTCTCTCTTGATTCTTTAAATTGTTGAAATAATTCCTATTTGCGCTAGCTGCAGTATTAGTATTTCCTACATAATGCATTATTATTTCCTTCACACCATTTAGTTTTAAACCAGGCCTAGACATTTTGTTTAAGCTTATTAATTGCTCGGATATCTCCATTTTTTATACACCTCTATAAATACTATGTACCCTCTCTGTCCTTTATTCTATATATACAAAAAAAAAACAAGCACATTTGCACTTGTTTTCTTAGCTTTTTTTCTCTATATTTATATACATCATATTTTCGTTAAATAATATTTCTTTATACTTTTCTAAATCTTCTATACTTAGCGTATCTAACACTTCTAAAACGTAGTATGGAGAAATATCTAGCATTTGAGCCTGCATAATAATATTAGCAAGAGTGCTTGGAGAAGAAAAACTTCTAATATATCCTGCTACTGCTTTTCTCTTTGCTCTAGTAAATTCCTCTTTAGACACCGCATTTTTCTTCATATATCTAACATTCTTTAATATCTCTGCCTTAGCCTGTAATATATCTCTACACTCCATATATATCTGCACATGCTCATACGCCTTAGACGCCTCATATGAAAGAGATACAGCACTAGCAAAGCATTCACTCATATAAGTGAAAAAGTCTGTGCAAAGGCCAAAATAGATAGATTGTAGCATGTTTAAAGCTACGCTGCGCTTAATATACAAATTACTACTAAAAGCTCTCTCTAATTTAAATGAAATACATAGCTTAGAAATATCTGTGCTTTCTAGCACATCTAATATTTCCTTCTGCTCTACACTACTGCTAGCTACAAAATATTCTACAGACCTATTTTTTTCCCTTACTACTTCTTTATTTAAATACCTATTAACTAAACTATCTATCTTAGAAATTTCATCCTCGTAGCTAGAAACGCTGCCAATATATATAAGGAACATATTATCTAGAGAGTAGAAATTATTATATGCGCCGTATAAGCATTCTTTTGTTATCTTAGAAATACTTTCAGATGTGCCAAGCACCGGATATTTAAAAGTGCTAGAAGCATAAAGCTGTTCATTTACTGATCCTTTTAATCTAGAAGTATTTCTTGCATTAAAGCCATCTATCTCCCGCTCAATTATACATCTTTCGCTTTTAATATTTTCGTCTGTAAAAACCGGAGACAGGACTTTCTTAATGAGATGCTCCGCACCTAAAGTAAAGTTGTTTAAGCCTTCTATAAAATACACTGTAGTATTTTTAGTAGTATATGCATTAGAAGAAAGACCTAGTTTAGTTATTTCATCTAACGTAACACCTTCATCTGAAAACACTTTATGCTCTAAAAAATGCTGCGTACCAATAGGAAGTATAACTTTTTTGCCTGTAAATGCATCTATATACTGTATATCCATAGAGCCAAAATTTGTTCCAATAAGCATATAGTTTGTTGATACACATTTTAAATCTGATATATATACTTTTAATCCACATGAAAGCTTAGTATATATAACCTTATCTTTTAATAGCTCGCTACTGTAAATCTTCATCTACGCCGCCTCCTATAAATATTATTAGATCTTCTTTCATATTTTTAGACATGCTAAATATATCTTCCTTGTTTAGAGATTTTATTTTATCTATTGTTTCATTTATAGTTTTTATCTCTAAGTTATACTCAGCTAAATCTAGCACATACCGCGTCATTTCATCTACATCATCTGATATATTTATATACTCTTCTATAATCTTTAACTTTGCTGCGCTTAACTCATCTTCTGTTATTTTTTCTTTTATAACACTATTAAACACATCCAGAACCTCTTGCTTATCTTCCTTCTTTATACCTGCGTAAAAAGTAATTAAATTCATATATTTATCTATCTGACTTCCTACAACATATGCTAGATTTTTCTCTTCTCTAATTATATTAGATAGCTTAAAATCTAATATATTATTATATATACTAAACTTAATATAATCTTCTACGTTTTCTAAATACATTCTCTTATATATCCTAGACTGTTTAAGCGCGCTCCTACTATCTTCTATATATCTTAGCTCTTTAATGTCTCTAACTTCTCTTGTAATATATATATCCTCTTTAGAAGATAGCTTAAAAGAATTTGCAATATACTCTAGCTCAGAGCTACCTACTATAACTAAAATACCTCTAGCTTCTTTTAGGACTCTTTTATACGCATTATATATATACTCCTTATTTAACTTTTTAACTTCTATTATGCCTTCTACATCTATATTTTCTTCCGTAAGAAGTTCTTCCTTAATACTTTTTACAAAGTCTAAAGATATACAAGGATTTTCTATCTTATTTTTAAAAATGCTTAAACATTCCTTAACAACATCTGCACCATCTATAGGCAAATATTTAGGGTTTATGCATTTCATTTGGAACGAAACTTCAAAGATATCTTCAAATATAATTGCTCTAGCTGTAATGCTGCTAGAATATATAAAGTCTAATTTACTTAAAAGCTCTTTATCTAATGCATTTTCAATTAGCATTTTTTCAATACTTAACATCTCTATATTAGTTAACTCTTTTTCTTTTATTATATATGATACTTGCACTTTAATTTCTCTATATTTTTCATCTTCTATTATTATTATATTTGGGTTATTCATAAAGCATACCCCCTTATATATTTTTATTATTTAAAGTATATTTATACTTAAACATCTAATTTAGTTTAGTGCTTATTATACAAGACGTAGCAGCCTTTGTCAAGAAGATATATAAAAAACAATAACACTTTAACATGTTATTGCTTTCTACTTTTACCTAAATAAATCATCTATTATATCTATACCTGTAAGGCCTGGCTCTTTTTTAGGTTCTTCCTTTGGCTCTTCATAATATTCGACATAATCCTCATATGCTTCATTTGTATATTCTTCTTCCTCTTGCTTATAGTATTGCTTTTCTGCCTCATAGTCCTTATCCGTATAATTATATTCTGATTTAGGACTTTCCTTAGGATGACCTGTAAAACTATATAGCAGCGCATCTGTTATTGCTGGTAATATATAATGTGAGCATATATAATATATAGCCACGAGTATTATTATTTTCAACATATGACATACCCCCCCTAATTAGTAGATATTTCTAAAACTTGATATATACATTATATACTCTTTTACATATAAACGCAACTACTTTTACTACTTTACATTCATTTAGCGAGAAAACTTACACACATATTTACCTTTTTTCTTATCTATAACCACTATACAATTTTCACTCTTTTTCTCAAGCACATTATATATAAACGGAACAAATTTTAAAACTTTAAGTTTTTCTGGCCTAGACAAACTAGCATAATCTTTAAGCTGGTTTTCTAAAACTTTCTCGTTTTTTAAAATAACATCTATATACTTTTTAAGCTCTATGCTGCTATTGTCCTCTTCAAACCAAAACCTTTTAGAATTAAACTTTAAATTAAAATCTAATTTTAAATATTCTTTGAAAATTTCAAGATCCTTAAACACCTTATTTTCTGTAGCATAATTATATAAATAATCAAAAGCATCCTCTAAGCCTATGCTTTTTTTAAAGTATTCTTTACCATCATAATACATAGCAATGCTCTCAAAAAAATCAAAAACAGAAGCTGTATTATCTAAAATATAATTCATAGTATTTTTAAACACTTCAGAATTATTATATACATCTAAAACCATCTCTATCTTTTTCAGTTTTTTAAGCTCCGCATATGAAATATACTTTGTAGATATAACCTCATACGGTGGATATGGTACGTATTTATATTCATGCAAATCTCTTTCCTTAGTTATCTTACAGCCATGTAAAAGCTTAAGGAAGCCAAGCTGCAAGCATTCTGGTCTTAATTTAAATACTTCATCAAATGAATTTCTAAAACTTTCATATCCTTCATACGGAAGACCTGCTATAAGATCTAAATGAAAGTGTATGTTTTTAGCCCCTTTTAACATATTAACGCTGCTTGCAATTTTTTCAAAACTTGTTGCTCTATCTATAGCATCTATAGTCTTAGGATTTGTAGACTGCACACCTATTTCAAATTGAATAGCATGTTCATCTACAGTTTTTAAAAACTCTATAGTTTCTAAATCTAAAATATGCGCTGCTATTTCAAAATGGCAAATTGTACTTTTCCTATTTTCAATAATATATTTCCATATTTCAAGCGCACGTTCTTTACTATAGTTAAAAGTTCTATCTACAAATTTAATAACTCTAACATCTTTATCTAGTAGAATCTTAAGCTCCTCTTTAACTCTAGTAATATCAAAAGGTCTAACCGTTTTTTCTAAAGAAGACAAACAATATGAGCACCTAAAAGGGCATCCCCTTGAAGTTTCAAAATATACTAACTTTCCATCATATTCATCAGCAAGCATTTTTGCAACTCTTGGTATTTTTTCAGTATCTATTATTTTTGCAACCTCACCAACAAATATTTTTTCTCCTTCTCTCCTAGAAATATGTTTATTAGTTACTTTGCCTTCTTCAAGCTCCTTTATAAAGCTAGGGTATACTTCTTCACCCTCACCTAACATAACATAATCTATTTGAGCGTTTTCTTTTAATATTTCTTCACTACTATATGTAACTTCTGGGCCACCTAAAACTATCTTTGTTTCAGGGCATATTTGTTTTAATATATTACATACTTTTAAAGTATACTCAACATTCCATATATACACGCTAAACGCAATAAGATCATAACTATTTTCAGTTATATCCATAACTATATTATCTATTTGCATATTAATAGTATATTCTTTTATACTAACATTAGATATTTTTTCTAATACCTTATATATATATTTAAGTGCTAAATTTGTATGCACATATTTTGAATTTAAAGTTGTTAATAAAATTTTCATTTTGTCTCTCTTTCTTTATATGAAAAACGTAGAGAAATACTCTACGCTTTTTTTAGTTAGGAATTGCATATTCTAATATTACATAGTCTTTTATTTTTTTATCTAATATTTTAATTACATTTTGTCCTTCTAAATCCATTACAAAAGTTCCTTCTTCGTTAGTCTTTGTAAAATATAAATAGTTCAAATTAAAATTAAAATGCTCAATATTTTCTGCTATAACAGTATTCTCTTGATTTTTTACGCTTGTTACAACTAAATTATTTTTTTCTGTATCTATATAATAAAAATAATCCTTAACAGCACCCATGTAATTTTTTGCATTAAGTGTTACATCTCCATAACCTTTATATACTATTTTATTTTTAGTAAGGCAAGATTTTTGCGTTCCATCTTTATATACTCTATATATTTTTCCATCTGCCTTATCTACATAATACAGCCAATCTCCACCTTTATATAAGTCTGTAGCAGATACATCTTTAAACTCTATTGTAGATTTTTTTTCTGGAACATATCTAGCTATTACTCCTGCACTTTTACTTGAATTTGCTAACATGTATATACCATCTTTATCTGCATCGTACTTGATTATCTCATATTGCTTAGTTTTCAATTCATTTTCTTCTTTATATGTATTTATAACTAAAACCTTTTGATCTGGATTTGTAACAGTAGATAAATCTAAATACTTTAATTCACCTTTTTTTGTTTTATATACAATAGCATTTGTTGGAACAGTTACAAAGTCTACAATCTCTTCTTCATCTTTGCTTGTTATATATTTAAGAGTTTTTTCTTTAGATACTTCTACAACTCTGTTTTTATACATTCCATAAATTCTAGAGAATAACACCTTAAGCTGCGTAATATTTTGTTTTTCTTCTACTTCCATAGGATATATCTCATATGGTACTTTTTCATCTACTTTAATTCCTGTTAAATCTATTTCAATTTCTTTTCTTTTTTCACCTTTTTCATTATATACATTAGTAGAAGTTAAATCATTATGCACTTCATTCATATAATATAAATAATGTGGAGGCGCACCATCAATCATTTTGCTAACTGGCACAGGCACGGGTTTCTTTTTCATATTAATTACCACTATTGCTGATGCTACTATTATAGCAATAACTACTAATATTGATATAACTATTATAATTATTTTCGTATGTTTCTTCATTTTCACTACCTCTTTTTATACATAATATAATATACTATTTTTTAACTTTATTCAATACTATTTACCCTTTTCTTTTTTTAAATACAAAAAAAGAAACGAACTATGTTCGCTTCCTTTATATTGATTCAATTATTAATGCACCGTAAGGTTTTAGGACTTTTTTATCTGAACCGTTTAGAGAAAATAAAATTTTACCACCATTAAATTTACTTGGCAATTCAAATTTAAGTTCTTCTTTTGTTCTATTGATACTAACAAAAATATTTTTAGTGTTTGATATTCTAACAAATGAACAAATCTGACTTGTTACTTCTACAAAACTGAATTTAGCATCAAATAAATCGTCTTTTAAATCTATTCTTATCTTTCCTATAGTTTTAAAGAAATCTAGTAAATTTTCATCTTCTTTTCCCCATGGATAACATGTTCTATTAAATGGATCTTTGTAACCAAAAAGGCCTGCTTCATCTCCATAATATATACATGGCATACCTGGTAAAAAGAATTGTAATATACTTGCTAATTTAAAAAGTGTTGTTCCCATAAAATACTGTTCTTCATCTAACTTTTGTCTATTTACTTGCCATATTCTATCTCCACCGTTATTTCCAAGTTCTTGTGCACCAAGTCTTGTAATTGCTCTTTCTGTATCATGAGTTCCTAAGAAATTCATAAGACCATTTATAACTGGTTTCGGGTAATTTTCTAAAATAGTCATAACTGTATAATAGATGTTATCTCTTCCACCGTATCTAACGTAATTTAATATTGCATCTTTAAATGGATAATTCATTACGCTATCTAGCTGCCTACCTATAAAGTATTTTTTTCTTACTCCATATGCTACTTTAAGAGATGCATCTTCCCATACTTCTCCGATAACTGGTTTGTTGCCATATTTTTTTACTGCTGCTGTTATTTTATCTAGTATTTTATCATTAAGCTCGTCTACTACGTCTAATCTAAAACCACTTGCACCTAGTGACATCCATTGATCTATAACTCCATCTTTACCTGTAATGAATTCTACAAAATCATCATTGTTTTTATCTATTTCAGGCAAAGTATCGAAATCCCACCAGCATGCATATTTGTTTGGAAAGTCTTTAAACTTGTACCATTTACTATACTTGCTATCTTTGCTTTGATATGCTCCAACTGAGTCGTAATTGTTATCCTTATTGAAATATTTACTATCTGATCCTGTATGACTAAATACACCATCTAAAATTATACTAATACCTTTTTCTTTAGCTACTGCACAAAGTTCTACGAAATCTTGTTTTGTTCCTTTAATAGGTTCAATCTCCATATAGTCTCCTGTGTCGTAACCATGATTAGAATAAGCTTTAAAAATAGGATTAAGATATATAGTAGTAACACCTAGTGATTGTAAATAGTCTAACTTTTCTTGTACACCCTTTATATCTCCTTGGAAAAAATCATTATTTGTAATTATTCCTTGTCGATTTGCTCGGTATACTGGTAATTCTCCCCAATCATTTCTTATTACTTTTTCTTTTGCAACATCTTTTTTTTCTTCTCCACTTGCATAAAATCTATCCGGGAATATTTGATACATTATTCCTTTAAGCTCTTCTGGTGTTTGCATTCCTTTAGGATATACTGTTAACTGCCAATGAGTTCCGAATCTTTCACTATCTATATCGTTACTCATTATACCTTTGTTGTCCCAATTTCTTTTAACTATTTTATCTACGCCGTTAACTTTTGCTTTAAAACAATAAAACCGTGTCATTGGTGTACTAAAATTTAAAGAAACCTTATATGTGTTTTCGATATCTGAAGGAAATACCCATGTCATTTGATATTCAACGGCTTCTTCCCATTTATCTACTTCACATACTAATACTCTAGCATTTTCTACATAAGCATCTTTAGGCATTGTTAATAATATATCTATATTTTGTTCTGTTGCGATAGCTCCAAAAGGAGTTCTATATTTCTCGTCCCATGAATTGTGATACATCATAAAAATCCCTCCTTATTTATATATATTTATATATAAACAAAATTATTTTTTCCACTATCACTATAACACAGAACATTTTCAAAGTCAATGATAGCCGCAAAGTTTGTCGCTTTTTGCAACTATTAATTTAACTCAAACCATAATTCCATAAGCATTTCTAACTCATTATCCATTTCCTTCTTATCTATGTATAATTCATCCAACTTTTTATAATCTGCTGAATTTTCGCTCATAAGCTCTTCAATACTTTTTATATTATCTTCAAGTTTTTTTATTTTATTTTCAAGTTTCTTAATTTCATTATCTTTGCTCTTAATTTGCTTTCTATTTTCATATACTTCATTTGTTTTTTTAACTTTTTTAACTTCGCTTTTTACTTCTGTATTTTCAATTAAAGCATCTTTCTTTTCTTTATAATAATCAAAATCTCCAGCATAACTTGTAAGAACTTTACTTGAAAGTTCAACTACTCTTGTAGCTATTTTATTTATAAAATATCTATCATGTGAAATAAAGAAAATTGTACCTTTGTATTCATTAAGAGCTTCTTCTATAGTTTCTATAGCATCTATATCTAAATGATTAGTAGGTTCATCTAGTATTAATAAATTATTATTTGCATATAGCATTTTAGCAAGTCTTAATCTAGATTTTTCTCCTCCAGATAACTTAGAAATTTCTTTAAAAACATCATCTGCAAAAAATAAAAACTTTGCTAAGTATTTTCTTGCTTCTGAAGCAGTTATAATTATATCCTCTACAAAATATTCTATTACACTTAATTTGTTATTTGGAAACATTACATTTTGCTCTAAATATGCATAAGCTGTATTTGATCCAAGTGTTATTTTACCAGAATCTATTTTTTCATCTCCAAATAGCATTCTTAATAAAGTAGTTTTACCGGCTCCATTTTCACCAACTAAAGCTACTCTTTCGCCATAGTTTACTAACATATTAGCTCTATCTAATATTTGTTTATCTGCAAAACTTTTAGATGCATTTTCAACTAATATAACATTATTTGCAGACCTTTCTTCCATATTAACTGATAGTTTTATTTTATGTTTTACCCTTACATTCTTAATAACATCCATTTTTTCTAAACGTCTTTCCATATTAAAAGCTCTTTTATAAAACGGATTTTTATCTCCATGACAAGCTTCTCCAAACTGTTTAAGCTTTAAAATAGCAGCTTCCATTGCTTTTATTTTTTTTTGCTGAGTTTTATATAATTCAAACTGTGCATCGTCTTCTTCCTTATTTTGATTTTGATATGAAGAATAATTACCCATATATGTTTTAGCAGCTCCATCTTCTATTTCAATTATTTTGGTAGCTACTTTATCTAAAAAATATCTATCATGAGATATAATTAAAATTGTACCTTGGTATTCTTTTATATATTCTTCTAACCAAGCTAATGCTTTTATATCTAAATGATTTGTAGGCTCATCTAAAAGTAAAATATTATGATTTTCTAATAATGTTTTTCCTAATAATACAATAGTTTTTTCACCACCGCTTAGAAGATTAAAACTTTTTTGCAAATGTTCTTTTGTAAACTGAAGTCCATTGCATATTTTATTTAATCTTATTTCTTTTTCATATCCACCTAGTCTTTCAAATTCATTAGAAACTGATGCATATTGTTTTAAAACTTGATCAAGCTGCATGCCTTCACATTTATTCATTTTTTCTTCTAGAAGCTTAATGTTTTTTTCTAATGCTTCTATTTTTTCAAAAGCATAATTTAGTACATCTATTACTTTAAGACCATCTTTATATATTGGTATTTGTTCTAAGTATCCTACTGAGTCTTTAGTAGATATATTTACTAATCCTCCATCGCAGTCTATTATATTTGCAATTATTTTAAAAATAGTTGTTTTACCAGTTCCGTTTTCTCCAACAATACCAGCAATTTCTTTCGTTTTTACATCAAAAGTTATATCTTTTAAAATTTCATCTGCTCCATATGCTTTTTTTATATTTTTAAGTGCTATTTCTATCATAAGTGCTCCTTTTTATTAATATTTTTCATATACATTATACCATAAAACGGTAGCAAAGTGTAGCATAAGAGGGAACATTATTCATATTCCCTCTTATGTTATTTAAGTAATTTATTTAATTCTGTTTTAAATTCGTTTATATCTTTAAACTGCCTATATACAGATGCAAATCTTACATATGCTATTTCATCTATTTTCTTTAAACGTTTTATAATCATATCTCCAATATCTGTTGATTTAATTTCTCTTATAAGATTATTATTAAGTTCTAGCTCAATATCATCTACCATATCTTCTATTATTTCAATTGATACAGGTCTTTTTTCACAAGCTTTTAATACACCATTTATTATTTTTTTTCTATCAAAAGCTTCTCTTAATTCATTTTTCTTTATAACAATTACTGGTGTAAACTCTATTTTTTCATATGTTGTAAATCTATTTTCGCATTTCATACATTCTCTTCTTCGACGAATTAAACTACCGTCATCACTTGGTCTTGAATCTATTACTTTACTTTCTAAATGTCCACATCGTATGCAGCGCATAAAGTGTCCTCCTATTTCTAAAGTTGGTCTACATATGTAACATAGCCCTCTTCGTTTACTTTTGCTTCTAAGACTTTGCCTGTTTTCAAAGAATTTTTACAATCTATTATTCTTTGATTACTGCTGCCTCTAAACATAAGCAGTTCATCTTTTTTATCATTTTCAAATTTTCCATCTATTAATATATCTGCTCTAGATAATAACTCAGAAAAAGCATTTTTTTCATTTGACTTATCTACTAAATTTTCATATTCAAATCCGGTATATACCATTACATCATGCTTATTAGTATCTAACTTATCTATAAGTTTAGATAAGGCTCTTGCTTGTAAGAATGGTTCGCCACCACTAAGTGTAACACCAGAAAGCATAGGATTTTTATTTATTTTTTCTACTAGATCATCTATTTTAATAGGTTTACCTCCACACAAATCATGAGTTTGTGGATTATGGCACCCCTTGCAATTATGGGGGCAACCTTGTGTAAATATTACATATCTTATTCCGGGTCCATCTACTGAAGACTCTTCAGTAATTCCAGCTATTTTAATAATATCTTCTTCCATTTTGGCACTTCTTTCTATACGCAAAGCTCTGAATGTTTTGTTCTATCTCTTACTTCTGCACGTTTTGCATTGTTAAATCTATCTACTGTTCCAACTAAATATCCAGTTATTCTTCTAATTCTTTCAAAAGGAACATCTTTAAATGTATACTGCATGTCTACATACTCACCATCTACTGTTAAAGTTAATGTATTTAAAATTTCTCCTTGATTTTTTTCTTCTATATATTCAATATATCTATCTATTTCTTCTTGTTTTAAGCTTCCGCCTATTACTTCTACTTTCATATTACTTCTCCTTTGTAAATTTAATTTTTAGCACTCTTCTATATCTAAAGTATTTTCTTGGTGCTTTGTTCTATCTCTTACTTCTGCTCGTTTTGCATTGTTAAATCTATCTACTGTTCCAACTAAATATCCAGTTATTCTTCTGATTCTTTCAAAATGCACACCATCTGCTCCATCTGCTCTTCCGCAATGTGGGCATTTATCTTTTATTACGCCTGTATATCCGCAAATAGGATCTCTATCTACTGGGTGATTTATTGAACCATATCCAACTCCAGCTTCTTTCATTGTTCTAACAATTTGTTCAAATGCTTTAAGATTTCTTCCTGGGTTTCCGTCTACTTCAACATAGCTTATATGTCCGCCATTTGTTAAATTATGATATGGAGCCTCTATTTGAATTTTATCAAAAGCACTTATTTTATAATATACTGGTACATGGAATGAGTTAGTATAATACTCTCTATCTGTAACTCCAGGTATTTTTCCAAATCTTTCAGCGTCCATTCTTACGAATCTACCTGATAAACCTTCTGCAGGTGTACCTATTAAACTAAAATTAAGTCCTGTAGCTTTACAAGCTTCGTCCATTCTTTGTCTCATACGACCAACTATATCTAAGCCTAGTTTTCTTGATTTTTCATCTTCTCCATGATGTTTTCCTGTTAAAGCAACTAATGTTTCAGCAAGTCCTATAAATCCCATTGCAAGAGAACCATGTTTTAATACTTCTCCAACTTCTTCTTCTGGGTCCATATTATCTGAACCAAGCCAAACTCCTTGTCCCATTAAGAAAGGATAGTTTTTAACTTTTTTATGTTTTTGTATTTCAAATCTTGCAAGTAATTGTTCTACAATTAATGCTATTTTATCGTCTAATGACTTATAGAATTTTTCTATATCATGATCTGCTAGTATACCTAGTCTTGGAAGATTAATTGATGTGAAACTTAAGTTACCTCTTCCGTTAACAGTCTCATGTTCTTTATCATATTCATTAGCCATTACCCTTGTTCTGCACCCCATATAAGCAATCTCTGTTTCAGGATGACCTGGCTTATAGTATGGTGCATTAAATGGTGCATCTAGGAATGAGAAATTAGGGAACAATCTTTTTGCTGATACTTTCATTGCAAGTTTAAATATATCATAGTTTGGATCTTCTGGATTGTAATTAATTCCTTCTTTTATTTTTAATATTTGTATTGGGAATATTGGTGTTTCACCATTTCCAAGACCAGCCCAAGTTGCATCTAAAATACTCTTCATTACAAGTCTTCCTTCAGGAGTTACATCTAATCCATAATTAATTGAACTAAATGGAACCTGTGCTCCTGCTCTAGAATGCATTGTATTTAAATTATGTACAAATGCTTCCATTGCTTGATATGTAGCTTTTTGAATTTCTTTTTCTGTATATTTTATAGTGAATTTTTGTAGTCTTGCTACTCTTACAGCGTCAAATTTTTTGCTAAGTTCTTCTTTTTCTATTTCACTAAATCCTGTTGTATTCTCAAGTGATGGTATGCAGCCATTTTCTGAAATTCTATTCATGTATTCATTTACAAAAGCTTCTGCATCTTGCATTTCTTCTAAAAGTTCAATTGCTTTAATCATATTTTTAATATAAATTTTCTTATATGATTTTTTAACTCCAAGTGCCATTCCATACTCAAAGTTAGGAATACTTTGTCCACCATGTTGATCATTTTGATTAGATTGAATTGCTATACATGCAAGAGCTGAATAACTTAAAATATCATTTGGCTCTCTTAAAAAACCTTCTCCTGTTGAGAATCCATCTTTAAATAATTTAATAATATCTATTTGACAACAAGTAGTTGTTAGAGTTAAAAAATCTAAATCATGTATATGTATATCTCCTGCTTGATGAGCTTTTGAATGTTCTGGATTTAGTACAAACATTTCATAGAATTTTTTTGCACTTTCTGATCCATACTTTAACATTGTTCCCATTGCAGTATCTGCGTTAACATTTGCATTTTCTCTCTTTGTGTCATTATCTTTAGAATCTTGAAAAGTTAGTTTTCCTAACGTTTTCATTATTTGACTGTCCATATCTCTATGTTTTGTTCTTTCAGATCTATATAATATGTATTCTTTAGCTGTTGCTGCATGTCCTTCTTCTACTAAAACATGTTCTACGGCATCTTGTACATTTTCTACTGTTGGTGTTTCTTTTTGCATTTTTTCATCTAAATATACAACAACTTTATTCGCTAATTCTTTAGCTTTATTAAAGTCATTTCCGCCAACTACTTTAGCAGCCTCGAATATTGCATTTGCTATTTTCAATTTCTCAAACGCTACTTTTCTTCCATCTCTCTTAATTATTTCTTTCATTTGTAACCACTACTCCTTGTGTTCTTGTTTTTAAAAGATACAATATCTTGTATCTAACTATCCTTAGTTTATCATTTTAAAAGTAGCATGTCAACTCATTTTTTACATAATAACAACCTTTTTTTGAATGAAATTTCTGTAATTTTTTTTATGTTATTTGTCTTTCATACTTTGTCGATACTTGTCATGTGTCATTAAATGTAACGTCGTTTTTTTTCCAAGACTTTTTTTAAGAAAAACACAAAATATAGTTGTATATTTTCTTTCATATACGATATGTAGTATCTAGTTTAAAAAAAATGGAGTGTTATATATAAAAGTAGGTGTTGCTTTTATATATATATAATTATATAATTGTACTGAGGTGTTTTTATGATGAAAAACAAAAAAAAGTTAAATAAAATACAAAAAGATTTAGACGAGATGAATGAAAAAAATTCCGAAATTAGAAAAGAAAAAATAAAACAAAAATATGATTTAATTATATTAGTTACTATGGCAATTTTTATAGTGATATATTTTATTACTTCTCAAAATGATTTTAATGTTTATATAAAATGTTTCTTGGATTTTACTATTTTTAGTTTTGTTTTCTTTATAGCTGGTAAAGAAATTTATGTTGAGCTTATAGAAAATATTGATAAATCTAATAAGCACTATAAACTATATTTTATTGGTACTATTCTTTTCACTTTTATTGTTTATGCTATTTTTATATACTTAAGCATTATTAAAAAATATTTATTATAGCAAAAAAGAGAAACTTTCGCTTCTCTTTTTTTTTGCTAATTTATTAGATTTTCATAAAATTAAATAATACAAGTGTAGCTACCATATATAATATGCAAAGTAGCATAAATATTTGATTTGTTTTTACTTGTTTAAGCTCATCTGCAAGTATCTTTTTCTTATCTGTTTCTTTTTTACCTGCTTTCATTTCTTTGCTATATTTAATAGCAAGATATGTACTTGCAAAAAAGTGTGGTACAGATAATACAAGTGCAATTATTATAGCTATTATTGATATGCCAGTTAAATATCCCTTTATTATAAGAGAAAGTGTACTCATTACTATTGCTATAATTTGAAGTATATATATTATTTGTGTATATATCTTCACTGTATTTCTTATTTCTTTATCCTTCATATTTTTACCTCGTTCTTATTTATATTATACAATTAAATATTTTAAAAAACAATATCTTATTTAGCTATTATTTTTTCTACTTGCATGTAATCTTGTTTTAATTCTTCTATGTCTACATTATATTCTTTTTTTATATCTTCTATAGATAAAATTTCTTTTGCTATAGATTCTCCGCCTTTATTTGTTATATTGTATGTTACGTTTTCTGTATTTAAACTAGTTAGAATAGTTAAGAAGCTTGCTTCTTTTAAAGATTTCATAAGATCTTCTTGTTCCTCTGCTGTAATTTCTGAATTTACTTTTATTTTTACATTAAATGTACTGTTTTTTGTATCTATTTCATAAATTATATTTTGTACTATGTCTTTTATATTACTTTTGTACTGGCTAGAACATATATTAAAGGCATCTTGAAAAGATTTAGTCATGCCTGAGTTATCTCCTAAATATATGTCTTGGTTTTCTTTTAAATATACCTGCACTTCTGATACATTCTTAGTATCTGTTTTGTACATTAATGTAGATGGTACGAAAAATAGATATGGAGCTGTCATTACAGCAAGAACTAAGCATATTCCTTTTTTCTTTTTAACTGTTATTTCTATTTTTCTAAAAGATATTATAAAGTTAAGAATATATATGCATATACCTGAAACAAGGACCGCTAATATAACTAGTATAAGTGAATATATGTTGGTAAATGGATTGGTTGCGGTTGCTGTTGTTATGCTATTCATGCTATATGGTAATAGCTGAGTTCCAAGTAGTATTACACTTCCTATTATGTCTGCTACAAATCCAACTATCCATACTTTTAATATTGTTTTTAAATATATTTTCTTTTTATTAGATATTTTTAAGCATGCCATTCCTATGAGTAATACTAGTGAGTCTATTATAAAGTTTCCTGGTAAGACTAATAATATTACTGGTGGTAGTAAAAATATTATCCAAATTGGGAATAATACATTATACATTTTAACGTTTTTTTTCATAGATTTTCTCCTTATTTTTATATACGTTAATTATATATCTAATATTAAAAAAAGTCAAAAAAAAATAACACGTTAGTGTTATTTTTACTCTATATTTGCAGATTAAATCTGTTTTTGGGCATAAAAAAATTGGCGACTCTCTATTTTCCCTAG
>JAVWPP010000017.1:6129-23672 GCA_036635835.1 Clostridia bacterium | reverse complement strand
ATCGGTAACTAGAAGTTACTTTTTCCAAATAGAACTTAGTTTTTCAATTGACCATTTTTTCTTTTCTTTATTTTTTTCTTTTTTCTTTTTTAAAACGTATCTAGCTACTTTTTTCTATTTAATCTGCTTATACGTATTATTTAGGTATATATATTGTAAAAAGCAAAAGTGAATTAACACTTTTGCTTTTTTTCTAAGATATACTACAAAGGAACGCTATTACAAGGAGGAATGCTCCTGCGACGACTGCTATGCATGTTTTTATGAAGGCTACTACACCTATTATAAGTCCATATATGAACATTCCTACTACTATTGCTACTGGTAATATGAACGCTCCAAACATTATCCATGTCCATATAGCTTCTGCTCTTTCATTTCCGCCTTGACCTGCAATATATGCTCCTATAGAGCTAATTACTGATGCACCGCATACTATGAAAAAAAGTGTATCTTTGTAGAAAGCTCTAGTTTGACTCTTTCTTACTACTGAGGTACTTTCTATAGTGCTACCTTCTGGGAGTAGGGTCATTTTAACTGCTATATCTGAGCCTTTTACTTTTACTTCATTTGGGAAGTATATGGTTGCTTGAATATAGTTTTCTTCGCCTGTTGGTACATTTATTTGAGCATGCATCTGCGTTAATTTGCCTTCGTAAGCAACAATTCTCGTAATTGGCTGAGCTATATATTTACTCTCTTTTTTATATACTAAATTGTCGTACAAAGGATTATTTTTTGCTTCTTCTTTTACCACTTTTGCATTACTTCTATATACGATTACAACTTTTACATCTGAATCTTTTACTGCATCTGATATCTTGTCTGAATCTGAGTAGTCTATACTAAAGGTAGATGGGACTTTTGTTTCCATATCTGTTCCTGCTGAGTAGCCTTCCATGTCTGGGTAGTCTGGATGGACTACACCTTTTTTATAGCTAAGATCTACTACTCTTGTTGCTTCTTGCCTTCTCTGCGTTGTAGATAGTTTATTTGTTGTTGCTATATCTATAACAACGTCTATGAAGAAATAGCTGAAAACTAATATCATAACAAATAGGAACCGGTATAGGACATCGAAGTTTAATACTTTGAGTTCTTTTTTTTCTGCCATTATACATCACTCCTAAAAAATATTTATTTTTTATCTTATATATGTCTGATTTTGCAATTATACAACAGTAAGTAGAGGTTGTCAAGGGCTTCCATGAAATGTATGTAAAAAAACACTTGCTATATTTTTAGCAAGTGTTTTTAATTATTTTTTAATTATTTTTTTATTGTTTTTTTATTATTTTACTTTTCTATTTTTTCTATTATGATATTATATATTTCTTCGTGTATTTCTTCTATGGTTTTTATACTTTTATCTGCTCTTACGCAGTGTACTACTTCCCAATTATATTTATTTGCTACATATACGCCTGCTGCATATGCTTTTGTCATATGAGTTTTGTCTTGCTCGTGTATGTCTTTTGCTCCGCCAACTTTTAAGTCTTTTCTTTCTTCTCTTAGTTTTTGGCTTGCTTCTACTGTCATGTCTAAAAATATAACTAAATCTGGTTTTGGTAATTTCATAAAATTGTATTCTAGTTCTGTTGACCATTTTAGGAATTTTTCTCTTTCAGTTATATCTTGTATTTTGCATGCTTGATGTATTAGATTTGAGCCTGTGTATCTGTCTAGTATAACTAATGCGCCTCTGTGATATGCTTCTCCGAATCCATCTTTTTTAGCGTATGTGCATAGCCTATCTGCTGCGTAAAGTGGTGATACTTGATATGCGTCTAAGTCGTTTGCGTGCTCGCCTAGCTCTCCGTGTAAATACATGTTAACTGGTCCTGCTGATTCTGATTTATAGTTAGGGAAGTCTTGTATGAATACTTCTTTGTCTTTGTACTCTTTTTTAAGTCTTTCTACTATTAGTTTAGTTTGAGTTTCTTTTCCTGAACCATCTGTTCCTTCGAATTCTATTATATATCCTTGTTCTTTCATAATATTATCTCCTTTTTGCTTTTATATTTATATTTGCACATTTATTTTTTTTTCATTATACACTTTTATTTTGGTTTTTTCAAGTGTTTCTTTGTTTTTCTTTTTTATTTTGCCTTTTTTATTTTTGTTTTTTCGTTTTTTGTTTTTTTAAACGTATGCAAAACTTTATTCTCATTTATATATATTGCCGTATATAGATAGATATCTTTTATATGTTTTTCTTAAAAAAATATATATAAAGAGATAGACTAATCTATCTCTTTAACAAATTTATTTAAATTTCTTAACATCTAAACCTATTTTATATTCTCTTGGATACTCTATATTTAAAGAAATTTCAAACTCTAAATTTTCTACATATTCTTTAGAACTATCCTTTGTTTCTAAATATTCTCCTGCTGTAAGGTAATTATATTTATCGTCCATAAGAAGGTAGCTTATGCTATAGAAAGCCTCTATACGCCCTGTTCCTGCGGTATCTGGGTTAAACCTTTCTGTATTTATTTTAAATATTTTATTCATTTTGTCTTTATCTATAATCTTTGCTTTAACAAAGTGAGTGTATTCTTCTAAATTTTTAAAATTCTTTTTAGCTTTGTCTTCTAAAAGATTATAGCTTTCTTCATAGTTTCCTTCGGTTATTTGTGAAATATATTTATATATAGCTGCTTCTCTTTCTGCTCTAGGTGTTTCGTTTACGCCTAGTTCATATGTGTTAATGTTTGCTACTGCTCTATTTTTGTTTTCTGTGCCTTTTGTAAATGTAAATATTATGCCTACTGCTGCTAGCACTGCTAAGAATATTATATATTTTTTATTTTCCATTTTTGTTTACCTCATATTCATTTCTTAGTATTTCAAAAGATTTTTTTTGAGGATTTAGTTCAATGTATGCAATATTTGAAGACTGGCAGAAGGGCGCGAACCCTTCTTGATTTATTAAGGAATACTCACATTTATATATGTTTTTGTCTATAATATATACTTTGTCTAGTCTTGGTATTTTATCTTTGCTTATATTGTTTTTCTTTTTAAATTCTTTGTAATATTCTTTAGATCTATCTTTTTTGCAAATTATGTTCATGTTATTAAATTCATCTGCTTGTAGGTACTTGTGATATTTTTCTATGCAGTCTTCTAGTGCTAAAAATGTTGGATACTCCGCTATTTTTAGTCTTTCTGCTTTTTTATTACTTGCTTTTATGTTAAAGGATATTTCCGCTATAAGAGGAGGTGCAAGCATTATACATATACATATTATAGCTATTATTACTAGTGACATTTTAGATACTTTTATTTTCATACTTTTACCTACTTTCTTAATGGGATTTGCAGTATTCGTCTACTGCTTTTGCAAGTGCTTTTCCTACGGTTTCTATGTTTGCTACTGCCCAGTTTACGTCTGCTGCGTTATCATGGAAAACATATTCTGTTAGGACATGTGCTGGGATTGTTACTTTTGTAATTTCTCCATATCCTGCAGCTACTCCGTTTTTAATTCCTCTGTCTGCAGCTGGGCTATATACTGCTCTTAGGTTGCTTTGGACCGCTCTTGCAAGATCTGTGCTTTGAGATATAGCTGGATTATACCAGGTTTCTGGACCTCTTGCTCCTCCTGCGTTTGAGTGGATAGAAAGATATACTTTTGCAGAAGATGCGTTACCATCTGCAATTGATGTACCTATTGACCCATCTGGCACATCTCTTCTATTTCTCTTTACTGTGTATCCTTTGCTAACAAGCTCTCTTTGCACTACATCTGCAACTTGGTTACATCTTTTTTCTTCTGTTCCATAACTACCAACGCCTTCGTTTGTGCGCTGCGTTGATGGACTTAGGAAGATTGTTGTTCCGTTTGGATTTGATGGCGTGCCACTTCCTCCTCCGGAATTTGTTACTAAATCTTCATCTCTGTAGTACCTTATAGCTCGGCACTGCGCTTTATATGAAGCACTCTGAGTGTTAAAATCATTAAACTTAGGTCCTGGTCCATGTCCGTGATCTATAATTGTACCAGGTCCTTTTGCGGGATTTGCTGAGCCTATGTATAACATAGTATGAATATTTCTATTTACTATAACGTCTCCTGGCCTTACTACATCTGTATTAATATTTCCATCTGAATCTAACCAGTTTTCTAAAGACGTAGCTTTTATGTTTTCAAGCTCGCTCATTTCATATTGAGGAACTGAATATCCGCCTAAATATGCTTTATCAAAATATCTATAGTATAAGTTAGCAACAAAACTACTACAGTCTCCTGTATTTGGCCTTGTATCTAATTTTATAGGTCTATTTGTTTGGCTATAAACCATATTTCTTAGCCCAGCCATTTCAACTGCTTCTGCTATTAGACTACTCATTTTAGCATTCCATGCAGCAGACATTTCACCATTTACAGAAGCTCCTCCTTTAGAGGATTGATATATTTTAACTTTCTTCCATGTGCCATTTACCTGCATATCTTTTTCTATGTAATTATAGAAAGAGAATGGATCTACTGTTTTACCATCTTTAGTTACTTCAAAATGTAAATGAATACCGTCTGAAAATCCAGTGTTACCCATGTATCCAAGCTCTTTTCCTGGCGCTACAGTCATGCCTACAGTTATATCTTGATTTATACTATATAAATGTCCATATAAAGTAGTTAACCCGTCTGCATGCTCTATTTTAACATAGTTTCCATAGCTTCTTGGCCCGCCTGGATATGTGTTTCCGCTGTTTTTAACTACTTTAACTACTTTGCCTTCAGCAGCAGCTACTACCCTTGGTCCATGTCCATCTGAAATCTTGCCTTCATTACTTATATCTATTCCGTTATGTTTTGCTCCTCCAAAATATCCAGGATCCATGTACCAATATAGGGACTTAGTGCACTCTGGAACTGGCCATCCAAGCCCTCCATTTACTGCTCCTGTTACTTCTCCTCTAAAATACATTCTTCCGTTTTCTTTTACGTAATCTGCAGCATCAAAATGATACTTAGGTATTACTTGGAAAGCTGTTTTAATTGAATTATTTGAATATTTTTTGTGCTCGTATCCGTAATTTGTATTATACATAAACGCCTGAATTCTATTACTAGTTAATTTTTCTGGCTGTTTTTCTGGTTTATCATCTTTATATAATACATATGCCTCTACTTTTGGCGCTTCCTGAGACGCTGTATCTGCCCATGTTATTGTATCTACACGTTTAGCAGAGCATCCGTCTGGCCCAGGGCTTCCGGTTACTTCTACGCTTCCTAGTGATGTTGACTCAGTTGATGGATCTTTACTTATAAGTTTTACGCCTGCGCTAATTATTCCTTTAAATGTTTCAGCGTATTCTATGAATGATTTAATTTTTCCTGCAGAAGATTTAACTTCTCCAAGTGAGCTGCTTAGAACTCTTGGCTCTCCGCCCTCTATAATTCTCCATCTAATAACTGTTTTAAATGTTACTTCTCCCTTTTCATCTACATCTTTAACCTGCTCTTCATAAGATTCTGTAGGTAAATTCAGCTGATTTGTTTTTAGCTGCGTGTAATTAAATAGGAAGTATGCATTTGCTCGTATTTTATGGAACATTTCATCTACTACATAATGTCCATAAGTCCTATCTTCTGTTGCTATTGCTAGAGAATATGGTATTGACCATGTTTGAAGGTATCCATAAAATAGCTCTATAGTTTCGTCTTCGTTTATATTACCAAAGTCTCCATCATAACTCCATGGTATTTTTGTACCTGCTCCTGTGTGTCCTTTATCTGAGCTAGATCCATTGCTACTGCCTCCGCTAATTATAAGTCCATCTAAATCTATGACTGGGTTATCTAAAACAAATTTATCTACCGCGTCTAAATCATAGTCTGTAACTAGCTGACAAAGATCATTTACGTATTCTGGGTTCGATGTATCGTAATTTGCAGCTTTTAACGCTGTTGCTTGCTGCCTATAATCTTTAGAATTATATAGACCTGCAGCTGCATACCTTGGATTTTCTTTTAGGAATTTAGTATGGTCTTCTACGCTTTCATTAAACGAGCCGTATGCTCTAAACTTTCCATTTCCTTCCGTTTCTGCTACTGGTCCGTCCCATCTAGAATCTGCTCTAATACCAAACAAATTATTACTACTAGTGCTTAACGGACTTCTTCCATAGCCAGATTCTAACATACCCTGCGCTAAAGTTATAGATGGCATTAAGCCAGTTTCGCAGTAACCTTTAATAGCTCCGGCTAATATTTTCTCGCCGAAAGACTGTACATATGATAAGCTTGTTGAAAAAGTAAATTTCGGCACTTTTGCGCCTTTAGAAGGTTTTGCATCTCCTGGTTTTCCTTCTGGAGTGCTAGCAACGCCGTCTAAAACTTTTCCTTTTATTTTTGCTCTACCATAGAAGCTCACCCTTGTGTTATAGTCTGATACGCTTTCTCCGTTTCTTCTTGGTATAAACATATCTAGCCTTGTGTTATCTTTAAAAGCCCAGTCTGCTCCACAGTCTGTTACGGTAAAGTCTCCTACACCTTCTAGCCATATTACTGTATTATATGGATATGCATGCTGCCTTGTGGCAACTTGTCCAAACGCTAGATTTCCGCCTATTGCATTTAAACCAGCATGTCCACCATTTTCTTCTGCGCTATCTGAGTAGAACGTAACTTCAAAAGTCCTATCTGTTCCACTTGCATCTTTACCTGTATTTGGTAGTGCACCTTGCGTAGAATTTGGATCTGCAGGAGCTCCAATGCCACCGCTACCAGAGCCTGTAGTTCCATCGTATATATATGAATCTACTACAGTTCCAGTGAAATTTTTAGTCGTTATTGGTAGTTTTAATTTGTCCGCTGTTTCATACATCTGCGGAATTATTTTTTCTCCTGTTTGTCCATTTACAAGGTGCCACTCTACTTTATTGAAATTTGTCTTTTCCGTTCTCATATATTCTTCTAAAGCCTCTAAAGCACTGTCTACTCTACTTTTATCTGTGCCTGAAGCTTTATTATCTACTAGTTTATTTAATACACTTTGCCTTCTAGTTGCTTTTTTACTATATTCGTCTTTAAAAGCTTTCATAAGTTTTTGGAAATCGTCATCGTTAAACCTAAGCAAATCTTTACCTATTTCAGACTGAACTTTAGAAAGTGTATCTGCTGTATCTTTAGTATCGTCAAAAACCGACAAAATTAGATCGAAAATAGAAACAATTAATATTAGGGCAAGTAGTGGTCCTGCTAAATACATCATTAGTTTTCTACTAACTTTAACTACTGTCTTATTTACACCAGTTTTATTTGAAATTGCTTGATCTATTTTATTTTGTATACGTGCCCCAACTTTTGCAACTTTTATTCCAGCTTTAAGTACAGGGTCTTTTGCTACAGCATCTGCAACATCTAATCCTTTTTCCTCTATACTTTTGTCTGAGCCACCTTTTGCAGCAGATGCTAAATTACCTAGTCTGCCTCCTGTTTTATGCTCCGCAGATTTGCTAGCGCCTGAGCTTAGACTAGGTGCCCCGCTTTTGCTCTTTGACTGCGTTTTTCCTTTAGGACTTTTTTCTGGCCCTGAAAGAGAAGGGGCAGATGGAGAAGGGGCAGAAGATGCCTCTTTGCTCCTTTTTTTAGATTCTTTTTTAATTAGCTCAGGAACATTTACCTGAGGTTGCTCAACTTCTGGATTTTCTTCTTCTAACAGTTCTTCATCATCAAAGTCAAAATCGTCGCTCACTTATTTCACCACCTTATATTTCAAAATCTAAGTTTGTTGGCTGCTCTCCTTCATGTAATACTACACCTTTTAATTTAAATCCCTTGAAAAATTTATGTGTCATTGGAATTATTTTAAAATTCAGCGTTCCAGACATTTCATCTCCTGGATTTAAACCTATTCTTTTCCCTACAAACATTGTAGCTGTTGATCCTTCTGGTTTACTCATTTTATGTATTGAATAGAAAGGCTCGCTTTCTGCTTCTTGATTAATAATTACCCTATTGTCGTTTGTATTTTTTACTTTTACTTGTAAGCTTATATTAGATATTCCATACTGCTTTTTAGTTACAGTAACTGCTATTCCACTTCTTATATATTCTTTTGTATCATTAGACTCATAAATATAGTCTTGGAAACCAATTTTATAGTCTCTAGGAGAATATTCATATACCATGTAATTACCTTCAAAAGCTAGATCTGGCGAACTTACCTGCACTCTATATGTCATTTTACCTTCTACATCTCCTAGGTTTATATTACCTATTGTAAGCTCTCTTGCATTTAATTTTCTTGCTTTTATAAAGGTTTCTAAAGACTCCCTTGTTACATTATATCTCTCTTTGTACTCTGGATAAAGCATAGAATATAATGTATCATAATCTTCTTTTTGTAGCAAAGTATTTATTTCTAATACATATTGCTCTAAGAAATTTGTCTCTGTAAGAACTGTTTCTTTATATGAATCATAATCTAACTTACCAGGCTTTGCTACTGCTTTTACAGGTTTCCATACGAAATATAGCGCTACTGCAGCAACTAAAATTGTTACTATAAATAATATTACGCATATCATTATTTTGTAATTTACTTGTTCTTTTTCTTCCATCTTTATCACCTACAATTCTATATGTACTATTCTAAATTTATTAGTAAAAGTATTAGTCATTATTCCTAAATAGAAATATTCATCTTGCTTTGCATTTGCTTTTTTTATCTTTGCTATATATATTTCATTTTTATCTTTTTTAGCAACAAAATATATCTTTTTTACATTGCTAACATTGTCGTAAAACTCAGTTTCTATGCCTTTTTCGCAGTTTTCTAAAGTATATGCTTCTATCTTTTTCTTATATGAACCAAAGCTTGTTTTTTTCTTCAAATCATCACTTAAAACGCTGTACGTATCTGCGTACTGCCTATCTATATTTGAAGCGATAAATTTTTGAGCTATGGTTTCTATTCTACTATATTCTCTATGCGACCTAACTAGATTTTCTGGTTTTATATACTCCATAATATTAGTTGGTACTTTTACTACTTGTACTTGTGGTTTATTTGTCATATCCACAATGGAAGCTATAACCCATAAAACTAAAACAGCTACCGCTACTATAAGAATAATTGTCCTATATTTATATTTAGCAACTAAATTTTTATCCATTTCAACACCTACATTTCTATATTATATTTAGGCAGCGCTTGCCGCCTTTATATATTTTTTTTATTCTAATTTATCTATGTCTGAACCTCCATTTGATCTATTACCACCATATGTCTCTCTTTGTGCATTTTTTCTATCTTGATGATTAGTTGTAATGTGCTCTTCATATGTTTGCTGCACTTTATTGCCTGTTTCATAGACTACATTTGTAACATTTTGGTTTTGTGCTAGCTCTTTACCTACTGATTCTGCTATTTTATCTCCTGCTGTAATTAATGCAGATGCTATTTCAGTTTCACCAGCTCCAGCTCCAATTGCTCCTCCTGCAAGTACAATAGATGGTGATGCTGCAAGTGCTGTAGCTTTTCCTACAAGTTCTCTTTCTGCAAGTCTTAGTTCTTTTTGTAGTGCTTCTTTTGAATTTTCTTTACCGCCATTTGCAGATTTTTCTACTACTTGATTGTTCTTTTCTAATGCTTGTACAATCTTATTAAGTGTAGAATCTATTCTATTTATTTCGTTATTTCCAAGTCCGCTTGCGCCAAGTACTCTATCTCCGATTTGTGCTGCTATGTCTGCTTCTGCAGCTCCTGGTTTTAGTCCGCCTGCTTGCGCGCTTGCTACTCCTGCTGCTCCTACTGCTCCTACGCCTGCCTTGCTTCCTACTGCTCCAATAACTGCTGCTTTATTTCCTTCTTCTATCATATTCTTAACAGATTCTGTGCCTGACATTCCTGCTGCAGGTAACTTAGGACCTGCTGCAGCGCCTGCTTCTGGAGTTGCTTTTGCAACTTTATTTCTAAGCTCTCTAACTTTTTTAACGCCACTAACTGTACCAGTTGCGTTATCTTTAATGCTTCTAAATGCGTTTCTACCCATTGCAAGTCCAAGAAGAGATTCTCTTCCTGCGCCTTTCATGTTTCCAGCTGTAGATTCTCCAAGACCAAGTAAGCTTTTTACAGTTCCTTCTACTTTAGAGAATGATGCAATTATAATCATCTGAGTAACTGCAATTAGTCCTGCTGAAGACTCAGCATCTTTTGCAGCTTCTTTATCTTTTGCAAATGCATCTATTACAACGGCTTCATTGCCTGTTCCACCTAGCATATTTCTTGCTAGCTGAGTTATTAGGATAAGGGAGAAATATAGTAAAAAGGCATGTATAGACTGCATGAAAACAGTTAAACTAAACTGTGCTAACCATTTTTCAAAAAGTCCACCTTTTTGTCCTATTATTTTTTTCATTGTGTCCATTGCTATTACAAATGGAAGCATAAGTCCAAGTAATATGCAGTAGAATAATCTCTTAATGTATAGGAAAACAAGAGCTATAGATTGTCCTGCTATTATTCCTAGTATAATTGTGGCAACCGGATCTCCGGTACGCAGATAGCTGTAAATACATGAGGAATAGTCCCTCAAATCCATACGCTTTAACTATAGTTGGCGCTTCATCTGTAAATGCCGCTATAAACATACCAACTGCTAGTCCACCAATTGCTCCTGCTATTGTACCAACAAAACCACCAATTAGGGTTCCGCCTGCTGCGCCTGTTGCCATTGCAGCTCCGTATTTTTCTAAGAATCCTTCTTCTTGATATACGTTTATTACAAACTCTAAGCTGCCTCTTTGCGTTGCTTCATAGAGCTTTGCTACTATTTGCTCGTTAATACCAAATATACCTGCCATAAGTAAATGGCCTGTAAACAGAAGTATAATTCCTGTTATCCATGTTCCTACTGCTGTTTTATACTGTGCTTTTTCCTGCGCAGATATTGATATTGCAAGTTTTATTCCTATTGCTAGTGCAAAACAAACAAATAGGGTAGATACTAATATTACACTTGAATAGTATAGTGGGGCTACTACCTTAGATACTATTTCAATATAGTTTACTTCAGCTCCAACTGGCGCAGAAGCGGGATTTATAAAGTTAGGATCAAAAAATGGTATCATATTAAACACCATATGTTCCGGCATTGGAAAATATAGCGTTGTATTTGACATTATACCTACTCTTGAGAATATAACACCAACAACTTTCATGAACATTAATATAAACCACCTAGCAAGAGCTGTTACAATTCCTACTACAGTTTCACTACCTAAGCTAGCTTCTAAGAAGTTACAAGAAAACTCTAATACCGACTTTTTACTTCCAGGGTTATTTGGGTCATCCATTTCAACTGCTGTAGTTCCGCCACTTGCCGGGCTACCATCGTTTAATCTATTAGTTGTTATTTCAGCATTTACCTGTGCAAATCCATTTAAACAAACTACTAAAAAAAACAGTCCTATTACTATCTTTTGTTTAATGTTAAATTTCATAATTATTCCCCTTTTTAAATACTAAAGCATAATATAATATTATTTAAATCAAATTTTATTATATTCATATTTACACTTTAGCATGTCTATATTCTTTTATATACTAAAATATTATCATATAGCTTTTATTTTTACAACGCTTTTTAGGCATAAAAAAATATTAACTACCTTTTTAGTAGTTAATATTTTTAAGTTACATTTATGTTGCAAATGTATTACATTTATTCTTCTATAATCTTCATTGCTACTCTTATTCCGTCTACAGCTGCTGACATTATTCCGCCTGCATAACCTGCTCCTTCTCCACAAGGGTATATTCCGTTTATATTAGAAACGCATTCTTCATTTCTAAGTATTCTAACTGGTGAAGATGTTCTTGTTTCTACTCCTGTTAGAAGAGCGTCTTTATTTGAAAATCCTTTTAGTTTGTTTTCCATTTTATTTATTGCTTCTTTTAAATTTGTACATATATTTTTAGGAAATATTTGATTGAAATCTGCAAATGTAGTTCCTGGCATATATGTTGGTTTTACTTTACCAAATCTAGTTGATACTTTGTTTTTCATGAAATCTCCAAGTAGCTGAACTGGCGCATTATATGATTTTCCTGCCATTTCAAAAGCTTTTTTCTCTAGCATTCTTTGGAATTTCATTCCTCTTAATGCATGCTCTCCTGGAAAGTCTGATGGATCTACTGCTACAAGTAGCGCGCTGTTTGCGTTTACGCCATCTCTTGCGTGTAGGCTCATTCCGTTTGTTACTACCATTCCTTCTTCTGAAGTAGATGCAACTACGCTTCCACCTGGGCACATGCAAAATGTATATACATTTTTATCTCCATGATGTACTAATTTATATTCTGCAGGTCCTAGTAATTTATGCCCTGCAAATTTACCATACTGAGTTTCATTTATGTCTTTTTGTAAATGTTCTATTCTCACTCCTACTGCAAATGGTTTTGCTTCCATGCTTACTTGTTTGTTTAGCATAAGCTCAAAAGTGTCTCTTGCGCTATGTCCTATTGCAAATATGCAGTGCTCTGTTTTTATTTTTGTTCCTTTATCTGTTGTTATTTCTTTAATAGTATTATTTGCAGTTTGGAAGTCTATAACTTTTTCGTTAAATATGAATTCCGCTCCGTAAGATATTATTTCTTCTCTTAGAGATTTAATAACGGATATAAGGATATCTGTGCCAACATGTGGCTTTGCTAGGTACTCTATTTCTGCTGGCGCACCATGTTTTACAAATTCGTTTAGAACGAAATCACAAAGTGGATTGTTTATTAATGTAGTTAATTTTCCGTCTGAAAAAGTTCCTGCTCCGCCTTCTCCAAATTGTACGTTAGATACTTTATTTAATGTTCCTTTTTCCCAAAAGTTATCTACATCTTTTTTTCTTTCATCTACTGTTTTTCCTTGCTCTATTATGTATGGTTTAAGCCCTGCTTTTGCAAGTACAAGTGCTGCAAAAAGCCCTGCTGGTCCTGCTCCTATAACTACAGGTCTATTTTGAAATTCTTTTGTTTTAGGTATATTTAAGTCTACTTTTTTAGGCTCAAATTTAAGCTCTGCAAATTTACTTTCGTCTGCTAGTGTAACATCTAAAATATAGTTTATATATACTTCATGCTTCTTTCTAGCATCTACAGATTGCTTACTTATTTTATATTCTATAATTTCATTTTCGTTAATATTTAGCTTTTTAGCTATGCTCTCTTTAAGATTTATATTTTTATCTGATAGAGATACTTTGATTTCTTTAATTCTTATCATTTTATTTCCTTTCGACTTATGTCGCTTCGATAGTACTATTATAACACAAACAAAGGAAAATAGCCATAGAAATTACTCTATGGCTATTTATTTTTATATTTTATTGTATAGTTTGTCTTCATTATATTTTTTTCTGTCTTCGTTAAATATAAGAAATGCTGCTGAAAGTGTACCAATAGATATTAAAATATTAAATAGCGTAAAACTGAAAATAGAACCTATTACATAAACTTGAAGTATTATTAATGCTAAGGCTATACCTGTATAAATCATGCTATCTACGAAATATTTAAAAATTGTTTTCATTATAAAAACGCTCCTTTAATAATTATTTTAATTTAACTAATGATGCTCTTTCTAACTAAAAAAATATTATATGCTTTTTAATCATTAAACTTTTCACTCCTTATAAATTTATATGAGTTTTCTCTTAAATATATAACTATTTTAACACAAGACAAGTATTATGTCAATAGAAATGCTTAAAAAATTATCTAATCCAATAAAATTGTGGATCATTCTTAAAAATGCTTATTTTTTTATTTACATATCTATTTAGTTTAGCTTCAAATTCTTCTGCTTTTATTTCATTGTTAGAAACCATTCCAAGGCCTTTTTCCCAGCTTGCTGTAAGCTGCGGATTTAACAAATCTGGTATGGATTTGCTAACTATATTATATACTTCTTCTCCTTTTATAGAGGATGTAAGCACCTGAGTTTTTCCGTTTATTATAATGTAGTTTATTCTATCTAGTTTTTTTATTATCTCTGCTCTTGTTGCACTTGTTCCAATTCCACTGCCTTTTATTTGCTCTCTTAATGCTTCGTCTTCTATAAGCTTACCTGCGTTTTCCATTGCAAGTATCATAGAACCTGAGGTATATCTAGATGGTGGAGATGTTTCTCCTTCTTTTATTGACATTTCTATAATATTTAATTTGTCTCCTTTTTTAAGGTCTTTTAAAATATCTAGGTTTGTTTTTGTTTCGTCATTTTTTTCTTCTGCTTTTTCTTCTACTTTTTCATCATCTTTAATAACTTCTAAATATCCAAGGTCTACGCATACTCTTCCACTTGCTAAAAAAGTTTCTTCTGCTACGTTTACTGTAAGGGATACTTTGTTATATGTAGCTGGCGGGAAAAATATGCTTATGAATCTTTTAACAATTAGCATGTATATGTTTTTTTCTAAATCTGTTAGCTTGTCTAAGTTTTCAAATCCTTGACCTGTTGGTGTTAGGCAGTAGTGATCTGTTATTTTAGCATCGTTAACGTATTTTGTTTTAGCTATGTTTGTGCTATATTTTTCATCTACCATTTTTTTAAGTAGTTTTTGTATTTTGTCGTCTTTAAGACCTTTTACAAGTCCATTTAAGTTCTTTCCTATTTCTTTTACAATAGCTGTAGATAGGACTCTTGCATCTGTTCTAGGATATGTAGTTAATTTTTTTTCATATAGAGTTTGCGCTACTTGCAATGTTTCATCTGGGCTTATTTTAAATTTTTTACTGCACTCGTTTTGCAATTCTGCTAGGTTGTACATAAGTGGCGCATTTTCTTTTTGCGTTTTTTTAGATATCTCTGTTACTACAGCTTCTTTGCTTTTGCCTTTAAGGTAATCTATAAATTTTTCTGCGTCTTCTTTTTTTCTAAAGCCTGTTTCGCTATATAGCTTAGGTGAGTCTAGTACTTTAGATTTTTCGTTTACTTTCCACTCTGCATCGAAAGAGCTTTCTTTTGACTTGCCAAAGCTTGAAACTATTTTATAGAAGTTAACTTTTTTGAAATTTTTAATTTCTCTTTCTCTTTCTACAACCATTCCTAGCACGCATGTCATTACGCGTCCTATGGATATAGCGGCTCTATCTTCGTTTAGCCTTTTAGCTAGGTCTTTTCCATATATAACGGAAAGCAGCCTTGAGAAGTTTATTCCCATTAGGTAGTCTTCTTTTGCTCTTAGGTATGCGGCATCTGCCATTCCATCGTAAAAGGAGATGTCTTTTGCTTCTTTTATTCCTTTTAATATTGCTTCTTCTGTTTGTGAATCTATCCAGACTCTTTTCTTTATTTTGCCTTCTACATGTGCCATTTGATCTACTAGTCTATATATGTATTCTCCTTCTCTTCCACTATCTGTGCAGACGTATATTGTGTCTACATCTTTTCTTGTAAGGAGCTCTTTTACTATGTTGAACTGTGTTTCTACTGCTTTTATAACTTCGTATTTATACTCTTTTGGTATAAATGGTAGGGTTCTTAGGTTCCAGTATTTTAGATTTTCGTCGTATTTTTCTGGGTAGCTCATTGTTACTAAATGACCTACGCACCATGTTACTATGTATTCTTCTGTTTCTATGTAGCCGTTTCTTTTTGGAGCATTTATTTTAAGTGCTTTTGCAAATTCTATGGCTACGCTTGGTTTTTCTGCTATTATTATTTTCTTGCCCATATATACCTTCCTTTTGCTTTTATTATATACCGTAAGTGCTTGTTTTGCAAGGGTTTTAGCCTTTATTTCGGCTCTTTTTATGCCGCGTAAAAGGAAAAGTATTTACTTTTTAGGTATGTACTTTTCCTTTGTTTTTTTTTAAAAGCGTATGTATATGTTTTGTCTTTCTTTTATCTTTTTTTATATCTAGTTAGCTATAAGTACTGGTCTGTATCCAAATGATTTAGATGCAAATCCATTGTATCCTTCATGTACAAACATTCCGGTATATGTAGAGCCATACCAGCCAGAGCCTCCTCTATACATTACGTAGCCGTCTCCTGCAAAGTATTTTCCTATAACAGACTCCCACGTGGTTGTTGCTGTGGAAATTTCGTTTAGAGCGTCTCCGTATTTTGGGTTTGCTACTCTATTTGCCTGCTCGTTATCTGCTGCTCCTAGAGCGTACATAGTAAGGTACTTATCGCTAGTAGATCTAAATCTATTTTCTTCGCAAGCTAGGCTATTTGCATTTGTTTTTTGAGATTCTAGATTATTTATAAGGCAGCCTGCTGTTACTTCGTTTGCTCCTCCTCCAAGGTCGTAAACGCCATATATGTTGTGCGTTGTGCTTTGTAGGCGGTTTAGGGCGTAATCTCCGCCAGAAGTTAAGTTAAATACTCCTCTAACTCCTGATACAGTTTTGTTGTTTGGGCTAACAATATTATGCTCTACTCCAAACTGACTTTTTGCAAAGTATGTTACTGCTCCCCACTCGCTGTTTTTTATTAGGTGACTATCTGCATTAACTGAATTAATTCCATATATGTTGCCTACATCTGCAAGTGTTTTGCAAAGATCGAAAGCGTCTGATGCTGTTATTATACCTGCAGAATATGTATTTGGCATAAATACAGGGTATTTTATGTTTGTTGTTTTGTTTCCATATACTTCATAGAAGTCTTCTGCGGGTTTTAATCCGTTACTTGCATCTGTGTATGTAGACTGCGTATATACGACATTTGTTTCTTTTTTAGGGGCTGTGTTGTTTCCTCCTGCATAACCTGCTTCGAATTTTGCAACCCAAATGCCTGTTAGCTCTTTGTCCCATCCGCCATTTGCAAAGTTTATAGCTGTTTCATCTGTAAATGCTGGGTGCACTTTATATTCTCCGGATATGTCTTGTATGTTTCCGCTTTCTAAATATTTATTTCCAGTTCCGCGAAGTATTTTAGCGTTTACTGTTCCGCCTTTTCCTTTATCTGCTGTATCTAGGTATTCCATTTTGTATGCAAATCTAGGTACCCAAACCCACATAGAGCCATCTTTTGTTCTTGCATTTGCCCATTTTTGCTGCCTATAGTTATACCAGCCTGGGTCATTTTTTGTAGTTTCTATAACGGTATTTGCTTGGTCCCATTTAATAGGTACCATGCCTTCTAAAAGTGTAGGTTGTCCTTCTCTATATACTGTTATTCCTGCGTCCTCGCACCAAAGAATTTCTTTTTCGTTTGTGCCTGTGTAATATATTTCTCCGCCTATTATTTCTATTTTGTTTTCGTAGTCTTTTTTAAGGCTAGGTATGTATTCTTTTACATCTTGGCCAGCTACGTTTATGTTTTGTGGCAAAAAGTTTTTATCTGATGTTACTTTGCCTGTAAGTTTCATTGTAAACTCAGATTTGAATCCATCTATGTCTGATTTAAATGTTGCTTCTTTTGCTTTGCCTATTGGGTTATTTACTACTAATCCAACTAAAACAGCGCCTGCTAGAATGATCATAACAAGAATTGTTATAACTAATACAATAAGGCTTATTCCGGCTTTTTTCATTTGTTTTTTCATTTGTTTTCCTCCATATTTTATATATTTGTTTATC
>JAVWPP010000017.1:2412-6029 GCA_036635835.1 Clostridia bacterium | reverse complement strand
ATGCTAAGTATATCGTACTTTAACTTTATGTTTTTCTTTGTGCTTAGATATATGGTTTCTACTCCAATTGCTATAAATATAGCTGGCCAAAGCATCATGACGTATTTTATGATGTCTACTTTTATGCACATTTGTATAAGTAGTATTATTCCAAAGATTATTAGAGTTACTCCAAACGTCATGGTTCCTATTCTTTTTTCTACTACTTCTTCTCTTTTTACTTCGTTTGTTTTTTCTGTTATTTCTTTATTTGCACTTTCCTTTATATTTTCTTTCATAAGTTTTCCCTCTACTTTTCTTTAATGTTTAATAGCTTAATTCCAACGCCTATAGATAAGGCAGATATTATTATAGCTGGCACGTATGCTTGGAGCATATGCATTATTTTAATTAATATATCTATGTTTGATTCATATATTATGCCGCTAAATACGTTGTTGCAAAGTATATATGCGCCAACTATTATTAATGCGTATCCTATAAATTTATTTTTTTTGCCGCTGTTTATTCCAGCTACTATATTTGAAATTCCAAATGTTTCCCAAATATATTCGTCTTTAGGCTGGTCTTCTGGATTTTTTTTATTTCTTATGTTAAAGGTATCAAAGAAGCTATAGGCCATAATTATAAGTAGTGGTATTATAAAGATTGGTGAGCCTATAAGCGCTACTAAAATTAAAAATATTCCAGCTAGCGTCATTATAGATAGACCTCTTTTCATGTATTCTTGGTACATTTGTCCTGCTCCTGGTATGCATGCAAAGAAAAATGTTATTAATATATTTTTTTTCATTATTTTTTTCCCCTTTCTAGTTTAACTGGCTGCATAAAGAACTTATTTAGTTTTTTAATACTGTTATCTATGTTTTCGTATGCAGTGTTTACTTTTTTATTTGTTCTTTCAAAAGAATTTGCGTAACTTACATTGTTTGCTATTGTTACTTGCCATATAACTAAAGAGAATATGGTGCAAGCTGCTATTTTTAAAATGTTTGGATAGTTTAGTTTAAATGAAACTACTTTATCTGTTTCTTTATATTTTTCATTTGTTTTGCTTATTATTTTACTGTTTAAATCCTTTGGAACTGCGCACTCTGTGTTTTCTATTTCGTTTATATATTTTGCTAGTGCATCTTCGCTATTAATAAGGGTTTGAATTTCATTTATTTTATTTTTTATTTCGTTTTTTTCTATTTCACTTTTATTCATGTAGGTTACCTCCTTCTTCTGAATTTATTTTTTCTTTTAGTAATTTTTTTGCTCTTGAAATTTGAGTTTTTAATGTTGGTTTTGGAACTTTTAATATGCTTGCTACTTCGTCTAAGGAGTACTCGTTTATGTAGTAGTATGTAAGGATGGACGAGTATGGCTCTCTTAGCTCTTTTATATGCTTTGCTACGCGCTGCTTGCTTTCTTTAAGCTCTATTTCTTCTTCTATTTTGTTTTCCGCGGCTAGATTTTCTAATGTGAATATATCTTTCGTAGTAAGGTTATCTATTTTTTTTATGTTACTTTTTAATATATCCTTGCACTTGTTTAAAGCTATTTTGCATATTATATTTTTTATTTCCTTTTCTGTAAGATCTGCGTATCTATCTTTTGTTTTGTATAGATTTATATATACTTCTTGTACTGCGTCTTCTGCATCTAGAGAAGATGCTAGCATATTATATGATATTTTGTATACAAGCTTGCTATATTTTTCTACTAGGTATTCTATATCCACATTTTTTATGCTCCTTTCTGTATATTTTCTATATATTATATAACGAGAAGAAAATCTAATAGGTAACAAAAGTTTTATTTTTTTTGAAACATATGAGATATTGTTTTTATTCTTTTTAGATTTGATGTATCTAGCTTATTTGTTTTCTTATTATTAAAAGCATCTACTTGCGTAAATGCTTTTAATATTTATATAGCTTTTAAAAGTTTTCCTAAGTTTTCAGGCTCTAGGCTGGAAACTTTCGTTTTTCCGAAGTTTTCAGTCTCTGGGATGGAAACTTTGCATATATTTAATATATATCTTTACTTATTTTTAGTATATTACTTATTTTAATAGCTGTCAAGCAGTTTTAATGCATAACAAAGATGCGTAAATTTACGCATCTTTATACTTATCTATAGTTTGTTTCAACTAACTCTTTTATCTTGTTAGATAGATTATCTGTTAAAGCATTTTTATCTATTCTAAATGACCAATTTAAAGTACTTAAAGAAGAAGGAAGGTTCATTCTTGCTTCGTTTCCAAGTTCTAAAAAATCTTGCACTGGTATTATAGCTAGCTTTGCTTTGCTTGCATATGCACATCTAATACTTGCAAATACTTTATCTTCTTCTTTACTTGCGTTTATATATCTCATAGCGAAGTCTTTTTCTTTACCTGAAACTGAGGTGAAATATCCAAGCATAGTATCGTTATCGTGAGTACCTGTATATATAACATAGTTATCACTAGAGAAATTATGCGGTAAATACTCATTAGAGTTTCCTGAGCCAAATGCAAACTGTAATATTTTCATACCTGGAAAAGTAGTTTCATTTAATAGTTTGTATACTGAAGGAGTTAACTGTCCTAAGTCTTCTGCTATTACATTTAAGTTACCTAAAGCGCTCCTTAAAGCATTAAATAGATGCATCTTAGGACCTTCTCTCCATATACCATGCCTTGCATTACTGCTTCCAAAAGGAACTGCATAGTATGAATCGAAGCCTCTAAAGTGATCTAATCTAATAACATCATAAACGGAGCTTGCAAGTTTAATTCTACTTATCCACCATCTAAAATCTTCTTTTGCATTGTTATCCCAATTGTATACTGGATTCCCCCATAGCTGCCCATCTGCTGAAAAATTATCTGGAGGACATCCTGCAACTTCTATAAGATTCTTATTTTCATCTAACTCAAAAAGCTGAGAATTTGCCCAAGCATCTGCGCTATCTACGGCTACATATATTGGAACATCTCCAATTATCTTTATACCGTTTCTATTTGCATATGACTTTAGTCTATACCACTGCTCAAAAAATTTAAACTGCACATATTTGAAAAACTCTATACTGTCTTCTAGCTTATTTGTATAATATGCAATAGCTCCACAATCTCTTCTTTTAATATCTTCTGGCCATGTTTGCCAAGATTTTAAATTAAAGAAATATTTCGTAGCCATAAATAGAGCGTAATCTTTTAACCAACTGTCTTCTGAAGTTTTGAAATTTATATAATCTATATTGTTAAATAAATTTCTTTCTGCTTTATCTCTGTTATATGCAATTTTTAAGATATCTATTTTAGTGTTAAACTGCTTGCCGTAATCTACTCTTAGCCTGTTTTCTCCAAAATCCTTGTTTATATATTCATTCTCGTAAATGAGTTTTTCTCCGCATAGGATATCTAAATCTATAAAATATGGATTACCTGCAAATGCTGAAAATGCTGCATATGGAGAATCTCCATAACTTGTTGGATTAATGGGTAGGACCTGCCAATACTTTAATTTAGACCGCTTTAGGAAATCTACAAACCGGTATGCCTCATGTCCTAGTGTTCCTATTCCGTAATTTGATGGTAAGCTTGAAATATGCATTAATATACCACTTGATCTATCCATATACAT
>JAVWPP010000017.1:0-2312 GCA_036635835.1 Clostridia bacterium | reverse complement strand
TTTTTTAGAAACATATAAATATCTTTAATTCTCACAGCATATACTGCCGTATCTAGATAGATATATTTTCTACTTTTTATTTTATTAATAATCTTTTTAATTAATTAGATTTAATATATTTACTACCGCTTTATTCTAACATAGTTATTTAGATAATTCAACATATACCTAGAAAAAGTGCAGTTTATGTAGATCTTTTTTATTTACTTTTTACGTTTTTTTCTGTATATTTAAATACTAGGAATATGCAGGCTGAAATTATACCGGTAAGAGCAAAAACAGCTATGCTTACTTTAAAGTTCCCCTGCATTAAATTAGCTCCTGCATATGTAGAAGATATTATAGACGGAAACCTTGCAAACGTAGATATAGCTATAAAGGTAAGAGGTTTTATAGGTATGGCGGGGGCTAAAAATATAAAAATATCTTTAGGCACTCCGGGGATGAAAAATATAAGGAAAATAATTTCTTGCATAGTTCTTTCTTTTTTAAATATCTTATGCGCTTTTGCATTTTCTATTTGTTTATCCGTAAAAAATATTTCTAAAATACTTTCCCCTATTTTTTTCGCAGTAAAATATATTACTGTCGTTCCTATAAATATAGCTACTAAATCTACTAAAGTGCCAATAACTGTTCCAAAGCACATTCCAGATATTATCTCTATAGGCTCACCTGGTATAACAGCAAGTATCATCTGAAGTATGTATATGAAGCATATTATAGCTGGCCCAAATATACCTGCAGAGTCTATTTTTTGTTTAAATACTTGCCTACCTTCATCTGTAGATATTTTTAATATGTATGGTGCTATTATGCATGTTATTACTGTTATTATTAATATGCCTAGAGCAAATATTGCAAGTTTAATCTTCTTTTTGTTTTTTTCTTGTTTTTCTTTATTTATTTCTTTATTATTTATTTCTTTATTTATTTCTTTATTATTTTTATCTTTTTTTATTTCTTTCATAATTATCTATCTCCTACGGTTTTGTTTCTATAGATTATATACTAACTTTCTACGTTTTTCAATATTACCAAAAGTAAAAGTCTATATATATATTTAGTTTAGATGCAGACTAAGCGATAAAAAAATACTAGTTTTACCTAGTATTTTAAATCTACAAAAGAAAAGAAAAATCTAACTTAACAATTATAGAAAGTAATATTATATATATTAGCAATATTATACCTACTAATTTAAGTCCTTTTTTAAGCATACGCCATCACCTCAAATATATATTAATATATTTATTTTTTTATTTAATAACTATATTATATAGATATATATCTAAAGTGTCAAGAAGCTACATGTATTTTGTATATTATTAATATCCTTGTGGATTGTTTTTTTGGAAGTTCCAAGCATCTTTACACATGTCTGAAATGCTAAGTTCTGCGCTCCAATTAAGCTCTTTTTTAGCAAGGCTTGCATCTGCATAGCATGTTGCAATATCTCCTGGCCTTCTTGCTACTATTTCATATTTAACTGGCACGTTATTTACTTCTTCGAATGTTTTTACTATATCTAAAACGCTATATCCTATTCCTGTTCCTATGTTGTATACTTTAGCTCCCTTAATATTTTCATCTAGCTTTTCTATAGCCTTTACATGTCCTTTTGCAAGGTCTACTACATGTATATAATCTCTTACACCAGTTCCGTCTTTAGTATTATAGTCTGCTCCAAACACACTTAATTTTTCTCTTTTACCTACTGCAACCTGAGTTACATACGGCATAAGGTTATTAGGTATACCATTTGGGTTTTCGCCTATTCTACCACTTTTGTGCGCACCTATTGGGTTAAAGTATCTAAGTATAACTGTTGCAAAATCTTTGTCTGCTACTGCAACGTCTTTTAATATGTTTTCCTGCATTAATTTAGTTGCTCCATACGGATTTGTTGTGCTAAGAGGCATATCTTCTGTAAGCGGGCAAACCTCTGCGTTTCCATATACTGTAGCAGATGAACTAAATACAAGTTTATTGCACCCATGTTTTTTCATAACTTTAAGAAGTGTAAATGTACTTCCTAGATTATTTTCATAGTACATAACTGGTTTTGCTACAGATTCTCCTACTGCTTTGTACCCTGCAAAGTGTATTACTGAATCTATTTCGTTTTCTGAAAAGATCTTATCCATCTTTTCTAAGTCTTTTACATCTACTTCGTAGAATTTAAAGTCTTTACCTGTTAGTTCTTTTACCCTTTTAAGCGATTCTGGGTTGCTATTTGAGAAATTATCCACTACTATAATTTCTTTGCCTGAATTAAGCAATTCTACGCATGTGTGACTACCTATGTATCC
>JAVWPP010000016.1:0-24115 GCA_036635835.1 Clostridia bacterium | reverse complement strand
TATAGCAGACGAGTATACCAATTTTGCTTTAGCCGGAATATCTGAAAAAGATATAATAGATATACTTTTAGAAAAATATAAGTAAAAAGAAAAAAATAAAAAATAAAAAAATCTTAAATAACTAAAAAGTGCAGAAATTTCTGCACTTTTTTCATATCTTTTTTTAAAAAGCACATAATACAAAAGAGGAAAAGTATAATGAAAATAAAAAATGAAAATAAAACAAAAAAAGAATTTAAAATAGAAAGTAAAATTAAAAACAAAATTAAAAACAAAATAAAAAAAATCGCATATATATTTCAAGGAATATGCATATGCGCATGTATAAGTCAGACTGTGTGTGCTAGCGTAGATATTACAAAGCTAGACATAAGTAAAATGCAGGAGAAAGTAGAGCAAGGAGAGCTTACGTACGAGGAAATAACAAAGATATATTTAGCTAGGATAGATAAGTATAACCCACAGTATAACTCCGTTATTTCGGTTAATGAAAATGCAGTAGAAGAAGCTAAAAAGTTAGATGAAGAGTTTAAAAAAAGTGGCAGGAGATCTAAAATACACGGCATTCCTTTGGTTATAAACGATAACATAGATTTTGTATCTATGCCAACTACTGCAGGTTTATCTGAGCTTAAAGACAGCTATCCCCTTAAAAACGCTAAAGTAGTAGATAAGATAATTGGTGCAGGCGGGATTATACTTGCTAAGACAAATATTAGCTCTCTTGCGCTAGAAGAAAATAATGCATCTAGCAGCTATGGAGATGTGCATAATGCATACAATTTAGATTATACAAGCTATGGATCTTCTGGTGGAAGCGCTGTTGCTGTTGCTGCAAGTTTAGCTGCAGCAGGTATTGGAACAGATACAAATGTAGGTACAAGAGTTCCTGCTAGTGCAAACGGTATAGTTGGTCTAAGGCCTACGTTTAACCTTATTAGCACGTCTGGTATTCTTCATATATGCAAGGAAAAAGATACTGTAGGTATACTAAGTAAGAGCGTAGAAGATAGCTGTATTTTGCTTGAAATCCTAAACAATAAGGCACGTAAATATACAGGTAAAACAGAAAATGTAGATTTGCAAGGTGTGAGGATTGGTATAGTTAATGAGTTTTTAGGGAAAAACGTAGACTCAGATGTTGCCGCTTTAAACACTATGTATATAGAGATAGAGAGCTTAATGAAAGAGAGTATAGCTACTCTTAAGAATTTAGGTGCAAAGTGTGTATATATAGATGGTGTATATACAAAAGAGCTAGATACTTTAGTTAATTTAAGTGCTTCTAAACTAATATATACCGAGGATTTTAACGAGTATCTTAAAGGTACAAAAGGAGCTGTAAGAAACGCTAAAGAACTTAAAAAAACAGATATGTTTGTAGAAGATATTAAAGAAAATACAGAAAAAATAAATGAAAATACAGAAAAATTTAAAAAACATATAGAAAAAATAATGGAAGATAATAAAGTAGATGTTCTTGTATATCCAACTACTAAAAACAAGCAGCTAAGTATAGAGGAATCTAAAAAGCTTTCCGTTATAGCGCCTAGCTACTGCATAGCGCCTACTGCAGGCTTTCCAAGCATAAATGTGCCTATTGGTTTAGATGCAGATGGAGCTATGTATGGAATGGAGATTTTAGCTAAAGAAAATGAAGAAAACAAGCTTTATGAGATAGCTAGTATGTATGAGAAAAATACAAATAACTATGCACTGCCTGAAATTGCACCAAATATAGAAGAGGAAGAAAAAGAAGAAACTGTTGCAGCTGCTGCTAAAACATATACTAAAGAGCAGCCTAAAAAGCATAAGATGAAGGTATATATATGGCTTGTAGTTTGTATTAATTTGCTTATAGTTACTTATATAATCTATATAAATAGGATAAAGTTTAAAAAGTAAAATAAGACTAGGGCAGCTCTTGCTCTAGCCTTTATTTACGTGATATAATATACAAAAGGAGTGAAACATATGAACTCAGAAGATATAATAGATGTAAATACAGCTAAGATACATTATGAAGTATACGGCAGTGGAGAATATATAATATTACTGCATGGAAATGGCGGTAGCACGCGTTCTTTCGATAAGCAGCTTAGCGCATTTTCTAGTAAATATACTCTAGTTTGCATAGATGCAAGAGGGCAAGGAAAGTCTACACTTGGAGATATTAAGCTAAATATAGACCTTTTAGCAGATGATGTTATAGCGGTAATGGATCACTTAAATATTAAAACAGCAAACGTTATAGGATTTAGCGATGGCGGAAATGTAGCTATAAATTTAGGCATAAGGCATAAGAAAAGGTTTACTTCCCTTATAATTAGCGGAGCTAATCTGTTCCCAGAAGGCATTGTTTCGTATCTAAAACCTGCGCTTGAGCTTGGGTATTTAGCCATGAAAATAGGCAGTATATTTAGTTACAAGGCTAAAGTAAAAAGAGAGCTGTTTTCGCTTCTTGTAAAGCACCCACATGTGCATCCTATGGACCTTTCTACGATAAATGTTCCAGTGCTTGTCCTAGCTGGTGAGAGGGATCTTATAACTAGAGAGCACACTAACCTTATAACTAAAAACATTAAAAAATCTGTGCAGTATATAGTTAAAGACTCAGATCACTTTATAATGGATGAGAAGCCAGATGAGTTTAACAGTATTGTTTTAGATTATTTAGAAACCGTTGTATATAGATAGAAAAACATATAAAGAGAGTATATCTAGATACGGAAATATGGGTAATGTAAGTATAGTTACTCATATGTTTTAAAAGAAAAAAATAAAAAAAGAAAAATAAAATAAAAAAAGAAAAAATAAAAAAAAGAAAAAAATAAAAAAATAAAAAATAAAAAAAATAAAAAAAATAAAAAAAATAAAAAAAGAACGAAGGATAAAAGATGAATAGAAAAATTAAAATACTAGACACAACACTAAGAGATGGAGAGCAAGCACCAAACTGTAGCATGACATACAAAGAAAAACTAAAATTTGCAGTGCAGCTAGAAAAGCTAGGCGTAGACATAATAGAAGCAGGATTTGCAGCAACATCTCCAGGAGATTTTAAAGCTATAAAAGAAATATCTAAAATAATAACAAGCGCATCAGTTGCCTCCCTTGCAAGGGCCGTTAAAAAAGACATAGACCTTGCTTACGAGGCTACTAAAGACGCGGTTAAACCTAGAATAAATATATTTCTTGCAACAAGCAAAATACATCTAAAATACAAGCTTAAAATATCAGAAGAAGAGTGCTTAAGCAAAGTTACAGAGTCTGTTGCATATGCAGCTACTCTTTTCAAAGACGTTGAGTTTATGGCAGAAGATGCCGCAAGAACAAGCGCAGATTTTCTAGCTAAAGTATATACTGCTGCAATACAAGCAGGAGCTAAAACAATAGGTATAACAGACACCGTTGGGTACATTATGCCGCAGGAGATGAAAGACCTTGTAGCTTACCTTATTAAAAACGTAAAAGGCATAGATAAAGTAGACATCTCTGTCCACTGCCATAACGATTTAGGAATGGGAGTAGCTAATACACTTTCTGGCATTTTAGCAGGAGCAAACCAAGCAGAGTGTACCATAAACGGAATTGGAGAAAGAGCAGGTAATTCTAGCTTAGAAGAAGTAGTTATGGCTTTAGAAACAAGGAAAGATATATATAAATGCAGAACTAATATAGTTAAGACAGAAATATATCCAAGTAGCAGAATGCTTGCTAAAATAACTAACATAGAGCCTAGCTTAAATAAGCCACTAGTAGGGGAAAATGCTTTTGCACATGAGGCAGGAGTGCACCAGCAAGGAGTGCTTGCAAATAGATCTACATACGAAATAATGCCAGCAGAAACTGTAGGATGCGCAGAAAGGCCATTTGTACTAGGTAAGCATTCTGGTAAAGCAGCCCTACAAATTAGGCTTAAAAACATTGGATATAACCTTACGAAAGAAGAGCTTGAGATATTTTTTATTGCATATAAGAAGTTTGCAGATAGGAAGAAACCTATTACAGATAGTGAGCTTAAGCATCTATACAACATAGAAAAAATACATAAAAGTAAGTTAGATAAAGAAAAAGCTATACTAGAAAAGTTAAAGAGCAAAGAAGAAGAGCTTAAGGCTAAAGAACTTGAACTAGAAGCTAAAGAAAATCTTCTTAAAAGTAAAACGTAGAAAAGAAGATTAGTTAGATACGGTAATATATTTAATGAGAATAAAGTTTCTTATATGTTTTAAAATAATAAAAAATAAATATTAAAAAAAGTATAAAAAAAATAAAATTACGCAATATATTATTGGGTGATGAAAATGAAAGAAAAAAACAAACAACAAAATCAAAAAGCTTCAAGAAAAAACAAAAACGAAGCAAAGAATCTAAACATGGAAGTCTCAAATGAGCTGTCTGCTAGTAGGCTAAATAACGCAAGAAGAGAAGACGACGAAGAAGAAGATTGTAGCAGAGAAGAAGACTGTAACAGAGATTAGAGCAAAGAGCCACGCGGCTCTTTTTTTATGTAAAAAAAAACAAAAACCTATTGCTATTCATAATCCCTTATGCTAACATATAAGTATTAGGAGATGGAAAATATGAAAAACAAATTAAAGAAAAACAAACTTGTAAAATACATAATATGCGCAGCAATATGTCTGCAAATTATGTGTGTAAGCTGCATATTTGCAGCAGAAAACAGACAAAACGCTGTAGACTTACCACTAGTTACAGCTCAGCCAATTAGCATCAAAGAAGATGCACCACTACCTGCTTCTACACCAGAAGAAAATGCAGCAGAGAGAGACACTTCAACAGGTAACCTAAACGTTACAAAAGACAAAAATGAGAGCATATTTAAGTGCGGAAACGTAGCTACAATAACTAGTAAAGTTAACGGAATTAGCTGCATAGCTGCAAATAACATAAAGGTAGATGGCTACTCAGAATACTCATTCCTTGCAGGACTAACAGTTAATCTAAATAACGTAGTTAAAAACGATGCATATATAGCTGGAGAAACTATAAATTTAGATAGAGAAAGCAAAATAGGAAGAGATATATATGCCTATGGTAGCAAAATAAACTTAGCTGGAAACGTTGGTAGAAAAGCAATGTTACTAGGACAAACAGTTACAGTGGACAACCTTAATATTAATGGAGATCTAAAAATATTTGCAGATAATATTAACATAGGAGAAAACGTAAAAATAGCTGGAACTTTAAAATACAACGAAGATGCAAACGTTGTAATAAGCCCAAAAGCTCAAATAAATAATACAGTAAAAGCAGAAGGCGAAGGAGAAGGAGTTATAGCAAAAGAAAAAGATACAAATGTAAAAGATATTCTTTTCTCTATACTAGCTGCAGCAGTTGTTTTCTTAGGAATATACTGTATAAATAAAAACATATTTAACGGAAGCGTTAAAGCAGGTAAAGAAATTACACCACTTAAAGTAGCAGGTAAAATGTTAAAAGGTATGATAGTACTTATACTAGTTCCATTAATGTTTATACTACTTTGTATTACAGGAGTTGGCGTAGAATTAGCATTTATAATCCTTACAATATACGTAATGCTTATGTTCATAACTAATATTTTCTTTGCTAAGTATGTTTCAGATGCAGTAAGAGAAAACACAAAAATGAAAGACATGAAATACTCAGATATATACTTACCTTTAATAGTTATAGTAGCTTTAAGATTACTTGAACTTATACCTATTGTAGGTGTTACAGTTTCTATAGTTACATTCTTTGTAGGACTTTGCATTGCAGTAGACTGTATAGTATACAGACCAGCAAAAGCTAAAGTAGAAGATAAAAACGTAGAAAAGAAAACTAAATAGATACGGTAAATTAAATAATGAGAATAAAGTTTCTCATATGATTTAAAAACAAAAAATGAAAAAAATGAAAAAATGAAAAATAGACTTTCTAAAGAAAGCCTATTTTTTCTACGCCATATTACCGCTAACTAACTTCTCTAAAATTTGCACAGCATTAGTAGCTGCACCTTTACGCACATTATCTGCCATAACCCACATATTAACCGTATTTGCCCTACTTAAATCTCTTCGAATCCTACCAATATACACCTCATCTTTACCATCTACAAAAGTATTCATAGGATAAATATCTCTAGAAATATCATCTAAAACAACAATATTTTCGAAAGTAGACAAGTCTTGCTTTAACTTAGAAATATCAAAATCTTGCATAAGTTCAACGTTCAAACACTCGCCGTGGCAGTTAAGCGTAGGCACCCTAATTGCAGTAGCCGTTATATTAAGCTCAGGAAGGTTCAAAATCTTCCTTGTTTCATTCATAAGCTTATGCTCTTCTTTAGTATATCCATCATCTAAAAAAGAATCTATTTGAGCAATGCAGTTGTATGAAATAGGGTACTTAAACTTAGTAGTTGTAGAATTTAAAAGATCATCAATACCCTTAATACCAGCCCCAGAAACCGCTTGGTACGTAGAAACAACAACCCTCCTAATACCGTACTTCATTTGCAAAACCTTAAGCGGTAAAACAGCTTGTATAGTAGAACAATTAGGATTTGCAATTATACTTTTCTTATAGTTTTTTAAATCCCCAAAATTAACCTCTGGAACTATAAGCGGAATATCTGTAAACATTCTAAAAAAAGAACTATTATCTATAACGCATATATTTTCATTAGCAGCAAGCGGAACAAATTTCTTAGCAAGCTCGCTATTTACAGCAAACAAAGCATAATCTATATCTTTATTTTTAAAACAAGTTTCATTAAGCGGTAAAACCGAATAATCTCTTTCTTTAAAACGTATTTTTTTATCTTTAGAATTTAAAGAAGCAAATAAATATAACTCATTTATTTGAATTTTCTTTTCTTCTAATATTTTAAGAAAATTACTACCAACAAGACCGGTAGCACCTACTATAGCTAAGTTCATAAAAACACCTCATTAAATACTATTAATTTATGAAACATATTATTACAAAAACTAATGAAAAGATATTGTTTAATATATTTTTTTGATATATAATTTGACTATAGGTGTAATTGATATGAAAGAGAATACTTTAAATCTAAAAAAAATAATAATTGTAGCAGTAATATGCGTTATGGCGTATTTTATAATGACAATACTGTCTATATACATGTTAAAAGATGCAACAATTAGCAAAAGCGATAATCATTTAGTAGAAAGCAATAAGCTTGGTGCAAAATTTGCAGCTAGCGTACTTAATAGAAAACTTCATTCTATTGAGCATATTCTTACGTTGAAACAATCTGGAAACATGAAAAAAGATATGGAATATCTAAAAAGCATAAAAGAAAATTCAGATTTAGACATACTTGGATATGCCGCAACAGATGGAGTTATGCATAGCGTAGATAACGATATATTTATAGTTACAGCGTCTTCTTTTTACGAAAGAGCAATGCAAGGAAAACAGTTCATAGATGTATATAATGGAGAAGAAACAGGGTATATTAATTACCTAATAATGGCTCTACCATACATGGTAAATGGTCAGGTGCAAGGCGTTATCGTAGGCGGATGTGAAGTAAATAAAATAGCAAGAGAAATACTATTTTCTTTCGAAAAAGGCAATGGATATTCAGTTATAGTAGATAAAAGAGGTAAATCCCTTATATATCTAGACACAAGAGCAAACAACAACAATATTTACGACGATTTATCTGCTGTAAATAACGAAGCTAAAGTAAATAATTTTGCAAATAGAATAAATAACATAGAAGAAAACGAAAGCGTAGAAGAATTTAAAGTAGGAGAAGACAAACAGTTTCTAGCAGGCTCTAAATTAAACTTTGCAGACTGGACATATATTTCTGGAGTATCTAAAAACTCAGTATACTCAAGCTATACAGACATATTACAAATGCAGCTAATCTTGCTTGGAATAATGTCTACAATAATATTCATGGTAGCAAAATATATATATGACGAAAAAAGAAAAGAAAATGTTACAATTAACAAACTAGCATACCAAGATAAAGTATCATTAATTGGTAACGAAAACAAACTAGTAATGCAAATAGAAAACGTCTTAAAAACAAGGCCAGATAAAAAATATCTAATTGCATATTTTGATGTAGACAATTTTGGATTTATAAATGACACATACAATTACGAGTTCGGAAACCAAGTCCTAAGGGAAATAGGCTCAGCGCTTGTTAAAATACTTGGAGAAAAAGGAATATATGCGCGTATAGCAAACGACAACTTTGCGTTTTTCTATGAATATTCTAAAGACAAAGATGAAATAGAAAAAGTAGTAAATGCACTAAATAAAGAGATGAACATATTTAGAGATAAAAACAACATGAGCTTTAACATACTCCTATCGTTTGGTGTATACATACTTCAAAAAGATAAAACACAAGACGTTAAAAAAATGCTATCTAATGCAAACATAGCTAGAACAAAAGTAAAATCTATACATAACTATTCATTTGCATATTACGATTCAGGCATGAAAGCACAGCTTGTAGAAGAAAAAGAGATTATAAACGACCTAATAACTGCAATAAACGAAAACCAGTTTGTCGTATACTACCAACCAAAAGTATACTCAAGCACGCAAAGCATTGCAGCAGCAGAAGCACTAGTAAGGTGGAAACACCCAGTTAAAGGCCTTATATACCCAGACAAATTTATATACCTTGCAGAAAAAACTCATGACATTGTAAAAATAGACAGATGGGTATTTAAAGAAGTATGTAAAACAATAAGATCTTGGCAAGATAACGGAGAAAAAGTAGTCCCTATATCTGTAAACGTATCTAGAATAGAGCTATACGAAATAGACTTCTTAGAATACATAGATAAAGTCATAGAAGAAACTGGAGTTAACACAGAATACATAGAGATAGAAATAACAGAGTCAGTTACTCTAAACGACACAGGCTACGTACAAGATATAATTAAAAAGCTAAGAGAAAGAAAAATAAAAATATCAATGGACGATTTTGGAACAGGTTACTCATCACTTGCATGCCTTAAAAACTTAAAACTAGACGTCTTAAAACTAGACCGTTCTTTCGTTATAGATATAGACACAAATAAAGAAAGTGAAAACCTAGTTAAATCTGTTGTATATTTAGCAAAAAATTTAAACATGGAAATTGTATGCGAAGGCGTAGACAGCTTTGCTCAGGTAAGCAAGCTAAGAGACCTAGGATGCGATCTAATTCAAGGATACGTATACTTTAAACCCCTTACATTAGTAGACTTTAGAAAAGCAATAAAACTAGAAGAGTTAAGAGATACCATGATATAGGAGAATAGTATGAAAAAAATTCAAAAAGAAAATTCAATATATTTTGCAATCTGTATAATAGCGGTGTACATATGTATAACCGCTGTATACACAACTAATATAAAAAAAGTTCTTGTATCTCAGGTATCAACTTGTATAGAGGAAACAGGTAGGGTTTGCGAAGAAAATATAGAAAAACAAATAAAAGACAAAACAAGCATGTTAGAAAATGTAGTAGCAAATTCTAAAGAAGAAAACATATTAGATGAGGAAATACTAGAAAAACAAATTAAATCTGGCTCTTTTCTAAATTTCGGATTTGTAGACACAAAAGGAAATGGAAAAGACATAAAAGATAGAGCAGTTAACCTTAAAGGAAATATAATATTAGAAAAAGCTATAAAAGGTGAAACATGCGTAGCAGACTCACTAGATATAAGCGATGAAAGAAAGCTTTCCGTTATAATATCTGTACCCGTATACAAAAATAACAAAGTTATAGGAGCAATATTTGGCGAGTACGACTTTAAAAATACAGTAAATCAGTTTAACACAGAAAAAACAAAGATAGCTATACTAAATCAAAAAAATACCATCATAATGCATACATACAAAGATAGAGTAGGCAAAAACATATTAAGCGACATGGGTAGAGATAATAAAGGCATAAAATATGAAGTATTTAAAAGTAAATTAAATTTCCCAGATGGTAAAACTTTTGAAATAAAAGACAGCAAAGAGCCATCATACATGTGCATAAGAAAAGCTGGAATAAACAACTGGATGTTTGTAATATCTGCATCTAAAAAAATGGCATTTTACCAGTCTAAAAAAGTACTTTGGATGACAGGAGCATATACAGTAATGGTCCTTGCAGCCTTTGTAGCTATAATATCATATATAATATCAGAAAGAAAAAAGAACAGTAAAATAATAGACAAACTCGCATATCAAGATCAAACAACAGGCATAGCTAACATACATAAATTCGAAATAGAAGCAAAAAAAATACTAAAAGAAAACTCAAAGAAAAACTCAGTACTTTTTGCACTAGACGTAGATAATTTTGGTGTAATAAACGATACATTTGGTTACGATTTTGGAGATATAATATTAAAAATCATAGGAACTTCTCTAAAAGATACATATAAAGAAATAGGAGAAGTAGCAAGGCTTAACAACGACTGCTTTGTAGGAGTATTCAAGCTAAGAACAGCCGGTATGGAAAAAGAAATAGAAAAAACACTAGAAGAGTTTAAAGAAGAAGTAAAAACTAGAATAATGGAATTAAACATTAATCTAAACTTAGTATACTCAGTAGGAATAGTTAAAATAGAAAAAAACATGGACAAAATAGATATAATGGATCTAATAAACTGCGCTAACATGGCTAGAATAACTGTAAAAGGCAAACATAACGAAGAGTTTGCATACTACGGAGAAAATATTAAAGAAGCCCTAAGAACAGAAAAAGAAATTATAAACGATCTAATATCTGCCGTAAGAGAAAAACAGTTTAAAATACATTACCAACCTAAAATAGATATAAAAACAGAAAAAATAGTAGGAGCAGAAGCATTAATAAGATGGATTCACCCAACTAAAGGTCTTATAAGACCAGATAAATTTATATTTATAGCAGAAAAAACAAAAGACATAGTAAAAATAGATAGATTTGTATTCGAAGAAGTTTGTAAAACTATAAACACATGGAAACGAGAAAAAAAGACAATGGTACCAGTTTCAATAAACGTTTCAAAAATAGAATTATACGAACCAGATTACATAGAATTTATAGAAAAAACACTTAAAAAGTATGACATGGACACAAAATATTTAGAACTAGAAATAACAGAAAGCTTAGCTCTAGGAGATATAGACTTTATAATAAAACTAGTTAAAAAAATAAGAAAAATGGGACTTAAAATATCAATGGACGACTTTGGAACAGGCTATTCTTCCCTATCTTGTTTAAAGAGCTTACCGCTAGATTACATCAAACTAGATAGATCATTTGTACTAGACATAGAAACAAACAAAGACAGCCAAAATGTAATAAAAGCAATGGTAAACTTAGCACAGTCTCTAAACATAAAAGTTGTATGCGAAGGCGTAGAAACAGAAGGTCAGCTAGAAATCTTAAAAACTTCAGGCTGCAATATAATACAAGGTTTTGTATACTACAGACCTCTTCCTAAAGAAGAATTTGAAAAAAGATTAGCAATAGAAAACATAGTAACAGACCTAATAAAAGATAAAGAAAACTAGATAAAAAATAAAGAAAACTAACTAGATATAAAAAAAGCAAAAAGAAAACAAAAAAATAACTCATACGTATTAAAAAACAGCTAAGATAAGCCATCTTAGCTGTTTACTTTATATAACGTATATCAACAATAGAATAAAAAGTATTCACCGTTAACTCGTAATCTGGATAATAACAAATATAATTATCACCGCTTTTCTTCACCATCAAAGGATCCCCAATAACGCCAGAAACCGCGCAAATATTTTCATTCAAAGATAACTCCTTAGGCTCCTTATCTAAACTCTTAAAACTAGCCTTTAAAGCCCCTGTATTATACCAACCGCTAACTAAATTATCTGCATCAAACATAATAGTAGAAGAGCCATAATTCCAAGTGCAGCTATCTACAGAAGGAACAATAGAATCTGGATTACCCATTACAGTTAAAACAAACTTAGTATTAGACTTTATGCTAAAATGCTTATCCTGCGCATAATTTTTCAAATCCGTCAAAGGAAGATTGCCGCTGTTTTTCCACCCAACAACAAGTGCTTTATCGTTACTTGTAATAACCGCAGAAGAGCCATAATATGAAATAGTATGTATGTTACTTTTCCTTACTAAAGAAGGCTTTCCTAGAAGATTAGTAACCACAAATAACGGATCTCCAAGTGTAAAAGACTTAGCAACTTCCGGCGTAACATTAGATATAGAGCTGTCTGGCACGCTAGGCGGAAGCTCTTTAGTTTTAGATATTATATTAGTTATAAAGCTTATAATTAAAAAAACAAAACAAACAAGAAGCACTCCAAATATAATTCCAAAAGAAGAAATAAGAGAATTTCTAAAATTTTGCTCATACTGAACATCAGTCATAGGCTCATCCTCTTCCTCGTAAATATCATCGTTTATAGACTCAGAAGTAACAGGCAAGTTAAAGTTATTCTCTAAATCATATTCTTTTCGCTTAACAGGATCAGTTAAAATCTCTTTAGCTAAGTTAAGCGTCTTCATCAAATCTTCTGCTTTTTCCTTTTCATATATATCTCTATGCAAATCCGGGTGACTTTTCCTTGCAAGCGCCTTATACGCTGCAGATATTTCAGCAGTTGTAGCATCCGTTTTTACATTAAGTAGTTTATAGTAATTCATATAATCTCCTAACTGTGTATATACATATAGTGTAACCTATATAAAATAAAAGTACAATAAAATAAAAAGAAAATACTAAATATATGCTAGTTTTGTCGAAGAAATAGAAGTTGCAAAAAAATACTTGAAAGTGCTTTACAAAAAAACTATAATGCAGTTGTCCTATTTTTCATAAACCTTAATTATATAATAATTATATGGAGTAAGCTAACCCCTTACTCCATATTTTTTGTTAAAAAAGGTACAAAGTACCTAAATAAGCATTGCAACTTACCACATAATATGGTATATTATACCTAGGTGATTAAATTGATAGAATACGCATACAGCCACAAAATGAAAGACATTACGCCTTTCATAAAATACTGCGTAGAAAACCAGTATACAAAAGAAATGGAAAATTTCCAAACTAGAGAACTATATCATAATAAAAACGGTATACTAGCTAGAATTACAACTAATATTGTAGATGGAGTTTCAAAAACAAACCTTAACTTTAAAGATGAAGATGAATCAGACAAATCATTAAAAGTTTCAAGAGAATCTGTAGAACTAGAAGTTAATGAAAGCAATATAGACTTTGTTAACTCTATGCTTAACATTCTAGATTTTACTAAAACAAAAACCTTAAAAAGAACAAGATATGTATACGAAAATAAAAACGTAAAATTTGAAATAGACGACTATATAGAACCTAAAATGAAAGTTCTAGCAATAGAAGGAGAAAAAGAAGAAGTAGATATTGTATATAATACCTTAAAAGATACAATAGAAGCTTTAAAAGAAAACTAAAATAAAAAGTACTAAATATATACGCTAAGCTAGATTAAAGAGAAAAAAGTTAGATATATGTTTTAAAAAAAGAAAAATAAAAAAGAAAAATAAAAAAATAAAAAATAAAAAAAGAAAAAAATAAAAATAAAAAATGCTTGCAAATTAAACCTTGCAAGCATTTACATATATAAAGCTAAACATACATAAGTCCTTCAAAGAGCCATAATTAAGCTAAAAAGCTTTACATAACACCTAAAGTGTGTTAAAATAGAAAGATAAAGAAATAAAAAAAGCATTAATTAAATAAGGGGTGCTAGTATGAGTAATGTTAATTACAAATTAAACGACGAGGAAAAAGCAATCCTAGAAGCAAATATAAATATAGTGTACGATGTAGTTAATAAATTTACAGGAAAAAACGAAAATATAGATAAAGTAGAAGCATTAGAAGCTGCAATGTTTGCATTTATAAAAGCAGTAAAAACGCATGATGCCTCTAAAAGTACCTTATATAATTATTCTAAAAGATGCATAATAAACGAAATATACCAAATAGGCAGAAAAAAGAGTAGAAATATAAAAGAGTGTTCATTAGACAGCGCATCTATATTACAAGATCAAAATGGAAACAACATGTATTTAGAAGACGTTATGCCATCTAAAATGGAAACAGACAGCAATATAATAAACGTAGAAAATATAGAAGCAATGTTAAACTATATGTATAACAATATATCTAGCAAAAAAATAAATATATATTTCCTAAGAGCAATTGGATACAAACAGCGAGAAATAGCAGAAAAGGTTGAATTTTCTAGATCATATGTAGCAAGAATAATAAATGAAGTAAAGCGGAACTTAGAAGAAGCAGTAAATAACCCTCAAGATATAAGCAAATTCAAAATATATTTTAAAGTTATTAGCCAGGAACATGTATTAGTTGTTTTTAAAAATTCAGACATTGTAGAATCGCTAATCAAAACCTTTCATAATGTAAAATACAAAAAAGGAAACACAGAAATAGTTATGCAGCTTACAAGCGAAGAACTTATAAAACTTTCAAAGTATATCTAAACAAAGACATTAAAAAAAATAAATAATAACAAAAAAGAAGCCTACCTAGGCTTTTTTTTCATACTTTTAAATACAAATTTGACAAATCACGCAAAGTAGTGTATAATGTAATGAGTAAAAAATATAAGATGTGCATATAATTATGCATGTAAGGAGATAAATTATGAAATGTAAAAAAGTTTTATCTATTATTTTAGTAGCAGTTTTAGCAAGTAGCGTAATAGGATGTTCAGAAAAAACAAAAACTGATGAAGGTAGAAACTTAACAGAAATTTCAGATATCGAAAAAGAATTAGAAGACGCTAAAGAAGTTGCAAAAGACATTTTAAACGAGCAGCAAGAAGAAAAGAAAACAGAAGCTGTAACTCCAAAAGATAACACTACAGATGCAAAAAAACAAGAAGAAAAAGTAGAAGTAGAAGAAAATGTAGATAAAGAAAGACCAGTAGAAAAAGTTACAGTATATTCATTCGAAATCGTAGACATTAATTCTAATCCAATTAAAATTGTAAAACATGAAGATGTAGTAGAATCTCCAGTATATAACGAACATGCTTTAGCAAATGAAATATATAAAGTAGCAGTTGAAAATTCTAAAGGTGCACTTCCAAAAGACGCAAAAGTACTAGGAGCTAAAATAAATAATGATGGATATCTATATATAACTATGGATGAAAACTTTACAAAAAATTGGCCAGGTGGCACATGTTACGAATCAAACGCATTTAATTTAATGGCATATAGTTTCATGAGTATACCTAATATAGACGGCGTAAAAATTGCTTGTGAAGGTAACAATCCAGGTTTCCATACAGATTTAGAAAATCATATTTTTAACGGTAAACTATCAGAAGATGTATATGAAGTCGTAGAAAATTAGACTTTCTAGATACGGAAATAATATAAATGAGAATAAACTTACTCATATGTTTTAAAAAACAAAAAGGACACTATAAATTTAGTGTTCTTTTTCCATGCATAAAACACTAGCAAAAACTAAAATAAATACACATATTGCAAAATAAATTTGACATTTGCAAGTAAAGCGTGTATAATATAAAAGATGATAAAAGCATTTATTGTTGTGTAATACATAAATGCGAGCGGTGTATAAATTAAATAAAAACAGTAAGACTAAATAATATTTAGCAGTTATATTTATAAAAAAGTTTGTAAAATAAAATATGTTTTCTAATGGACGGAATTTATTAAGTAAAATAGAGGAGGAAATTTAATGATAAATAAACCAGTAGAAAATTCAGTTGAAAAAACTGTAGAAAAGCCTGTTAGTAAGGCAAGTAGACCTTCTTTTCCAAGAAGAAATACTCCATACAATAACAGAAGAGAAAAACCAGTAAGAAATGATGCTAAAAAGCAAATGCATAGCATCAAAGAAGAAGATATAAAAATAGATTTAGGAAATTTAAAACCAGTTCAAGAAAAAAATATGGTAAGTAAACTAGGAAAATTAAAAGTAATTCCATTAGGTGGATTACAAGAAGTAGGAAAGAATATAACAGCATTTGAATACGAAAATGAAATAATCGTAGTAGATTGTGGACTATCTTTCCCAGACGATGAAATGTTAGGAGTAGATATAGTTATACCAGATATAACGTATTTAGAAAAAAACAAACATAAAATAAAAGCTCTAGTAATAACACATGGTCATGAAGATCATATAGGAGCAATACCATATTTCTTGAAGAAAATAAACGTTCCAATATACGGAACAAGATTAACATTAGGGTTAATAGAAACTAAATTAGAAGAACATAGATTATTAAAACAAACTAAATTAAAATGCGTAAAACCAACAGATACTGTTGCTTTTGATAAGATGAAAGTTGAATTTATAAAAACAAATCACTCAATAGCAGATTCTGTTGCAGTAGCAATACACACACCACTTGGCGTTATAGTACACACATCAGACTTTAAAGTAGATTACACACCAATAGATGGAGTTCAAATGGATTTCGGAAGATTTGCAGAGCTAGGAAAGCAAGGAGTACTATTACTTTTATCAGATAGTACAAATGCTGAAAGAAAAGGCTTTACAATGTCAGAACGTAAAGTTGGCGAAGTTTTAGATAAAGTATTCGCTAACACAAAAAAGAGAATAGTAGTAGCAACATTCGCGTCAAACGTACATAGAATGCAGCAAATCATAAACTCAGCAGTAAAACAAGATAGAAAAGTTGCAGTAGTTGGAAGAAGTATGTTAAATATAATTTCAGTAGCAAGCAGACTTGGATATATAACAATGCCAGAAGATACATTAATTGAAATAGACAAAGTTGGAATATACAATCCAGAGCAAGTAGTAATAATAACTACAGGATCTCAAGGAGAGCCAATGGCAGCACTTTCAAGAATGGCAGCAGGAGAACATAGAAAAATACACATAACATCAGACGATCTAGTTATTTTCTCATCTTCACCAATACCAGGAAACGAAAAATCTGTTGGTAAAGTAATAGATGACCTGCAAAAACTAGGAGCAGAAGTTATATACAATGAACTAGAAAACGTTCACGTATCTGGCCATGCTTGTCAAGAAGAACTAAAATTAATGCTATCTTTAGTTAAACCAAAATATTTCATGCCAGTTCATGGAGAATATAGATTCCTAAGAAGACATGAAGAACTTGCAAAATCTGTAGGAATGGATCCAAAAAACATATTCATAATGGCTAATGGTAAAACATTAGAACTTACAGAACATCATGCAAAAATAGGACCACAAGTACCATCAGGAATCGTTCTTGTAGACGGACTTGGAGTTGGAGATGTAGGAAATATAGTACTTAGAGATAGACAGCTTCTATCTGAAAATGGTATGATAATAGTTGTACTTACTTTAGAAGCTAAAACAGGTAAAGTGCTTATAGGACCAGACATAATAACACGTGGATTTGTATACGTTAGAGAATCAGAAAATCTAATGGATCAAATTAAAGATTTCGCAAAAAATAAAATAAAAGAATGCGAAGAACAAGGAATAAAAGATTGGTCAACAATCAAAACTAACTTAAGAGATAGTTTAAGTGAGTACATATATCAAAAAACAAAAAGACAACCTATGATACTTCCAATATTAATGGAAATATAGGAATACAAAATAAATAGCGGGTGAATAGAATGGAATATAAAAAAGAAAATTTGGAACTTGCAGAATGCATATTTCCAGAAATAACTGAAACAATTGAAGATTTAGAAAAAAAATATCCAGAAAGAAACTTGCCAGAAGGAGCACATGTAACAAGATTTGCTCCTTCTCCAACTGGTTTTCTACATACGGGAGCGCTTTTTACATCACTTGTATGTAAAAGATTAGCAGAGCAATCTAACGGAATTTTCTATGTAAGAATAGAAGATACAGATAGAAAAAGAGAAGTAGAAGGTTCTGTACAAAGACTAATAGTAGAACTTAAAAAATTTAATATAATGCCAGAAGAAGGTATGGTTGGAGATAACACAGAAAGTGGAATCTACGGACCATATAAACAAAGCGATAGAGAATTAATATATAAAATATGCGCAAAAGAATTAATAAAAAGAGGCCTTGCATATCCATGTTTTTGTTCAACAGAAGACATAGATAAAATAAGAGAAGGACAAGAAAAAACAAAAATCAAGCCTGGATATTATGGTAGATACGCAAGATGTAGAAACATTGAGCCATCAGAAGCAATGCAAAGAATAAAGAGCGGAGATCCATACATATTAAGACTAAGATCAAACGGAACTTCACTTGGAAAAATATCATATAAAGATATTATTAGAGGAAAAATAGAAATAGCAGAAAACGATCAAGATATAGTTATAATAAAATCAGATAACTTACCAACTTACCATTTTGCACATGTTGTAGATGATCACTTTATGAGAACAACAACAGTTGTAAGAGGAGAAGAATGGATAGCATCTGTACCAATACATTTAGAATTATTTAAATTATTAGGATTTAAAGCACCTAAATATGGACATTTACCAGGCATCATGAAAATGGATGGCGGAAGTAAAAGAAAATTATCTAAAAGAAAAGATCCAGAAGCTGCTGTTAGCTATTTTCTAGAACAAGGATATGAAGTAGACGCAGTTTTAGAATATTTACTTGGAATAATAAATTCAGACTTTGAACCTTGGAGAAGACAAAACAAAGATAAAAACATGAAAGAATTCACAATGAGAACAGAAAAGATAAGTGTATCTGGAGCTTTATTTGATTTAGTTAAATTAAATGATGTAAGCAAAGAATACATATCTAGAATGAACTCAAAGCAGGTATATGAAAGCGTATGCAAATGGGCAAGTGAGTTTAACAAAGCTTACGCAGAAAAACTAGCTAATAATAAAGAATATGCGCTTAAAGTATTTGCAGTAGAAAGAGATATGGCAGCTAAAGTTAGAAAAGATATTACAAAATGGTCAGAAGTAGAAGAAGCTTTTTCATATTTTTACGAAGATGAGTTTGCAAAAGTAGTAGAAAGCGGATATAATTATACTGAGCTAATAGAAAAAATGGGCGCAGATAAAATTAAAGAAGTTTTAAATGCATATAAAGCTAAACATGATGTTAAAATCGAAAAAAATGATTGGTTTAACGGATTAAAAGAAATAGCCGCAGACCTTGGATTTTGCACAGACATGAAAGCATACAAAAAGGACCCAGATAGCTATATAGGTAACATATCTCATGTTGCTGAAATAGTTAGAATAGCTATAACAGACAGAAAAAACACACCAGATATATATGAAATTATGAAAGTACTTGGTGATGAAACTGTAATTGCTAGATTAAATAAAGCATTAAATACTTTATAAAGGAGAGGTTGATATGGAAGGAAGACAAGATTATGGAGCAACACTAAATTTGCCAAAAACAGATTTCCCAATGAGAGGAAATTTAACAGAAAGAGAACCATATTTATTAGATAAAGCAGATGAAACTCAGCTATATGCAAAAGTTTTAGAAAAAAATAAATTCTCAGGCAAAAAGTTTATTTTACATGACGGGCCTCCTTATGCAAATGGAAACATACATATGGGACACGCGCTTAACAAAATATTAAAAGACATCGTTGTAAGATATAAAACAATGAATGGATATTATGCCCCTTTTGTACCAGGCTGGGATACACATGGTTTACCTATCGAAAGAAAAGTACAAGAAATCATGTCTGTCAAAAAGGATGATATAGGAGCTATAAAATTCAGAGATTTATGTAGAGATTACGCGCTAGAACAAATAGAAAACCAAGCAAAACAGTTTAAAAGACTTGGTGGACTAGGAGACTACGCTAATAGATATGTAACTTTAAATCCATCATTTGAGTCTAAACAAGTAGATGTATTTGGACAAATGTACAAAAAAGGATACATATATAGAGGATTAAAACCAGTATACTGGTGTAGAGAGTGCGAAACAGCACTTGCAGAAGCAGAAATTGAATATTCAGATGATGTTACACACTCAGTATATGTAAAATTTAAAGTAAAAGAAGATCCTAACAATTTATTCGAAGGACTTGGAACTTTAGATGATATATTCTTTGTAATTTGGACAACTACAGCATGGACCCTTCCGGGAAACCAAGCTATAACAGTAAGCCCAGTATATACGTATGCAGTAGTTAAAGCTAATTATTGCAACTATATAATAGCTAAAGACTTAGTAGAAACTGTAATGAAAAAAGCAGATATAGAAAACTATGAAATAATTAAAGAAATACCAGGTAAAGATTTAGAAAATATTATTTGTAGACATCCTTTTGTAGAAAAAACATCTAGAGTTATTCTAGGTAGCGAGAAAGATTTACATGTAACATTAGATGCTGGAACAGGATGCGTGCATACTGCTCCAGGTCATGGACATGAAGATTACCTTGTTTGCAAAAGATATGGAGATATTGAAATTACAGTTCCAGTAGATGGAAAAGGTTTCATGACAGAAGAAGCAGGCATATTTGCAGGCATGCCATATTATGAAGCAACAAATAAGATAATATCTTTCCTAAAAGAAACAGGATATATTATAGCAGAAGATAAATTTACACATTCATATCCACATTGCTGGAGATGCCGTCAGCCAGTTATATACAGAGCAACTACTCAGTGGTTTGCATCTGTTGAAGGATTTAGAAAAGAAGCACTTGAAAAAGTAAATGATGTAAAATGGATACCATCATGGGGAAAAGAAAGAATGACTAATATGATTAAAGATAGATCAGATTGGTGTATTTCTAGGCAAAGAACATGGGGAGTTCCACTTCCAATATTCTACTGCGAAAGCTGTAATAAAGAGCTAGTAAATGATGCTACTATAGATATAGTTAAAAGCTTATTTAGAGAAAAAGGATCAAGAGCTTGGTTTGAAATGTCAGCTAACGATATGCTTAAATATAGATTTACATGCGAAAGCTGCGGACATCAAAGTTTCAAAAAAGAAACAGATATTATGGATGTATGGTTCGATTCAGGATCTACACATGCAGCTGTTTTAGAAGCTCATGAAGACATGGGAAGTCCAGCAGATATGTACTTAGAAGGAAACGATCAGTATAGAGGATGGTTCCAATCATCACTTCTTACATCGGTTGCAACTAAGAGTAAAGCGCCATATAAACAAGTACTTACACATGGATGGGTCGTAGATGGAGAAGGCAAAAAAATGTCTAAATCTTTAGGTAACGGCGTAGATCCAATGGAAATAGTAGGAGAGTACGGTGCAGATATATTAAGACTATGGTCAGTATGTTCAGATTATCATTCAGATGTAAGAGTTTCTAAAGAAATATTAAATCAAACAAGAGAATCATATAAAAAAATAAGAAACACTTGTAGATTTATATTAGGAAATCTTTACGATTTTAGCCCAGATGCAAATATGGTAGAATATAAACATAGAGATGATCTAGATAAAAATATACTACTTAAATTAGCAGCGCTAATAGAAAAAGTAAACAAAGCATATGAAGAATATGAATTCCATACAGTATTTAATGAAATACATAAATTCTGTTCTACAGATTTAAGTAGTGGATATTTAGATGTAGTAAAAGATAGATTATATACTTTAACTGCAGATTCAATATTTAGAAGAATGATTCAGTCTACTATGTATGAAATATTAATTACACTTACAAAGCTTGTTGCCCCTATATTAGTATTTACTTCAGAAGAAATATGGAGCTATATTAATTTCAAATCTTTAGATAGTGCAGAAGCCTGCATATTATCTAATTGGCCAAAAAGTAAGCCAGAATATGAAAATAAGGAAAACGGCAAAAAGTTCGAAAAAATAGAAAAGTTAAAAGATGAAATTATAAAAATTATTGAAGTTGCAAGAAAAGAAAAAGTTATAGGACATTCACTAGCTGCAAAAGTTATAATAACTGCAGACGGGGATGAAATAGAATTTATAGAAGCAAATCAAGAATTACTTAGAATGATTCTAATAGTATCTCAAGTAGAAGTGCAGCCTGGAGAACATAAGGTAGAAGTACTTAAAGCAGATGGAGAAAAATGTGAGAGATGCTGGACATATTCACCTACAGTTGGAGAAAACAGAATACATCCATCACTTTGCTCTAGATGTATAGAAAACTTACCTCATTCAACAGGTGAAGCTACAGAAAATAAATAAAAAACAGGAAGAATAAGATTAAAAAATTCTTATGTGAGGAGACTTTGCAGTATAAATATTGCAAGGTCTTTTTGCATGTATAGATATATATAAAACATATAAAACTAAGCTATCTAGATACGGAAATATGGATTAATGAGAATAAAGTTTTACATATGTTTTAAAATAAAATAAAATAAAATAAAATAAAATAAAATAAAATAAAATAAAATAAAAAGTATATCTAAAGACAACAACATATGCTAATATTAAAGTATAGAAAAGAGGAAAATATTTTGAAAAAAAGAGGAATGAGCTTAATAGTTTTAGTAATAACTATTCTCGTGATGATAATTCTAGCAGGAGTTGTTATAGTTAGTTTAAGCAAGAATAATCCAATAGATAAAGCAAAAGAAGCAATATATAAAAGTGATATTGCTAGTTTTAAACAAGAACTATCTTTAACTATGGTAAATGAAATAACAAACGATGCAACTTATGATGTTAGTAAAGCAGATGTTTTTGGAGAGAAGCTAAAAGAAGCTCAAAAATACATACCAAGTTTTACAAAAGAATATGATAAAGATTATGATATTATAGATGGAGAGCTTGTTTATAAAGGAACGGATATAGACAAAGACAGCCCAGTTTATGTGCCAGAAACATCTAAAGATGATAAGAGATTTAAAATGACATATAAAATTGATGCGCCAAATACACTTATACAGATGCCACTTACACAAATTTCTATAGATCAATATGTAGGCGGAGTACCTTTTAAATTTGATTATGTTATAGATTGGGGAGATGGCACTCCTACTAAAAAAGTTACTGCATGGAATGACCCAGATAAAGACCATATATACGCAGCACCTGGAAAATATCAAATTAAAATAGAAGGAATACTAGAAGCTTTTTCTTATAGAACAGAATCAAAACCTTATACACATTTAACAAATGAACAATCAAGACTTGGAATTATATCTATAGATAATTTTGGTGAAGTAGGACTTAAATTTTTTACTTTTTTAAATGCAAAAAATTTAACTCAAATAGCACCTCCTAATAAAAGAAGTTTTGAAAATATGATATATGCTAAAGAAAATTTTCAAAATACAGGTTTAGTAGAAATACCCGAAAATTTCTTCTATAGTGCAAAAAATTTAAAGTATGCCGAAGAAACATTTGAAGGTTGCCCTAGCTTAACTAGAATACCAGCAACACTATTCCATAAGAATCCTAAACTTGAATCAGTTTATGAAATTTTCGGAGACGACGTAAATATACAGAGCATACCAGATAAAATATTCTCGCGTTCAACAAAACTTGTTAATGTAACAGATGCCTTTAAAAGGTTAGGTGCCGTACCTGAAATATCTGAAGATCTTTTTGCAAATTGCCCAGACCTTAAGTATTTAACAAATACATTTAAAGATTGTACATCGCTTAAAAAGATTCCAGCTAAACTTTTTAGTAATAATACTCATATTCTAGATATACAGGAAATATTTAAAAGATGTGAAAACGTAGATAAAATACCTGTTACACTACTAGATAATTGTCCTAATATAGAAGATTTATATAAGGCTTTTGATGGTTGTACAGGTGCTAGAGGACCTGTGCCTGAGCTTTGGAAGAAGTACAATATATCAAATACAGCTAAATTTGCACACTGTTTTCAATACTGCACTGGTGTTTCGAATTATGATCAAATTCCAGCAGATTGGAAATAAATAATATAAAAAACATATAAAGCATACCTATCTAGATACGGAAATACAGGTAATGAGAATAAAGCTTCTCATATGTTTTAAAATAAAATAAAATAAAATAAAATAATAAAACAATAAAATAAAATAAAATAAAATAGAATTAATATGTATCCTAGTTTCCTTTGAAACTAGGATATAATTTTGCTTAATTAAGCTGAAATATAGCAAGAGAATTCATTTAATTTGCTAGTTAGTAATATT
>JAVWPP010000015.1:0-24871 GCA_036635835.1 Clostridia bacterium | reverse complement strand
GTTGTAATTGTATTGTTTATTTTTCAATGTGCTACTGCTAAATTAATAGCGGTTCAACAAAATCAATTTTAACATATCTATTTGTTTTTGTCAATAGATATTTCAAATATTTTTGTTTTTTTATACGGTTATTATTTTTTTCAATAACCGTGTTTATTTTATTACAGTTTAGATCATTTGTCAACACTTTTTTTCTTTTTTTATCTTTTTTTCGTCTTTTTTTACACTTCAACTAAAATAACATCTTCACCTATCTTGTTGATCTTTTCCCAAGGCACTGTTATATTGTTTTTACCACCTATTAAATTGAATATTTTCCCCATAGGCGCAATTATTATTGAACTTATTTCACCTGTTGCAAAATTTGCATTAACATCGCTTACATATCCAAGTATCTTTCCGTTATTTATATTTATAACTTCTTTTTGCTTAAAATCTATACCTCTTGACATAAAATCACCTATTAAATTATATTAAAAAGAGTAAAATATATGAATACTTTACTCTTTAATTTAATATTCGTTTTTTATGTTTTGAATAACATTATATAATTTCATACCATTAGACGCCTTGAAATAAATTAAATCTCCTGCTTTGATTTCACTTTTTAGCATTTTCTCTAATTCTGATATATTGTTTGTATAAGCTACATTTTCTTTTTGTTTTATAGCATCAGCTGTGATTTTAATTTCTTTTCCGTATAAAAATATTTTATCATACTGCGTATTTTGCACAGCTTTTGCTAATTCTTTATGAAGCTGTGCAGAAAAGTAACCAAGTTCAAGCATATCTCCTAAAACTATTATTTTTCTTCTGCCCTTTATATTATTTATTGCTTCTAATCCAGATTTCATAGAATCTAAGCTAGCATTATAGCTATCATCCATAATTAAAATGTTATCCCCTATTACAGTTTGCTCTAACCTTTGATTAAAATTTCTATAATTATATATTCCCTTCTTTATTTGGTCTTCTGATAAACTTAATTTTTTTCCTATTTCTATCGCAACTATAGCATTATATATATTATGCTTGCCTGGCTCATTTATTATATATTCTACATCTTTATATATAAATTTCGAACTGTCTGCTAAGATATCTATTATCTTTAGGTTTGGATTTTTTTCTACTTTGTATTTAATCGTTGTATATTTATCATTCATTTCTACTTTTTTTAAATATGCATCATCTCCATTTACAAATAGCATGCCGCCTTTAGTGATTCCATTTGTCACTTCCATTTTTGCTTTAAATATGTTTTCTCTGCTTCCTAATATACCGATATGTGACGTTCCTATATTAGTTATAACAGCTATATTGGGTTTCACCATATTTGTTATGTGATTTAATTGTCCTATTCCATCCATACCCATTTCATAAATAGCAATTTCTTGCCCTTGATTCATTAAAAGCATTAATGGAATTCCTATTTCGCTATTATAGTTTTTTATTGTTTTTAATATAGTGTATTTTTCTTTTAAAATGCTTGCTAACATTTCTCTAGTACTAGTTTTACCTACACTTCCTGTTATTCCGATTTTTATTGTGTCAGGATATTTACTACTATTGTACATAGCTATTTTTTCTAACGCTTCATATGTATCTTTAACTTCAACTATATTTATATTTTTATTTATTTTAATAGCTTTTGTTAGTATTTGTTCCTTATCTTTATTGTTTTCTGCTATAAAAAAACCTATAGCTCCATTTTCTACTGCAGATAATATATAATTATGCCCATCTGTTTTTTCACCTTTTAACGGTATAAAGAAACAATTTTCTTTTATTTCATTGCTAGTTATTGAATAGCTTTTTATTTTGTCATTTGTTTTATTTAATAATTTGCCTTTTGTAGCTTTTATTATTTCTTCTATGTCTAACATTTTATTTCCCCACTTTTTTTGAAATTATATCATGTTTTCGTATAGGTTACAAGATTTATATATCTATATCTATACGTTTTTTCATTTTACATAGTGCTACTTTTTCTATTCTTGATATTTGAGCTTGTGAAACACCTATTTCTTTTGCAAGTTCTACTTGTGTTTTATTTTGAAAAAATCTCTTGTTAATTATATTTCTTTCTTTAGGCGTTAATTTTTCTAATGCGCTATTAATCGCCATCTTATTTGTCAATTCTTCTGCTTCGTTTATATCATCTTTTATTTGATCTACTATTGATATTGAGTTGCCTGCATCGTTATATACTGTTTCATATATTGAAACTGGCTGAACCATACTATCTAGTGCAACTACAATGTCTTCTATAGATTCTTCTACTAGTTTGCTTAATTCCTCTAATGTTGGTTCCTTACTATACTGATTTATATATATCTCCTTTTCTTTCATGATTTTATATGCTATATCTCTTAGAGATCTACTTACTCTTAACGCACTTGAATCTCTTAGAAATCTTTTTATTTCTCCAATAATCATGGGGACTGCATATGTTGAAAACTGTACGTTTAGATTCATATCAAAATTATCTATAGATTTCAATAATCCTATAACTCCAACTTGAAATATGTCATCTACATTTTCGCCTCTATTATTGAATTTTTGTACTAAACTTAGTACTAATCTTAAATTTGCATATATAAATTCTTCTCTTGCTATATTATCTCCTGTTTTTGCTTTTGCTAAAAGTATTAACTGATCTTTATTTGCGAGTCTTGGTAATTCTGCTGTATTTAAATTTTTAATTTCTACTTTATACATATATCTTCTCCTTACATTACGCTTATGTTTTGTTTTTGTAATTCCTTTTATACGTATTATTTAAGTAATTCTTTTTTTAGACCATTTATTACTTTTTTCTCTATTCTAGATATATATGATTGTGAAATGCCTAATCTATCTGCTACTTCTTTTTGTGTAAGTTCATCTTTACCGTTAAAACCATATCTAAGATTCATTATAACTTTATCTCTTTTGTTTAGTTTTTCTATTGCATCTATAACCTTTTTTTTGTTGCTAGATTCCTCTACTGCTATGAAAATCTGGTCTATGTCTGTGCCAATTATATCTGCTAAAAGTAAGTCATTTCCTTCCGAATCTGTGTTTAATGGTTCATCTATAGAGACTTCACTTCTTATTTTAACTATTTTTCTTAAATGCATTAATATTTCATTTTCTATGCATCTAGATGCATATGTTGCAAGCTTTATATTTTTATCTAAATCAAATGAATTTATTGCTTTCATTAAACCTATTGTTCCAATTGAAATTAAATCTTCTATATTTATTCCTGTATTTTCAAATTTTTTAGCTATATATACTACTAATCTTAGATTTTTTTCTACAAGCCTTTTTCTTGCTTCATTATCTTTATTTTTCAAACGTATTAAGAGTTTTTGCTCTTCTTCTGGTAATAGCGGAGATGGTAATTTTTCACTTCCTTCGATATAGTATATGTTATTATCTATTTTTAAAAATTTAAATACTATATCTCGTATTTTATCTATACTAATCATAATTATAGCCTCCTAAATATTCTAGATACATATCGTATCCAATCAAACTATTATATCTACTGCTACTAATTATTTTGTTTTCTAATACTGCTACTGGTATTTTATTAACTTCTATATTTTTATTAAATATAATTTTGTCTATTATCCATATTTCTATTATATTTTTGCCTGTTGCTGTTTTTATTTCAATGCTTTTTTTTTGAAATTTACTTTTCTTTAGTACCTCCTTTATATTGTTTTCATTATCTAGAAATAAAATATTCTTGTTATCTAAATTTATTTTTGTATTGTTGCATGTGTCTACAAAACCTTTATAATTGTATTTATTCTCATCTATATTAAATTCAATATCATAAGTTAATTTTGTTTTTGTTAAATCTATTTTGATTTTTCTATTAATCAACTCATTTGAAACTTTCAATATGCAATATGATATAATATACGACAATATTTTTATATTATTATAATTATATTTTGCTTCTGTTATTTGTAAAAATATTATTACTGCGCCCGTAAACACGGCTGTTAAATAAATTTCAGTAAATATACAGTTTAAATATTCTTTTATGTTCTTAATATCAAAAGCTATATATGTCATTGTAATATACACTAATATGTTTAAAATTAAATATTCTGCTTTGTTTATTGCAATATACTTGATAACACATACATAGAAGCTAGATAGGGCAGCTGCGATTATTATTTTGTTTATTTTATATGTTTTTTTATTTATATATGCAACTTGTCTCATAAGAATGTAATTTATAATAAAATTTTCGATAAATACTTTTTCTATATACATAAAAACCACCTGATTAAATTATATTTCGAATTTACCGCAGTTTTTGTCAAAAAAAAAAGTAAGTTAAATATTTAACTTACTTTTTTCGCTATTTTTTTTATTCTCTATTTCTTTTTAAGAAAGGTGGAACATCGAAATCAAATGGCATACTTGATTTTTGAGGTGTTATTGTACCCGGCCTTGCTTGTGGTTGATATGCTTTTTCTTGTGATTGACCATACACTCTTTGTACTGGGCCATCTTTCATTACATCTGTTGCTGTTTTTGTAAAACCAGTAGCAATTACTGTTATTAAAATTTCATTTTCCATTGCTTCATCTATAATAGCACCAAAAATGATATTTGCATCTTGATCTACAGATTTTTGTACAAGCTCTGCTGCTTCATTTATTTCTAATAGACCTAAATCTTTTCCTCCGGTAACATTTATAAGTACACCTCCTGCACCTTCTATTGAAGTTTCTAGAAGTGGACTATGTATTGCTTGTCTTGCTGCTTCTGCTGATCTATTTTCGCCTTTAGCTCTTCCTATACCCATATGTGCAACACCTGCATCTAGCATTATTGTTTTTACATCGGCAAAGTCTAGATTTACAAGTCCTGGTAATGTGATTAAATCTGAAATACCTTGAACACCTTGTCTTAATATATCATCTGCTGTTCTAAACGCATCCATTACTGAAGTTTGTTTTTCAACAACTTGTAGTAATTTTTCGTTTGGTATAGTTATTATTGTATCTACATTGTTTTTTAATAATTCTAAACCAGCATCTGCTTGTGACATTCTTCTTTTTCCTTCGAATGGGAAAGGTTTAGTTGCAACTGCTACAGTTAATATTCCCATATCTTTAGATACTTCAGCAACTATAGGAGCTGCGCCTGTACCAGTGCCTCCACCCATTCCTGAAGCTATAAATACCATGTCTGCACCTTTTATTGCTTCTGCTATTTCAACTCTTGATTCATCTGCTGAATGTTTACCTATTTCAGGATTTGCTCCTGCTCCAAGTCCTCTTGTTAATTTTTCACCAATTTGAATCTTTATTTCTGCTTTTGAATGTGATAAATCTAACTTATCTGTATTAATCGCTATGAATTCAACACCCTTCAATCCTGCATCTATCATTCTATTTACAGCGTTATTACCGCCGCCACCTACACCTATTACTTTAATATTAGCCATTCCTGTATACACATTGTTATAATTTTCCACAATTAATCCTCCTTAACTTCGTTACTATCAATCTCTTCTATATCCTTAACTTCTTTTTTGTTCTTTTTCTTTTTTAGCTTAGATTTAAAAAATATGTTGAATATTTTATCTTTAATAGTTGGTTCTATTAATATTTCCACATCACTATTAATATGTTTACTCATTCCTAAAACTGATATTTGTTTTGCTATTCCATATGCAGTTATATATTGAGGTTTTACTATATTAATAATCTTAGGGGAACATATTCTTACTTGACTTAATTTTAAATTTAATGAAACAAGTTCTTCAACACCTGCTATATTAGATATTCCTTGCCCAGTTATTACAGCGCATTCTACTTTATCTAAAAGCATGTTTTCAACAATTAAACTTCTTATAACTGAATTTATTTGTGATATTCTTGCTTCAATAACTCCAACTACGTCGCTACACCTTATCATATTAGGTTTATCTTTATCTTTTACGGTATTTAACTTTATTTCATGGTTGTTATTTATCATAATTTCCATTGCTAAATTGTACTGTCTTTTTAATTTTTCTGCTTCTTCTGGTGATATATCAAATGCTATTGAAATATCATTTGTTATATAATCAGAGCCTACTGGCAAAGCAGTATAAAATTCCAATCTATTTTCATGATATACTGATACTTCAGTATGACTTGCTCCTACATCAATCATTAAAACACCTAATTTTTTTTCTTCTGGCATTAATGTAATGCTTGATGTTGCTAGTGATTCCAAAACTAAGCCATCTATTTTCAAATCTGCAAGCTGCATAGATGCAAGTATAGATTCAATGTATTCATTTTTACCTAATACTATATCCCCATCTATTGTAAACTGCTTACAAAAAGCTCCTATAGGCTCTTCTTTATACTGTCTATCATTTAAATAATAACAATATGGTATTATATCTATTATTTGTTCTTTTTTTTCATCTACTTGTATAGAAGTTTGCATCTTTTTATATAAGTTATAAATATCATTATATGATAACCCTTCGTCTGGCTTTTCTACATCACCAATAACGCTTAATCTTTCGATTCTAACATTCATTCCTTTTATATTTACATATGCCGACTTTATATTTAATCCCGCAATTTCTTCTGCTGCATTAATTGCATTTTTTATAGATTCTGCAGTTATTTTAGGATCATATATAATACCCTTTTTTAGTCCACCATTGTTTGACATTCCATGACCAATTACTTCTATTTTGCTAAACTTATTGACTTGTCCTACAATACAGCTTACCTTTGAGGCTCCGACATCTAAGCAAACAACAATATCTCCTATTGCCATATATTAACCTCCGAGTCTTAAACTAATTATATAATACTCTTTTTTATAGTAAAAATCAATAGCTAAAATCAATTTTTGTAACGTTTTTGTAACTTTAATGAAATAAACTATAAATAAGCGCATTCTAATGCTATTTCTCAACAAATTCATTTTTTTTTCTTTCTCGCATGTTTAATAGTGTAACACATATAGTAAAGATTAGTAAAGATATATTTCCGAATTTTTCAAAAAAAATTATACTAACTATCCAAACTGCAAATAGAGCATAAAAATTAGTATAAATTACAATTGAATGTATGATGTTTTTGTTTAATAATATTAGTTTTAGAATGGATTTTAAAATATCATATCCATCTAATGGGTAAATAGGTAACATATTTATAAAAAAAAGTATCATGTTTATGCTAAATATCAGCGCATTATTTCTAAATATAAAAGCTAAAATTAAATTTGAAATAGGTCCTGCTAACTTAATTATAAACAATAAAAAAGGATCTTTAACGTTGTCTATTTCGGCATTAACTCCGCATATACCAAATCTTATTGCATGGGTTTGCTTAGTAAATTTTTTTGCAACTATTAAGTGAAAACTTTCATGAATTATAATAAAAAAATAGCAAAGAAAATATAATTTAAAATAGCTATAAATATTTTTAGAAAATATACTTGCTATAATAATTATAAGAAGACTTTCGTTTATTTCCAGCTTTTTTTTATTTATTACAAATTTCATATTAGCTCCTTAATTAAACTTTGTGGATCTACAAATTTTCCATCTATAGATATTTCTATGTGCAAGTGTGGACCTGTTGAATTGCCTGTAGAGCCTACTTCTCCTATAACTTCGCCTTGTTTTATTTCTTTATTGTTTTTTATATATATTTTATTTAAATGCGCATATTTTATAATAACATTTCCATTTTTAATATCTATGTATTTACCGTAATACTTATCTATTCCAGTGTTTGCAACGGTTCCAGATGCTACACTTTTAATTTTTGTTCCTAAATTAGCAGCTATATCTGTTCCTGTATGATAATAATTTAATTTAGGATTATCTGACTCTCTTGCCCCAAATTCTGATGTTATTTTACCATCTATTGGTTTTATAAATGTAATGCCTGTATTTTTAATTTTCTCAACATTTTCATCAATAAACGATATTGCACTTATCTCTTCATTTTTTAAATTTGCACTAGTTACTTGTACGGTTGCTGGTAACGGTGTTTCATTTTTTTTTATCTCTTCTATTTTATTTTTTTTTATAGGTTCTTTATATATACCAATATGGCTATTTAAAGGTTTTAAATTAGTAGAAATAGTCTTAACTATTTTTGATTCCACTTTAGAAAAGTCATATGATTTTTTATATTCTTTGTATATTATACTTACAACTTTATTTTTTTCTAATACGCCTGGAAAATATGTTTTTACAACGAAACATATTAATATAAGTAAAACGCTTAGAAACATTCTAAATTCTAAAGTGCTTTTACTTTTTTCTGAATTTATACTAACATTATTTACTCTTGATTCTTTTCTTAATCTTCTAGATGCAACTACACCATCCATTTAATAATCACCTCTGTACATAAATATGCGAAAAAAAAGAAGGTATGACAAGCATATCTTCTATTTTATTATTTCTCCGCTTAAATACCATAAATGCTGAGAAGTTATTTTTATATTTCTTATTTTACCTATTAACTCTTCATTTGCATCAAATATAACAACCTTATTTTGTGGTGTTCTTCCGGTATATTTTAAATTGTTGTTTTTACTTTTGCCTTCGATTAGTATAGGAAATATTTTGCCTACGTTTTCTTTATTTACTTCTTCTACTATCTCTTTATTTAGATATTTCAACGTTTCTAGTCTTTTTGTTTTTATATCTTCTGCTATCTGATTGTCCATTTTTTCTGCAATTGTACCTTTTCTTATAGAATATATAAACATATATACTAAATCATATCTTACTTTACGTACAACATCTAGTGTTTCTTCAAAATCTTCATCCGTTTCTCCAGGAAACCCTACAATTACATCTGTTGTAAATGAAACAGATGGTATTTTTTCGCGCATTTTTTTCACTAATTTTAAATAATCTTCTTTAGTGTATTTTCTATTCATTTTATTTAAAATTTCTGTACTTCCAGATTGAAGTGGTAAATGTATTTGTTTAGATACTTTATCGCAAGCTTTTATTGCATCTATAACATCATCTCCAAAATCCTTTGGATGTGGAGAAACAAAACGTATAATTTCTATTCCGTCTATTTCATTTATTTTGATTAACAATTTAGCAAAACTAGAACTCTCATCATTTAAATCTTTTCCGTATGAATTTACGTTTTGACCAAGTAGTGTTATTTCTTTATATCCTTTAGATGCCACATCTTTAACGTTTTCAATGATATCTTCCATTTTTCTACTACGTTCTCTACCTCTAACATATGGAACAATGCAATATGTGCAAAAATTATTACATCCATATATTATACTTATACTTGCTTTATTATTATCTTCATAGATAATTGGAACATTTTCAACTACTTGTCCTTCAGTATCTATATGTTCTCTTGTTTTAATTTTTTTAAATATAGCATTATACAATTTATTTGGAAAAGTATCTATACTATGAGTACCCAGAACTATATCTACAAAAGGATATGAAGTTTTTATTTTTTCAATAATGTGTTCCTGCTGAGTCATGCATCCAACTATTGCAATATAAAAATCTTTTTCTTTCATTTTTTTCTCTTTTAGTATTCCTAGTCTACCAAATAATTTTTTTTCTGCATTTTCTCTTACACAACATGTATTAAAAAGAACTATATTTGCATCTTCTTCTTTATCTGCTTTTGTAATGCCCATAGATGCCATAATTCCACTGTATTTTGCAGAATCATTTTCATTCATTGCACATCCCATTGTTTCGATATAATATTTCATATTGTTTTCTTTCATATAATTCTTTGTTTTTTCAATATAGTTATTTATAAATCTCATATAATCTCCTTATTCTAAAGCAATTGACAAGTTTTTTTGCATTTGCTATTTAACTCACTCTTTTTTTGATTATTTAAAGCAAAAAATAACCACTAAGAAACCTTAGTAGTTATTTGATATTAAACTCTTTCCATGTAATCGCCAGTTCTTGTATCAATTCTGATTATATTTCCGATTTCTACAAAAATAGGTACTTGGAATTCTGCTCCTGTTTCAACAGTAGCAGGTTTAGTTGTTCCTGTTGATGTGCTACCTTTTATTCCTGGTTCTGTATATGTAACTTTTAATTCAACAAATGTTGGTGCTTCTACAGCAAATATATGACCCTTGAAAGAGAGTGCTTTTACCATCATATTATCTTTTAAATATGGTAAAGTTCCTTCAAGTTCACTTGCTGAAAGCTCAACTTGCTCATATGTAGTATTATCCATAAAAGAATAATTTGTTCCATCGTTATATAAATACTGCATTTCATTTATTGAAATTTTTGCTTCTTCAACTTTTTCAGTTGGATTGAAAGTTCTTTCAATATTTGCGCCTGTTATAACGTTTTTCATTCTTACTCTTACAAATGCTGCACCTTTACCAGGTTTAACATGTTGGAATTCTACTATTCTATATACTTGATTATCTAGTTCAAATGTAACACCGTTTCTAAAATCTCCTGCAAAAATCATGTGTTTTCCTCCACTTATATTAAATTATGCTTGTTTAGCTTGTTCTACTAATGATGCAAATGCGTTCATGTCTGTTACAGCCATTTCTGCAAGCATTTTTCTGTTTATGTTGATATTAGCTCTTCTTAATCCGCTAATAAATTTGCTATAAGACATTCCATTAATTCTAGCTGCTGCATTTATTCTTGCAATCCATAATTGTCTAAAATCTCTTTTCTTAAGTCTTCTTCCTACATAAGCATAATTTAATGATTTCATAACAGCTTGGTTAGCCATTCTAAATCTTATACTTTTTGCTCCGAAATAACCTTTTGCTCTTTTAAGAACTTTTTTATGTCTAGCTCTTGTAGTTACTGCTCCTTTTACTCTTGCCATTTTGTTTTCCCTCCTAATAATAATTGTTTTGTTTTGCTTTTATTACTAACCATATGGTAATAATGATTTCATGTTTGCTGTGTTTGTGCTATCTGCATAAGATGCACCTTTTAATGATAATTTTCTTTTTGAAGATTTTCCTGTTAAGCAATGTGCTCTGTTAGCGCTCATTTTTTTAACTTTTCCTGTTTTAGTAAAAGAAAATCTTTTCTTTGAACTGCTGTGTGATTTCATTTTTGGCATAATATTTCTCTCCCTTCAAAATTACTTTTGTTTTGGTGATACAATCATAATCATAGATTTTCCTTCAAGCTTTGCTTGTTTTTCAATAGTCGCATCCTCTAACAATTCTGCGAATTGATCTAGTATAGCTTTACTGGTATTTACGAAACTTAATTCTCTACCTCTAAATCTTAATGTTACTTTTACTTTGTCACCTGCTGCAATAAATTTGTTAGCATTCTTTGCTTTTACTTCAAGATCATGCTTATCTATCTTTGGAGATAGACGAATTTCCTTGATCTCAACAACTTTTTGCTTTTTCTTAGATTCTTTTTCTTTTTTGATCATCTCAAATTTAAATTTACCATAATCTAAGATTTTACATACTGGTGGTTTTCCATTAGGTGCTATAAGCACTAAATCCAATTCCTTTTCGTATGCTAGAGCCAGTGCAGCCTTTGTAGTCATTACGCCTACTTTTTGACCTTCGTTGTCAACTAACTGAACCTCAATAACTCTAATTTGCTCGTTTATTAAAAAATCTGGTTTTATATAAAACACCTCCAAAATATAAAAAAAGATTGCGTGCAGCAATCTTCTCAAAATACAAATCAATATATATAGTTACCTACTTATATTTTAAATATTGTATAACCCATGCAAAGACAAAACCTGCAAGGTGAGAAGAAAACTCCTACTTACAGGTCTTATTATATCATTAATTTTATTACTTGTCAACAACTTTTAATTATTTTACATAACTTTTTTATATATCAAGATTATTTACGTATTTCGCGTTTTTCTCAATAAATTCTCTTCTTGGTTCAACATCTTCACCCATTAATATAGTAAACATTTGATCTGCAATAGCTGCATCTTCTAAATTTACTTTTAATAAGATTCTAGTTTCAGGATTCATAGTTGTTTCCCATAACTGCTCTGCATTCATTTCTCCAAGTCCTTTGTATCTTTGAATTTTTATAGATTCTTTAGCTATTCCCTTATCGCATAATTCTTTCATTTTTATGTCGTAATCTGCTTCATTGTAGCAATAGACATCTTCCATTCCTTTTTTATATAATTTAAAAAGAGGTGGTTGTGCTATATATATATGGCCTTGTTCAACAAGTGGTCTCATATATCTAAAGAAAAATGTTAATAATAGTGTTCTAATATGTGCACCATCTACATCGGCATCTGCCATAAGTATTATTTTGTGATATCTTAATTTTTCAATATTAAAGTCATTTCCTATGCTTGCACCTATTGCTGTAATTACTGGGCTTAACTTTTCATTACCATAAATTTTATCTGGTCTTGTTTTTTCAACATTAAGCATTTTCCCCCACATTGGCAGTATAGCTTGGAATTTTCTATCTCTTCCTTGCTTTGCACTACCTCCTGCAGAGTCTCCTTCTACTAGGTATATTTCGCATTTAGATGCATCTTTTTCACTACAGTCTGCTAATTTACCTGGAAGTGTAGTTGATTCTAATACATTTTTTCTTCTTACTGTTTCTCTAGCTTTTCTAGCTGCTTCTCTTGCTCTTGCTGCACTTTGACATTTTTCTAGTATAGCTTTTGCAATTTGCGGATTTTCTTCTAAAAACGCATATAATTTTTCTGTCATTAATCCATTAACAATACCTACAACTTCACTATTACCAAGCTTAGTTTTAGTTTGTCCTTCAAACTGAGGATCTGCAACTCTAACACTTACAATTGCAGTTATTCCTTCTCTAATATCATCACCTTGCAAATTAACATCTTTTTCTTTTAAAAATTTAAACTTTCTTGCATAATCGTTAAACGCTTTTGTTAAGCCTCTTTTGAAGCCTTCTAAATGAGTTCCACCTTCAATTGTGTTAATATTATTTACAAAAGTATGAATATTTTCTGAATAAGCTGTTGTATACTGAAAAGCAACTTCTACTTCTACTTTTCCTTTGCTTTCCAAATAAATAACATCTTTATGTAAAGGTTCTTTTGATTTATTTATGTATTCAATAAATGAACTTATTCCGCCTTCATAATGAAATTTGACTTCTTGTATTTCTGGGTTTCTTCTGTCTGTTAAAGTTATAATAAGTCCTTTATTTAAAAAAGCCATTTCTCTTAATCTGTTAACTAATGTTTCAAAATTAAACTCAGTTGTTTCAAAAATTTCTGAATCTGGTTTGAAAAATACTTTAGTTCCTCTTGTGTTATCGTCTGAAATTCTATGTAATTTTTCAGATACTTTTCCTCTTTCAAATGTCATTTCATGTGTTCCATCACCATTTGAAGCTTGCACTGTTAATCTTTCAGATAGCGCATTAACTACTGATGCACCAACTCCATGAAGTCCACCAGAAACTTTGTAACCATCTCCACCAAATTTTCCACCAGCATGAAGTATTGTATATACTACTTCTATTGCTGGTATTTTCATTTTTGGATGTATTCCAAGTGGTATTCCTCTACCATTGTCTTTTACTGTGATTATGTTTTCTGGTAATATTTCAACATTTATTTCATTGCAGTATCCTGCTAAAGCTTCATCTACTGCGTTATCTACTATTTCATATACTAAGTGATGTAATCCTCTTTCAGATACACTGCCTATGTACATTCCCGGTCTTTTTCTTACAGCTTCAAGTCCTTCTAATACTTGAATCTGGTTTTCGTTATATTCTGACACTTAAAACACTCCTTTTTATTTTACTTTTTTTCCATTCTCTATTTTGATAAATGATGCTTCTATGTTTTTTAATATTGCTATATCTGTCGTTGTAATTATTGTTTGATATTTAGAAACATATTGCAATAAATAATTTATTCTTTCGTTATCTAATTCAGATAAAACATCATCTAGCAATAAAATAGGCTTATCTTCTTTTGCATCAATTAATACTTCAAATTCTGCTAATTTAAGTGTTAATAGAGCTGTTCTATTTTGTCCTTGGGAGCCATATGTATCCACATTTAGCTCATTTATTTTTATATCCAAATCATCTTTTTGAATACCTTTTGTTGATATTTTTCTAAAGATATCATTTTTTCTCGTATTCTTAAAAACGCTTAATATCTGTTCCGATTTCATGTTACTAAAATCTGATTTATATTCTATATCAATTTTTTCTTTTTTACAAGTCAATTTTTGATGAATTTTTTCAGAATGCTGTTTTATGTCATCTACCACTCTTTTTCTTTCAGTAATAATGCAAAAAGAATATTTAGCTAATTGTTCATCTATTATATCTAGATACGTTAGATCTATATCTTTTTTTTCCTGTTTAAGCATTGAGTTTTTTATTTTTAAATATTTATTATACTGCTGCAAATTATATAAATATGTTTTGGAAATTTGAGATAATAATATATCTAAATACTTTCTACGCTTAGACGGAGCACCTTTTACTATATCCATACTTTGTGGAGAAAATACAACTAATTTGACTATACCGATATGATCTGACATGCGTTTAACAGAAAATGAATTGTCCTTTATTTGTTTTTTATTATTTTTATCTAAATAATATTCAATGGTTTTTTCTTTATCTGCGTTGTCATCTGTATATTTCATAAAGAGTCTAGAATATTGCTCGTTGAATTTAATAATTTCATTTTCTTTTTCTGTTCTATATGATTTGCCAATTGCTAAAACATATATTGCTTCTAAAATATTTGTTTTTCCTTGTGCATTATCTCCAAAAATAACGGTTAATCTATTATTTAGCTGTATTTCTAAACTTTCGTAATTCCTAAAATTTTTTATTTCTAGACTTTTTATTTCCATATGTTTTAGCCTTCTTGTTTGATTTTCAAAGGTAATACCATGTATATGAAATCATTGCCTGTAACAGGTTTTATAGTTGCGGGTGAAATTCCAGTTGTGAAATCTAGATATATTTCTTCATCTTCAACAAATTTTAATGCATCGATCATATATCTTGGGTTAAACCCTATAACTAGAGGTTTTCCTTCTGTTACGCAAGATAAATTTTCTTTTGCATCTCCAGTTTGACTATTGCAAGAAAGTATTATTCCATCTAAGCTAATATCCATTTTTACTGGTGATTTTTTATCTTTATCTGCTGATTCTTTAGAAAATAATGCAACTCTTTCAAACGCATTTAGCAAATCTTTAGTTCTTGTTTTAATACGTGTTTCTTTGTCTGATGGTATTATACCTGAATAATTTAAAAATTCTCCATCTATTAATCTGCTGACAACTGTGCAGTTGCCAATTTCAAAAAGCGCTTGGTTTTTATTTATACCTATTTCTACATCTGTATCATCATCACTTAATAATTTAACAATTTCTGTTAAAACTTTTCCTGGTACGATTGCTTTAAAATCTACAATGTCTTTTTCTAAAAGGTATTTTTTTAATGCTAATCTAAATCCGTCTATAGCTACTACTGTTAATACGTTATTTTCTATTTTTACTAATTGACCTGTATATACAGGTCTATTTTCATCCATGCTTACTGCAAAGTTTGTTTTTCTTATCATGTCTTTAAATATATTTTGTGGCAATTTAATTTTATTATCTACATTGAAAACTGGTAATAAGGGATAATCTTCTGCATTCATTGTTGCTAGTTTGTATATACTGCCTTTTGATTTAATAATAAAAATATCATTTATTAATTCTATTGCTAAAATATCTCCTTCTAGTTTTCTTACTATTTCCATGAACATTTTTAAATCTACTACTACTTTTCCTTCGCTTATAACATCGCATACAAGTTTATATTCACTACCCATGTCTAAATCATTAGTAGTTAATTTAATATATCCATCTTTTGCTTCTATAAGAACTCCATCTAGTATTGGCATAGTTGATTTAGATGATGCTGTTTTTGCTACTGCATTTAGTGCAATGTTTAAATTTTGTTTATAACATTCTATTTTCATTTTTACGTCTCCTTCTTGTTTTTTTCTATATAATTTGTGCAACTATTAGGTTGTTACTGTATTCCCCTGAGTTTTAATTACATAAAATAAGTTATCCACATGTTTTATGTAATTTGATTATGTATAAATAAAGTTATCCACATGTTTTTAAAACCTTGTACCCCTTATTGTCAAAGGTTTTGAGCTTACTTTTTTAAAAGTTATCCACAATTGCAACTAAGAAAAATTGTTTTTTTCTACATACTCTATATATATAATAATAAATATATATATAATATATAATAATAATAATAAGCTATGTGGAAACGGTGGATAACTTTTTTTTTTGGCTTTAAATAAACCTTTTTTCAGTGTTTCCTATGTGGATAACTTTGTGGATAACTAGGCAAGTTATCCACACCCCTATGTGGATAACTTTTTATCCACAAGTTATCCACATAGTTATCCACCGAGTTATCCACAATTAGTTGACAGAATAAGTGGTTTACTTTATTCTGTGGTCGTTTTGTAACTGCGTTGTAACATTAATGCAATAATAGCTATAAAGTGTGATATGCTCGGCATAACAGGTGTTTTTCGGGTAAGTTATCCACATGTGAAAACTAAAACGGTGGATAACTTTTTGAGTTATCCACAAAAGCATGTGGATAACTTTCGCTCCTTCTTATATGTATTAGTTAGTATATATATACTATATAATAATAAGGTATGTGGAAACGGTGGATAACTTTTTTATTCGGCGGTATATCCATGTTTTTTCAGTGTGCCAATTGTGGATAACTATGTGGATAACTTTGTGGATAACTTTTTACATATAAAATGGAAAATCGATTATTTGCATTTTATACGAATTAATTATCAATCGACAAAGCTTTTTTAATATCTTCCACAAGATCATAAGTTTCTGGATTTTTACTTATTTCATCTTTTACTTTTGTATATGCATGTAATACTGTAGAATGGTCTCTTCCACCAAATTCTTTGCCTATATTTGCAAAAGACATATTAGCAGATTCTCTACATAAGTACATAGCTATTTGTCTAGGAAAAGCTACACTGTTAGAACGTTTTCCGCTTTTTAAATCGTCTACTTTTACATTGTAGAATTTCGCTACAACCTGCATTATTAGTTTGCTAGTTAAGATACTTGTGTTCTTTACAAGTATTGATTCTATTATGTTTTCTACTACATCTGATGTTAATTCATGCTTTGTAAATGCAGTATATGCCACAAGTTTATTGAAAACACCTTCTAATTCTCTTATGTTAGATCTTACTCTTGTTGCAATTTTTATAAGAATATCATCATCTACTATGTATCTTTCAGCTTGAGCTTTCTTTTTTAAAATAGCAAGTCTTGTTTCAAAATCTGGTGATTGTATATCTACAGCAAGCCCCACTTCAAACCTACTTTTAAGTCTATCGTCTATAATAATATCTTTAGGTGGCTTTTCTGAGGTTAAAACAATTTGTTTACCACTTTCAAAAAGCGCGTTAAATGTGTGGAAAAACTGTTCTTGACATTTATCTTTTCCTACTAAAAATTGAATATCATCAATTAGTAGTACATCTGCACCTCTATATTTATTTCTTAGAAGCTCATTTTTATTATCATTTAGATTATGATTATTACTCATGATTGAAGATATAAAATCGTTGAAAAACTGTTCACCAGTGGCATACATGATTTTTATATCTGGATTTGTTTGATACATAGCATGTCCCATTGCTTGCATTAAATGTGTTTTTCCAAGTCCAACTCCTCCATATATGAATAATGGATTAAACTGCTTGCCTGGATTCTCAGATATTGAAAGTGCTGCAGAGTATGCAAATCTATTATTAGTACCAATAATGTAATTTTCAAAAGTATATTTGGGATTTAAACATTCTGCTGAAGCGTTTCTTGGACTAAAGCTTCTAAGCTCTGAATCACTGTAAACTGGCGTTGTAGATGGATTTGTAGTGGTTTCAATTTCTGACTCGTCTTTTGATTTTAATAATATTGTATAGTTTTTATTAGTTAAATATAAAATTGTATTTTGTATTAAATCTAAATATCTACTTTTACAAATTTCTCTATGGTAATCTGATGTTGAAACAAGACAAATTGTGTTTGAATCTTGTAAATACGGCTCCATTACGTTTATGTATGTTTTTAACGCAACTGGTGAAAGCTCATCTTTTAGTACTTCTAAAGCTTCGTTCCATAGTTTGTTAATATCGTCGTTCATTTTTTCCTCCTTTACTACGAATTTTGAAAGTTATCCACAGAGTTATCCACATATGTGGATAACTTTCTTTAAAACTAACGAATCTAATCAATTTATATTACATAAAAGTTGTTGATAAGTCTAATAATTATAATCAAGCTAAATGTTAGTTTTCCCTAGTATAACAGAAATCAAAGGCATTTTCAATAGAAAAACTCAACTCACATTTTCTTATGTTAACAACTAAGACTAAACGGTGGATAACTCGCAAAAAACGGTGGATAACTTTTTTTTTAGAGAAAGTTATCCACCGAAAAAACGAAGTTATCCACCACTTTATTTTTTTAAGAATTTTAAAGCTTTTTCTAAAACAAAGTAAAAAAAACGAAAAAATTAACATAACATTTGACAAACAACAAAAATTAATGTATAATGAAAAAGCTAATGTTTAACGAGACTAATAATTTCGTTAGTGTAGATTATTAAATAGGAGGTGCAAGAAATGAAAAGAACTTATCAACCAAAAACAAAACAAAGAGCTACAGTACATGGATTCAGAGTAAGAATGTCTTCAGTATCAGGTAGAAATGTAATAAAAAGAAGAAGAGCAAAAGGAAGAAAAGTATTATCTGCATAATTTCTAATTATCAGATATAAAAGCTTAATTTCAATGCAATAATTATTATTATGTTGATAAAAATTTAAACTAGGGTAAAAATTATCCGTAGTAATGTTTCTATTTATTAAGTAAATTATAAATAGAAATTCCTAAGGAAACTCGGGATATAAGTGGATTTAGTACACTTAGTGATAAAGGTTATATCTTCGTATATGACCTTTATTTTTTTACAAAAATGTATATAAGGTGGTATCTAAATGAAAAAAACAAGATTTAAATTAAAAAAAGGTAGAGATATAAAAAGAGTTTTAAAAAAAGGACTTTGGAAAACGCAAAAAAACATAAGTGTATATTGCTATAAAAACAATCTTAAATACTGTCGCATTGCTATATGTGTTTCTAAGAAAAATGGTATAAGTGTTGAAAGAAACTTATTAAAGCGCTGGATAAGAGAAGCTCATAGAAACTTAGTAGATTTAGAAAAAGCAAAAGGTTTAGATATAGTAATAATGCCTAAAAAAGATACAAAGACTTTAGATGTTACATATAACGATGTGTATAATCAGTTAAAATGCATATATAGTCAATCAAATCTAATTAAGAAGGTATAGATGTGCTTAAGAGTAAAATGTCCTTTAAAAGCGATTTAAAGAAGATTCCAAGAAAGATGTTGATATATCCAATAAGGCTATATCAAAAATACATTTCTAAGCTACTTGGAAGTAACTGCAGATTTACGCCTTCTTGTTCAGAATATGCCGCTCAGGCTATTGACAAATATGGTATAATAATCGGGAGTTTTAAAGCAATTAGAAGAATTTTAAGGTGCCATCCTTTTAACGAAGGAGGGTATGACCCTTTAAAATAGAAATAAGGAGAGTTGAAGAATGATAGAATTTATTTCGGGTATATTTGGATCAATCATAAGAATGATATATTTGTTAGTAGGTAACAATTATGCGTTATCCATAATATTATTCACAATACTTACTAAAGTAGTATTGTTTCCGCTTATGTATAAACAACAAAAATCAATGAAAGAAATGCAGAAGGTAGCGCCTTTAGAGCAAGAAATAAGAAATAAGTATAAAAGCAGTCCAGAAAAAATGCAAACAGAATTGATGACTTTATATTCACAACATAAAGTGAATCCAATGGGCGGATGTTTACCATTATTGATACAAATGCCAATTATTTTTGCAATGTTTTATATAGTTAAACAACCATTAACATATATTAAACAAATGCCATATGAACAAATAAAGCCATATGCTGTTGAAGCATATAAGGATCAATTAAAAGCACAAGGTAAAAATCAAGCAGATATAGACAAGCTAGCAGCTAAAATGGATAAAAAAACAGCTAAGATGTTAGAAATAGAAGCAGCTAAAAAAGGAAATTTAATTGATATGAATTTCTTTGGAGTTAATTTAGGAGATATTCCTTCAAAAGCACCAACAAAAAAACCATATCTTTTATTGATACCGCTATTAACATTACTTACTGCAATGATATCAAATAAAAGAATGTTAACTAAATCAAATATGACTGATGAGCAAAAAGAACAACAAAAAACAATGATGCTAATGGCGCCAATTATGTCAACATATATATCGTACATAATGCCAGCAGCTTTAGGTTTGTATTGGTTATTAGGAAGTGTAATTGGATTATTGCAACAAATGTATTTTGATCATAAGTTTAATCCAACTCCAAAAAACGAGTTATTAAATTCAGGGGGTAAAAAATAATGAAAACAGTAATAGAACAAACAGGTAAATCGCTAGAAGAAGCGATTAGAAAAGGTCTTGATGAACTTAAAGTTTCAAGAGAAGATGTAATTGTAGAAGTTTTAGAAGAGGGAACAACTGGTTTTCTAAACGCAAAACCTGCAAAAGTAAGACTTATAGTAAATAAAAAAGTAACTGCAGAAGTTCTAGATAGAACAAAAGTAAAAGTAGATGAATTCATTAAAGGTTTAATTGAAATATCTAAAGATAATATTGAATATAAAATTTCAGAAGAAAATAATTTTGTTTTAGTAGAAATAACAGGCGAAGATGCGCCTAATCTAGTAGGTTATAAAGGTATAATATTATCAGATATTCAAACATTAATAAATGCATTTTTATCTAAAGAAGAAGACGATTATGCAAAAGTAAGTGTAGATATCAATGGCTATAAGAAAAACAAAGCAGAGATTTTAAAGAAACTAGCAAGAAAAATGGCAGAAAACGTTGTAAGATTCAAAAAAATAATAAAATTAGAACCAATGTCTGCTTATGAAAGAAAAATTATTCATGCTGAACTTCAAAATCATGAAAAAGTTGAAACTGAAAGCATTGGGGAAGAGCCAAGAAGAAGAGTAATAATAAGATTAAAAAATAAATGATTAATTAGTCAGCATTAGCTGACTTTTTAATCAAGCAAGGAGATAATTATGTTAACAGATACAATAGCTGCAATCAGCACAGCCGTTGGTAATAGCGGTATAAGTATAATTAGAATAAGTGGAGCAGATAGTTTAAAAGTTATTGAAAAAATTTTAAAAACTAAGCATGAATTAAAGCATTCAAGTATTATATACGGATATATTGTTGATAGAAAGCAAAGAAAAGTAGACCAAGTTTTAGTTTCATATTTTCAAAATCCGTTTTCATTTACTGGAGAAGATGTATGTGAGATTAATTGCCATGGCGGAAGAAGAATAACGCTAGAAGTTTTAGAGATTGTTCTTGCAAATGGCGCTAGATTAGCTGAACCAGGCGAGTTTACTAAGAGAGCTTTTTTAAATGGTAAAGTTGATTTAACTCAAGCAGAAGCGATAATGGATGTAATTGCAGCCAAAACAAAGAAACAGACTAAAATTGCTAATGAGCAGTTAGAAGGCAAGCTTTCTAAGGAAATCGGTAAAATAAATTTAGAACTTACCACTTTAATGGCTCAAATTGAAGTTAGCGTAGATTATCCTGAATATGAGTATACAGAAATAGAAAGCTCTGAAATAGTAAATAGACTAACTGTATGTAATGATAGCATTAAAAAATTAATTTCAACGTATGACGAAGGCAAAATAATCAAAGATGGTATAACCGTTGCAATTATAGGTAGACCAAATGTAGGAAAATCTTCTCTTCTTAACAAATTAGCAGAGTGTGAAAAGGCTATTGTAACAGACATAGCTGGAACAACTAGAGATGTTATTGAGGAAACGATTAATATAGGTGAATTAGTACTGAATATTGCAGATACTGCAGGGTTAAGAGAGACAGACGATGTAGTAGAAAAAATAGGCGTTGAAAGATCTAGAAAAGCTCTAGAATCAGCAGATCTAGTTATATATATGACAGATTCAATTGCAGGTTTAAATGATGAAGATATTGAAAATATCAAAAATTTATCTGCAAGAAATACTATTGTACTTTTAAATAAAATAGATGAAGTTGACAACATGGTTATTATCGATATGTACAAGAAAATTTCGCGTGAAAACTTAAGTATTATACCTGTTTCTGTATTAGAAGACATAGGAATAGATGAATTAAAGAATGATATAACTAAAATGTATAATAATAACAAATTCGACCTAGAAAACGATGTTATTATTACTAATCAAAGACATAAAAGTTTATTAGTTAAGTGTTCTCAAGGATTGCAATCTAGTATAGATACTATAAATTTAGGAATGCCAATTGAAATAATAACTATTGAAATAAGAATGGCAATGCAATTTTTAGGAGAAATTATAGGTACAAATGTATCAGATTCCGTAATAAACAAAATTTTCGAGAAATTTTGTTTGGGAAAATAGGAGGTATAAAAATGAAATACGTATCAGAAGACATATATGATGTAGTTGTTGTAGGAGCAGGACATGCGGGTATAGAAGCTGCTTTAGCAGCAAGCAGACTAGGTAAAAAAACTGTAATGTTTGCTATAAATCTAGATTCAATTGGTAATATGCCATGTAATCCAAGTATAGGTGGTACATCAAAAGGACATTTAGTAAGAGAGATAGATGCATTAGGTGGACAAATGGGACAAACTGCGGATATGACATATATACAATCTAAATTGCTTAATCTTACTAAAGGACCAGCAGTTCATTCATTAAGAGCACAAATAGATAGAAAACAATATCATATTAAAATGAAAGAAATCTTGGAAAATCAAGCGAATTTAGATATTAAGCAGGGTGAAGTAACTGAAATTTATGTAAACAATGGTGCTATTGAAGGTGTACAAGTAGATACTGGCGCAAAATACAGAGCTAAAACAGTTGTAATAGCTACTGGAACATATCTTAAAGGCAAAATAATCATCGGGGAGTTTTCACGTGAAAGCGGTCCAGATGGGGTTTTCCCTGCTAATGAGTTATCTAAAAGCCTAAAAAACAATGGAATTGAGTTAAGAAGATTTAAAACAGGAACACCTGCTAGAATAAATAAAGCAACTATGGATTTTTCAAAAATGGTAGAAGAAAATGGTGATGAAGAAATAGTACCTTTTTCTTTTCAAAATGAAGGCATAATAACAGAAAATTACAATCAAGTACCTTGCTATTTGACATATACAGCTAAAGAAACACATCAAATAATTAAAGAAAACATACATAGATCCGCTATGTATAGCGGACAAATAGAAGGTGTAGGCCCTAGATACTGTCCATCTATTGAAGATAAAATAGTTAGATTTGCAGATAAAGATAGACATCAAATTTTTATAGAACCATTAGGCGAATCTACAAATGAGATGTATATTCAAGGTATGTCTACATCTTTACCTGAAGAAATACAAGTTGCAATGTATAAAACAATACCTGGACTTGAAAAATCTAATTTAATGAGACCTGCGTACGCAATCGAATATGATTGCATATACTCTACTAATTTAAAGCTAAGTCTAGAGTATAAAAGCGTTTCAGGCCTATTTTTTGCAGGCCAAATAAATGGTAGTTCTGGCTATGAAGAAGCAGCAGCACAAGGATTAATAGCCGGAATAAATGCAAGCAGGCTTATCGATCAAAAAGAACCATTAATATTAGATAGATCAGAAGCATATATTGGTGTTTTAATAGATGATTTAGTTACAAAAGGAACTAATGAACCATATAGAATGATGACTTCTAGAGCAGAATATAGACTTATGCTAAGACAAGATAATGCAGATCAAAGATTAACAAAGAAAGGCTATGAAATAGGTCTTATAAGCGAAGAAAGATATAATCAGTTCAATCAAAAAATGGACATTGTTAACGCAGAAATAGAGAGAATAAGAACTACAAAAATAAAACCAGCAGACGATATAAATGAACTTTTACATAAAAATGGTTCATCAAAAATTGTATATGGTGTTAGACTTTCAGAACTTGTTAAAAGAAGCGAACTCACATATGAAATATTAGGAAAAATAGATGTAGAAAGGCCAGTTCTGCCTAAACATATATGGACACAAGTACAGACACAAATAAAATACGAAGGATATATAAAGCTTCAATTAGAACAAATAGAAGAATTTAAAAAGTTGGAAAACAAGATAATACCGAAAAATATGGACTTTCACAGCATAAAAGGATTACGTTTAGAAGCAAGGCAAAAACTAGATGCATTAAGACCTGAGTCAGTAGGCCAAGCGTCTAGAATACTAGGTGTATCACCAGCAGATATAGCTGTGTTGCTTATATGTATAAGCCAGATGACAAGAAAAAAGAAAGAATAGAGGAGAGCTATGGAGAATTTTAAAGAAAAATTAATTAAAAAAGCAAAGAACTACGAAATCGAATTGTCACTTGTACAAGCTGAGAGTTTTGAAAAATATAAAAATATTTTAGTAGAATGGAACAAGGTAATGAATTTAACTGCTATAGTAGAAGAAGAGGAAATAATAGTTAAGCACTTTATTGATTCATTAATGTGTATTAAATATATTAAACCTGGAGATTCACTTATAGATGTAGGAACAGGAGCTGGTTTCCCTGGAATTCCACTTGCTATTTATTATGGTAGTGATGTAAAAATAACTTTATTAGACAGTTTAAATAAAAGAATAAATTTTCTTAA
>JAVWPP010000014.1:0-24991 GCA_036635835.1 Clostridia bacterium | reverse complement strand
AATGGAAATAACATAAATAGTAGAGTTTAGAGAAAAATCTCTAAACCTCTCCTATTAATATGAGGTGAAAGAAGTATAAATGCATAGGTTAGAGAGATTATCAGAAGATATGCAACTATTAATTAGTAAAATAGTGCAACAAGAATTGAAAAACCCAGATATAGATGGAATAATAAGCATCACAAAAGTAGATATAACACCAGATCAAAAGTATGCAAAAGTGCATACAAGCATATATGGTGCTAACGACAAAGATGCAGTGCTTGCAGCTTTAAAAAAATCTGCTGGTTTTGTTAGAAAACAAATGAGCCAAAGATTAAAATTAAGAAATGCACCAGAGCTTACATTTGTAATGGACGAATCAATAGAATATGGAGCACATATAAACGAAGTATTAAAAAACATATAATTAAATGAAAGCGGGGAGAAAATATGTATAAAGAAGCGGTGAAAGCCATTAAAAAAGCAAAAACAATATACATAGCAACTCATGTAAATCCAGATGGAGACGCAGTAGGAAGTAGCATGGCGCTATATTGTACATTACAAAAAATGGGCAAAAACGTAAAAGTAATAATACCTAAATACTCATATATATTCGATAGATTTCCGAGTATAGATGAAACAGTATCAGGTATAGCAGAAGAAAAAATAGATTTGCTCATAGTAACAGACTCAAGCGATTTAGCTAGAGTAGCAATACCTAAAGAAGACATAAGCAAAGCAGAAAAAATAATATGTATAGATCATCACAAAACAAATGCACTATATGGAGACATAAATATTATAGATACTAATGCACCAGCTGCATGCGAAGTTGTATACGGTTTAGTTAAAAAATTAAAAGTAGACATAGACCTTGCAATAGGAACATACATATACGCTGGAATAATGACAGATACAGGTAGCTTTAAATACTCAAATACAAGAGTATCTACACTAGAAATAGCTGCAGAACTTGTAAAAAGAGGTGTAGTATTTTCAGAAATCGCTAGAGATCTGCTAGATACTATAAAAGAAAGCAAGCTAAAATTACTTAGCAAATACATTACTAATTTAGAAAGCATAGAAGACGGAAAAATCAGATATTGCTTAATAGAATACGCAGATATAGAAGCCCTTGGAGTAGATGACGAAGACAGCGAAGGCATGACAAATTACGGTCAGATGATACAAGGTACAGAAGTATCTATATATGTTCGTGGAAAAGAAGACGGATCATATAAAGTAAGCATGAGATCTAATGGTAATGTAGAACTTTCATCAATTGCACTTTCATATGGTGGAGGTGGACATGCTAGAGCAGCAGGTTTCCCACTAGAAGCAAGCGAAAAAGATGAAAATAAAAGAGTAATAATTAAGTTAATAAAGGAGCAGCTGAAAAAACTATGATATCAGGAATTTTAAATATTAATAAACCAGCAGGAATCACTTCACACGATGTAGTAGCGGTAGTTAGAAAAATATTTAAAGGAACTAAGGTTGGGCATACAGGAACGCTAGATCCTTTAGCTACAGGTGTACTACCAATATGCATAGGTAAAGCAACAAAGCTTTCAGATAAACTTACAAGTAAAGACAAAGAATATAGAGTAAAAATGCTACTTGGAATTGAAACAGACTCTTACGATATTACTGGAAAAGTAGTAGCGGCAAATGCAGTTAATGTAGATGAAATCTACGTAAGAGAAAGAATAAAAAGATTCATAGGCAAACAAATGCAAAAGCCACCTATTTATAGCGCTATTAAAAAAGATGGCAAAAAGCTATACGAGTATGCAAGAGAAGGTAAAACTATAGATATTCCAGAAAGAGAAATAGAGATTTTTTCTATAGAAAATATAAATTTAGATTTAGAAAAAAATGAAGTTTCTTTCGATGTTCACTGTACAAAAGGCACTTATATAAGAAGTTTAGTTCATGATATTGGTCAAAAAATTGGCTGCTATGCAACTATGACAGAATTAATAAGACTTAAATCTGGAGATTTTAAATTAAAAGATAGTATAGAATTAACAGAATATATTAAATTAGATTACCTAGACATGCTTAAAAAAGTAGTAACAATAGAGCAGTATTATAGAGAAAACAAGCGAATAGTGCTAGAAAACGATGAAGTTTTTAAATTTCTAAATGCTGTTTCTATAGATATGGATTCTTCAGATAAACTAGTTAGAGTGTATAACAATAATAAGTTTATAGGAATCGGAGACATTAAAGATAACAAACTAAAAAGATATTTAGTTGAAGATTAACAAAAAAACGCGTAGTATATTGCTACGCGTTTTGCTTATTTATTTAAAGCGTCTATAATCTTTTGGCAAGTTTTTTCCTTGCTATATAGAACATTATTTTCAAAAACCCATCCGAAGTTATCTTCGCAGTATCTAGGAAAAATATGCATATGGTAATGCCCAATATCGTTGAAGGCTCCACCGTTTTGCATTATAGAATATCCATCTGCGTTATATGCTTCCTTAAGAGCCATAACTATTTTCTTAGAAATAACAGAAATGTGCCTTACTAAAGTGTCTGGCATATCGTCTATATCTAGATAATGCTCGTTTGGCACAAGTAAAAGATGCCCTTCATTAATTGGAGACTTATCTAAAAAGCATGTTACATCTTTATCTTGGTAAACAATTTTTCCGTCTATTTTTCCTTGCACAATATCGCAAAAAGTACAGTTTTGTATCATAAAATCCCTCCCTTATACAAAAAATATTGTATTAAACATCGCTAAAGCATCTAATATATTATAGAACATATTAGTAAAAAGTATACTAGGAATAGCGAAAATAAATGCGCCTGTTCCTGGAACTATTAGTGAAATAACAATTAGCATTAATAATAGTGTAAATAGCAAAGTAAATATACATCTAAAAACTTTTCTTGCTACTACATATTTAACATTATTGCGGTTAAACAATTTAGTTATCAAATAAGATAAATAAAGACAAATAGGAACAGAAAGTAATATACTAAAATAAAGTAATGAATCTAATAAAGTTAAATCAATTTTTTTAGAAAAAAAGGATATAGTTAAAAAATTCATATCAACAAACCTTAGCTTAGAAGATATACTAGGGTTTAACACGCAGGCTAATATTTTAAGTAAATAAGTTAATATAATAGATAAAATACTGCTTGTAAGTATAAAAGATATACAGTAAGCAGATATATTTATATACGCATGCTTTACTTTTTCTATTGGCGTACTTTTCAAATCTGTATTCATAAATTCACCTCTTAATTGTATTTTAGCATTAAAAAAAATAAAATACAACTATTTAAAAAAACAATATTGCGTTTTCTACACTTATGACATAAAATATAGATATAGATTAAGAGGTTTATATATGAAAAAATATTCGTTAATTTCAAGAGCTATGCTAAGTATATTTGGAGTACTTGCAATAGGCTATATATTCTCACTTGTAATAAGGCACAATCCAATAGATGTTGCACTAAATAGTATATACGCAGAGGATTTAAAAAGTTACAAGCAGGAGCTTAAATTAGGAAAAAACAAAGAAAAAATATCTACGCTAAGAATGGGCAATCAAGATATAGATGCAAAAGGCCCTGAAATACAAAAATACATACCTCAGTTTAAAGCAAAGTACTATAATGAGTTAGAAATTTCTAACGGGAAACTTGCATATATAGGTAGAGATCCAAAAAAAGAAAAAGTAGCAATTAAAAACGGTATGGAAGTTTTAGAGCCATGTAGCAGAGAAAACATACTTATGTGGTTTAGCAAAGCTAGCATGCCTGTAAATATTGCAGAATACAAAAAGGAAGCTAAAGATTTAGGCAGGTTTGCAGTTAAAGCAGATATGCATAACTTTAAAAACAACGAAAAAAGTGGATGGACAGCAGAGGGACTTAAATTTAGCAACTCATATTTAAAAATACAAGATGAGAATTTAAAATACATGCTTAGAACAAATTCAGACATAACATATGAATTCAACATTACACTTCCAAAGCAGCTTAGCAAGTCTCCACTTGCCATGTCTAGTGGAAACGGAGATTTAGTATTAAAGCTAGACGTAGAGGAAAACGCAGTAGTATATGAGTTTAGAAATCAAAATAACAATAAAAGTATAAACAAAATATCTTTAAATAAAAACATAAAAGATTTAGCAGGAGAAACAGTTCATATAGCTATAACAACTAATGTAAGTAGCACAGTTCAAACAATTATTGTATATATAAATGCACAAATGGCTGGATTTATAACTACAAAAGATCTATATAACGAAAACATATTTAAAACAACAAATAATATATATTTAGGTGAAATTGCAAACGAAGAAAGCATGGAAAGCACGCTTAATACATTTAGAATATATAATAAAGCGTTAAACCAAGACGAAATAGATCACAATTACAAAGCAAAATTTTAAGGAGGAATACATATGAAAAATAAAAGTATATTAGTGTTTATAATGATATTAATGCTAGGAACTACTAGTGCCATTTTTGGATTTACAGAAGAGGAAAATGAAATATTTAAAGATTCATTAAAAGATAAAGTAGCCTACGAGATAGAAACAAATGGCTACGGTAGGCTTATTATAGATAAGACCTTTGATATGGATAAAGTAAAATTTGAAGGAAGTCATAAAGTATACAGTTTTAACAATAAAGAAAAAAATTCAGTACTTGAGTTTAGCAATAAATTTGTTACAAGAGTAGACTATAACGGCAAAGAAATAGCAAATATCTATTACACTTTAAAAAACAATGAAATCAAAGGAATGGATATAGTTTTCAACTACGCAGATACTGCAAATGATGTCATATTAGACAACGTGTACGCTAAATTTTCGTATTTAAAAAACCTAGACTACATATGCATAATCCATGATTACCAAAAACCACCTTCACTTACTGCAGCTTTCCTTGTAAACGAGGAAGATATTAAGATTATAGCAGATGAAAAAGGCATGTTTAATGAATATATGTATAACAATAAATATTCTAGAAATTTAACTAAAGAGGAGTTCAATAAAACAGTAGAAGACACTACATCGCTTGCTTCAACTCAGCAAATGCTTAAAGTTATTTTCGTAATCTCAATTATTGGCCTTATTCTTAATTTATTTGTCTTATTTGTATATAAAGTAGATAAAAAAGAAGTTTCTAAAAAAGTAGTTCATAAAAAAGTAGTTAAAAAATAAAACATATAAAATATGTCTATCTATTACGTAGCGCATCATATGAGAATAAAGTTTTTGCAAAAAAAGATAGTTAACATTTAAAAAGATATTTAAAATTTAAAAAAAATAAAAAAAATAAAAAAGAAATAAAACATAAAGGAGAGGCAAATGACAGAAAGAGAAAAAATGTTAGCAGGAGAGCTATATGACTGCGGAGACAAAGAGCTAATACAGAGGTGGCACCTAGCTAAAAACCTTGCAAATAAATATAACAATACCATGTCAGAAGATATAGAAGAAAAAAATATAATACTAAAAGAATTACTAGGTAAAATCGAAGAAAATGTATGGATTACGCAGCCTTTTCACGTAGATTACGGAAATAATATATACATAGGAAATAATACTGAAATAAATATGAATTGTACTTTTTTAGACGATAACAAAATTATCATAGGAAAAAACGGCTTAATTGCCCCAGATGTTAAAATATACACTGCTTTTCACCCAACTAATGCAGTAGATAGATTCGGACTTCCAAACGAAAATGGAGACTTTGAGTTTTGCAAAGGACTAACTAAACCAGTTATAATTGGAGATAATGTTTGGATAGGTGGGGGAGCTATAATACTTCCTGGCGTAACTATAGGAAATAATGTTGTAATAGGCGCAGGAAGCGTTGTTACAAAAGATATACCAGATAATAAAGTAGCCTTTGGCAATCCTTGCAAAGTAATTAGAAATAACAATTAACAAATTAAAAGTAAGCCCAAAGTGAATTCACTCGATAAACTGCGTATAAAAAACAAACTTTTTTTATACGTTTTTCTTAAAAAACAGTTGACAATACTAGTTTACTAGTGTATAATAGGTGTAAAGTTTAAATGCTTTACACTTTTTCTTTTGGAGGCGAATATGATAGATATTGAGGAAATAAACGATAACGTAAAAGTACAAGACCTTTTTGAAATATACAGCAGCATGTTAACAGCAAAACAAAGAGATGTCATGGACTTATACTATTTTTCAGATTTATCTTTAAGAGAAATAGCACAGAATAAAAAGATAACATATCAGGCGGTAAGAGACAGCATTAAAACAGCAGAAAAATTACTTAATGATTGCGAAAGTAAACTATTAATAAATAAAAAGAATAAAAAGATAGAAAAGGCAATTGCAGTGCTTGCTAAAGAGGAAAGCGCAGCAGTTAAAAAGGCAGTAAAGATTTTAGAAAGTTTATAGGTGAGATATATGTTTGAAAATTTATCAGATAAGTTACAAGACATTGTAAAAAAAATGAAAGGCGAAACAAGAATAACTGAAAAACAATTAAATGAAATGATGAGAGAAGTTAAACTTGCACTTTTAGAAGCAGATGTAAATTACAAAGTAGTAAAAGAATTTATAGCAGTAGTTTCAGAAAAAGCGCTAGGTCAAGATGTTTTAGATAGCCTAACACCAGGTCAGCAAGTTGTAAAAATCGTTAAAGATGAATTACAACATTTACTTGGAGATGGAGAAGCTAAATTAAATATTTCTTCTAACCCTCCTACGGTTATTATGTTAGTAGGTTTACAAGGTGCAGGTAAAACAACACTTTGCGGAAAACTTTCAAATTACTTAAGAAAACAAGGCAAGAAACCATTAATGGTAGCTTGTGATGTATATAGACCAGCTGCTATTAAGCAATTAGAAGTAGTTGGAAATAGCTTAAACATTCCAGTATATAGCGAAATAGATAATAAAGATGTTAAACAAATCGCTATAAATGCAATTAAAGAAGCAAAAATTAAACTAAACGATGTAGTTATACTAGATACTGCAGGAAGATTACATATAGATGAAAATCTAATGGAAGAATTAACTGAAGTTAAAAAAATAGCAAAACCACATGAAATACTTTTAGTAGTAGATAGTATGACAGGACAAGACGCAGTTAATGTGGCAGAAAGCTTCAATAACAAACTTGGAATCGATGGAGTTGTAATGACAAAATTAGATGGAGATAGCCGTGGCGGAGCTGCACTATCTGTTAAACAAGTTACAAAAAAACCAATTAAATTCGCATCTGTTGGAGAAAAAATGAGCGATCTTGAAGTATTCCATCCAGATAGAATAGCTTCTAGAATTCTTGGAATGGGCGACATGCTAGGAATGATAGAAAAAGCAGAAGAAGCTTTTGACGAAAAACAGGCTATAGATTTAGAAAACAAAATAAGAAAAAATAAATTTACACTTACAGACTACTTAGACCAAATGAATAAAGTGAAAAAAATGGGTTCAATTAAACAGCTTATGAAACTTGTACCGGGTTTACCTAAAGAAGTTCAAAATGCTGAAATAGATGAAACAAAACTAGATAAAGTAGAAGCCATTATAAAATCAATGACAACAGAAGAAAGAGAAGATCCAAAACTATTAAATGCGTCTAGAAGAATTAGAATTGCAAAAGGCTGCGGACAAAAAGTAGAAGACGTAAATAGATTTATGAAACAGTTTGAAGAAATGCAAAAAGTAATGAAGAGTGTTATGAATGGTAAAAATCCTTTTGGTAAAATGCCAATGCCAAAGAATTTTAAACAGTTCTAATATATATAAAAACACATATTGAAAGGTGGTGAATTAAATGGTAAAAATTAGATTAAGAAGAGATGGTGCTAAAAAAGTTCCTTATTATACATTAGTAGTTGCTGATTCAAGATTCCCAGCTGATGGAAAGTTTATTGAAAAAGTAGGAACATACAACCCAATGGTTGAGCCTGCAGAATTAAAAATTGATGTAGAAAAAGTTAATCAATGGATAGCTAAGGGAGCAAGACCTACAGATACTGCTAAAGCTTTAATTAAAAAAGCAAGCGCAGAAATAAAATAGGAGGCTAATCATGTACAAAGAATTAGTAGAATATTTAACAAAAAGCTTAGTCATGTTTCCAGAAGACATTAGTGTAATGGAAAATGAAGTGGAAGACAGATTAGTTATCAAAGTTACCGCAAATCAAGAAGACATGGGCAGACTAATAGGTAAAGATGGTAGAATAATCAAAGCCATAAGAAGCATAGTAAGAGCTAAAGCTCAAAAAGAAAACAAAAAAGTATCAGTAGATATAGTAGATAAGAAAAAAGAAGATTAAGGAGTAAATATGCAGTATATTGAAATAGGAAAAACAGTTAATACACATGGTGTAAGAGGCGAACTTAAAATATATACCTATACAGACGATATTGAAGCTCTTAGAAAATTGAAAACTATATATATTACAATGAAAGATGGAAGCCTTAAAGATTTCAAAGTCTGCGGCACAAAAGTTCAAAAGAATATGCTAATAGTTAAGTTAGACACAGTAGATACTGTAGAAGACGCAAATATGCTAAGAGATTTAATAGTGCAAAGAGAAAGAAAGCCTAATGAATTAGACGAAGATACTTTCTACATTGTAGACCTTATAGGATTACAAGTTTACGAAGACACAGGTGAGTTACTAGGAGTACTAGAAGATGTTATTCAGCCAGGTGCAAACGATGTATATGTAGTAAAAATGACAGACGGTAAAGAAATACTTTTACCAGTAATCAAACAAGTTGTAAAAGATATAGATTTAGAAAATAAAAGAATAACAGTTCATGTAATGGAAGGACTGAGATAATTGAAGTATAAAATACTTTCGCTTTTCCCTGAAATGTTTGCAAACTTTAAAACTTCAAGCATTATAGGAAGAGCAATAGATTCTAAAAAAATAGATATCGACGTTGTAAATTTTAGAGATTATACAAATTTCAAAAATAACAAAGTAGATGACACAATCTATGGTGGAGGAAGCGGCATGTTAATTGCTGCAGAGCCAATAGATTTAGCTGTAGAAAGTATAAAAGAAACGCTGCCTAAAAACAGTAAAACAAAGTATATATATATGTCACCAAGAGGTAAAAAACTAACTCAAAAAGTGGCTAAAGAAATTGTTCAAAATGCGGATAATTTAATAATACTTTGTGGACACTATGAAGGTGTAGATGAAAGAATATTAAAGCTTCATAATTTTGAAGAGATATCTATAGGAGATTACATATTAACAGGCGGTGAGCTTGCTTCTATGATACTTATAGATACAACAGCTAGACTTGTAGAAAGTGTAATAACCAAAGAATCGCTAGATAGCGAATCCTTTGAAAATTCACTTTTAGAATACCCACAATACACAAAACCTGTAGAATATAAATCGTTAAAAGTGCCAGAAGTTCTACTTAGTGGTCATCATCAAAAGATAGAAGACTACAGAAGAAAACAAAGCATATATATTACATATAAAAACAGACCAGATCTACTAAATGAAGCTATTTTAAATGGTACAGTTAAGCAAAATGAATTAGAAGAAATAATTAAAGAAGGAGGTAATTCATAATGGATAAAATAAAAGCAATAGAAGCTGAATATATCAAAGAAAATGCAGATAATTTCGCTGTAGGAGACACAGTTAAAGTATCAATCAAAATCAAAGAAGGAAACAGAGAAAGAATTCAAATTTTCGAAGGTACAGTTATCAAAAAACAAAATGCAGGATTAAACAAAACTTTCACAGTAAGAAAAATATCTTACAGCGTTGGTGTAGAAAAAACTTTCGCAGTTAATTCTCCACTTATAGAAAATGTAGAAGTTGTAAGACATGGATTTGCAAGAAGAGCTAAATTATATTTCTTAAGAGATAGAGTTGGTAAAGCTACTAAACTTAAAGAAAGAAAAGCAAGCAAATAGTATCAATGTATATACAAAGCACCTCAGTATATATTCTGAGGTGTTTTAATATATATATTATCTTAAAAAAAGTCAAAGTAAAAATTATCGCAGTAAGATAAAAATATAATAGAAAGGAAGTATCATAGTGAAAATAAATTGGTACCCAGGACACATGGTAACAGCTCAAAATGAGATAAAAGCTAGTCTAAAGCTAATAGATGTAGTTGTAGAAATAGTAGATAGCAGAATACCATATAGTAGTCAAAACAAAGTAGCAGCTAAATTAACGGAGGGAAAAAAGAAAATAGTTGTGCTAAATAAAATAGATTTAGCAGACTTAGCTAAAGTTACAGAATGCGAAAAAAGATTTAAAGAAGAAGGAATAAATACAGTAAGAGTAGATGCAAGTAGCGGAAAAGGAATAAAAGAATTACTTTTAGCTATAAGTAAAATAGGAGCATCTGTATATGCAGAAAAAAATTCTAAACTTCCAAACCCAATTGTAAGGGCCCTAATAATAGGTATCCCTAACGTAGGTAAGTCTACAATAATAAATAAGCTTAGCAATAAAACAAGTGCAAAAGTAGGAAATAAGCCAGGAGTAACTGTTAGAAAGCAGTGGATAAGAGTTGGAAGCAATATAGAGCTTTTAGATACTCCAGGAATACTTTGGCCTAATCTAGACGATCAAGATGCAGGTCTTAAACTTGCCCTAACAGGTAATATTAAGCAAGAAATTTTAGACATAGAAGAGCTATGCGCAGAAGGTTTAAAAGAAATTTTAAAGTCAGAAAAATATACAAAGATGCTTGTAGACAGATATAAACTAGATGAAGAAGAAATAGCAAACGTAGAACAAGTGTCAGAAATAATGGACATAATAGGTAAGAAAAGAGGATGCCTTCTTCGTGGTGGTTTAATTAATTACGAAAAAGTATCTACAATCTTTTTAGATGATTTTAAAAACGGAAGAATAGGCAAAATAAGCTTAGAATAAACATTTCAAATATAGATGCACGCAAGCATCTATATTTTTTTATCTTTTTCTAAATTGACATAAAACAAATATTGTGGTACAATACATGTGTATGTAAAACTATGTCTAACTAAAATTTTAGGAGGAAGATGTATATGAAAAAAGAAATAAGTATAATATATATTATAAAAAAAGATAAGAAAGATAAAAATGAATTTGGAAATGTCCTAAATTTTCTACTAAGTAAAATAAATAAGTGGAGCTATTTAGAATATTACAGAGAAAAAGAAATTCTTAGATTTAAAGCTAATTTTTTAGAAATATCAAATTCAAATATCTATGCTTCATGCGTAGAAGGAAAAGAATATTTTGCATATATAATAACTATAAAAAATAAGCAATTTGCAGCAGATTTTTTAGAAAAAAATAAATTTAAATTGAAGCTTTTAATGTTAGATGCATATAAGTATTTAGATTATTCCTATGCATATGTAGATAATTTAAGTGCGCAGGATATTTTAATTGAAGATAGCCTAAAAAATGAGCACTGTATTTCTATAGATGTAAGCAATGTAAATGGTAATGAAATACTGTGGACAAAATACGGAAAAGACTGCGTATAAAAACGCAAAAAAAAGAACTGTAAATGCAGTTCTTTTTGTTTTGTAAAATTAGTTATGAGCCTTTAAAGTTTCTAAACAATCTTTACAAATATTTTTTCCTTTATAAGAAACAACGTTATCTGCTTCATTACAGAAGATACAAGCTGGTTGGTATTTTTTCAAAATAACTGATGAACCATCTACGTAAATTTCTAATGAATCTTTGATTCCTATATCAAGATTTCTTCTAAGTTCCATTGGTAAAACAACTCTTCCAAGTTCGTCTACTTTTCTTACTATTCCTGTTGATTTCATGTATAATTCCTCCTTTTTAATATTTATACCTTAAGTCTACCACAGTTAGATTAAAAAATCAAGCGTTTTAATAAAAAAATTACATTTAATAGTTTAATTTAAAACAAGTGACATAACATTACTGGCTAGATAAGTGTACATCAATATTTTACATATGTAAAATTAAAACTTCACAGAAGTCTTAATTGATTCAAGGCATTCTTTACATATTCTTTTGCCTTTGTAATTTATAACATCATCTGCTTCGTTGCAAAAAATACAAGCAGGGTGATATTTTCTTAAAATTATAGAAGCTCCATCTACATATATTTCTAAAGGATCTTTAATGTTTATATCTAGATTAGTTCTAAGTTCCATTGGTAGAACAATTCTTCCAAGTTCATCTACTTTTCTTACTATTCCTGTTGATTTCATTTTCTTACCTCCACACATGGAAGTATATCACAGTAAAAAGGAATGTGCAACATATAATAAGTATTTTTTAAAAAAATGTAAAAATAATATTTATTTGTGGTAAATCTCATTATTATTTATTTTAAAAGCTCTAAAAATTTGCTCAAGTAAGAAAATTCTAAATAGTTGATGCGGAAAAGTAAGTTTAGAAAATGCAAGTTTTTCGTTACATTTATTTAGAACTTCATCTGTTAGTCCTAAACTTCCACCTATTATAAACACTAAGTTTGCGGTAGAAGAGTACGTAGCTACGTTTTCTATATTTTCTGCAAATTCTGTAGAAGTTAATTGTTTTCCTTTAAGATCCATAGCAAAAACATATGGCTTTGAAATCTTTTCAATTTCCTTTAATATTTTGGCGCATTCTTTTTCTTTTATACATTTTTCATCTGCTTCAAATGCTTTAGCAGGAATTTTTTCATCTGCAAGTTCTATTATTTCAATTTTGCAGTATTTAGAGAGTCTTTTTAAATATTCTTGTTGTGCCTCTCTAATAAATGATTCTTTAAGTTTTCCTATACATATAATTCGTATATTCATAGTTTAAAAACCTCCGTAGATAAGTCTTGTGTTGCAATAGATATATTTAAATTTGCAACGTTTAAATTGCTCATAGCAAGGTCTGAAAGTACTGTTTCAAGTGCAAGTTCTGGCGTATTGTTATGCTCGCTTAAATGGGCAAGTATGAAGCTCTTAACACCATGCTTTACAAGATGGGTTATTGTTTTAGAGCATGCTTCGTTAGATAAATGTCCTTCTTCTCCTAGAACTCTTCTTTTGAGGAAATATGGATATGGCCCCATTTCTAGCATGCCTACATCATGATTAGATTCTATATATACTAAATTAGAATTTTCTAAATTTTTAAGAACTGTACTTGTCATTATGCCAAGGTCTGTTGAAATAGCAAGCTTTGAGTCATCTGTTTCTACTGTATAGCCGCAAGGCATTAAGCAGTCATGAGATGTGCTGAAATGTTTTATTTTTAAGTTTTTGATTTCTACTTCTTTAAGCTTGTCTATTTCTATATAGTGTGCATATTCTATGTCTATTCCTTTGATAGTTCCGCTTGTTGCATATATTTTTATTTCTTCATTTTTTGCAATTTGTTTTACTGCTCTGCAGTGATCTATGTGCTCATGTGTTATGAAAATACCATCTATATCTTTTATGCTCAAAGACAAAGAAGTGAGAGCTTCTTTTATTTTTTTATACGAAACTCCCACATCTATAAGTATATTTGTATTTTCTGTTTGTATAAGCTGACAGTTTCCCTTGCTTCCACTAAACAGTGGATAGAACTTAATCATTTTCTGTTCCTTTAACGTATGAGATGTCTGCGCCTATTCCTCTAAATTTTTGAACTATATTTTCATAGCCTCTTAGGATATGTTGTATATTTGTTATTTCAGTTGTTCCTTCTGCTATAAGGCCAGCTATTATCATAGCAGCGCCTGCTCTTAAATCATGAGCTTTAACTGGTGATCCGTAAAGTTTATCTACACCTGTTATCATAGCTGTTTTATTTTGTGCTGTTATTTCAGCTCCCATTTTAATAAGTTCATCTGTATACTGAAAACGAGATTCCCATATGCTTTCAATTATCATACTTGTACCAATTGCTTTAGAAAGTAAAACTCCCATTTGTGGCTGCATGTCTGTTGGATATCCTGGGTATGGCATTGTTTTTAAAGTAATTGCCTTTGGTCTACCGTTCATAGAAACCCTTAAAGAGTCTCCATTGATTTCTTCTACAGATACGCCTGCTTCTATAAGTTTAGCTGTAATTGAATCCATATGTTTAGGAATTATATTTTTAATAAGCACATTTCCATTAGTAGCTGCAGCTGCAGCCATGAAAGTACCTGCTTCAATTTGGTCTGGTATAATAGAGTAAATTCTTCCGCCTTTTAGCTCAGATACTCCAGTTATTTTTATAGAATCTGTTCCTGCTCCTTTTATTTTAGCTCCCATAGCATTTAAAAAGTTAGCAACATCTACTACATGTGGCTCTTTAGCTGGGTTTTCAATTGTTGTAACGCCTTCTGCAACTGTTGCTGCTATTATGGCATTTATTGTAGCTCCAACAGAAACAACATCAAAAAAGATAGAAGTTCCTTTAAGTCCATTTGTTTTTGCATAAATATTACCGCGTTTAACTTCTACGCTAGCTCCTAATGCTTCAAAACATTTAATATGCTGATCAATAGGTCTTGCTCCTAAATTGCATCCACCAGGTAAACTTATTTGAGCGCTTTTAAATCTTCCAAGTAAGCTACCTATTAAGTAGTATGAAGCTCTAAATTTGCTAGTTAATTCTGCTGATGCAATTGTTGATGTTATATTTGTATTATCTATTATTATCTCATGGTCGTTTACATATGTAACTTTAGAACCAAGTGATTTTAAAATTTCTATTAAGTTTGCTATATCGCTTATGCTAGGTACATTTTCTAAATGGCAAACACCATTTACAAGTAGAGTTGCAGGTATTATTGCTACTGCTGCATTTTTTGCTCCGCCTATTGTTACTTCGCCTTGTAATGAACAAGGACCGTTTACTATAAATTTCTCCATAAAAACCTCCAAAAAATTATATATATATTTACAGTTTAGAGTATAACATATATAGCTAAAAAAAACAAGTATATGCGCATATATACGATATATATCCGCGCATAATTATTTAAGTTTTTTGCATGTAAGTGTCGAAAGATATTTTTCTACTTCTAAAACATTAAGGAAAGAGCTAAGCTCACCTTTTACAAGGTTATGGTTATTTCCAAGAGGAATTTTATGTGGGTAGTAGCATAGGAACATTCTTATTATTTTATTTATATCTATATGCATATATAAAGCCTCCAATATATTATATGTAAGGTAAAGATATACCTTGACAAAAATGATATAATATATACAGAAAATGAGGAAAAAGATATGAATAATTTACTTGAAAAATGTCAGATGTGTCCGCATAGCTGTAAAGTTAATAGGCTAAGTGGAAAGCTTGGTAGATGTAAAGCTACTGCAAATGTTAAGGTGGCTCTTGCGTCTTTGCACTATTTTGAAGAGCCTTGTATAAGCGGAGATAAAGGGTCTGGGACTATATTTTTTTCTGCTTGTAATTTAAACTGCGTGTTTTGCCAAAACAGTGAGATTAGCCAAAATGGTTTGGGAAAAGAGTTAAGTTTGGAAAAGCTTGCAGATGTTTTTTTGAAAATGCAAAGTATGGGCGCGCATAATATAAATTTAGTTACCCCTACTATTTGGATCTACCAAATAATAGAGAGCATAAAAATAGCTAAAAAAGGTGGGCTTGTTATTCCTATAATATATAATTCAAACGGCTATGAAAATGTAGAGAGTCTTAAAATGTTAGAGGGATATATAGATGTATATTTACCAGATTTGAAGTATGCAGAAGATGAACTTGGCGCTAGGTATTCTAATGTTCCTAATTATTTTTCTACGGCTAAGGCTTGTATTTTAGAAATGTATAGGCAAGTTGGGTCTCCTGTAATAGGGGATAGCGGTATAATTCAAAGAGGACTTATTATTAGGCATCTAGTGCTTCCGTCTCATGTTTCAAATACGAAAAAGTGCCTTAAGTGGATTAAAGATAATTTAAGTATTGAGGTATATGTAAGCGTAATGGCGCAGTATTTTCCTACGTATAAAGCTAAAGATTTCCCTGAAATATGCAGAAAATTATCTAAAGAGGAATATAGTGAAGTTACGGAATATGTAGAGGAGCTAGATATACAAAATGGGTATATGCAAGAGCTTGGCGAGCATGAAGAAGAGTATGTTCCTGTGTTTAATTTTGATAATTTAGATTAAGGTTGCAAATAAAAAATATACATGTTAATATGGATGTATATTTAAATATAAAGGGGATAATTTATGAAGAAAATTAACAAAAAAGGACTGAGCAAGATTTCTATTATTTTGCTTTCGCTTGTACTTGTAATAGTACTTGCACTAGGAGGAGTAGCTATTGTATTTATTAGCTCACCTAAATTTGTAGCAGTGTCTGCTATTGAAAAGGCGCAAACTGAAGCTTTTAAGTATATAGATATAGCTTCTAAAAAAATTGAAAAGATTAGGCTTGGTAAAGCAAAAATAAAGGGAGATTTTAAGGTAACTGCCGAACCTTCTCAAGGCGCAAATCAGTTTAAAGATTATTTAGATATTTTAAATAATACTACTTTTTCTTTTGATGCTACTACGTCTGTAAAAGAAAATATGGGAGTTATTAATGCTTCTTTAAAGTATAAAGATCAAGCATCTTTAGATCTTAATTCATATATGGCAGATGGCAGAGTGTATATTAAGATTAAAGATGTTATAGATGAATATGCATATTCTGAGAATAGTTCATATGCTAAGGTTAATGAACAAGCAGATTTAAATAACGAAAAAGTTAAAATAGAGTCTATTAAAACTGCGGTTGTAGATTTGCTTAAAAAGGAGAACTTTAGTAAGGCTAAAGAGGCTATAAATATTGAAGGTAAGGTTCTTAATGTTAAGAAAATATCATATAAGTTAAATGTAAAACAAGCTTTAGTTTTTGAAAAGAATGTTTTAAATGCGCTTAAAGCAGATGTAAAATATTTAGAAGCTGAGGTTAAGCTTAGAAATGCGGTAGCTTATGATACTGTAGATAAAGTAAAAACTAAGATGGATTTAGAGATTGCAGAATTAGATAAAGAGTTAGAAACTCTAACTGATGAGCAAGCAGCTTTTACTAGCTTTGAGTTTAATGTATTTATTAAAGGTATATTTGCAAAGCCAGTTAGATATGCAATATCTGTAGGAGATAAGAATACTAAAGCTATAGATAAGATTTATGAATTGACAAATTACAAGACAGAGAAAGCAGATATGAAGCTTTATATAAAAGAAGGAGTTTCAACTAATGAAGCTTTTGTAAAAAAATTAGATAAGGACAAGTATACTATTTCTGCTTTTGAAAATGATAAGCAAGTTTTAGAGATTTCAGGTTTAATGAAGCCTTCTAATATAGATGTTACGTACCAAACATTTAAGTTAGATACTAAGATGTATGGTGGTAGTCTTAAGCTTAAAACAGTTGCAGATAAGCCAGGTAATGAGAAGACAAGTTTACTTTATGTTATAGAAGGAAGTACTACTGGTAAGGTTACTGTTACTTCTAATATGGAGATGCTTGTTAACCAAAATATAGTAGCTCAAGATGTAAGTAAAGCTACTCCAATTAAAGATATTAAGTCTGAGGATATGCTTATGAAGCTTATGCTTAAACTTCAAAAGTGCGATTTCTACCAAAAGATTATGCAAACAAATATGCCTAATTTAGAGGAACCTAAGAATGAGCCAACTGTGCTGCCAGAAGCAGATGAATTAAATGAAGTAGATGCAGATTAGCATGTAATATATACGTAGCAGGAGTAGTTTTCTGCTGCGTTATATTTTTTTAGAAAAAACGTAGAAATAACTTTTTCTAGCTGAATTAATTTAGGTGGTAGAAGTAAAGTCTACGTTTTTTTGAAATTTATATACAAAATAAAGAAAAAGCGTTTTATATTTTTTATTTTTGGTATACAATATAATATATAAAAACTAATGAAGAAATAAAGAGGAGAGAAACATATGAAAATATCATTTTTTGGAGCAACAAGAGCTGTAACTGGCTCATGTCATTTAGTAGAAGCAGCAGGAAAAAAATTCTTAATAGATTGCGGACTTTTTCAAGGTACACTTGCGGAGCAATTATTAAATTATGATGAATTTCCATTTATGCCATCAGATATTGATTTTATTATATTAACACATGCACATATAGATCATAGTGGCAGAATACCTAAACTATATACACAGGGGTTTAAAGGGCCAGTTTATGCAACAAAAGCTACTTGCGACTTAGCAGGTATAATGCTACCAGATAGCGGTCATATACAAGAAAAAGAAATAGAATGGGTAAATAGAAAAAGAGAAAGAGCAGGTAAGAAACCAACTTTACCGCTATATACTGCAGAAGATGCTATGCAGTCTTTAGAGATATTTAATCAGGTAGAATACAGAGAAGAGATATCTCCATGCAAGGATATTAAATTTGTTTTAAAAGATGCAGGACATATGTTAGGATCTGCATTTATAGAGCTATATATAACTGAAGATGGTAAAGAAGAAAAGATTGTTTTTAGTGGAGATTTAGGTAACAAAGATATGCCTATATTAAAGGATCTAGAAAGCTTAGATAGCGCAGATTACCTTATTACTGAGTCTACATATGGAAACAGATTACATGGTAATGTTAAAGACCAGTCTATTGAGTTTTTATCTATTGTTTTAGATACTATAGATAATGGTGGTAATGTAATTATACCTTCTTTTGCTGTAGGTAGAACGCAGGAAATTCTATATGAAATAAATAAAAATTTAGATGAATATGGAGATAAGATAAAGAGACTTAGAAAGATTCCTGTTTACGTAGATAGCCCGCTTGCAGTTAATGCAACTCAGATTTTTAGACAAAATCCAGATTGTTTTGATGAAGAAACTCTTGGATATATTAATTCTGGAGAAAGTCCTTTAGATTTTCCTAATTTGCACTTTGTTAAGACAGCAGATGAGTCTAAAGCTTTAAACGAGGACCCAACTCCTAAGGTTATTATATCTGCAAGTGGTATGTGCGAGGTTGGTAGAATTAAGCATCATTTGAAGCATAATTTATGGAGACCTGAGTGCTCTGTAATGTTTGTTGGTTACCAAGCTGAAGGTACTCTTGGTAGAAAGCTTTGTAACGGAGAAAAGCTTGTTAAGATATATGGTGAAGAGATTAGCGTTAATGCTCAAATTAAGATACTAGATGGCTTTTCAGGGCATGCAGACCACGATGGATTGATGGACTGGATTTCTAATATTAAAGATAAGCCTAAGAATATATTTATAGTTCATGGTGAATATGAAGGGCAAAAAGATTTTGCAAATGATATTTTTAGAAAGTTTAATATTAAGTCATTTATACCGCAGTTTAGCGAATCTTTCAATATTCTAAATGGCGAGGTTATAGAGACTGAGAAAACTGCTGCTACTGAGTATAAATCTACTAGGCTGGACGTTCTTGAGATGTTATCTGTGCTTAAAGAGGATGTAGATACCTTAACTAATAAGGTTAAAGTTACTATTAAGCATAATGCAGATGCTTCTGAGCTTGAGTCTTTAAAGGCTAAATTAGATAGTATTAAAGCTATGATTAAAGATGTTCAGGGTAAATAAAAACGTATAAAATATGTTTATTTAAATTAGATAAAATGTTATTAGAATAAAGAGTATATAGAGCCTTTAAATATGGGGCTCTATTTTCTTTGCTTAGTATAAAACAGTTGTTCCTAAATGTCAAGCGTTTTTTTAGTTTTTATATTTTTTTCGCTCGACATTTTTAGACATTTTTTTTAAGTTTGAAACTGCGCAGTATATTAAGATGTAATTAAACTTAAGATATATTTTCTTGCTTAGTATAAAACACTTGTTTCGTAATGTCAAGTGTTTTTCTACGTTTTCGTGCGACATATTTCGGCACTTTTTTTAAGCTATAGATACGCGCTCTTTGCTAACTTCGTTTGTAGGTAATATAGCTGAAATACCTGTGTAGATTAGGGCTCCTGTTATAGATAGTTTAAATGAAATAAAGAATCCTGGTATAATAAACTGAGAGATGTAAATAATTAAAATAGAAGATATTAAGGCAACGCAAAATCTGCCAAGCGCTGTTTCGTGCACTCCTATTAATAAAGCAAGTAGTACATCTGCAAGTACTATTAAAAATGCAGATATAACTAGTTTCCATACGTTATTTGCATCTAAATTTGGGCAGTAATATCCAAGTCCGCACATTATAGTGCAGGCTGAAATAAGCCTAACAAATAGCTGCTTTGATGTTGTTTCAAACATATAAATCACTCCTTTATAAATATTATTTGTATAAAACAAAAAAATATGCAAAACATAATAAAGAAAAAGAAAAAGTATAAAGCATACCTACCTAGATACGGAAATATGGTTAATGAGAATAAAGTTTCTCATATGTTTTAAAAAGAAAAAACAAAAAAGAAAAAAATAAAAAAGAAAAAAATAAAAAAAATAAAAAAAAATAAAAAAAAAGGAGAGATATATGTTAGTTGTGTTAATAAGATCTATTTTGCTATATGTTTTAGTGTTTTTAGTAATAAGGCTAATGGGGAAAAGGGAGCTTGCGCAGATGCAGCCGTTTGAGCTTGTTATTTTGGTTATGATAGCAGATCAGGCATCTAGCCCACTTTCTTCTAATAGCATGCCTATTGTAAACGGAGTTGTTTCTATATTAGGACTGCTTCTTGTATACATTGTTTTTACATTCCTTATACAGTCTAGTAATGCGGTGCAAAAAGCAATTTGTGGCACGCCTATTTTCCTTATTAAAGATGGGAAGATAAACGAAAGTGAGCTTAGGAAGCAGCAGTATACTATAGAAGAGCTGCTTGCTCAGCTTAGGAATAAGGATATATTTAAGGTAACGGATGTGTCGTTTGCTGTGCTTGAAACTAATGGAGATTTGAACGTTGTAAAGGTGACAGATAATATAAAGCAAATACCGTATGTCCTTATAACAGATGGTAAGGTAAGCAAGGATAATTTAGAGCTTTTAAAGATAGATCAGACGTATATAGATAATATATTAAAGAAGAAAAAACTTAAGTTAGAGGATATATTAGTTGGAACTTTGGATGAAAATAATCAGTTTATATATCAGCTAAAAGAAAGGAAGGATTAGTGTGCGCAATATTTTAGTGCTAGGTATTACAGTGTCTCTGCTGCTTTTTGGCGGTTTGTGGGAGATTAATTATATGAATAGAACGTCTCAGTATTTGCTTGCAGATTCTAATCATATTAAAAATTATATACTTTCAGATAATATAAAGGCGGCTACTGTGCATGTAAATAGTTTAGAGGATACATGGGAGAGTATGAATAGTGTGTGGGATATGATTTCAGATAGAGATGATATAGATGAGATTGAGATTGCTATAGATGAGCTTAGGAATTATATTATTTCTGGTAATAAGGAAGAGGCGCTTGTTTCTGCAGACGTGCTTAAAAGGTGTGTTAGGCAAGTTGCTAAGAAGAAGGAGATTATTTTAGATAATATAATGTAGGAAAAGCGGTAAACTTAATGTTTGCCGCTTTTTCTTTACAGAACGCTACGTAGATTTTCTAGTAGTATTAGTTTGTTTTCCTCGCTTAAGTTTGTAAGCGGAAGTCTTACATCTGAAGATATGTATGAAAGCTCTGCCATTGCTTCTTTTATTGGCACTGGATTAGATTCTATGAATAGTGCGTTTACTAGGTTTAGATACTCAAATTGTAGCTTTTTAGCTCTTTCTATGTTGCCACTAAAGTATGCCTGGCACATTGTTTTTACTTCAAATGGTAGTATGTTAGAAAGCACGGATATGACGCCTTTTCCGCCTAGTGTTAGGAAGGTGTATGTTAGGTTATCGTTTCCTGAGTAGATGCAGAAGTCTTTGCTTACTAGGCTAAATACCTTTAGTATGTGCGCTATGTCTGTGCTTGCTTCTTTTAGGCCTAGGATGTTAGATATTTTAGATAGTCTTAAGACAGTTTCTGGCTCTATGTTTACGCCTGCTCTAGACGGCACGTTGTATATTATAACGGGGATGTTAACTCTGCTAGATATTTCTTTGTAGTGCAGGTATATGCCTTCTTGGCTTGGTTTTGTGTATGGCGGCGCGGATATAAGTAGTGCGTCTGCTCCTATGTCTTCTGCGTCTTCTGCAAGCTCTCCTGCGCTTTTTGTGCTGCTACTAGATATGCCAAATATTACTTTGCATTTTCCGTCTACTTTTTGTATAACGTAGGAAAGGAGTATGTTTTTTTCGTAGGTAGATAGGGCGGTAGACTCTCCTGTTGTTGCGCATATAACTAGCGCGTCTACTTCGTTTTCTAGCTGCATTTGTATGAGTTTGTCTAGGCTTTCGTAGTCTATTTCTCCGCCTTTAAATGGGGTTACTAGGGCTGTTGCGCAGCCTGTAAAAAGTTTTGTCACAATATATCACCTCAGTATATGTATATGTGCTTTAGATATATATATTAATTTTTTTTTAGGAAAAGTAGAAAAGAAGATATATTAAGATATTTAAAACTGGTGTAGAAAGATATAATAAAGTATTGAAAAGCTAAAAAAAAGATGTATAATATATAAATGAAAGAAGGTAAAAGACATGCTAGAAATAAAGAAATTATCTAAGACATACAAGAATAATATAAAGGCTATAGATAATGTATGTATAGAAGTTAAATCCGGTGAAATACATGGATTTATAGGGCCAAATGGGGCAGGAAAGACAACAACTATTAAAGCAGTAGTTGGAATATTAGATTTTGAAGAAGGAGAAATTATAATAGATGGAAAATCTATAAAAGAAAATCCTTTTGAATGCAAAAAAGAAATTGCATATATACCAGATAACCCAGACATATACGATAACTTATCTGGAATTCAGTATTTGAACTTTATAGCAGATCTATTTGAAGTAGAGCCAGAAAAAAGAGAAGAGCTAATAAATAAATACGCTGAGCTTTTTGAAATAAAAGAAAGCCTAGGAGATATAGTATCTTCATATTCTCATGGAATGAAGCAAAAGCTAGCTATAATTTCAGCTCTTATACATGAGCCAAAACTCCTTATTTTAGATGAACCATTTGTAGGACTAGACCCAAAAGCTGCATTTAAACTAAAAGAAATAATGCGCAGTTTATGCAAAGAAGGCATGTCTATATTTTTCTCAACTCACGTTTTAGAAGTAGCACAAAAGCTATGCGATAGCGTAAGTATAATAAAAAACGGAAAAATAGTTGTACAAGGAAACATAGAAGAAGTAGTTAAAACAAAATCTCTAGAAGATGTGTTTATGGAGCTTGTGTAGTTATGAAAAATAAATTATTTACATTAATAAAATATACAGCAATTAATAATTTAAGTTTAAACAAACTTAAAAGAAATAGAGCAGGAATAATTGGACTTATAACAGCATGCGCCCTAGCACTAGGAATGGGAGGCTTTGTACTATATATTATATATGCATATGCATATATGTATTACCCAATGCTAAAAACAGTATCCATGCAAAACTATTTAGTGCCAGCCTTTATGTTTGTTAGCTCCCTTAGCATACTATATACCATAGTAGCAAAAGCTGAGTCTACGCTTTTCAAAGCAAAAGATTACGACGCACTTATGTCAATGCCATTAAAAGCAAAAACAATATTTACATCTAAGCTACTATATTTAGTCCTAATAAACATAGGAACAGCTATAATGTTTATACTCCCTTCAGCATTCAACGTATTTTTAGCAGAAGGAAGAAACATAACGTACCTTATATATGCAGCAGTAATATCTGTTTTAGTGCCAGTAATACCAATAATACTAGGCACCCTAATAGCCATTTGCATAAGCTACGTATCTACTAAAATAAAGCACACAAAAATATTCACAACAGTATTTTTACTGCTTACAACCCTTCTTATGATAGTAGCACCCATGGGAATTGCCATGAAAGCAACCAAAATGCCAACAGAAGCCCAGGTAGACAGCATTGTAAAAGCAGTATACTACCCAGCATACCTAGTAAAAGACACACTTGCAAATGGAAACATAATATCTTTTGCAGTCTTTACACTTGGAAATATATTAATATTTACACTGTTTGTAATTATACTATCTAAAGTATTTACTAAAATAAATCAAAAACTAAACGAATCATCTAAGTCATCTAAATACATAGAAAAGAAGTTTATAAAAAGATCTCCTTTATTTGCAATGTATAAGAAAGAGCTTAGAAAGCTATTTACAACAACAATCTACCTAATGAACACCTGCATAGGCGTACTACTTATGGTAGTTGCAGTAATAAGCATGCTATTTGTAAGCGACAAAGATTTAAATGTATTTTTAAACATACCTAACTTTGAGCAAATGCTTATGCCAGTCCTAGTTGCCATGATGTGTGGATGCGTTGCAATGAGCTCTACAACAGGCTCTAGCATATCTCTAGAAGGCAAAAGCCTTTGGATATATAAATCTACGCCAGCAAAAGAAATGGATATATTTATGAGCAAGATATTAGTTAACTTAACAGTTACACTACTTCCAATTATAATATCTACAGCTTTGCTTGCATTTAGATTTAAGTTTAGCCTTTTAAATATAGGAATTATAATACTTGCACCATCTCTTGTAGCAGTGTTTGTATCTATATTTGGACTGCTTGTTAATCTTAAATATCCAGTGCTTAATTTTAAGTCTGAAATGCATGTTGTGAAGCAAAGTACTGCCTCTATGATCTCTATACTAGGCTCTTTAGGTATTTTGTTTGCAGCTGTTATGGCTATTTTGTCTTACACTGAAAAACCTCTAGAAGTTATATACATTGGCATGTTTGCAGCTTTTGTTTTCGACGCTATGCTCTTTGTTATACTTAAATCTTGGGGCGTAAAAGAGTTTAGGAAAATAGGCTAAGAAAGATTTAGAAAAACGTATAAAGGTAGAGTTTCTAATGTAGAAATGTATATATATATGAGAATAGAAAATATATTAACTAGATATATACGGTAAACTAGATTAATTAGAAAAAGATAGATATATGTTTTAAAAGAAAAAGAAAAAGAAAAAGAAAAAGAAAAAGAAAAAGAAAAAGAAAAAGAA
>JAVWPP010000013.1:6851-28194 GCA_036635835.1 Clostridia bacterium | reverse complement strand
CACGCAAAAAAGCTACCTATATTAGGCAGCTTTTTTGTTTAATTAACTACTACAGTATTATCTAAATAATCTACAGTATAACAATGATTAGATTTTAATTCACCTTTTATAAATTTAACAGCTAAAACATCTTCTATATTTCTTTCAATAGCACGTCTTAGAGGTCTAGCTCCAAATTTAGGATCAAAACCTTTTTCAATTATAAATTCTTTAACTGCATTTGTAAAGTATACAGTAATATTTTTAGATTTTACTTCAGCTGAAAATTCATCTAACATTAGATTAACTATTTGTAACATACTATCATGAGATAGTTTATTAAATACAATTATTTCATCTAATCTATTTAAAAATTCTGGTGCAAAAAATTCTTTTAAACTAGATACAACTTTTGTTTCTAGTAGTGCATGATCATTTTCCGCATTTCCAAAACCATAACCTTCATTTTTAAAATTAGTTCCAAGGTTAGATGTTAATATTATGATACAGTGTTTAAATGAAACGCTTTTTCCTTGTGCATCTGTTAATACACCTTCATCAAGTATTTGAAGAAGCATATTAGTAATGCTAGGATGAGCTTTTTCTATTTCATCAAAAAGCACTATAGAATATGGATTTCTACGAATTTTTTCAGTTAATTGGCCTGCTTCATCGTATCCAACATATCCAGGAGGAGAACCAATTAATTTTGAAACACTATGAGACTCCATGTATTCTGACATATCTAGTTTAATAATAGCATCTTTTCTATCGAAAAGCTCATAAGATAAACGTTTAACAAGTTCTGTTTTACCAACACCTGTAGGTCCTACAAATATAAATGAAGGTGGTCTACATACGTTTTTCAAATTTGCTCTTTTTCTAATTATACACTGTGAAACGGATTTCAATGCTTGTTCTTGACCAACTATTTTACTAGATAGAGAAGATTCAATATTTAAAATCTTTTCACTTTCTTTAGCTTTAATTCTGCTAATAGGTATCTTAGTCCAAAGCTCTATAACTCCAGCTAAATCATCAGAATCTAAAGAAGGTTTTTTAAGTTTCTTTTTTAACTTGTTTAATTTTTCTTCCATTGCACATTCTTCAGACTTAAGCACTGCTGCTTTTTCATAAGCTTCAACACTTGCATCTTCAACAGCGATTTCTCTTTCATTAGTTATTTGATTTAGTTTATTCTCTAATTTTTGAATTTCGCTTAATGTAACATTAGCAAGATTAACCTTAGAACAAGCTTCATCTAAAAGATCTATAGCTTTATCTGGAAGGAATCTATCATGAACGTATTTATCTGCAAGCACAACTGCTTCTTCAACTATGCTATTAGATATTTGCACGCTATGGTAATCTTCATAATATTTTTTAATTCCGCATATTATCTTAACTGAATCTTCTTTAGAAGGCGCATCTATAATAACTTGCTGAAATCTTCTTTCTAAAGCGCTATCTTTTTCTATATGCTTTCTATATTCTTTAAGAGTAGTAGTACCAATCATTTGTATATCTCCATTAGCAAGTGCTGGTTTTAAAATATTAGCAGCATTTAATGTGTTATCATGATCAGAACCTCCAACTAGAGTATGTAATTCATCTAGAACTAATATAATATTTCCTGCAGATCTGCATTCATCTATTAAACCTTTCATTCTAGCTTCAAACTGTCCTCTAAACTGTGTACCTGCAAATATAGAAGCCATATCTATTTGGTAAACTTCTTTATCTAATAGTTTTTGTGGAACTTTTTTAGCCACAATAGCTTGAGCAAGAGCAGCAGTTATTGCTGTTTTACCAACTCCAGGTTCTCCAATTAAAGCAGGGTTATTTTTCTTTCTTCTGTTTAGTATTTGTATAACTCTAGAAAGTTCATTTTCTCTTCCAATAACTTTATCTAGTTCATTTTTTCTAGCTTGCTCTGTTAAATTAAGACCAAACTGTTCTAAATGTTTTAACTTCTTTTTCTTTTTATCTTTTTTAGTTTTAGTTTTAGTGATTTTCCCCATCATAGATTCTGGAGAAATATCTTCTTCATCTTCATCATCATCTTCATCATCAAAATCTGCAAAATTGTTATCTGAGTTAAATAGATCTGAAGGATCCATCATGCTATCTACATTCATTCCCATAGAACCAAGCATTTCTTCAAATTGCTTAGACATATTTTGCATCTCATCAGGTGAGAATTTATTTAATTGCGACATCATTGCAGCCGCAGGATCTATACCTTGTTTTTGCGCACATTCTGTACATAAAGCTAAAGGTTCTCCTTTTTCTTCTGCAGGAGCCTTCTTATCTATTTTATTTACAAAAATAACTGCGGCATTTTTCTTACATATTGAACATAACATCTTATTTGTACCTCCATACCATTTGTATTATACCACAAACTGTCTTTTTTTTCAATGATGAAACCATATATATGTATGACCTTTTAGTGTCTATTGTAAGTTACAGTCTATATATTTTTTATTCAAACATGAGTTCCTAAGTATTCTAATATATTATGCTGAAATAGTCAATAGGTAAATATAAAATATAGGATAAACTCGTCGACATAATTCGAGCAAAAAAATAAAATATAATAATTGAAGCGGATGACTTCAATTATTATATTGTTATTTTGTTATTGCAAGATATGCACCTTCTAGTTTTAATTTTTGTTCTTTTGTAAGCGAATTATATTTAATAAGTATTTCTTTATCGGCATCGTTGATGTTGCTTAAATAAAGCAAACTATTAATAGAATATGTGTAAGTTGTTTTTTCTAGTATATAGTCTACAGAACAATTAAAGTAGTCTGCTATTTTTATTAAAACATTAATTGAAGGATATGCATTACCACGTTCATACTTTGATATTAATTCTTGCGAAACTCCGATAGCAATAGACAGTTGTAATTGTGAAATATTTTTAAGTTTTCTTAGTGTTTTTATATTTTTCATAACATTCTCCTTTGATAATATGCTTATTTATACATTTTATCATTTTTATTTGACATTTTCAGACGTCTGAGTTATACTAAATATGAATTTTATTCATATTTAGTGTGTGAATATATCAAAAAAATATGAGAGGTAGTTATGATTAAGTATAAATGCAATAAATGCAATGGTTTACAGTGTGAAACTAGTACTTGTCCCGTCTGCGGCGAAAGAGCAGAAGTGGAAGAAACAAAGCTATACTGGTGTTCTAACTGTAATACTCCCATGTTTTTCAACGTATGTAAAATTTGCGATGAAAAAACAAAATATATAGGCACGGATTTAAGACCAGTATTTCCAGAAGAAAGATTGTTACTAGAAATCTTATTGGGAACACCGATGAAGTATGCAGGTAAATCTGTATGGAATGCAAGTGGTAATAGATATATAGTAAATGGTAAAAAAATAAGTGTGAAACTTTCGAATTTAGTTCAAATGAATAATGAAGAAGTTATAAAAAATATAGAAAAATATAAAGAAGAAAATAAAGAATATGAAGATAATTTTTTTGATAATCAATATATAAAAAAGTATATTGAAGCAAATAAAATATGGCTTAATGATATAACAAATGAGGCATATGCATATATAAGAAAAATAGCGGAAAATTACGCGCAAAGTGAAATGTTTGTATCTTTTAGCGGAGGTAAAGACTCGACCGTTACAAGTGATGTTGTAATGAAAGCTTTAGGGAAAAAAGATATAATACATATTTATGGAAATACAACTTTAGAGTATCCTGAAACATTAGAATATATAGCTAAGTTTAAAAAAATAAACCCGGAAACACCAATATTAGTAGCAAAAAATAAGGAACAAGATTTTAATGAAATATGTAAATTAGTAGGTCCACCAAGCCGAATGATGAGATGGTGCTGTACTATATTTAAAACAGGAGCAATAACAAGAAAAATAGATTCTACATTCAAAAATGAAGGAAATGTATTAACTTTTTACGGTATAAGAAGATCTGAATCTACGAGTAGAAGTAAATATGAAAGAGATAGTATAAGTCCTAAGATAGTTAAACAAAGAGTTGTATCTCCAATTATAGATTGGATAGATTTTGATATATGGCTTTATTTAATTTCTAATAAAATCGAATTTAATAAAGCATATAGATTAGGTTTTACAAGGGTTGGCTGTTGGTGCTGCCCAAACAATAGCACTTGGTCTGAATATCTAGCAAGTATATATATGAAAAAAGAATATGATGTATTTCATAATATATTATTAGATTTTGCAAAAAGTGTTGGTAAAAAAGATGCAAAAATCTATGTAAATACAGGTAAATGGAAAGCAAGGCAAGGTGGAAATGGCGTTAAGTATAGCAAACATGCAATTGTAGAATTTAAGCCATGCGCATTAGAAGAAAATACAATGAATTTTGACCTTACTAGGGACTTAGACGAAAGCATATATGAACTCTTTAAACCATTTGGAAAATTAGATTTTAATATTGGTAAGCAAAGACTAAATGAAGTTTTTGTTTTAAATAGAAAAACTGAAAAACCATTGCTAAAACTTTCAGGAATTCTAGGACAAAGAGTCTTTAAAGTAACAATTCTTTCATCAGATTTCGGAAAAAATAAAAAAAATATAGAGATGCTTATAAAAAATCAGATTATTAAATTTCAAACTTGTATTGGCTGTTTAGCATGCGAAGCAGTTTGTAAATTTAATGCAATTAAAATTTCAAAAATAGAGGATAAATTGATATACAAAATAAACGACGAAAAATGTGTAGGCTGCTTAGAATGCGTAAATCATTTCGATTCCGGATGCTACATGAAAAAAATATTACGAGTTAAAGAGGTGAAATAAAATGTGTATAAAGGTTAGATTAAAAGCTAATGAAAGTTTTGTACTTAGAGAAGGCTGGCTAAAAAAAGGGCTAGATGAAGTTATTAGAAACCCTAAAATTTTCTCTGCAAAAGATGCAGTAATAGATTTAGGAATAGGTTCTAATATGGTAAAAGCATTAAAATATTATATGAAAACAATGAAATTAATAAAAGAGAAAAAAGTTAAAAATTCCGGATATGAACTTACTGAAATGGCGGAATTAATTTTAAAATATGATCCATATATACAAGAGATGGAAACATTATGGTTTTTACATATAAATTTTATACAGGATGATGTAAACGCGTTTGTATATAATTATATATTTACAAATTACAAAGCTAAAAAATTTACTAAAGAGGATTTACAAAATAAATTAGAAGAATATTTAGAATATAACAATATAAAATTTTCCGAAAATAGCTTAAAAGATGATATTGCTTCATTTATAAAAACATATACAAAAACAAGAGTTGAAAATCCAGAAACAGATTTAAATTGTCCATTAGCAGATTTAGAAATAGTAAAAAAAATAGATAGAAATACTATAGAAAAAATAATTCCAAACTTCACAAAATTAAATGTATATGTTGTATATTATGCACTTATAACAATGCTAAATGAAAAAAATGAAATAGGTATAGATGAAATATTATACGGAAAAAATTCGCCGGGTAGTATATTAAATTTAGATAAAAATCTAGTGAATATGTATTTAGAAGAAATGAAAAAAGAAAACCTTATAGAAATAAATAGAACAGCAGGACTAGATATGGTTTATATAAATAAGAAAAAAAGCTTAAAAGAAATATTTGAAAAAACATATAAATAGGAAGAGGGAAAATAATGAGATATGATGAGATTATAACGATAAATGAAAATTTTCAGTATTCTGTTAATATCGGGTTTGATATTGGTAATATAAATAAAATCGAAAACTATATTGCAACAAGAGATAGTATTAAAATTCTTGATGGTTATTTAGAAAGTATAATAAATAAAAAAAATAGATCGACGCTATTAATAGGTCCATATGGAAAAGGAAAGTCTCATTTATTTTTAGTATTATTAACACTTATAAATAATTATACAGATACAAAGCAAATTAATAAGTTAATAAATAAAATTGAAGAGCTAAATCCAGAATGTGCTTGTAATATTAAAGAAATAAGAAAAGAAGAAAAAAAGTTTTTGCCGGTTATTATAAATAGTAATTATGGAGATATAAAACAAGCTTTTTTATTAGGTATGAAAGAAGCATTAGAAAGAGAAAACATAGAATATATTTCTACTAAAACAGATTTCGATGCTGCTATAGAGGTTATAAATAATTGGCAAAACAATTATGCAGAAGCCTTTGAAAAATATAAAGAATGTTTAAAGAAATATGAGATTACACCTAGTGAATTATTAAAAGGTTTAAAAGCTTGTAATAAAGTAAGTTTAGAAAATTTCAAGGAACTATATTCATGCGTTAATTATGGTGAAAAATTTAATCCATTGCTTAAAAACGATGTTATTACTTATTATGAAAATGTAAATAAACAAATTTGTGAAAATGGATATAAAGGTATGTTTATTGTATTTGATGAGTTTAGTAAGTTTTTAAATAATGCTGATGAAACGAATATGATGAGTGATTTGAAAATACTGCAAGACATAGCTGAGCTTGCTTCAAGAAGTGGAAAAGAAGAACAAATTCATATATCTTGTATAACACATAAAAGTATTAGTGAGTATGCAAAACATATGGCACAAAACAAAGTAAATGCTTTTAAAACCGTAGAAGGTAGATTTAAAGAAATACATTTTAATAGATCGATTGATCAAAGTTATGATATGATTTCTAAAACAATTAAAAAGAAAGAAAAATTTGCAGAAGTTTTTAAAAAAATATATAAAAAACATGAAGAATTTTATAAAGAAATAGAGACAGATACCGACCTAGGAAAAGTAAAAGATTATAAAAAAGTAATTGAAGAAGGTTGTTTTCCGCTTAATCCATTTGCAGCAGAAGCTCTAATAAAATTATCTGAAAAAATAGCACAAAACGAAAGAACATTATTTACTTTTATATGTGATAGTTCAAATGACAGCTTAAAAACATATGTAAATGCTAAAGTAGATAAATTACTATCTGTAGATAAATTATATGATTATTTTGAAACTTCTTTTATAAAAGAATCATCAGAAATATTAAATATATATTTAAAAGCTAAACATGCTATAGAACAAGCAGATTCAATAGATGAAATAAAAATTATAAAAGTGCTTGCTATTATGAAAATGGTTTCAGATTCAGAGAGCCAAAATTTATCAGATAAAATAATAAGATTAGCAGCAGATGTAGATAAAAAAAGATTTAAAATAATTGTAGATGATTTAACCAAAAAAAATAATATTCTGAAAAGAAATAAAAGAAATAATCTATTAGATTTTTCATCAGTTTGCACAAAAGAAATGTTTGATGATATTACCAATTTAATTAATGCTAAATTTTATAATATAGATATTAAAAAATCATTAGAAAACATATATGATTTAGGTTATACAATTCCTAGAATGTATAATGGAATTAAGAAAATGACTAGATATTTTAAAAATGAATTTTTAATAGATGAAGATATTTTAGATGATAAAGATTTAACGCAAAAATTAATTGATGATAAGTCAGATGGAAAAGTAGTATATATACTAAATTATAATTTAAATATTGATGTAGAAAAACAAATGAAAAAATTCCAATATGAAAATATTATATATGCTTCTATAAAAATAAAAGAAGATATTATAGATACATTAAAAGAATATGAAGCTATAAAATATATGGAAAATAACTCGGAAGAATATGATGAAATATTTTTAAAAGAATTAGAATATTCTAAACTAGAAATCATGGAATATATAAATGAATATATTAAAAATGAAATTGATAAAATAGCTAAATATCAAGTCTTAAATAACGCTGGTGAAAAAGACAAAAATTTATCTAAGTTAGTTTCAATGGTATGTTTAAATTTATATAAAGATTCACCAATTATAAACAATGAAATGATAAATAAAAACATTTTAACTTCACCAATATCAAAAGCTAGAAATAGTATTATAAATGCGTACTTTGAAGAAAATATTGAGTATAGTGGTACAAGTGTAGAAGCTACTTTATATAATTCTACTTTTAATGTAATAGATAAAGAAGATAATATTCTTAAACGCATTACAGATAATCTTATATCAGATGAAGGTAAGAAAATATCATTTGAAAAAATATATGAAATATTAAAAAAACCGCCATATGCTATACGAGATGGCGTTATACCAATATATTTTGCTATGGTTATTAAGGAATATATAAACGAAAGTATTTTATATTTTGAAAAAAAAGAAATAGATATAGACGGTGTTAACATATCTAAAATAATAAGCAACCCTAAGGCATACTATTTAAAAATAGAAAAAGGTACAAGTAAAAAAATAGAGTATATTAAAAATATTTTAGAGCTCTTTAATAAAGAACCTGTATTAGAACAAAGAAAAAATAAAGCACTAGCTCTTAGTGCATTAAAGGAATATATTTTAGGTTTATCTAGAATAGCAAGAGAAGCTAAATTAGATAGAAATACAAATTTGCCTGTAGATAAAAAGATAGTGGATTTTAGAAATAAAATAACCCTTTATGATTTAAATCAAAATGAATTTTTATTTGAAACTATTCTTAGAATTTTTAATACAAAATCTTATGAAGATGCATTTAAACAAATAGAAGCTATGAAGATTTATTTAGACTCATATACAAGACTTGTAGTAAAAAAAGTAGTAGAAGAAACAATTAATAAAATAGATAAAAAATATAAAGGTGAACTATTAAGCTGTTTAAAAAACTGGAAAGAAAAAATTGACGAGAATGTTTTGAAATCAATTTTACCTAGTAATACAACCAATATATTAGATTATATTAGTGAAGCAAAAACTAATAACAATGAAGCTATAATAAATAAAATTTCATATATATTAGTTAATGCAAATATAGAAGATTATTTAGATAATACATATGATAAATATTTCGAATGTTTAGATGAAGTGATTGAGAGTGTAAATATAAAAATAACTAATAAAGAGTTAGAAACTTTTAAAAAAATTAAAATAACATCAGAAGGTAAAGTTATAGAAAAAGTATTAGACTTAAATGTAAGTGCTTCGGGTATTGGAATTAATTTAAAAAATAATATTGAAGATTCTTTAGATGAATTTTCGTCAATTCCTACAACAGAAAAAGTTAATATTTTATTAGAGTTATTAGAAAGATACTTATAGAAAGAGGTAATTATATGATTTATTTAGATAATGCAGCTACTACTTTTCCTAAACCAAAAGAAGTGTATAAAGCGGCAGATGAAGCTATAAGAAATTATACCTTTAATTCAGGTAGAGGTTCATATAAAAAAGCAAAAGAAATATCTGAAATTATAAAGGAAACAAGGTCTCAAATTGCAGATCTTGTGGATATTGAAAATGAGAATAAAGTTATTTTTACACCATCTGCTACATATGCTTTAAACCAAATAATATTTGGACTTGAGTATGAAAAAAAAGATAATATATACATTACGCCTTTCGAGCATAATTCTATTATTAGACCACTTAAATGTATGCAGGAAAAATATAATTTAAATATAATAACCATTCCGTTTAATAAAGAAACTTGGGAGTTAGAAACGGATAATCTTAAAGAATTATTCGAAAAGAAAAAGCCTAAATATATATTTATGAGTACAGTTAGTAATGTTACGGGATATATTATTCCGATAGAACAAATCTTAAAACTGAGCTCTAAATATAAAAGTATAAATATTTTAGATGCTTCTCAGTCATTTGGAATTGTTCCTATAAATTTTAAGAACTTAAATATAGATGCTTTAGTTTTTGCAGGTCATAAATCTTTACACGGCCCTTTTGGAATAGCAGGTTTTATAAAAAATACAGATTTTAAATTAGCTTCTACAATTTCAGGCGGGACAGGCTCAGATACATTAAATCAACATATGCCAGATGATATGCCAACAAAATATGAGGCAGGTAGTCCTAATTCAACTGCTATATTTATATTACTTAATTCAATTAAATGGTTAAAAAAAGTAGATGTTTTAAAAAAGAAAAAAGAGCTTACAAAATATTTAATAGAAAAATTAGAACAATTAATTAATGTAACTTTATACCTTCCTAAAAACAGAGAAAAATGTGAAGGTATTGTTTCGATTAATATAGATGGTTATACGCCAGATGAGGTTGGAACAGTTTTAGATAATGAGTTTGATATTGCCGTTAGAACTGGTTATCACTGCGCACCGTTTGTACATAATTTTATTGACAGTAAGGATAGGGCAGGAACTGTTAGAATAAGCTTAGGGTACTTTACTACTAAAGAGGAAATAGACAAGCTTATTTCGGCAATAGAGAGCTTGTAGGGGTGAAATAATATGAAAAATGTTAAACTGGTAAGTATATTAGAACGTTTTACAAGTTCGAAATTAAACGAGTTAATAGGTGATGAAAATTTAGAGATAATGCAAGAGTGGGAATCAAAAGAGAAGATAGATTCTTTGAAAAAATCTGACTTAGCTAAAATAGTATACAACATTTATGGAGACAAACTTATAGATGATGAAAAAAACAGATTTGAAATACTAGAACATTTAAATAAAGATGAATATGAGGAAATTTCAAAAAAGTTAAACAAGAAAGTTGATTACAAAGAAATTAAGGAGATATATTCAAGTAAGAATTGGAAAAACGACATTTATACTAAAGTATTATTAGAATTACTAGAAATAAACGAAAGCGTCTTTGATATATCTAAAGAGGATAAAAGCATAAACATATTAAAAAGCAATAATGGATTATCAAAATTTTACGAATTACAAGATTATCAATTTTTAATTAAGCAAAAAGTTATGAATAGATTAAATAAAAATCATGAAATAGAAAAAATGCTTATTAATATGCCTACCGGAACTGGTAAAACAAAAACATGTATGCATATAATTACAGATGCTATTATAAATATTTTAAAAAATAAAGGATTGGTAATATGGATTGCAGATACAAGCGAATTACTAGAACAAGCATATAGTACATTTAAAAATGTATGGTCACATATAGGAAATCAAGATATTAAGTCATATAAATTATATGGAAAATATAATTTTGAATGCAATGATATAGAAGATGGAATAGTTTTTGCTGGTATACAAAAATTGAATTCAATGAAAAATAAGAAAGATCTTTTATTTGATAAATTAGTTAATGAAAGTATACTTATAGTATACGATGAAGCACATAAAATAGTAGCATATGAAACGAAAAAAACTGTAGAAGAGCTTATGCTGAAAAAAAATGAAAACAAAAATAAAATATTAATCGGCTTATCTGCTACCCCTGGAAGAACAGGTGATAGAAAAGAAATTGATAAATTGGTGAATTTTTTTAATAATAATAAATTTGAAATTGATATTAAAACTTTAAATAAGATAAATATGAGTGATTTTGAATATTCTAATGCAAAAACAATAGGAATAATTTCATATTTGCAAAATAGAAAAATATTATCTTTACTAAAAAAAGAAGAATTGGAATACTTACCAATAGATATAAACGATTGGAATACATTAGTTGAAAAAATACGTAAATCAGATAAAGAAATATCTAAAAGCAATTTAGAAAAATTTGCTAAAGAAAAATCCAGAAATAAAGCAATAATAGAAAAGCTACTTATGCTAAATGAAAAAAAAATACCGACTCTTGTTTTTGCTTGCTCAGTAGAACATGCAAAACTCATAGCTAATATATTAACAATAAAAGGTGTAAACAATACTTTGATTTTAGGAGAAACAGAAACAGAAAAAAGAATAAATGAAATAGAAAATTTTAAAAATGGTGAAGTTAATATACTAATTAATTGTAACGTTTTAACAACCGGTTTTGATGCAACAAATATTGAATGTGTTTTTATAACTAGACCAACTAAGTCTATAATTCTATATAGTCAAATGATTGGTAGAGGATTAAGAGGCCCTAAAATGGGCGGAAGCGAAGAATGTTTATTAATTGATTTGAAAGATAATTTGCAGAACGCAGAAGAAGTAGAGTCTTTTAGTTATTTTAATAAGTTTTGGAATGGGGGAAAATAATATAATGGAAAATAATATGATAGAGATAATGTCAACAGGATATTTAACAGATACAATAAGAGCAGCCGGATATAAAAATATTGAAAATGCGGTTTCTGAAATAATTGATAATTCTATTGAAGCTAATGCTAAGGAAATCTTTATTTTTGCAGATACAAAGGTTAAAAACGGAAAAGAAAAGCTACATGAAATTGCTTTTTTAGATAATGGAACTGGTATGAATGAATCTATTCTAAAAGGAGCGTTAACACTTGGAGCAAGTCAAAAGAGAGAAAAACGAAAAGGAATAGGTAGATACGGAGTAGGTTTAACAAATTCATCTATGGCAATTACTAGCAGTGTAGAAGTATATTCGTGGCAAAACGGAATAGAAAATACTAAAATGATGTTGTTGGATTTAAAGCGTTTAAGCGAAAATAACCAGCAATATTTAGATGCTCCAGTATCTAAAGAAATACCTGAAAAATATAAAAAATATCTACCTTCTAATATATATCCGAATTTCGAGAAAAAGGAGATTAGCTTTAATGAAAGTGGAACTTTAGTTATATGGACAAATTGTGATAGACATACTCCAGGTAAAATAACCACACTTTTTTCAAACTTAGAAAAAGCATTAGGTAGAAAATTTAGATATTTTATCCAATCTGATGAACAAAGTATATATCTAATAAATTTAAAATACGATGACCAATCTAGAAAAATAATAGCAAACGATCCATTATTCTTAATGAAAAACAATATATACTTAGGTGCAGAAGAACATCCAGGTTTATGCAAACCAAATGCAGATAAGTCAATATTTAACGAACCTTTTTTTGAACCATATATATCAGAAAACGAGTCTAATGAAAATGGTGAAATTCCTTTAAAGGTTAAGTATGTTGATAAAAATAATATTATAAAAGAATCAGAAGTAATAATGAAATGTAGTATTATAAAAGAAAAATTTTATAGTCAGCAAATAATTCCACGAGACCCTGGAACAACGGAAATGGGTAAAATAGCCAAACAACTAGAAGGCATATCTATAATTAGAGCTGAAAGAGAGTTAGATAGTGGGGTTTTTGATTTTTATAGTAAAGAAAATACTCCTACACATCGTTGGTGGGCAATGGAATTAAGATTTGAACCAGAATTAGATGAAATGTTTTCAGTAACAAATAATAAACAAGGTGTTACACTTTCAGAAGTAGATACAGAAGATGATGATGATGATGACAAGGTTTTACCAATGTGGTTGCAAATAAAGAAACCAGTAACAAGAATGATAGAAATGATGGTTAAGAGAAATAAGAAAATTAGGGAAAATTCCAAAAAGGTTGATGCAAGTAGTGCAGAGTATATAGCTACTGAAGCTGAAAAAAATAACAATATACAAACAATAACAAAAAATATGAAGAATGAAAAAATATCTAAACTAGGTCTAGCAAAAGCTCAAAAAGTAATACTTGAGGAAGCAAAAAATGAATGGGTATATAAGAATATTGATGATGACTCTAGTATAATAGAAAGACTAAAAAATGATATAAATATTTTTTGCCCTGAAAGGATGTTAACAGAAAGTTTTTTTGAAGTAGAGCTTAAAGCAATGGGGTGTATCTGTAATATAAACACAGAAAATATTTTTTATAAAAAGTTTTATTCTAAATTAGATGATTCAAGCACTGAAAAAACGACATTTGATTTGTTTATTTGTGCTATAGCTAGAACAATAAACGAAGCTACATCAGATAATGAAAAGCTTTATCAAATATTTGTAGAAGAGTTTAATAAAAAATTAACTAGATATATAAGTAATCAATTTAATGGTAAAGTATAATGCTAGAACAATGTATAAATAAGGAGTTACAAGAATGTCTAGTGAATACTAATAAAAGTGTTGAGATTATAACTGCATATTGTAAAGAAAGCGCATTAGAATATGTTGAGAATTCATTACAAGCTAAATGTATTCATAAAAAAATAATGATTAGATTTAGATTAGATGATATATTAAATGGAGCAACTGATTTTAGTATTTATGAGTATTGTAAAAAAAATAAATGGGAAATGTTTTTTGATTTAGATATGCATGCGAAAGTATATGCATTTGATAAAGATATATGTATAATAGGTAGTGCAAATTTGACTAACAAAGGTATAGGTTTGAGTAAATTTCCTAATAAAGAAATAAGTAAATTATTTAAGTTAGAAGATAATGAAATACAAAAAATAGATGAACTATTTTATAATTCAGTAAAAATGACAGATGAGCTTTATGAACTTATGAAAAAACAGCTAAAAAAAGAAAAAATAGAAGCGAATTTTTCTAATGATAGTTCTTGGAACAAAGAAATTCTAGAAAAATGTATTGTTAATATAGATACATTGTTTCAAGAAGATTTTCCTGTTAATACATCACCACTAGAATTAGTTGAACAAGAGTATTATGATATAAATGATAATAAAAATATTGAATATATTAGAAATTATTATTTAAATACAAAATTGATAAAATGGTTAACAAATGAAATATTAAGTTCAAAAAATAAAGAAATATATTTTGGAGACTTATCACAGAGAATTCATAGCTGTATTTTTATAGAACCAAAAGCTTATAGAAAAAGTGTTAAGGAATTACAAGTTAAAATGTATAACTGGATTAAAGAATTGCTATCAGATGAATTTATAATAGATGTTCCTAGTAAACACACAGAAAGAATAAGATTGAAATAAACGAATCTTTACTAGAATAATGAAAAAAATATTAATTAACAACCAATAGTTTTTTCCAAAATATTATTGACAAATACATATCTTGCATATATAATCTTTTTTAAAGAGGTGAAAATATGCAAGATATATTTAATTTACCTGTAGACGGCGAAGTAGATGTAAGAATTTTCGGAAAAATACTTTCAACATCACTTACTAATTCATATAAAATATATTGGTTTAAAAGTATATATGAATATATCATAAAAGGTGAAAAAGAAATAAGTTTTTATAATTTAGTAGTAAGAATGATTGCAAATGCTTGGTACTCTATAACAAGGCATAAATTAAATTTTGGAGTTAGTGATCAGCTAGGTAAGATAGTAGATTATTTATATGAAACATATACATTTTTAGATGAAGAGAATACTATAGATGACTTGCAAAAAAAATTAAATCAGATCTCAGATAAAAATTTAACTAAAATGATAAAGGGATTATATAATTATGTACCTTATAGATTGCTATCTACTTTTTTTGATGGCAAAGTAAAAGAATCTGAAAAAAATAAATACATAGAAGAGCAAAGTAATCTTTCAGATATTGCAATATATAAGATAGATACTAAAAATGAAAAAATAACAATTAACGATAATTACTATAAGTATATTTATAATAATCAAAGTGTTATAAATTCATGGATAAACTATAATCTAATAATATACTTACAAAAAAGAAATGCTAATGTTCCTAATATACCTGCTAAGTTAGATCCGCCTCATGAGCGTAATTTAAGTAAAGCGATTAAATTTTGGAAAGCTATACTTAAGGAGAATAATCTAAAAGATATATATACGGGTAAAGAATTAGACAAAAATGGTTTTGATGTTTTTGGTACACTAAGTATAGATCATTATATACCTTGGTCATTTGTTATGCATGATGAAATGTGGGATTTAGTACCTACATTTAAAAATATAAATAGTAGTAAAAATAATAAATTACCTAATATCGAAGATACTTTAAATGCTTTTTGCGATATTCAGTATATTGCATTTACATATATTAAAAGTAAAAAAAATAGCAAAGAATTAGAAGATTATTTGAATATAAATAATAATATGCAAAGACTTTGTATGAATGATTTTGTAAGCAAAGAGGAATTTATAGAAGCACTTAAGCTTGCTATAATGCCACTTTATCAAATTGCATATAATCAAGGATATAAGTTATGGCAAAAAACTGTTGCATAGAAATATAGTTAAAACATATAAGCTAATATACCCAAAGTACCTCCTTGTAAAGGAAGTATCTAAGATATGTTAGCATATTTTTTTGCATATATATAGCATATAAAAACATAGACTCACATCCCTTACCATAAATCTAAACTAGATATATAAAGCAAAACTAAAAAAAGAGAAAAAACATCAATATATGTTTCAAAAAAGAAATATATAAACATTGCCAAAGTAGCGCTCATGTGGTATCATGTACATATAAAAAAGGAAAAAAACAAGGAGAAAAAAATGAACGAAGAATTAGTAAATAAAATAGAAGCAATGCTTTTTGCAACAGGTAGAGACATACAAATAGACGAGCTTTCTGTAGTTTTAGAACTACCAAACGAAGAAATAGAAAAAGCAGTAGAAACATTAAAAACAAGATACGAAAATAGAGGAATAAAACTAATAAAAATTGCAAATGGATACCAAATGGTTTCAAACAATATATACTATGAAGATGTTTGCAAACTTTATGAAGAATCTAAAGCTAGAGGGGTTACTAAAACAGCTATGGAAGTGCTTAGTATAATTGCATATAACCCTAAGATAACTAAAGGACAAATAGAAAAAATACGTGGGGTTAATAGCGATGCTGCAGTTAATAGATTAGTGGAGTTTTCGCTTGTTACAGAGTGTGGTAGATTAAACGCTCCTGGAAGGCCAGCTATATATAAAACAACAAATGAGTTCTTAATAAATTTTGGACTTTCAGACATTAAAGATTTGCCAGATTACGAGACTTTAAAAACAGAGCAAGATGATCAGACTACCTTTGATGAAATATTAGAAGAATAGGAGAAAGATATGTCTTTAAAATTAATACTTGGCGTAAACAGCAGTGGTAAAACAAGAGCTGTTTTTAATAAGATAAATAAAGATTTAGAAGAAGGAGAAGGAGCTATATTAATTGTACCTTCTCAAATGAGACTAGAAATTGAAAAAAAATATGTTATAGAGTGCAATAAGCCAGGAATTTTAGATTTAGATATTACCTCTTTTTCTAGACTTGCGGAAAAATATATGGATACGCAAAACATAGATGAAAGCAAATATATATCTAAATTAGATAAAACAATTATGCTTAGGAAGCTTATAGCGCAGAATAAAGATGTATTTAAAATCTATGAAAAAGTAAAAAACAAAGAGGGGTTTTGGGCAAGTGTAGATATTTTAGTAGATCTATTTAGAAAAGAAGGTAAGTCTCCAGAAGATATAGCTGCTATAGAGCTTGAGGATAAGTTTCTAGAGCATAAACTAAAAGAGATGGGCGCTTTCTATAGTATATATACAAGTACCCTAAAAGGCGTGTTTTTAGATAGTATAGATGAGATGCAAATGTTTGCAGAAGCTATAAAAACTATAGAAACTTTCAAAACAATTAATGTATACATAGATGGGCATAATAACTTTTCAAATAAAGAAATGAATGTCCTATTTAACTTAGCTAGCGTTTGCAAAAATGTATATGTTACGCTTACTACAGATGCTAAATCTTTAGACGAAGCTATAGCTAGTAGCGAGTATGGAATATATAGCGTAAGTAACCAAACGCTTGCCCTTATACATGAAAAAGCAGCTAGAGTAGGTATAGATATTTCATCTAAATATTTAGAAAAATATACAGAAAACAAAAGCGCAGAACTTGCGCATCTTTGCAGTAATTTATATAAAGATGGAAAGCAAGAAAAATACACTTTAGATGTTAAAGATATAAGCATTGAAATTATGAAAAATCCATACTTTGAGGTTACAAAAATAGCTCAGTGCATTTCTAAGTATATTAGGATGGGATATAGGTATAATGACTTTTGTATTTTCACAAATGAGATTGAAAAATATGAGCTTCCTATAAAGAAGATTTTGTATGATTACGATATTCCATGCTACATAGATAGCAAGAGAAAAATATTAACTAATAGCCTTATTATTTATATAACTGCTATGTTAGAAACCGTTAAAAAGTCATATAATACAGAAAGCATTTTTAAGTTTCTTAAAACAGGTCTTACGGACGTTGCATACGCAGATATTTGCTACATAGAAAACTATACTCTTCAGTACAATATTAACTATGGAAAATGGCTTAAGGAATTTGATGTTTATACTACTTCTGAGTATGAAACTAGCTCTTATGATAAAGTTCGTTTAAATAGTATTAGGGTAAAAATAGTAGAGCAAATTAATAGTTTTAAATCTGCTTTTAGCGGTAGAAAGGTAGCAGAAAAAGTTGCTGAGGAAATATATAACCACATAACTAAATCTGTAGTTATAGAGAAATATTATGAGCAAATAGAAGAGCTAAAAAATAGAAAAATGCATGAGCAAGTTAGTATATATTCTCAGGTTATTAACAAAGTTATAGATATTTTAGATAGCATTGTTAAAGTATACGGAGGAGAGTATATAACTTTTGACGAGTTTAGCAATATTTTTGAGTACTGCATTAAAGATATGACAGTGTCATCTATGCCAGCTACTTTAGATGAAGTAATGGTAGCAAATATAGGGTCTACAAGGGTGTCTTCTAAAAAAATTATATTTGTTGTTGGGGTTAACGAAAACAAATTACCTGCACCTAAAAAAGAAGATATAATATTTTCAGACAGAGAGCTAGAAAAGTTAAAAGAAGCGGGCCTAGATATAAGGCAAACTACTTTAACGAAAGCTAATATGGAAGAATACAATATAAACTTAGCGCTAGAAACAGCAACAGAAAAAATATTTTTTACACTTGCGTCTTCAGAACTTACAGGAGAAGCACTTATTGAGTCTAGCCTTATTAACAAGATTAAAAAAATATTTCCAGATAAAATAAAAGTAAATGGAAGCGTTGCTGCAGAAGAAATTATTAAGATAGAAGAAAGTGTATATAGTAGAAAAGTATTTACTACTAGCTGTATAAAAGCAGTATATTTGCTTGGTAAAAATGGAGCTATAGATAGCTCTTTAGATAAATGGGCTAGTGTATATAAAGAATATAAAACAGATAAGTTAAAAGATATTTTAAAGTATTATAGAAAAGTAAATAACTTAAATGAAGAGTCGCTTGCTAGTATATATAAAGATACAATGTACTCTACAGTTTCAAGATTAGAAAACTATAAAGCATGTTCTTTCTCATATTTTATGAATTATATAATTAAAGCAAAAGAAAGAAAGATATTTGAAATAACAAGCAAAGATACAGGTACTTTTATGCATGGAGTTATAGAGAAATTTTCTGAGTACTTAGTAGAAACAGATAGAAAGTGGCATGAGCTTTTAATAAATAAAGAGTACGAAGAAAGAGTAGATAAAATAGTAGAGGAAATGGTAGCAACTAATTCAAGGATGTTTGGCGAAAGTAAAAAATATCTTGCGCTTAAAAATCTACTTACAAATAGAACTAAAAACGTTATTAAGATGATAGCAGAAAGCTTTAATCAAAGCCAGTTTGAGCAGCTAGGATACGAAGTTGAGTTTAAAGATGGGGCTATATTTGCGCCAATTAAAATAAACTTAAATAATGGTAGAACTATGCTTATTACAGGAAAAATAGATAGGGTAGATATATGCAAAGTAGAGGATAAAATATATACAAGAGTTATAGATTATAAATCATCTCACAGAGATTTAACTTTAGAAGATGTAAGAAACGGAATGTCTCTTCAGCTTATTACATATATGAATGCTTTAATGCATAGCGAAGATAAGATAGAAAAAGGCGCGGAAATTATACCAGCTGGCGCCCTATATTTTACACTTGCATCACCAAAACTTAAAAATGCAGATTACCAAAATGATGAAGAAAAAATAAAAAGTGAAATTAGAAAAATGTTTAAGCTAGATGGTATTTTTATAGAAGATATTAAAATTTTGCAGCTTATGGACAAAGAGGTTACTACAGATAGAAGTAGAATAAATGTTACGAGTAAAAGATTAAAAGATAAAAAAAATATATTAAACCAAGATGAATTTGTTAGAGAGTGCAATAACATAGAAAACATATTAGCAGGTATAGGCAATGAGATTCAAAAAGGGACTGTTAAAATTGGCCCAAACAAAAACTGTAAATATAGTCCTTGCAACTTCTGTGCATATGGTAGTATTTGTAGAAAAGGCGGGGTTTGTTAAGAATATAATACAATTGTTAAAAAAATGTTACAAAACCCTTGAAAAATATTAAATTATAGATATAATATATATTAGATATATGAAAATATTAAATAGTAGAAAATAACCATCTTGTATGGAGCATGAATGAAATAAAACAATACATGTAGAATCTACTACACAAATTTAGGAGGGATTAATTTGGCCGATATAGTTGTAGCAAATACTAAAAAGGTAAATTTTCTAGATAGAATTATTCAAAGTGTAGTTATTGCAGTAAATTTAACTAAAATGAATAGAGCAATTGAAGAGCATATAGATAAATTTAAAGAGGAAGAGTCAGAAGAAAATAAAGAAAATCTAGAAAAAGTATTAAGAAAAATAGTATATTTAAAATATCAATATGAAATAATTCAAAGGAATATGTATGAACTTAAACTTACTTATACAGATGAATTAATAAACAATATAAATACTATGGATAAGATGGAGAGATTAAAAGTACAAAAAGAACTTTTTGAAATGGAATATGAAAGAATGACAAAGTCTAGATTTCATTCTAAAGAGGCTATTAAATATAGACTTTTAAATGTTTCAAGTGTTATAGAAAAAATAAAACAAGAAATTAAAGATGAAGGTAAAATAGAAAGATATAATGCTATTATAAAGTGTGGTGAAGAAATAGATCTTAAAATACTAGATAATACGTATACAGATGCTATGTATGATCAGCTTATTTCTCATGTAAATAATTACACTGGCTACATTAATGATAACTATGATATAGCTAAGCTTCCAACTGATGAAAGAGAGCTTATAGAGCTTGTTTTTGAAGCTGTTTTAAACGATAAACTTTCTTCAGATATAGACAAGTATAATCATGAGTTTAATTTATTAATTAACATTTGTAAAAATGCATATATGTACACTAAAGCAATAGATAAAGTGTTTATAAAAATGATAACTGTTTACGATGAGTTATTTGTTTCAGGAATTATAAAATCAGAAGATTATATAAGTTTCTTTAAAGAGATTTTTGACGATAAAATAAAAACAATGGTTAATGATGTTAAGAGAACTTTAGATACAGAAGATGAGTATTTGAAATATTGTAAGATATTAATGAACCCAGAGGAAATGAATGAGTACATTGTAAATAAAGCTATAGATCATACTGAAAACAAAAAAGTAAAAGAAAAACTTAAAGAGCTTATTGCTACAGAAGAAGAATTAGAAGAAAAAGCAGAAAAAGAAAAAG
>JAVWPP010000013.1:0-6751 GCA_036635835.1 Clostridia bacterium | reverse complement strand
AGAAAAAGAAAAAGCTAAAATAGGAAAAACAGATAAAGAAGAAAAAGCTAAACCAAAAAGAAGAACTAAAAAAGCAGATGCTGCAGAAGTAGTTATAGAGAAAGAAACTAAGCCTAGAAGAAAACGTAAAGCAGTTACAGATGAAGAAGAGATTGCAGTAGTTAAAACAGCTAAAAAAGGTTTAGGCGCTTTTGGTAAAAAGAAAATAGAAGTAGAAAATGTATAAAAAAGACCAGCCAAAATATTGGCTGGTTTTATTTTTTTTAAGCAACATCATCAGAAGAGTTAGTATTAGATTTAGACTGCGCTGTTTTTTTAGCTTTTGCTTTATCTAGCTTGTTTTGTATCTTCTCCATTTTTAGTTTAAGCTTATAATATTTTTTTTCAAGTTTGCATATATTCTTGCTGCGAAGTTCTTCTTCTAAAGCTTTTTGCTTTTTAGTAAATATTCTATCTGCTTCTTTTAAAGTAGCATCTTTAATGTATTTATCTTGTATAGAAAGATAAATGCCTTCGTGGCCTAAATAATAGGTACAAAGCCTTTTAAGCTCTCTATAAGAAGTAAAGGACTCAGCACTAAAAAGTTTATATAACTCAGTATATATTTCTTGTATGCAGCCTTCTTTTAAAGTAGACTCAACGTTTTGTAGCATAGCAACTTCTATCTTATTCATAAATGCCCCCAATAATAATTATTAATGGATTTTAAATATCCTATATATATAGTATAACCCGCTAACTTTGCTTATGTCAACGTAATGTGCAAAAAAAGTTCTAAAATGTGCAAATAACACATAAAAAACAAATAAAAAAGTTGTTTCTGGTAGTTTAAAAGGCGAAAATAAGTTTACATTTTAACATCTGCATGATATAATAAAACAAAAAAAGGTGGTGGAAATAGTGGAAGAAAAAGAGTTTGTACATTTACATATGCATACAGAATATAGCCTTTTAGATGGAGCAAATAGGATTAAAGAATTAGTTGCTAGAGTAAAAGAACTAGGAATGAAAAGCGTAGCTATAACAGATCATGGAAATATGTTTGGGGCTATTGAAATGTATAAAGAGTGTAAAGCAGAAGGTATAAAAGCAATAATTGGATGTGAGGTATATGTTGCGCCTAGAAGTAGATATGAAAAAGAAGGTAAAATAGATAGTGAGCCATCGCATTTAATACTTCTTGCTAAAAATAACAACGGGTATAAGAATTTAACTTTGCTTGTTTCTAAAGGTTACACAGAAGGTTTCTACTATAAGCCACGTATAGATATAGACATTTTAAAGCAGTGTAGTAAGGATTTAATTTGCCTTTCTGCTTGCCTATCTGGTGAGCTTCCTAAGCTTCTTGTAAATGGACAGTACGAGAAAGCGTTAGAAACTGCTAAGGAATATAACGAAATATTTGGAGAGGGTAATTACTATTTAGAGATGCAGGAAAATAGTATACCTGAGCAAAAATTAGTTAATCAAGGAATACTTAAAATTTCTAGAGAAACAGGTATACCATATGTTGCAACAAACGACTGCCATTATTTAAAAGAAGAAGATCATTTTGTGCATGAAGTGCTGCTTTGTTTACAAACTGGTAAGACTATTTCAGATACAAATAGAATGAGATTTGCAACTAATGAGTTTTTTGTTAAGTCTCCGAGGCAGATGAATACAAGATTTATTAATTTTCCAAAAGCTATTGAAAATACAGTTAAAATAGCTGAAAAATGCAACGTGGATTTTGACTTTGGGCATACTATTTTGCCTTCTTTTAAAGTAGAGGGGAATATGTCTAATATACAGTATTTTAACGAACTTTGTAATAAAGGATTAGAGGATAAATATAAAACAGTAGAAGAGAAAACAAAGGCAAGAGAAAGACTTGCGTACGAAACAAAAGTAATTACGCAAATGGGGTTTATAGACTACTTTTTAATTGTACAAGACTTTGTTAATTATGCTAAATCTATAGACATTCCAGTAGGGCCAGGTAGAGGCTCTGGGGCGGGTTCTATAGCTGCATATTTAATAGGTATTACAGATATAGATCCACTACAGTTTGATTTGATTTTTGAACGTTTCTTAAACCCAGAAAGAATAAGTATGCCGGATTTTGATATAGATTTTTGCTATGAAAGAAGAGGCGAAGTAATAGAGTATGTTGCTAAAAAATATGGTAGAGATCATGTAGCGCAAATTGTAACATTTGGAACGCTTGCAGCTAAAGCAGCTGTTAGAGATATAGCTAGGGTTTTAGATCTTCCATATGCAAAAGGAGATCAGATAGCAAAGTTAGTACCAAAAGAAATGAAAATAACTTTAGATAAAGCTTTAGAAATAGATGAAAATTTTAGAGGATTATATAATATAGACGAAGATGCTAAGAAAGTTATAGACCTTGCTATGAAAGTAGAAGGAATGGTTAAAAATACTTCAACTCATGCAGCAGGTATAGTTATATCTAAAGAACCTGTTTCAAATTATGTTCCGCTATATGTAAATAAAGATATGGTTTCTACGCAGTACCCTATGAACATATTAGAGGAGCTAGGGCTTCTTAAAATGGACTTTTTAGGTCTTAGAACTTTAACAGTTATAAAAGATGCTATGGATCTAATAAAAGCCATACACGGCGTAGATATTGTATGGGACAAAAACTATGAAGATAAAGCTGTATACGACCTACTTTCAGAAGGAAAAACAAATGGAGTTTTCCAGCTAGAAAGTGCGGGCTTTAAGCAAATGCTGCAGCAGCTTAAACCAGATAGGATAGAAGATATAATTGTTATGCTTTCTCTATATAGACCAGGGCCTATGGATCAAATACCTATGTATATAAAAAACAAAAATAACAAAGGTAGTATAGAGTATACTCATAAAGCTCTAGAACCAATTTTAAAGGGCACAAATGGCTGCATGGTATACCAAGAACAGGTTATGCAAATATTCAGGGATTTGGCAGGCTACAGCTTTGGAAGAGCAGATTTAGTTAGAAGAGCTATGAGTAAAAAGAAACTAGATGTAATGGCTAAAGAAAGAGATATATTTATTAATGGTTTAAAAGATGAAAATGGAAATATTTCTATACCAGGCGCTTTAAAAAATGGAGTAGATGAAGTAAGCTGCAATAAGATTTTCGATCAGATGGCTGAGTTTGCAAAGTATGCGTTTAACAAGTCTCATGCAGCAGCATATGCTGTAGTGTCCTACCAAACAGCGTATTTAAAAGTGCATTACCCAGCAGAATTTATAGCTGCTACGATGAATAGTTTTATAGGTAATTTAGATAAAATACCAGAGTATATAGAAGAGTGCAAAGTGCTTAGAATACCTGTGCTAAAGCCAGATATAAACGAAAGTATGGCTAAGTTTACGGTAGCTCATGGCAAGATTATTTTTGCAATGGAGTCTATAAAAAACGTAGGCACAAGGGCTATTGAAATAGTAGTAAATGAACGAAAAGAAAATGGAGCTTATACAGATTTTATAGATTTTTGCGAAAGAGTAAGCGATGAGCTTGTAAATAAAAAGTGCATTGAAAGTCTTATTAAAGCTGGTTGCTTTGATAAGTTATGCGAAGGTACAGATAACAATAGATATGATCTTTTAGCAAACTATGAGATTATATTAGATGCGATTTCAGGTCAAAGAAGAAGGAATTTTGCAAACCAAGTTTCTATGTTTGATATCATACCTAAAGGACAAGATGAGTCTATCAAGTTAACTATAAAAAAAATAGGAACAACTCCAACTGCAAGAGAGCTTTTAGAGATGGAAAAAGAGATGACGGGGATATATGTTTCAGGGCATCCTATGGACGAATATATAAAGCAAATTACTAAAGTTTCTACTATTAAATCTATAGATATTTTAGATGGAAAAGTAAATGAAAAAAAAGAAGAAACTATTTGTGGAATTATTAAAACATGTAGAAAAATGCAAACTAAAAAAGGTAGTATGATGGCTTTTGCAACTCTAGAAGATATGTATGGAACTGTGGATCTTATTATATTTGAAAAGCAGCTTTATGCATGCTCAGATCTTCTTAAAGAAGGACAAATAGTTGTAGTAAAAGGGAGAGCTTCTTTGCAAGGCGAGTCGCCTAAATTAGTTGTTAATTTACTTAGCGATATCTTAAGTATTCCTGTAGAAAAGAAAATTTTTCTTAAGATTTCTAAAGAAAATGATGAAATTAAAAAGCAGCTTAGTTTGAAGCTAAAAGATGTAGCGCTAGCACATAGCGGAGAGAACCCAGTTTGTATTTTTTTCGAGAAAGACAATAAGCTACAAAACTTAAATAAAAACTTTTGGCTAGATGGAACTTTTTCTTGTATGGTAGATTTAGAAAATATTTTTGGTAAGGAAAATGTTAAGACAAAATAAAAAAGTAGAAAATATATCTATCTAGATACGGAAATATATACTGTGAGAATTGAAGATGTTTCTAAAATAAAAACATTAAATCCATAAAAAATATAATAAAAACGTAGCACTTTCTGGCTACGTTTTTTATGCGAAAAAAATAAGAAAAGAAGATATATGAACTAGTTTTGTCATAGGTATATATTTTTTCATCAATTAAAAATACAGTATTAATGAGGTGATATACATATGATTAAAAACTATATATTTGCAGATGAAGCAATGAGAAAAATAGAGGAAGGAACTATAGAAATTTTAGATAGCATAAAATACGGATTTGGACCTAAAGGTAGATTTGTAGTGGTTATGCAGTGTGGAGGAATAAATAATATAACTAAAGAGGGAAGCGAGATTGCAAAGTGCATTAATATTTCAGATGAGTTTACAAACGTAGGAGCTCAGCTAGTTAAGCAAATGTCTGAGTCTCTTAAAAAGTCTTCTGGAGATGGAATAAAGCTAAGCATAATTTTAGCATGCAGCATTCTTAAAGAGTCTAACAAGAGCTTAATGTCTGGAATTAGTCCATATTTAATAGTTAATGGCATGGAAAAAATAACTGAAATTATATTAACGGAGCTTAAAGATATGAGCGAAACTATAGAAACAGATGAAGTTAAGGAAAAGCTTGTTAACTGCGCTGTGCAAGATGAAACTCTTTCTAAGTTTATAGCTACGCTAGATTTAACTAAGGAGATTGTTTGTGAGAGAGTTAAAGAAATGGAGATTAAGATAACTAGTCAGGAAAAGTACAAGACATATGTTGCGCTTGGAGATTTTAACGATATGGAATACAATTTAAGAGCTAAAAAGCTTGAGAAAGGTGTAGATATTTTAAAGAAAAATTCTGAGTATGGATATTTAATTGGTGGTGCTTCTGCATATATTAAGTGCATTGCAAAGGTGCAAAATTCCATTCATTTGCTTGAAATAGATGAAAGAATAGGTGCAAGAATAGTTATAAGGGCTTTAGAAGCGCCGCTTAAGCAGCTTGCATATACTTCTAGTTTAGAGGGTGAAATAATAACTCAAATGGTTAAAATGTCTGAGGCTTCTATGGGTTATGATATTATACAAAATAAGCTTTGTAATTTGAAAGAAGCTGGAGTTATAGATTTTACAAGAGTTGTCCAAAACGCTCTACTTGAGGCTGTGTCTATTGTTAGCAAGATTATATCTACTAATGGAATTATATCTTCTAAAGCGTGCATTGTGGATGAAAGCGCTGTATAATTTTAAGATTTATATATATAAAACATAGAAAATTAGCTTAACTATATGAGATACTACTGTTATGAGAATAAAGATATTGCGTTTTAAAGTAAACTAGCAACTAAATGAATAATTTAGTTAGCTAGTTTATTTATTTTTCATTTTATTTTTTCATTTTTATTGTATTTTCTAACCAAATAATAATATTACACAAATATAAATGCAAAATATTTTTTTTTTTTGGAAATTTAGAGAAAAACTATTGCATTATATATAAGTATGTATTATCCTAAAAACAGGAGGTAAAAAATATGAAAGATAAAAAAACATTTAAAATAGTTTGTACCGTTATTGCAATTATAATAGTTATAGCAGCGGCTGTTTATGTAATATACCAAATACCGTATTATACTGAGTTAAAGAAAAGCATAAATGCTGTTGAAGCTGGAAACCAAATGTATTTAAAGGACAGAACTATTGCAACAGAAGAAAATAAAGATAGTGAAGGGTATGCAACATACCAAAATATGAAGTTCAAATTAGATAATTTCAAACTAGAAAATTCAAAAATGACATTTGATTTGGTGTACAAAGTGGATAAGTCTTTACTTAAAAATGGAGATATTGCTAGCTATAAAGTTGCAGAAAATATAGTTGGATATACAGATAGGCAAATGCAGTTTTCAGTAGCTTCTAGTATGGCAAGTCCATATAATGGCGCATATGAAGCTTTTGTATACAAAGAGCTATATCATAAACCTTTCTATAATGATGGAAGTGTTTTCAACGATTACTCTGCTAAAAGCATTGGTGTTAAAGCAAATGAAGATGGAAGCATAACAGAAAAAGTGGAAGTTTCGCTAAAAAATAATATAGAGGAAGATTCAATATATATTAGAGTTTTTGGTCTTAATTTAGTTCCAGAAGAATACAAGTATAATTCTAATATGGAAAATATCCTTGTAGATGATTTTTCTAAAGTAGAATATAGATTTAAAGTAAATCTAAAATAATTAAATATAAAGTAGAATTAAAGAAAAAATAAAAAAATAAAAATAAAAATAAATAAAAAATAAATAAAAATAAAAATAAATAAAAAAATAAAAAGTAAATAAAAATAATAAAATAC
>JAVWPP010000012.1:0-28358 GCA_036635835.1 Clostridia bacterium | reverse complement strand
CTACTAAAAGTGTAAAACATAAAGGAAATGTTAGCTTTGGAGATGCTCTAACATATACAATAACTATAATAAACGACGGAGACTTAAAAGATGAAGTTACATTAAAAGATGTAATTCCAGAAGGAACAGTTTTAGTTGGAAATGTAGATGTAAGAGAAGAAAACGGATCTAGAAAAATAACAGGAGAAGAGCTTGCAAAAGGAACAAAACTTACTGTAGAAAAAAGATCTATTACACAAGTTGTATTTACAACTAAAGTAGAAGATATGGAAGACGGATCTAAAATAAGCAACATAGCAAACGTAGATGGAAAAGACACAAACAAAGTAGAAAATACTTTTGTAAAACCAATAATATCTGCTACTAAAACTTCAAGTACAAACGGAAAAGTTAGAGCAGGAGATATAATAACATATAAAGTAACAGTAACAAATTCAGGCTCAGCTATAGGAACTGCAATTATAAAAGATACAGTACCTGCTGGTACAGAGCTTGTAGAAGGAAGCATAACTTTAAATGATAAAAATATTACTTTAGCTGAAATGCAAAATGAAAACTCTACAATAATAAACGTACCTGCAAGTGGCGGAGTAGTAGTTTTAAAATTTGATGTTAAAGTAAAAGAAGTTAAAGAAGGAACAAAAATAACTAACGTAGCAAGCGTAAATGAATTAAGACCTTCAGTAACAAACGAAGTTGTAGTTCCACATATAGACTGCGTAAAAACTTCAAATAAAGAAAACCAAAATGTAGTCTTTGGAGATGAAATAACATATAAAATAAAACTTAAAAATATTGGATTTGTATCAGGAACAGTTAATGTAGCAGATACAGTTCCAAGTGGAACAGTTTTAGTTGGAAACATCAAAAAAGGAAATCAAATAATATCACAAGAATCTTTAGCTAAAGGTATACAAGTAATTGTACCTGCAAATAAAGAAGTTATAGTAGAATTTACAGTAAAAGTTTCAGACTTAGCAGATAAAACTGTAATAAGAAACGAAGCTGTAATAACAGGAGATGTAAATGCTAAACCATCAACTGAAACAACAGTAACAAGAGCACATATAACAAGTAATAAAACTTCTAAAATAGTAGGTAGAGAAAACGTTGAAACAATAAATAATTTACCTGTAGTTATAGAAGGAGATACTGTAGAATATAATATTTCAGTTACTAACGATGGATCATTAGATACAAACGTAGTAATAGAAGATAAAATGCTTTCAGAAAAAATAGTAGAAGATAGTATTAAAATCGGAGAAGTTAAATATACTAAAGAGCAATTAGCAAACGGAATAATTGTAAACGTTCCTAAAAACTCAAATGTAAATTTAACATTCAGTATTAAAGCAGTGGACTTTAAAGATGAAGAAATAATTAAAAATATTGCAACAATTAAAGTACCAAACGAGCAAGATCAAAAACCAGAAACAACAAATATTTTTGGAAAAGCAAATGTAAATGTAGAAAAACAAAGTACGCTTACAGATGGAAATAAAATAGCATATAAAATAGTAGCAACAAACACAGGAAGTATAGCAGGTAATATAAATCTTTCAGATAAAATACCAGCAAACACTAAACTTGTAGAAGGAAGCATAACTCATAGCGGTATTTTAGTAGAAAATAATACTAAAATAGATTGGGGAAATGTAGCTATTAAATCAAACGAAACACAAACATTTGAATTTAATGTAATTGTAGATTCAAGCGTAGCTGCAGGAACAGTTATATCTAATAAAGCATCAGAAGGAAATGAAGTTAAAGATACAGTAGAAGATACAATTTTAGCGCAAACTAAAACTGAAACTATTAAAGCAACTAATATAGTACTTGTAATGGACTTATCTTCAAGTATGAATAATAAAATAGCTGGATACAAATCTAAAACAAGGCTTGAACTTGCAAAAGACGCAGCAAATAAATTCATAGATAAAGTGTATTCTGGAGAATCTACTAAAGATGTAACAGTATCTTTAGTAACATTTAATACAGAAGATGAAAAATATTTATTAGGCAAAGTTATACCATACACTGGTTGCTTGCAAATAGGTGAAACTGTAACTAAGAATAATAAAGAAACATTAAAAAATGAAATAAATGATATAAATATAGGAGCTGCAACAAGTGGATATGGTACGCACATTAGAGCAGGTCTAGACAAAGCAAATGAAGTACTTGGAAATGTAAAAACAGCATATCCAAATAACGAAAACGTAGTTGTATTTTTAGGAGATGGAAACCCAACAATACATTATAAAAATAACAAGCCAAGAGATATATATAGAAGTGCAAATGAAATAAAAAACAGTGCTAAATTATATACAATAGGTTTTGCAGTAAATCAAAATGATAATGATTATGATAGTGCAAAAACTATATTAAGCAATATGGCAACTACAAAACAAGATGCATACTTATCTGGAAATGGTGACGATTTAATTAACGCATTTAATTCAATAAGTAGCTCTGTAGCAAATAATACTAAACCAATAAAATATACAAGTGTAAATGGTAATGTATCAATAAATGAAATCAATTTACAAGTTGATGAAAACCATAATATAGTAATATATGATGGAGAAAATGAAGTAGCTAGATATGCATCTATTGCTTCTGCTAAAGATATATTAACATATAATAAAAACGCAGAAATATTAAATTGGAATTTATCTAAATATAGTATAGGTCAAAATTTAAAAATCGTAATGTTTACAAAATAAATATAAACGCTAGATTTTAAATAAGTAACATATATTAGAAAAGAGATATATCAAACTTTAAATAGTTAGATGTATCTCTTTTTGTATGGCTAAAACCTGCCACATAAATCTATAGTATCTTCAGATAGAAAGAGTAGCTAGATACGTTTTAAAAAAGCGTAGAGGCAAATAAATATGCAAGGTATATGTTTAGACGTGCAAAGCAAGAAAAAGCAAATAAGCAGGGATTTAGAGCAAATTAGAAGCATAAGATATAAACAGTTATAGATAGAAAAGAATAAATGATTTAAAATAACGGTATATGGTAAAAAAAACATGAAATAGGTTGAAATCTAAAGAGAAAAGTGGTAGAATGAGGATATAAATTGTAAAAGAAAATAATAGACAAAATTTAAAATATACGCTACTTTTTAATATAACAATAAATTTTAAAGAGAAATTGTCTACTTTTGTCGAAAACGTTGTAAACACAAAGAAAAATAAGTATAATGCAATTAATATATTTAATATGTGAAAATATATCAAAATATAAGAGAATGAGGAGAAGTAATATGGAAGACAAAATTAATATTAACAAATGTGACGAAAGCGTAAAACAAAAGGTTTTAGAACTAAGAGAAAAACTAGAAAAAATTTATTTAGAAGACATTCCATACGAGGAAAAAATGAAGGTAAGTATAGAATTAGATAAATACATTGTTGAGGCAACAAAACAAATAAACGGAATAAAATAAAGAAAGAGCAGTAGAAATACTGCTTTTTTGTTGACATAATTATATTAAAGATGTATAATATAAATATAGATTGTAAATATCCTAAAATAATTATTTAAGGAGTGCATTAAAGATGAGAAGAATTAAAAGAAATAGAAGAAGACATATTAGCCATAGACCTCGCTATAGAGGAAAAAACGATAACATTATAACTGTAATTAAAATAGTACTTGGAGTTATAATAGCATTAATATTATTTAAATTTTTACTAATACCACTAGTGGTTATAGCATATCAAGCTTTCTTTGCTGTTATTGCGTTAGTTATACTAGTTGCTGTTTTAGCATCAGGATATATAATAATATCTCAAATTTTAAAATTTCTAAATAATAAATAAAGGGGTTTTTAATATGAAAAATTCTAAAAAGAAAAAGATAGCAAAAAGAAATAGGGACATTAAAAATAATAGAAATTTAAAAAAACAAGAAGATAGAAAGTATATTATGAGTTTTAATAGTTCTAAACCTGCAACTGGTAAAAATATAGGTATATATTTAATTATATTACTATTATTAATTGCATTTGTAATATCAATTTTTCTTTTAAATTAAATAAAAAATAGTATAATAAATAAAGAAAGTCAGCAAATTTTGCTGGCTTGCTTTTTGCTTTAATAGAAGATATAATTAAAATAAATAAGGAGGCTTGGATATGAATAAAGATATAATATGGAAAAGTGAAGAAGAGAAAAAAGAGATTGAATTATATAATGGAATCCTATATCATTATACCGCAGTTGAAGGTTTGCTTGGAATAATAAATTCAAATAATATATGGGCAAGTAGTTTTCCTTTTCTAAATGACAGTTCAGAAATAGTATATGGAAGAAGACTTGCAAGAAGTATTTTAATTAAAAATATAGACATAGCAAAAGATGAAATAAGTAAAAAAATATATGAGGAATGTTTAGCTTTAAATGGCGTAGAAAAGAAACGTATATATATAACTTGCTTTTGTGAAAAAGGAAATTTACTTAGTCAGTGGAGAGGCTATGGAAAAAGCGGACTTGGATTTTCAGTTGGGTTAGATTCAAATAAATTAAACAGAGTATTTAGAAAGCCTCCGTATAATGAAATACATATAAAGAAAGTTATATATAATTTAAATACTCAAACTAGAATAATAAATAAATATTTAGAAGATGCAATAATATATGCAAAAGAAAAAAACATAGTAGATGAAAAAGAGTTAAAGAAAATAGCTAGACTTACGGATTGGGAAATAGATCAAAATACTGCATATTTTAAAGACGCTGCTTTCGAAGAAGAAAGAGAGTGGAGAGCAATGTACTGTGATGAAAAAAATCCGCATACAACAATTGAAACAAAATACAGGGCAAGATCTAATAGAATAGTGGACTACAAAGAGTTTAATTTTTCGCCTAATAATTTAGATATTCCATTTAATAATAAGCTTCCTCTTGCGGAAATAATATGTGGGCCAGGAGTAGATCATGAGTCTACAAAAGAGGTTATAAAAAACTTACTTATGGATAGAGAATATGATGTGAAAAATATAAAAATAGAGCATTCATCAATACCATTTAAAATAATATAAAATGAAAAACAGAGTAGAAATTCCTACTCTGTTTTTGTATTATTATTTATTAAATATACAATCTCTAAATATAACTTTTTGTGCATTTAGATCTGTAACAACGCAAGATAAACCGTTGATAGTTTCAAAATGTAAATCTTCTGTTGCAGGTATTTGTCTTGAAATAATGTTCGCTAAATATTGATCTTTAGCAGCGAATAATTCTGGTATATATTTAGTATATTCTATAACGTTAATATTTGTTTTTACTTCTTGTAACATTAAGTCTACTAGGTCCATAACTTCTGAAAGTGACTTAGTAGAAAGCTTATTTAGAATTGCTGTAAATACACTTCTTTGTCTTTCTGCTCTAGTAAAATCATTTCCTATACTTCTATTTCTAGCATGAGCTAATGTTTGCTCTCCGTTTAATAAAGTTTTAGGACCTGAGGTAGTTAATGCTTCATATTTTCTACCTGAGAAACCGTATGATTCTTCTGTCCATTTATTTATATAATTTCTTTCTGCTTCTGTTATATCTAATTCAACTCCGCCTATTTTATTTATTGCATTTATGACACCATAAAAATCTATTGTTACGTATTCTGTAATATTAAGTCCAAAGTTTTGGTTTAAAGTTTTTACTGCAAGTTGTGGTCCGCCATAAAAATATGCATGTGCCATTTTGTCTTTGCTTCCGTTTATTTGTACATGTGTATCTCTAGGAACACTTATCATTTTTAAAGATTTTGTTGTAGGGTTAATTGATACTACCATATTAACATCACTTCTTGAATTTTCATCACTTGTAGCTCTATTATCTGTTCCAAATATAGCTAGTGTTTTTATTTGATTAAATTCGTTTTTTGAAATGTTTAAATTAGATTCATCGAATACGTTTTTTTCTATTCCAAGGTCTTCTGAATCTATTTTTTCTATATCCACTTGTGCATACCTTTTACCTAAAAAAGTTCCTGCAAAGCAAACAGATACGAAGATAGCTACGTATATTACAAGTGTTATACTTAATAGTATTTTAGCTTTTTTTGTTAACGGTTTTTTATTTTTTTTCTTCTTTTTATCCACGCTAGTTTTTTTAGAATTTGGATTTACAACGTTAGGTGAATCTAAATTATTTGCTTGCATGTTTGCAGCTTTTTTAGAAGGCATAGATTCTGTTTTTATTTTATCTGCAGCTGGTTTAGCTGTAGATTTAGATGGCTCATTAGCATGAGCTTTTTCTTCTTTATTAGGAACACTAACTTTTTTTTCTTCTATAGTCTGCGCTCCAGACCTACGTCTTTTAGATATTTTTTTCTCTACTTTTTCTTCATCATTTTCCATATGTACAATCTCCTTTTGTGCAGTATTATTACAACGCTAAATATATTTTAACACAAATAATTTAAAAAGTATATTTTTTTTAGTTAAAAACTTAAATTAATATATATATCTAAGGCAAAATGATTGAAAAAACATATAAAATAAGATATAATAATAAAGAAAAACAATAAAACAAGAGGTGAACAAAGTGAAATTAATACTTGCATCAGGTTCAAAAGATAGAAAAATATTATTAGAAAGTGCAAAATTTAAGTTTGATGTTATTACGAGCAATGCAGAAGAAAAATCAGACAAAAAACATCCAGGAGAATATGCAAAAGAAATCTCTAAAATAAAAGCAAAAGCAGTTAGTGAAATCGTAGATGAAGGAATTATTTTAGCAGCAGATACAATAACATATTCTAGCAAAGGTGAAATATTCGGAAAACCAAAAACAAGAGAAGAAGCAATATATATGATAAAACAATATAGCTCTTCATGCGCAGAAATTTGGACAGGAGTAACTATAATAGATAAATATCAAAACAAAGAAATATCTTTTTCTTCTATGACAAAAGTATATATGCAAGATATCTCAGATGAAGAAATAGAGACATATGTAGATATAGATAAAGATATATACTATAGATGTGGCGGATATGCAATCGATGGATTAAGCAGTATATTTACAAAAAAAATCGAAGGAGAATATGCAAATGTTATAGGACTTCCAATTACGGAGATATATATAAAATTAAAAGAATTAGGATATTCAATAAAAGATTTTGTAGTATAAAAATAAAATTCAGATAGAACAATATGAGGTGAAAAATGAAGGAGAAAAACAACGTAGTAGCAAAAGCAATAATAGTAGTAGCAATAACAGTGCTAATGATGATAGCAGGGTTTATTACATTTAATATTGTGTTTATAAAAGATGCAAACAAAAATATAATTAAATCTTTTCAAAAAAAAGCAGAAACAATAGTTAGCAAATATCCGTATGTAGGAGTTATACACATAGATAAAATAAATATAGAGTACCCAATACTAGAAGACTCATCAGAAGAAGCAATGAAAACTTCAGTAGTTAAATTATTTGGTGCTAATCCAGATGAAATAGGCAACCTTTGCATCATGGGAAATAACACAAAAAATAATTTGTTTTTTAGCAATTTAGTAAAGCTTGAATCTGGAGATGAGATCTCTATAAAAAACAAGGAAAATAAAGAAGTAAAATATGCCGTATATGATATGTATACAACATCGTTAACAGATTCGGAATTCCTATCGCAAAAAACAGGAGATAAAAGAGAAGTAACACTTGTTACAGAAACAACAAAAGAAGATAAAAGGATAATAGTAAAAGCAAGAGAAATATAAAAAGCAAACGCTAGTTGTAAAAAATTAGCGTTTGTTTTCTTTCTATTGAAAAAACTAAATATGTATAATATAATAAACTTAGGTGGTGATGCTATGAAAAATATTAATGAGATGTCAAGGAAAGAAAAACTTGGACAAACTTTAATTGTAGGAATATTTGGAGCGGAAATAGATGCATTTACAGAAAAATTTATAAAGGAATATAAAGTTGGCGGAATAATTATTTTTAGAAGAAACGTAGAAAGCGAAGAGCAGTTAATTAATCTAATAAATAATATAAAAACCATGAATAAAGAAGCCGGAAATCTTCCTATATATATATCTGTAGATTACGAAGGTGGAAGAGTAAATAGGATGCCTAAAAACATTAAGAAATTTCCTAGTGCAAATCAAATATATAAAACAGGGGACTTAGAATATGCAAAAAACACATATAAAGAAATGGGACAAGTATTAAATAAATTTGGAATCAATATGGATTTTGCACCAGTTCTAGATTTAAAAATAATGGAAGAAGATAACCACCCAATTGGAGATAGAGCAATAGATGCAAACGAAGATGAAGTTATTAAATTTGGAGAAAATTTTTTACTTGGCTTAAAAGAAGAAAACATATTAGCAGTTGTTAAGCATTTTCCAGGTCATGGTTTAACTCTAAATGATACACATAGATTACTTCCTAAAATTTCTTGTACAAAAGAAAAACTAGAAAAACATATAAAACCGTTTCTTAATGTAGATTCAGATGCTATGCTAGTTTCACATATGCTAGTAAAATGTATGGATAAAAACTATCCAGTATCATTATCTAAAAAAATAATAACTGGATATTTAAAGAATACTATAAATTACTCAGGACTCATTATTACGGACGATTTAATGATGAGGGGTCTAATGTTTCGCTGCCTATTTAAAATTCCAATTAAAGAGGCAATAGAGGCCGGTAGTGATATGGTTTTACTTTGTAAGGAAAACAAGAGAAAAGAAAAAGCTATACAAAAATATTTTAAGTGTAAAATTCCAGATGAAATAATAGATGAAAAAGTAAAAAAAATATTAAGTATAAAACAAAAATATAATATAAATGATAATGAAATAAAAAACTAGGAAACTATAAAAAGTCTCCTAGTTAATTTTTTGTTTTATAAATAAATACTTATAGTAATTGTGCTACCTTGCGTAATTCGTATATTAGGATTTTGTGCAAGTAGACCTGTTTTACTAGGTTCATTTGTTGCAACATAATTTATTCTAACAGTTAAATCTGAATATATACTTTTAAGCCTTGCAGTTATATTATTAGCAGTTGTTTGTGCATTTCCAGCTGTTATCCATTGTGGCTGTAAATATACATCTTGTGAATTTGCCTGACCTTTAGAAAGTGTTACTGTAATATTAGTTCCAGGTTTTACTTTTGTTCCAGCACCAATATTTTGGTTTGTTACACAGTTAGCTGGTGTATTAGAATATCCGCCTGTTACAAAGTTTACAGATAGTCCAAGACCTGAACAAATTGAAGCTGCTGCGTTTCTATCTTTGCCTATTAAATTTGGAATAGAAACTCCAGGGCCTGCAGATAAGGTAATAATTATTTTGGTACCTTTATCTACTTTAGAACCTGCTGCTAGAGACTGTTTAAGTGATGTATCTTTTGCAGCATTATTAAATGAGCTATATGTAAATCCATAAGTTAGACCTGCGTTTCTACATTCTGAAACTATAGCAGATTTAGATTTACCAATAAGATTTGGAACAATTACAGGAGCACCTTTTGAAATATATACAGTGACTGTTGCTCCATTAGATAGTATGTCATTTTCATTATGTGAGAACTTTATAATTTGTCCTTCTGGTATTTCAGTATTTCCTTCGTGCACTTCTGAAATTGGAATAGAATATTTAGATGCCCAATTTCTAAAAGCTTCAAGTGAATCGAATTTTTCCATTTTAAGTTGACCTTTAGAAGAAAGAATAGTTACAAGTGTACCTTGTTCAACAACATCTCCTTCGTTTAAATTACATGATATTATTTTACCCATAGCAACAGTATCATCATACTTATCTTGATAATTTATTTTTAGTTTATTCTTAATTACAAAGTCTGTTATTTCTTCTATAGACATTGATTTTAAATCTGGTATAATTACTTTATTTCCTTTAGATACAACTAGATTAATTTTAGCATTTTCTATTAATGTACCTATATCTTGTTTTTGGTTTAAAACAAGTCCTTTTTTTATAGATAGAATATCTAAATTTTTTCCGTCTTTATTTTTTAAAGAAACAGTGCCTTTTAAATCATCATTAAAAGCTAACTCTGCATCTATATTAATGCCATTCATTTTGGCCCACATTGTAGCTTCGAAAAAAGTTTTAGCTTTTAAGTCTACCATTTCAACAGGTACATATTCAAAGTTTTCGCCTTGAGAAAACTGTAAAGAAAGTTCTGTATTTCTTTTTAATTCTCCATTAGAACTTTGAGCAATTACTGTGTTTTTTACTTCTGCAGAAGATATAAATTCTACTTTTACATTTTTCATAAAATTTTCAGTTACATATTTTATAACTCTATCTGTATTCCAACCTAGCATGCTAGGTACAATAATAGCTTTATTTTCATCTGGTCCTTCAGATACAATCAAAGTAAGATTTTTCACTTTAGAAAGAAGTGTTCCTGCTTTTATATCTTGAGACATAACTTCATACTCTGGAATGTGATCGCTAAATTCATATATTATATTAGTTTTTATATTATATTTTTTTGCATAGTTTATAACACTAGAAATATTAGTGTTTGCAAAATCTTTTAATGCAGCTTTTTCAGGTATGTTAAAGAACTTAGTTGTTGTTAATATATTAATAAATAAAAAAACAATTAACAAAATGTTCATAAACGTTATTAAAAGATTTAACTTTTTCGTTTTCAAATAATAAATAATAAATGAGATTGTTATTAAAAATAATAGACCTGCATTTATTATTTTGCTCAGCTGATCTGCATTTGAATTATTATATAAAAATGTAACAGCTATATATGTAAAAGCTAGTATAGTTGTCACAATAGCCATCATATATTTAGTAAAGTTTTTCATATTACCACCTCAAGAATATTATATAATAAAATGTCGTAAAAGCAAGTAAAAAAAAGAATAAATTTAGATTTGTTTAAAAAAGACTAGTTAAAATGTAGAATTATTAAAAAATGAAAAAAATAGATTGCAAAGATATAAATAATATCATATAATTGAAATGTAATAGACGTTAGGTCTAAAAGAGAGGTGAAAATATGGACAAAAGAAAAAAACTTTCAATAGGAAATAATCTAGCACTTTGTTTTATCGCAGTGATATCTATAGTTATTTCTATAGGAGCATCTTCTTTATTTTATTATTTTGAAGAGTATGTGAATTGCGCAGGAATGGATTCTTTTTATCAAGTTATGAAAAATAGTATAAGTGTATTATTTACGATAACTGTTCTTGTGCTTATGGTACATATGGAGTATAAAGTTATAGGTAAAACTTTATTTGAAAGAATGGATATGAAAAAGAATCCACTTCTTAAAAAAATAACTTATTGGGTTATATCAACAATTGTTGCGTTAGTTATACTATATGTATTTGAACTATTCGTAGAAAAATTTGATAAGTATTTCTTATTTATGATTTTAGCAATCTTAGAAATTTGTGATATTGTAGCAAGTTATATGATGGATGAATACGATGTAAATAATGAAGAATTATCTTTATCTTATTTATTGTATTCTGTTATGATAGCATTAATTTGTTATGTTGTATTTAGTTTTTCTAATGTAATAATAGAACCAAGAATTTCAGAAGGATATAAAAATTCTAAAGAATTCTATACGGTTACTAAAAACATATTAGATAAAATAGAAAGCAATAATATTGTAGAATTAAAAGAATATATTACTAAAGTAGATTCTATAATAGATAACGATTTAGTAAAAGAATATGCTAAAATGATTAACGGATTACCAGATGTAATAACTGATCAACAGTTTAATCAATTAAAAGGTAGTATATCAGAAATATGTAATGAAAAAGATGAAGTTCAAATTGAACAAAGCTATGTTAATGAAAAAGAAAATCTTAAAAAAGCATTAACTGTTGAAGGATTATTATTGTTCTTTATTTCTCTTTATGCTTATGTATCATCTTGTATGGTGAAGAAATATCAAAAAGAAAATAAGCTAAAAAAAGAAATAAAAAAGACTGTTTCAGATGCTAAAAAAGAAGTGCAAAAAGAAGTTAAAAAAGAAGTTAAAAAAGAAGCGGAAAAAATTAATGAAACAGAAAAAAAAGTTAAAGTACCTGCTAAAGCTAAAGCTGTAAAACCAGTAGAGAAGAAAAAGGTAGAAACTAAAAAAGCAGCTCCTAAAAAAGCAGCGAAAAAATAAACCACTATGTGGAGAAAAAAAGGTAGAGTAATCTATCTTTTTTTTATGCTTAAAATAAAATTATTAGAAACGGAAAAACTATAAAAAAAGAAATTTTAATTGATAAGTTTTTTAAAAACATTGTTATCTTTTAATAATAAACATAGTTATATTAAGTGAAAAGGAACTAACACTTAAGTGCTAATTCCTATACTAAAATTATAACTGTTTTTTTGTTTTAAAATCTGAAATTGCTGAAAAAATGAACATTAGAATAACTAAAAAAATTATTCCTACCATTAAGAAAAGAAAAAATAATTCCATGCTAATCCTCCTTCATATATTTTTCAACTAGTGATATAAACTCATCCCAAGAAATAAATACATTATGAATTAAACGGGAAGGACAATCTTTGCCAGACCAGTCTTTATGCATCATAATATTTGTAAGAGGAATAGAATATTTATTAGCAATATGAGCTGTAAGTTTAGCTTGTATATGAATTGCTTTCATGTGGTCAATACCTTCATTTACGCATCGCTCAATACCTATACTTTCGCTGTTTCCGGTACCAAATTCACCATCGCCACAATGATAAGCTTTCATATTATCTGGAATAAACGCATAAGCTTTTGCGTCATCAACAATATAGTGATAACCTACTTTTTCTCTATTATATTTTGGATGCAAAAGTAAATTTCTATAATACATATAATTTCTAAACATAGGAGCATCAGTTATACCTGTTTCCGCTTCATGTATAGTTATATATTTAGGTATCATAGGTATTCCTAAAATGCACTTAGAATTTTCAGGTACATACATATAGCATATATTCATAAAACCACCACCATTAAATAAGTTAATTTTAGTATAATATATTTAAAGCATATTGTCAAATCATATTTAAAAGTATATAATAAAATAAAAGAAAAGAGGAAAAAATGAAAGACGTATTAGAAATTAAAAATGTAAGTAAAAAGTTTGGTAAAAAAACAATTATACATGACACTTCATTTACGGTTAGAGAGGGAGAAATTTATGGACTTCTTGGACCAAATGGAGCAGGTAAAACAACATTAATAAAAATGATTATGGGGCTTCTTAAAATATCTGATGGAAATATAAAAGTAGTTGGATATGATGTTAATAAAGAGTATGAGAAAGCAGCTAAAAATTTCAAAGGAATTATTGAAAATCCAGAAATGTACGCAAACTTAACAGGAATGCAAAATTTAAAAATGTTCACAAATCTATATAAATCTGTTTCAAAACAAGAGCTATTAGATATGGCAGATGTAGTTGGACTAAAAAGTAGAATTAATGATCAAGTAAAAAAGTATTCTCTTGGTATGAAGCAAAGACTTGGAATAGCACAGGCGCTTGTAACAAATCCAAAGCTTCTTATCTTAGATGAGCCTACAAATGGTCTAGATCCGCAAGGTATAAAAGATCTTAGAAATATACTAAGAAGACTTGCAGATAACGGAACAGCAGTACTTGTATCTAGCCATTTGCTTGCCGAAATGGAGCTTATGTGCGATAGAGTTTGTATCTTAGATAAAGGTAAGATTATAGATGTAAAAGACTTGCACGAAGCGCAAGCAGAAAAAACAGATGTAAATACTGGAGAAAATATTTTAGAATATATAATGGATACAGCAGATAATAAGTATGCATATAAAATTGCAACAGATCTAAATATTGAAGTAAGTATTAATAAAGATAAATTAAATTTAGTATGTAAAAAATCAGAGGTATCTAAAATAAATAAAGAGCTAGTTCTTCAAAATGTAGATGTCTATGAAATTAGTTTAAAAACAAAATCTCTAGAAGATATGTTCCTTGAAACTACAGCTAAAGCAAATGAAAAAAGTGCTGAAAATAACAATGCAGCAAGAACAGGGGGAAGAAAACATCGTGGGTAAAGTAATTATATTAATAAAAAATGAATTTTTAAAAATCTTCAATAAAAAATCTACAATAGTCATTATACTAATTGCATTAATAGCCATAATAGCTCCACTTGTAATTCAAAAGTATAGTAAAGGCGTGGAGATATATCAAGATGATACATATCAAGATTACATGAAAGAAAGAATGCAAACTATGTTAGACGAAAATAAAAACAAAACAGATTCAATATATAAAATAGCTACTGAAGTTGCTACGTTTAACATTAATATATTAGAAGATAAAATATTTGCTAAAACAGCTAAAACTGAAGAGTGGCAATTAAATATGATGACAAAATATAAAGAGATTCAAAGTATTAAACTAATAGCAAATTTAATGCTTAAAGGTTATACATTAGATGAAATTGAATCAGTAGATAACATGTATAAAATGTATGGTGGAGAAAGTTTAAATTTGCAGGAATCAGAAAGAACTATGCTAAAGAAAGCGGCAGATAATAAAGAGAGTTTAAAGACATATATAGATAATAAAAATAAAGAATCGGAAAATATTAAAAATGTTTTAAATACATCAGATTTTAAAGCATATTTACAGTCTGAAATAAAGTATAAAAAAAATAATATAATAGAGAATGAAAAACAAATAAAAGAATTAAATAAAATTGTTTTAGAATTAGAAAAAGAATCTGTAAAAGATTTAGAAAATATAAAAGCTTTAAAAGCAAATGTTAAAGAATTTGAAAATAGCAATTATATAAATAATAAAGTGTTAGTAGAATATAATAAATTTGTTGAATCTACAAAAAATACTGAAGTTACAAAGTGGCAAAAAGGAGCTGTACTAGGTTTAGCTGAAAATATTACTAACGTTGAAAATGCAAAAATATCTAAGAAAACAGAAGCTGAGTTTTATGCAAGTAAAGCGCAGAAAGAAACAAATATAAAAACATATAAAGAATATGAAAAACAACATGAAGTAGATTTAAAATTTTACGAAGAAAATATCGCTAAAAATAAATATGCATTAGAAAAAAACATAGCTATAAATGAAGATAATACTGCTAAAAAAGCTGTAAATGGATCGTATACATATATTACTTCTATAATGGCTATAGTAGGTGTTGTACTTGCAGGAGTTATTGTTGCAAACGAATTTGCAACAGGGACAATTAGACTGCTTTTAATAAGCCCAGTAAAGAGATGGAAAATATTATTTTCTAAAATATTTACTGTTACATGTGTGTTTGCTTTAGTTGGAGTAATGTGCTTTGCAGCAACAATTCTTACAGCAGGTATACTATATGGATTTGATTCATATGCAGTCTCTGAACTTATCTTTAAAGATGGAAAAATAGTAGAGCAAAATATAATAATTATGGAGCTTGTGAAAATGTGCATAGCATGTTTACCAGGTTATGTATTTCTTACTTTTTCTTTTATGATATCTACAGTTATAAAGTCTGGAACTTTAGCAGTAGGACTAGGACTTGCAGGAATGTTTGCAGGGAATGTTGTAAGTCAATTAGCGTTTATACTTAATTACGCATGGATTAAATTTACGCCTGCTCCATACTTTACATTAGAGCCTTTACTAGAAAAAGTAGAAACTCAAAATTATGCAAAAATTATTCAAGAAGACTTTGCAAGTGGTGCAATATCTCTTAGAAATGGTCTTCTTATGATAGCTGCATATATTACTGTAATGCTTGTAATATCATTTATAAGTTTCACTAAATCAGATATAAAAAATCAGTAGAAATTGTTTAAAGGAATATGCGTAACTGTATATTCCTTTAAAACAATATAGGAGAAATTCATGCTAAAATATATACAGAAAGAAATACTAGAGATACTAAATAAAAAAAATATAATATATTACATATTAGCTGTTGTAATGCTTTGTGGTTTTTTAGGTGCACTTCCTGTTTTGCAAAACAAGTATTTAGAAAAAAAGCAAGGTGTAAAAAAAGAAGAAAATGTGCTAAATAAAATAACTAAAAAGGCAGAAGAATATGCTAATACAAATGGTGAAATATCTTCAGCTATGCAGCAAATATATATAGATATGCTTACACAAGAAACTCTTAAAGAAGAGCTAGTTAAAGGCAGCTTGCCTATGTGGAAAGAAGAGCTTGTAAAAGAGTATGAAATATATAAAAATCAGATACTTATAGATATGATGCTAAACAAGCAAAGGTATAAGCTAGAAGATGTTAAAGTAGCTATTAAAGAAACAAAATATAATGTGCCAGATGAGTATTTTGAAAAGCTTAAAAACAAGAATATATATAACAAATATATTGCAAATGTTAAATATAAAGCGTCTAAAGTAGTTGGTATATTACAGAAAAATAAGTACGAAGATTTTTTAGAAATTAAAATAAAAGAAAGCAAAGATACAGAAAATAAAGACAAGGAATTTGCGTATACTTTTCTTAAAAATAATATAAAACTAGAAGATGGATATCTTAAAAAACAAGCTTTAGAACTTGCAAGTAAAGCAGAAGAAATAGAAGCATTAAATGATGCAAGTAATGATCTAATTCAGATGGCTATAGAAGATCCTAAAAACGAAAAAAGTATTGAAAAAATTAAAAAGCAAAGTATAGAAAATAATAAAAAAATAAAAGTAATAGAAGCAGATATTTTAGAATATAAGCATTCTCTTATTACTAAAAAAGATATAACTAAAACAAATAAATTTAACCTGCCAATGTATAGCTTAGTTATAATTTTTGCTACTGTACTTGTGGCTAAAAAGTTTTCTAATGATCTATTAAATAAAAAAGATATATTTAAAAAATTACTAGCTAAATATATATCAGTAATATTAGCTTCAGTTATGTGCATTTTTTGTATATATATTTTTAGCTGTTTAACTATGCTTTTAGTAGAAGGGGTATCAGTATTTAAATTTAATGAAGCTACTACAATATTTTCTTTTGTAATAATACTTCCAAAATATATATTAGCTTTTTTTAAAGCTATAACATATATTTTGCCTATTAGTGCAGCTGCTTGCACATGTATGCTAATTGTATCTGTTATAGGCAGTCCTAAAGCTGGCATAATAGCAACTTGTAGCATTTATATATCTATATATTTGCTTAATGTTTTTAAGTGTTTTAGCATATGTGGCGTAAATATTCCATATATAAATTTAGATTTAATGTATATCCAAAAAGCAAGTGGATATCTATATGCAGACCTTATGTATATTTCAAATAATCTGCATATATCTACATATGTTTTTTGGAATATATCTATCTGCATAATAGCAAGTATTTTTTCTGTTTTAGCTATTAAAAATATAAAAAACGTAGAAGGAAAAAATGCATAATAAATCATATAAAGTAGTAGAATAAAAAAGAGGATTTTTGTTATAAAAATTCTCTTTTTTTAATATATAAAATAGATACTAAACCAAAACTAAAAAAGAATAAAAGTTGTAAATACTACGTTTTAAAAAATCTAAAAAACAAATATAAGAAAAAAAGAATAGAAAGTTTGTAAATTACCATACTATCATTGAAAAAAAACATAACTTAGTATATAATATATAAGTATATTTAAAGCAAAGGAGCAAAATAAAAAATGAAAATTTCAAGAGAAGAAGTTACACACATAGCAGAGCTTGCTAAATTAAAATTCACAGACGAAGAAATAGAAAAATTATCTGTAGATTTAGAAAGCATAGTAGGTTTTGCAAATCAGTTAGATGAAGTAAATGTAGATGGTGTTAAACCAACAGCACATATATTAAATACAAGTAATGTATTTAGAAAAGATTGTCCTAAAGAGTCTTTTGAAAGAGCATATATTTTAAAAAATGCACCTTCAAAAGAAGCAGGTTGTATTAGCGTACCTAAAGTAGTAGCGGAGGAGGAATAACAATGGCATATTATGAATTAACTATACATGAGCTTTCAGAAAAAATTAAAAAAGGCGAAGTAAAAGTAGTAGATTTAGTAAACGAAATTTACGATAGAATAGAAGACGTAGAAAACAAAGTAGAAGCTTTTGTTACCCTTACAAAAGAGAGTGCTTTAGAAAGAGCAAAAGAAGTACAAAACAAGATAGATGCAGGAGAGCTTACATCTGAGCTTGCTGGAATTCCAGTAGCTATAAAAGATAACATTTGTACTAAAGATGTTAGAACAACTTGTAGTTCAAAAATGCTAGAAAATTTCTTTCCACCATATAGCGCAAAAGTAGTAGAAAATCTAGAAAAGTTAGGCGCAATAATTATAGGAAAAACAAATCAAGATGAATTTGCGATGGGTTCTTCTACGGAAACATCATACTTTAAGAAAACAAAAAATCCATGGGATTTAACAAGAGTTCCAGGAGGATCATCAGGCGGTAGCTGCGCAGCAGTTGCTTCAAATATGTCATATGCAAGTTTAGGATCAGATACTGGTGGATCAATAAGGCAGCCAGCATCATACTGCGGAGTTGTTGGACTTAAACCAACATATGGACTTGTATCAAGATTTGGACTTATTGCATTTGCATCATCACTAGATCAAGTAGGACCATTTACTAAAGATGTTACAGATAGCGCAATAATGTTAAACGCAATTGCAGGCTATGATGAAATGGATTCTACATCAACAAAAATAGAAAAAGTAGATTATACAAAAGCATTAAACGGAAATATAAAAGGCAAAAAGATTGGAATACCTGTAGACTTTATTAAGCAAGGTGTAAATGAAGATGTTAAAGCTGCTTTTGATTTAGCAGTAGAAGAGCTAAAAAAACAAGGAGCTGAAATAGTAGAAATAAAATTAAATTATGCAAAATACGCATTACCTGTTTATTATATTTTAGCAACAGCAGAAGCTTCTTCTAACCTTGCAAGATATGATGGAATTAAATACGGACATAGAGCGGAAAAATTTGAAGATTTAGATGATCTATATAAATCATCTAGAACAGAAGGATTCGGAAACGAAGTGAAAAGAAGAATAATGCTTGGAACTTATGTATTAAGTAGCGGATACTATGATGCGTACTATAATAAAGCATTAAAAGTTAGAACTTTAATATGCCAAGACTTCAATAAAGAATTCGAAAAAGTAGATGTAATAATGTCACCAACAGTGCCATCTTGCGCATTTAAATTCGGAGAGAAAAGCAAAAATCCATTAGAAATGTATTTAGAAGATATATTCACAGTGCCTGTAAACATAGCAGGATTACCTGGAATATCTATCCCGTGTGGCATGGATAAAAACAATCTGCCTATAGGACTGCAATTTATAGCAAAAGCATTTGATGAAGAAAATTTATTAAACATAGCATATGCATATGAGCAAAATACTATATGGCATACAAAAAGACCAAACATATAAAAATAATATAGGGGGAAATACATTATGTTACAAAGTAAATTAATTGGCGAAACGTATAAAGAATGGCCAAATGAAGCAACGCTAAAAAGTCATGGACTTTTAATAAAAGGCGGATATATAAGACAAGTAGGAGCGGGGCTATATACGCTACTTCCACTTGCTAAAAAAGTAGAAGAAAAAATAAGAAATATAATTCGTGAAGAAATGAATTTAATAGACGCGCAAGAAATATTAATGCCACTTGTAGGTACAAAAAAACTATGGGATATGTCAGGTAGATATGATTCTATAGGAAATGAAATGGTTAGATTTAAAGATAGATCTAAAGCAGATATGGTACTATCAATGACACATGAAGAACCAGTAGTTCTTATGGCAATGTCAGAAGCGCAAAGCTATCAAAAGTATCCGTTTTCAGTATATCAAATACAAACTAAATTTAGAGATGAAGCAAGAAGTAGAGGTGGACTTATAAGAACTAGAGAGTTTACAATGAAGGACGCATATTCTTTTCATACAACTAAAGAGAGTTTAGAAGAAACATATAAAACATATTTTGATGCATACCATAGAATATTTAAGAAAGCAGGAGTTCCAGAAGTTATAGCTGTTAAATCAGATTCAGGAATGATGGGCGGAGATGTTGCTCATGAATATATGCTTTTATGTGATGCTGGAGAAGATAAAATAATTACATGTGAAAGCTGCGATTATAGCGCTAACATGGAGATTGCAACATACGGAAATTTAAAAGTAGAAACAGAAAAAATAGAAGACTTAAAACTTGTAGAAACACCTTCTATGAAAACAATAGATGATGTATGTAAATTTTTAAATACAGAGAAATCTAAAATGATAAAAGCAGTTGTTTATACAAGGCAGGATGATTATAAACCTGTTGTTGTATATATAAGAGCAGATAGAGATGTTAATGAAACAAAATTAACAAATCTAATTAAAGCAGACGTAGAACCTAGAAAAGAAAAAGATACAGATAATATAGTTTACGGTTTTGTTGGACCATATAATTTTGAAGGAAATGATGCAACTATTGTAATAGATAAATCATTAGAAAATGAAGCTTCATTAATAACTGGTGCAAATATATTAGACAAGCATTACACAGGTTTAAATATGAAAAGAGATGTTAAAAATGCTGTATATGTAGATGTAGCAAAAGTAGTAGAAAAAGATATTTGCCCAGTATGCGGAAAAAGCAGTATAAGAATTTCAAACGGTATTGAAGTAGGTAATATATTTCAGCTAGGAACTAAATATACTAAAGCTATGGGCATGACATATTTAGATGAAAGCAGCACTCCAAATAATCCTATAATGGGATGTTACGGAATAGGTGTTGGAAGATTAATAGCCTCTGTATTAGAAGCAAAAGCAACTAATAAAGCAGTTAACTGGCCTATAACAATTGCTCCTTTTGACGTTCATATATGTCCAATAGATTACTCAAAAAACGGAGAAATATATACAAAAGCAAATGATTTATATAAGGTGCTAAAAGCTAAAGGATTAGATGTTTTACTAGACGATAGAAATAAACAACCAGGTGCAAAATTTGCAGATGCAGATTTAGTTGGTGCTCCTATTAGACTTGTAATAAGTCCAAGAAATTTAGAAAGCGAACTTCTAGAAGTTAAAGTAACAGGTAATGATAAAGCAGAATTAATAAAGGAATCAGAAGTTATAGATTTCATAGAAAATGCAAGAAAAAAATTACTTAAGGAGTGTGGATGTTAGTGAAAGATTATGAAGTAGTAATAGGTCTAGAAGTTCATGCTGAGCTTTCAACAAAAACAAAAGCATATTGTGGATGTAGTACAAAGTTTGGTTCAGATCCAAATACACATTGCTGCCCTATATGTTTAGCACTGCCAGGAACTCTTCCAGTTCTAAATGAAAAAGTAGTAGAGTATGCGGTTAAAGCAGGGCTTGCAACAGGCTGTGAAATATCTAGATTTAGTAAGCAAGATAGAAAGAATTATTTTTACCCAGATCTTCCTAAAGCATATCAGACATCTCAGTTTGATTTACCACTTTGCATAGGTGGATACATAGATGCAAAAGTAAACGGGCAGATGAAAAGATTTGGTATAACAAGAATACACATAGAAGAAGATACAGGAAAATTAATTCATGATCAATTTTCAGGAGATACATTAATAGATTTTAACAGATGTAGCGTTCCATTAATTGAGATAGTATCTGAGCCAGATTTTAGATCTGCAGATGATGTTATTGCATATATGGAAACTATAAAAAGTATATTAGAGTATTTAGAAGTTTCAGATTGTAAAATGCAAGAAGGTTCTATAAGATGCGACGTAAATCTATCTGTAAGAGAAAGAGGAGCAGAAAAGTTTGGAACAAGAACTGAAACTAAAAATTTAAATTCTTTTAAAGCTATACAAAGAAGTATCGAGTATGAAACTAAAAGACAAATAGAAGTATTAGAAAGTGGCGGCATAATCTATCAGGAAACAAGAAGATGGGATGATGCTAAAGGATATGGATATGCTATGAGAACTAAAGAGGAAGCTCATGATTATAGATATTTTCCAGAACCGGATTTAGCGCCTATTATTCTTTCAAACGAATACATAGATGGTATAAGAGAAAGCTTGCCTGAAATGCCCCATATAAGACGTATGAGATATATAAATGAATATGCTTTGTCTGAGTATGATGCAAATCAAATAACAGCAAGTAAATATCTTGCAAATTTCTTTGATGAAACATTAAAAGTATGTAACAATCCAAAAGCTGCAACAAACTGGCTTATGGGTGAAACATCTAAAATGTTAAAAGAGCAAGAATTAGAAATAACAGAAGTTAAATTTTCTCCTACTTCTTTAGGTAATATGATAGTGTTAATAGATAAAGGAATAATTAGCAGCGCAATTGCTAAAAAGGTTTTCGAAGAAATGTTTAACACAGGAAAAGATCCAAAAGTAATAGTAGAAGAAAAAGGTTTGCTACAAATTTCAGATGAGTCTGCTATTAAAGATATAGTTATAAAAATAGTAGCGGCAAATCCTCAGTCTGTAGTAGATTATAAAGCAGGAAGAGATAGAGCTCTTGGCTTTTTAGTTGGCCAAATAATGAAAGAGACTAAAGGAAAAGCAAATCCTCAAATTGTTAACAAATATGTACTTGAGGAATTGTCTAAATAGTATAAAAATATATAGTAAGGTATACTTGCTATATATTTTTTTGACGTAAAATGCAATATTTTCACAAGTGTTGTCTAAATAACGTATAAAGCTTGACAAGTTAACATAAAGGTATTATAATGATATAGCAATCAAGGTAAATATTGAAAAAAATTTTTCAATAAAATATAAAATAATTTAAAAGGGGTAGTGTATATGAATTGTTGTTTAACATTATTAGATCCTACTATAATTTTCGGATTCAGAGGAATATACGGAGTAGAAACAGATGGAACATGTGCTAGAAATTATATTACAGAAGAAATGAGACAGGAGTGTGCAGATGAAATTTGGATACTTGTAGAAGATAATACAGGTAAACAAAATGTAGAATATTTGTATAAGTATAAATGCTTAAATTGTGGAGAAATACTGACACTTAATGAAGGCGAAGAAATTCGTGAAGGTAAAGTATTAAATCCAAAACTGAGCATAACTCCAAATCATTTAATTTCGTATTACGAAGTTAGAAATTTTGCTACAAACCTATATAATAAATATACTTCAAAAACCGGAAAGGAACCAACAACTGATTTTATATATGAAATGCTTATTAAAAATTTCAGTGTGGTAGAGTGATATGTATAAAGAAAAACGATAGAAAGTTCTATCGTTTTTCTCATGCTTATTTTTATTTTTTTATGACATTATTTTTTTTGCAAATATGTGAAATAGGGCAGATATCGCATTTAGGATTTCTGGCCATACATATTTCTCTACCGTGATAAACGAAGACGTGATTGATTATAGGGTAATAGTTTTTCGCGTATATTTTCATTAAATCTTTTTCTATTTTTTCTTGAAGTATTTCTTCGCTAAGACCTATTCTATAGCTTAGCCTCGTTACATGAGTATCTACTGCAATTCCAACTACTGTATTAAAGCATTCTTGTAAAATTATATTAGCACTTTTTCTACCTATTCCATGTAATTTTAAAAGCTCTTCCATTGTACTTGGAAACGAAATATTTTCTAATTGTTTAGCAGTTTCTTTTATGTATTTTGCTTTTGTTACGTAGAATCCACAAGGTTTAATTATTTTTTCTATTTCGCTAAGTTTTGCGTTTGCAACATCTGAAATATTTTTAAATTTTTCAAAGAATATTGGTGTTATTATATTTACACTTTTATCTGTGTTTTGCGCTGCAAGTATTAGAGCTACTGTTAGGGAAAAAGGAGTAGTATAATCTAAACCGCATTTTGCATTTTTGTAGTAGGCAGCAAGTATAGATACTACATCTGTAGCATATTTTTTTTCTAATTTTAAATATTTAAATTTGTCCATAATGTAACCTTTCTATTTTTCTTATCATAATATATATTAAAGTATTTGGAAGGAGAAGTCAAGGTATGATATTTAGTGCGTTTAAAAAAACTATAGGCATTTGTATGATAGCTTTCGGACTAGGTGCTTTTATAGTTATATTACTACCATTTTGGGGATGGGTTGCACTTATTTCATGTGTACTTATAATACTAGGCCTTGTTTGGCTATTTTGTTAAAGGGGGAGTATATTTTGAAAATATTAGTTTTGAAACCTGGAAAGTTTATGAGATTTGTACTTAAAACAATTTTTAAAGTTTAAATATAAAAAAGGGGAATGATTAAAAAATCATTCCCTTAATATTTTTGTAGTAATTACGCTCTTACGATTTTACCACTTTTTAAACATTTAGTACAGATATGTACTTTTTTAACTTGACCATCAATGTTAGCTCTTATTGATTGAACATTAGGTTTCCAAGTTCTTGCAGTTCTTCTATGTGAGTGACTTACTTGTAGTGAATAAGTTACACCTTTTTCACAAATTTCGCATTTTGCCATTTTCACAGCACCTCCCTTAACGTAAAATTATATTGTTACTTAACTATTTTAACATAGATTTAACAAATTATCAAGCATAAATAATCATTTTGTATTAAAGTTTTACAATAGAACTGTTTCCAGCTATAACAACTGTATCTCCTTTTGCAAGTAAATTATCGTTTAATAATTTTTCTATACCTTTTTTCATTAGGATTTCTTTATCTGCTTCGTCTTTTACAAGAACACCAATAGCACCAAATTCTAAAGCTAAAGATTTGAATAATCTTTCATTGTTAACAATTACAAAGATAGGGCAGTTAGGTCTGAAACCAGAAATATATGCAATATCTTTAATATTATTAGCAACCATTAAAATTCCTTTAGCATTTGAAAACATTGCATTGTTACAAATTGAGAAAGCAACTTGGTTATCAAAATCTCCTGCAGCAGGTACATATTCTTCACCTTTTGCAAGTATTTCAACGTTTGTTCTTACAAATCTAGACCAGTAGTTTACATCAGTTTCAGTTCTAGTTGCAATTTTATTCATTGTAGTTACAGCTTCAACTGGGTAATCTCCATAAGCAGATTCTCCTGAAAGCATTATTGCAGATGTTCCGTCATATATAGCGTTTGCTACGTCAGAAACTTCAGCTCTTGTAGGTCTTGGATTTTGAATCATAGACTCTAACATTTGAGTTGCAGTTATAACTGGTTTACCAACAGCTTTACATTTTTTGATCATCATTTTTTGAACAGATGGTAGTTCTTCCATAGGAATTTCTACACCTAAATCTCCTCTTGCTACCATGATACCGTCTGAAACTTCAAGTATTGCATCAAAGTTATCTAAACCTTCTTGGTTTTCTATTTTAGAGATTATTCTGATATTAGTGTTTCCTTCTTCAGCAAGAATTTTTCTGATAGATAAAACATCTTCAGTTTTTCTTATAAATGATGCAGCTATGAAATCTAAATCATGCTCTGCAGCAAATTTGATATCTGAAATATCTTTTGGTGTTAAAGCAGGTATTTTTAAAGAAACGTTTGGAACGTTAACTCCTTTTTTAGTACCTATTTTACCAGCGTTTAAAACTTTACAAATTAAGTCTGTTCCGTCTTTAACTTCTTCTATAACTAAATCTACAAGACCATCATCTATAAGAATGTGGTTACCAGGAACAACGTCGCCAGGTAATCCTTTATATGATATTGATCCTATTTCTTTGTTACCATCAACTTCTCTTGTAGTTAAAGTGAAAGCTTGACCGCTTTCTAATAAAACTTTTCCGTTTGGGAATTCTCCAAGACGAATTTCTGGTCCTTTAGTATCTAATAGTAAAGCTACATTAGTACCAAGCTTTGCATTAAGCTCTCTTGTTGCTTTTACTTTAGCAAACTGCTCAGCATGATCACCATGTGAGAAGTTCATTCTTACAACGTTTAATCCGTTTAAGATTAGTTTTTCTAGTACATCAGGTTTCTCAGATGCTGGACCTATTGTACATACAATTTTTGTTTTTTTCATAAAATATCCTCCTAAAAATATGTGTTTTACTTCTTTAAAACTGAGCAATATTACATATTGCATAATATATATTCTATAAAAATATTTACTATACAATATGTAATAGAAAATTACGCAGTATTTTTTAAAAAAAGTATGCTTAAAGTATACCTATAAAATAGCATTTTGTCAATAGATTTGTCGAAAACTGTATCTAAGTAGGTAAAAAAAGTTACGTATGCTTAATATAATGAGCAAAATGAGCAAAATATATGCAATAAAGTTAAAAGTAAAAAAAGAGTTTTAAAAATAATAAAAATATTTTGAAAAAACGCAAAAAATGTATTGACACTTATATTTTAATGTGTATAATTAAAGTATACAGTTTAAGGAAGGCGGTGTGATATATGCAAATAACTGATGTAAGAGTAAGAAAAGTAAACTCACAAAACAGAATGAAAGCTATCGCTTCTATAACTTTTGATGATGTATTCGTTGTACATGACATCAAAGTAATCGAAAGTGATAAAGGTTTATTCATCGCAATGCCAAGTAGAAAAACTCCAAACGGAGAATTTAAAGACATTGCTCATCCAATAAGCACTGAAACTAGAGAGATGATTCAAGCAGCTATACTAGCTAAATATGCTGAATTACCAGATCTTGAAGAAGCACCTGATGCAGAGGCAGTAGCTCCTGTAGCAGCAGCTCCAGTAGCAGAAGCTCCAGAAGCAGTAGCTCCTGTAGTAGAAGCTCCTGTAGAAGAAGCATTTGATCCAGAAGAATCTTTAGTATAATATATATTAAAGAGGTTGAAATGAAAAATTCCCTGTAAAAGGGGAATTTTTTTTGAGCTTTTTTCTTTTAAAACATATGAGTAACTTTTTTTGCATTTATATATTTACCGTATCTAATTTATATAATTTCTTAAATCTACTTTACATATAGATTATATAGAGATTCTAGATTACATATTTTCCAATAAGTTGACATAAAACAAAAACTGTGATATAATAAAAGCATAATTAATTTAAATCCTAAAATAATTAAAAAAGGATGGTAGAAGATATGCTAAATGAATTAAGCCACGAAAACGAAAAATGTGATTGCTTAGAGCAGCCCTTATATGTTATTTCAGTTGAAAGAAAATATTTAGGACATGTAGAAATAGAAGTTAAATGTTTGAAATGCGGTAAAACAAAAACAATCTTATGCGAAACAGGTCAGTATATGGGACTTGTATATACAGAAACTAAAGAAGTACCTTATATACAAAAATGTAACCACCCATATGAAGATGTAAAAGAAGCATACGATTTAATGGTAGACCAGGTTAAAGGAAGACACGCATATGGACCATTTTATATATCATATTTACTAAGAAAAAGTTTCTTTTAAACAAATAAAAACCGCCTAAAATTAGGCGGCTTTTTTCATGTCTAATACATAAATTTAGATAGAAAATTAAAGACTTCTTCGAAGTATTTTTCACCTAAAATTTTTCTTGCTTCAGTATGCTTTGCATCATGCACAGCTATAACTTTTTTTTCAGCATTTACTACTTTTGAAAGTTCATCTAACATTTCAAAAGGAACGTATCTATCTGCATCTCCATGTATAAGAAATATAGGTAAATTAGATTTAGCAAGCATATCTATAGGAGCATAATCTTTGTATGAAAAACCATGCTTAATTTTTACGTATAAATTAGCTATTTGCATAACCGGAAACGGTGGAAGATTGTAGTCTCTTTTTAACTGGTATGCAAACTGATCGTAGGTAGATGTATACCCGCAGTCTTCTATTATTGCCTTTACGTTTTTAGGAAGATTTTCTCTTCCAGAGGCAGACATTACAGTTGCAGCTCCCATTGAAATTCCAACTAAAACTATTCTTGCATCTGCATGGTTTTTGTTTAGTAAATTGCACCAGTCAATTATATCTTTTGAGTCTCTAATACCCATGCCAATATAGCTTCCTTCACTAAGGCCGTGACCTCTTAAATCTGGTAGTAAAATATTATATCCTTGATCGAAAAATTTCTTTGCATACATAGACATTCTTTTTGCATTTCCTGCGTAGCCATGCAGTATTACAGCCCATTTTTTAGAGCCACTGCATAGTTTAGTATATGCGTTTAATTTAAGATGCTCTGCGTCTTCTGAGTACATTGTAAGGCAAGAAGTATTTTGTTTAAACCATTCTAAATATTCTTCTTCTCCTGCATCAATTTCTGGATCATTTCTTTTTTTCATAATGCTTTCTTTTTGTATAGAATGAGTATAAAAATAGTTGCCTATTAAGTATATAACTAAAACTAATACTAAAAGTGCTATAATAAATATTAACATAAATTATCTCTCCTTAATGAAATATATTCTAACATATTTTTTAAGAATATTCTAT
>JAVWPP010000011.1:10764-28718 GCA_036635835.1 Clostridia bacterium | reverse complement strand
GAAAGATAAGGTTTTAAACAAGCCTTATCTTTTTTAGCAAGCATATATATATTAGACTAAAATACTAAATGTAATATTAAATATAAAAAAATGTAAAGAAAGTTACAAAAAAAGGTTGACATAACTCCTCTAATATGGTAAAATAGAATAATGTTAAAAAAATAAGGTCTTAAAAATAATTTTTTAGGAGGCTCATTAATGATTATATCAAATTTAATAAACTCAGTAGATAACGTTTATGTTTTAATTATCATGCAGCTTATATATGCGGTAATGTTTCATTTTGTAAGAGCAAATATCTTAAAAAAAGGCGGACAAAAAGGATATTTTACACTCATACCAATAGTATCTGACGTAAAATTATTTAAACTTGCTGGAATGTCACCATTCCTAACAATAGTATCTTTTTTACCATATATTATATTTGCAATTACATTAGTAATACCTATCGTATATACAAATAGACTTTTAGTAAACTGTATAATAGGCATACCTATAATCTTAACTTGTATAGTAGACATTATTAGAGAAGGAAAAATAGTTAATAAATTATTTAATACTAAAAAATTAGTAGGTGTACTTGTATACCTTTTCCCAGTTATAACTTGGGTAGTTCTTTTTATAAGAAATACAGAAGACTTTAAAGGGAATATGAAAAAAAGATTTAAAAAATTAACTAAAGTAAACAAATTTAAAGCAACAACTTTATGCCTTATAGGAATTTTTTGTTGTACTAATATTTTTCCAGCAGTATCTGTTTATGCAATAGGAGAACTTTCAGAAGGAGATCCAAATTGTAAGCATGAGAATGCATATTATTCTTTTAATCAACCTTTACCTTGCGATGCAACATCAAAATTGGACATGGAATATAAAATGTGCCCAGATTGCGGACTTTTAAGTGAAAACGGAATGAAAGAAAATCCATCAGTTATTCATGTAGGAAGCCCACTTGTAGATGATAATGGTAACGAAGCTTGTACAAATTGTATGAGAGCTCCTCACGGAGAAGAATCAGATGAATTTGAAGAAGTAGAACAAGAAGAATATGAAGAAACAGAAGCAGTAGAAGACATAGACTCAATAAAAGATCCAATATGGACAGATGAAATTGGTAGTGAAGAAAGAGAAAAACTATGTAATCATCCAGATAGAGGAAATGTTATGATTAACACAGCTAATGGATATAAACACGGGAAATATTGTATAGCATGTATTTTAAGATACGCTCATGAAGATCATGAAGCTCAAGATAATTGTGATTTTTTCAAATTATTCAATAACATCAAAGAAGATTATATAAAAAACGGCAAAGAACATTTAGTACATGAATATGCAATTATTCATTATAGAGAAACTCTTATTGAATTGCTTTGTGAGAATGAATGTGGTGGTATTTTAGAATATAATGAATCTTTAATGTGTATGGAATGTAATATTTGCGGAAAAACTTTTCGTAATGAAAATGCAGTAAAACCGGAAGCTGAAAAAGAAGAAGTAAAACCAGAGGAAACAAAACCAGAAGAAGTAAAACCAGAACAAACAACAAAAACAAAATTGGAATTACAAAAACTTTTAGCAGACTTAAATGTTAAACAATCTAAAATAAACGAAGAGTTCTATAACTACAATTCAACACCAATTACAGAAATGTCAGAAGAACAAATTCGGGCATCAATGCAAATGAAACTAGAAGAAATGTATCAATTAAGAATTGAAGTTAGAAAATTTGTGCTAGCAATGCCTAAAGATTTCGCAGAATTTGCAAATGATGAAGATATATTAAAAACAGCAAAAATGTTAGAAGATAATATAACAGACACAGTAGAAGATATGAGAAATAAAATCATGGATAGATATGACGCAGATATAAAAGAAGCCTTTAACGATATAGCAATGGATGTTACAATTAATGCATCAGCTATATTAGGAGGAATTATATTCGCAGCTAATCACAATCCATTTGCTATATTTGAAATTGCGGATAATATAGCAGATATTGCAGAAGCAGTCAGACTTGTATATGAAACAGCAGTAGATACGACAGCACTATTAATATTAAATGCGGATCTAGATGACGTTATAGCTCTACAAGCAGGAAAATTACTAGAAGAATTAATAAAAACATTTGGAGCTGAATTAATACAAGGCGAAAATTTCGAAATAGTTATGGACAATATAAAAAAAGGAATAACAGATAAAGAACTAAGGATTATAGTAGATAAATTAGCAACAAAAATGATAGAGAGCACGATAGAAATAACAACATCATATTAAATTAAACAAAAAAGTATTAAAATGAATTCATTTTAATACTTTTTCTTTGCGTAAAAATAAAAAAAATAGTAAAAACATATATAAATAAGTCGAAATATGTTAGACTTATATAAAAGGTAGGTGAAATATATGAAAGAAATGATAGAAAGAAAAGCAAAAAGAATGCTTAAAAGAGTACTTTATACGGTAGGTGTATTTCTTTTAATGCTAATTATTATTCTAATAACTACTAACGTACCTATAGTTTCTGAGCTATATCATAAGAATGAAACTTTAGCTATTCAGCTTATAATAGGAATTATTCTAGGAATACCTTTTGCTATTAGCATGTATAAAATTATTGTAAAAGCAAGAAAAGAAAAAAAAGAAAGAGAAGAATAAATAAAAAAATAAAAAAAATATATAAAAATAAAAATAAAAATTAAAAACATAAAGTAAATACAAACAATAAGGACGGTAATATTTATGAAAAGAAAAATAATAGATGGCATAATAATACTTGTAGCAGCTTGCTGCGTAGTTTTAATGTTTCCATGCATTATATTTGTAATGGCAAACGCATCAGAAATAGCAGCAAATACTAAGATAATAGCAGTGCTAGGAATAGGCATATTTGTTGCGTTTTGCATATATTTGGTGATGCAAGTTGTATCTCATCCTTTTAGAGAACTAAATAAAAAGCTATCTAAAAACTTAGCTAAAGCAGAAAAATGGGAGGACATGCAAACTGGAAGAGGCATTATGCAAATTGTGTATGCAAGGGTAAAAGGTATTACAGAAAATGTTATGTTTGCATATGTATTAAACCTAGCAAGGCAAGGGGTATTTAAGTTAGAAGTTATAGAAGAAACGCAGGCTACATACATAGCATATGGAAATATGCAAAGTATGGAAAGGCAGATAACAGAGATAGAAACAGAGATAGTACAGTATAATAAAAACATAATAGATAGTATAGGAGAAAAGGTATCTATTACTAAGTATATAACTAGCTTTGAGGAAAACAAAGCAAATAATGCTAAGTTCATTGCTAGGATTATTAAATTAGCAAATGAAATAGAAAAGCCAAGCATTACTAAGAGAGCAGCAGCAGAGGCAAGGTCTGTATTTTCTTCGCTGCAGTATTTAGATGAAAATGAAAATGCATCATCCCTTACGTTAGAACAGCTAGAAAAAGCAGTAGTTTTTGCTATAGGAACTAGAATGGAGGATGAACAAATTAAGCAGTGCATAACTTGCATAAGAGCAAAAATTGTAAAAGGAGAAGAAGTTACTCCGTTTGCTAAGTTTATAGTTTCTAGAGGATTTTTAGACATAACACATAAGATAGTAAAAGCATATATATTCTTTGGATATTCAGACACTATAGAAAGCCTTAAATCTAGCTATGGTAAGTATGTATAAAGCATATAAAATACATCTATCTATATACGGAAATATGGTTAATGAGAATAAAGTTATTTATATGTTTTAAAAAATAAAAATAAAAATAAAAATAAAAATAAAAATAAAAATAAAAACAAAACAAATAAGGACGGTAATATTTATGAAAAGAAACTTAATAATAGTTTTAGTATTAATAATAGGAGCATGCATCGCAGTACTAGGGTATCCAGCACTTATGTATGTACTCGTAAACGCATCTACAATGCGCATATACACTATGGGTATAGCAATAATATCAGTAACACTTGTAGCCATGCTCTTTCTTATCGGAATCATCAAAACAGTATCTAGACCTTTTGCAGAGCGTGTAGATGGTATAGAAAAAAAGCTAGTTAAAGTAGAAAAATTAGAAGACGTGCAAACTGGAACAGGCATTATGCAAATTGCATATACAAGAGTTAAAGCTGTTACAGAAGATATTCTGTATGCACATTTCCTAAACCTAGTAAGGCAAGGCGTATTTAAGCTAGAAGTTGTAGAAGAAACGCAGGTTACATACATAACATATGGAAATATGGATGGACTAGAAAGGCCACTAAGTAGTATAGAAAACGAAATATATATATTCAATAAAAATATACTAGACAGCTTAGGAGAAGATAAGTCGCTTAAAGAGTTTAGAAAAATATTTAGAGAAAACAAAAGAAATAATGCTAAGTTTTTAGCAAAGATAATTAAAATAGCAGATAAGACAGAAAAAAAGAATATTACTAAGCGCTCTGCTGCAGAAGCAAAGTCTATATTTTCTTCTTTGTACTATTTAGCAGATAACGAAAATGCAGCTTCTCTTTCTTTAGAGCAGCTAGAAAAAGCTGTAGTTTTTTGCATAGGAACTAATATGTACGACGACAAAATATCTTACTGCATAGACTGCATAAGAAATAAGCAAATAAATGGAGAGCAGCTTACTCCTTTTTCTCTCTTTATACTGTCTAGAGTGTTCCTAGATGTTAAGTATAGGATGAAGGTGCTGTATACAGACTATGGCTTCTCAGACGCAGTAGAAAGCATTGTATGCAGGCGTGGAAGCTATGTATAAAACATATAAAGCACATGTATCTATGTAGTAAATATATACATAGAATAAATATACATGCATAAATAAATACATATATAAGTCTAAAGAATAACTAAAGTAAATAGGAAAAGCATGCTCTACGTTTTAAAGAAAAAATAAAAAAATGTTGTAAAAAAACAAATAATATGCTAAGATAACTTAGAGATTAAAAATATGGAGGATGAAATGAGAGAAGTAAAAAGAATATTAGAAAAAATGAAAGAAAAAGCAACAATAGATGAGATATACTTTGTAAATAAAAAATCATACACTGTATACCCACTAGAAGCAACTGGAGAATTTGTTGTAAATACAAAAGCAAATATATTAACTAAACTTGCAGAAGATATAAGCGGAAAAGATATAATAGACTACAATCCAATGCAAAGCTCAGACAACGCTATAGAAAAAATAGAGGCTGGATATATACCAACATATGTACAAGAACTAAGAGATAAATTAGTAAAAGAAAACAAAGAAGGCTTAAATAACGAAGATCTAAAAGCAGATATAGAAAAAATGAACTATGTTGTCCTAAAAATGACACTTGTAGAAGAAACTCAGGAGGGAAAACCAAACATAGAAAACACAGTTAAGATATTTACTGCATTTAGAAAAACTAAATCTTTAGCAGAAGACAAGCTTAAATTCGACATAAAAGACAATGCTTTTGAGCTTGTATATAGACCAGTTTACACAATAGATAATGTAGTTATAGCCGTAGAGTGTAATGGAATGTTCTATATCTTAAAAAGAAAACCTTTTGAAAACTTGTTTAATTTCGATCAAGTATATAAAAGCATAATAGAAAAAAACATACAAAGACTTTGCGATTTAGACATAATAGATGGCTGCAATGAACTACTTGAAAGAGCTAAAAACGATGGTAGATATAAGAAGAGAATTGTTAAAGCTATAAACGATAAAGATTTTGAAACATTAGCAGAAAACAAAAATAAACTTGCGGAAATAGTAGAAAAACATAGAAAGGATATTTTAGTTGTAAACGAAAAAATTGTTTATGACGAAGAAAATATCTCAGATATTATAAACCTACTATCTAGAAACTTTGTAGAGTGCGCTGTAACAGGAGAGCCAAGAACAGCAAGATCTTTTGCAAGAGATGAAGAATAAATAAAATAAGAAAAATAAAATAAAAAATAAAGAAATAAAGAAAAAAATAAAAAAAATAAAAGCAAGTTATATTCAAAAAATGTAGCTTGTTTTTTAAGCGAAAATATTAGTCTAAAATAAATTAATGGTGTGTATTTTGTGTCATTTTGGTAAAAATATTGACATCGCTTTTTCTAGGTGATAAGATATCTAGTAGTGTAAAATATACATATTTTGAAAGGAGAAAAGAAAAATGAAAAAAATATTAGGATTTTTAAAACCATATACACTTCAAATAGTAGTAGTGGTTATTTTAGTTTTTATACAGTCTATGGCAGATCTATATTTGCCAAACTTAATGTCTAATATAATATCTAAAGGTGTATTAAACCAAGACATGGATGTTGTATATAAGATAGGTTTTGAAATGATTGGTGTTGTTATAATTGGAATGACAGCAACAATAGTAGCCGGCTTAATAGCTTCAGTAGTAGCAGCTGGATTTTCTAAAAGTGCTAGAAAACATATATTTGAGAAGGTTGAGAATTTTTCAAAAGCAGAGTTTAATAAAATAAACGCATCTTCTCTAATAACTAGAACAACTAATGATGTTACGCAGGTGCAAACATTCTTAGTTATGGCTCTTAGGATGATGGTATCTGCTCCCCTTATATGCATAGGTGGAATTATAATGGCGCTACAAAAAGATGCTAGTCTTTCTAGTATATTTATAGTAGTTCTTCCTGTTGTCCTACTAGTTATAGGTCTAACAGCTAGAAAAATAGTTCCAATAATGAATGTAATGCAAAAGAAAATAGATAGAATTACTCAAATAGCAAGAGAAAAATTAGTAGGTGTAAAAGTTATACGTGCCTTTAATATGGAAAAACATGAAAGGCAGAGATATGATGAAGCAAATGCGGATCTATATAATACAACTATAAAATCTGCGTATATAATGTCTGGCCTTATGCCTCTTATGATGCTTATTATACAAATTAATATGGCAGCTATACTATGGTTTGGTTCTAAAAGAGTAGAGCTATATGGTATGGAAATAGGGGACCTAATGGCATATATTCAGTACGCAAACCAAATAATGTTTGCAGTTATAATGCTTACTATGGTTTTTGTTCTAATACCAAGAGCTATTGTTTCTATGAAAAGAATAGCAGAAGTTTTAGATATACCGTTTAGTATAAAAGAAAAGAAAGTTACAAATGTAGTAGATAGAAAAGTTAAAAAAGGACAAATTGAGTTTAAAAATGTTAGCTTTAATTATGCTAAAAACGCAGATCCTGTCTTAAAGAATATTAGCTTTAAAGTAGAAGAAGGAGAGACTCTTGCAATAATCGGTGGTACTGGCTGTGGTAAGACTACGCTTCTTGAGCTTATGCTAAGGTTTTACGATACTACTAAAGGAGATGTCCTAATAGGCGGGCAAAATGTTAAAGATCTATCTTTAGAAGCTCTTAGGTCTATGATAGGGTATGTACCTCAAAAAGCATTCCTTTTTTCTGGAAACATAGAAGACAACATTAGATATGGAAAAGAGGATGCTACAGATGTAGAAGTAAAGGCTGCTGCAGAAGTTGCATGCGCTACAGATTTTATAGATACGTTCCATAGCAAGTTCAAACATCACATAGCGCAGGGCGGAACTAATCTGTCTGGTGGGCAAAAGCAAAGAATATCTATAGCAAGAGCTGCCGTTAAGAACCCAGATATATATATTTTCGACGATAGTTTCTCAGCTTTAGACTATAAGACAGATACAAAAGTAAGAAAAGCGTTAGAAGCATATGCAGATAAAGCAACTAAAGTAGTAGTTGCACAAAGAGTAAGTACTGTTCTAAACGCAGATAAGATTATGCTACTAGAAGATGGAGAAATATCTGCACTTGGAACACATAAAGAACTATATAAGACTTCTAAAGCATATAAAGAGATAGTAGAATCTCAAATTTCTAAAGAGGAGGCGGCTGAAAGTGGAAGATAAAGAAAGAATGCCTAAAGTAAAAGTTGGCCCTTCTAAGGGAAAAATGTCTACAGAAAAAGCAAAAGATTTAAAAGGAGCAATTACTAGATTAATAAAATATATAGCAAAACAAAAAGTTGTAATTTTGTTTGTAATAATTAGCATAATTGTTGCAACTATATTTACAATACTTGCTCCTAAAATACTAGGTAATGCAACAACTGAAATTGGAAACGGCATAATGAAAATAATGGCGTACGATGAGATAACTAAAAGTTTAGATAAAATGCCAGAAGAAATAAAAAACATGCTTCCTGCAGAATATACAGTGCAAGAATTAATAGAATTTGGCATAGTGCCAAAAGAAATAGAAGAAAAATTAAACCCAGCTATAAAAGGAATGAGTTTAAATGAAAAACCAGCTATGGACTATAAAGCAATTGGTAAAATACTTCTTACTGTGCTAATAACATATGCACTAAGCAGCTTATTTCATTTTATAGCAAATAGGACAATGGCAAAAGTAGCACAAAATACTGTGTATGGACTTAGAAAAGATGTAGATGAAAAATTAGAAAAACTTCCTCTTAGCTTTTTTGATAAGCATACGCATGGTGAAATACTAAGTAGAGTTACAAACGATATAGATAACTTAAGTACAATGCTTCAAGAAAGCAGCGTGCAGCTTATACAGGCCGTTTGTACTATGATAGGTATACTTGTTATGATGCTTAGCATAAGCCTTAAAATGACTTGCATATCTATATTAGTAGTACCAACAAGTGCTATAGTTATAGGGCTAATAGTTAGAAAATCTCAAAAATATTTCATACAAAACCAAGAAATACTTGGTCAGTTAAATGGACATATAGAGGAAACATTTTCAGGAGATACAGTTGTAAAAGCATTTAATATGCAAGATAGAGAGAAAGAAAAGTTTGAAGTTATTAATGAATCTTTATATAAAGCAAACTGGAAATCTCAGTTTCTATCTAGTGTTATGATGCCTATAATGCAAACAATAAGTAACTTTGGTTATGTTGGAATTTGTATAGTTGGAGCTAAAGAGGTTATGAAAGGCACTGTAAATCTTGGAGATATACAAGCATTTATTCAGTATACAAGGCAGTTTACACAGCCAATATCTCAAACAGCCCAAATTGCTAATATGATACAAGGAGCAGCAGCTTCTGCAGAAAGAGTTTTTGAGCTTTTAGATGAAAAAGAGCAAGAACCAGAAAGAAAGAAACTAACATCTTTCGACGGACCAGTAAACGGAGAAGTAGAATTTAGAAATGTGTCATTTAGCTATAAGAAGACAGAGCCTCTAATTGAGAATTTCTCATTAAAAGCTAAAAAAGGTGAAACAGTTGCAATAGTTGGGCCTACAGGCGCAGGTAAAACAACTATAGTTAATTTACTTATGAGATTCTATGAACTAGATGCAGGAGAAATACTTGTAGATGGTAAAGATATACGATCTATATCTAGACATGACGTGCGTAAAGAATTTGGAATGGTACTACAAGATACTTGGCTATTTGGTGGAACTATTAAAGAAAACTTAAAATACGGGTCAAATAATGTAACAGATGAACAGATTATATCTGCAGCAAAACTAGCTCATGCTCATCACTTTATAGCTGCTCTTCCAGATGGATATAATTTTGTAATAAATGAAGATGCATCAAATATATCTTCTGGGCAAAAACAGCTTCTTACTATTGCAAGAGCTATACTTGCTAATTTACCTATCCTTATTCTAGATGAAGCAACAAGTAATGTAGATACAAGAACTGAGCAAATAATTCAGTCTGCTATGAATAAACTTATGGAAGGAAGAACTAGCTTTGTAATTGCGCATAGACTTTCAACTATTAAAAACGCAGATCAGATTATTGTTATGAAAAGTGGCAATATTATAGAAAAAGGAAATCATGAAAAGTTAATAGAGAAAAAAGGTGCATATTACGAGCTATATAACAGTCAGTTTGAAAAAACTTCTGAAGCGTAATAATGTTAAAGCTGCAATGAAATATTTGCAGCTTATATTTTATTTATATAAAAACATATAAAGAAAAAATATATAGAGTATAAGGGAAGTGGTATAATATAATTCTAGATAAACTATAGTAAAAGCAAGTAATATATAGTATAATATAAGAGATGAAAAGGAGAATAAAAGATGAGAAGTATTTTAGATATTTTAAAAGAGCAAAAAGAAATGAAGCTAAAAGGAAGCATATATCATGCTACGCAAGTGAATTTTGCATATAATACAAATCATATAGAAGGCAGTACTTTGACAGAAGAACAAACAAGATATATATATGAAACAAATACTTTATTTGTAGAAGATACTAATTCTAGTACTAATATAGATGATATAATTGAAACATCTAATCATTTTAAGTTAGTAGATTATATGATAGATGTTGCAGATAAGACTCTTTCAGAAGAAATTATAAAAGAATTTCATAGAATATTAAAAACAGCAACTTCAGATGAACGCAAAGCTTGGTTTAACGTTGGAGAATATAAAGCGCTAGCAAATGAAGTAGGAGGTAACTCTACATCAGATCCAAAAGATGTGCAAAATGATATAAGAAGTCTAATTAATGCATATAACTCTTTAGAAAAGGTTACTTTTGAAGATATAGTTAAATTTCATAGTGATTTTGAAAAGATACATCCTTTCCAAGATGGTAATGGTAGAGTTGGGCGTATTATTATGTTTAAAGAATGTTTGAAAAACAGCATTGTTCCTTTTATTATTTTAGATAAAGACAAGCTTTTCTATTATAGAGGGTTAAACAACTACCAAAAAGGTTTAGAAAAAGGATATTTACTAGATACTTGTTTAAATGCACAAGATCAATATATAAAGCTAATAGATAAGTATATTTCACAAGAATAGATAGATTATATAAATAAAGCTGCAATGAAATATTTGCAGCTTATATTTTTTTACTTGCAACATCGTTTTGCTTGTGGTATATTAGAAAAAGAGGTGTAAGCTATGGATAAGATAGAAGAATATATATTAAACATACCAGAAGATTTGTTTTCTGAAATAGATAGAAAAAAAGAAATATTAGATAGTAAAAGACCGCTTCCTAGGGAAACAATTAATTCTCTAAGGGAAAACTCAGTATTAGAATGGACATATAATTCAAATGCTATAGAAGGTAATACACTTACTCTAATTGAAACTAAAGTTGTACTAGAAGGTATTACAGTAGGCGGAAAGTCTATGCGAGAGCATTTAGAGGCTATAAATCATAAAGAGGCTATTGGGTATTTAGAGGAGTTAGTGAAAAAAGAAAATTTGCTGTCTGAGTTAGATATTAAAGGCATACATAAACTTGTCCTAAAAGGTATAGATGATAAAGTAGCAGGAACATATAGAAAAGGGCAGGTAGTTATTTCAGGTGCAACATTTGTGCCACCTGCAGGTATACTAGTAAGAGATAAAATGGAGCAATTAATCTTGCAATATACAAAGTGGAATAAAAAATATCATCCGCTAGTAGTTGCTGCGCTTATGCATGGTGAATTTGTAAAAATACATCCTTTTGAAGATGGAAATGGAAGAGTAGCAAGGCTCATTATGAATTTTGTAGCTATGCGCAGTGGATATACCCCTATAGTTATTAAAAAAGAAGTGAGAAAAGAGTACTACTTGGCTTTAGATAAAGCGGCTACTACGCTAGATTATACAGACTTTATAAAGTTAGTAGCTAAGGCATCTAATGAATCTTTAGATTTATATTTAAAAGTAATATAAATAAAGCTGCAATGAAATATTTGCAGTTTTTTCTTTGTATAAAACATATAAAAAACAGCTATCTAGATACGGAAAATATATTAATGAGAATGAAGTTATTCATATGTTTTAAAATAAGTAAATAAATAAAAATAAGTGTTGCAATTGTAAAAAATATGGGATATTATTATATTAATAGATACATTTATATCTATTAAAGATGTTGGGGACATTTTATATAAAGGGGGAAATTATGAAAAAAGTGAAGATAAAAGTTTTTGTTATGCTAGCAGTAATTGCAGTTATAACTAGTATAACAAGTAATTTAGGAATTTATGCAAAAACTAGAGCAATAACGACACAATCATTAGGTCTTAGTGGTAGTATAGCGGCTTTTAATGGTGAATATATTTCACCAGAAGTAAATAAAACTGTTTATGGACCTCAATATATAAAAAACATATCAACAGAAAAGAATAGAGATCTAGATTTGAGAATGATGCATTATGATAATAATGCAGGTACTTTTAAATATTCAACAGATTGGATTACAATTAGAACAGGTACAAATATTACAACTGTTAATGGACAAGCATATCAACCTAATACTGCTGGAAGAAATTATGTAATCTTTATAGATGGAAGAGTTATTTATACTAATAGTACATCTTTTAACGCTACTTGGCAATTATATTAAACTAAAAAGCATAAAAATAATAAAATAAATTAAATAAAATAAAATGTCTCTACTTCATTTTTTAGGAGGATGTGAAATGAAAAAAATATATATAGATAAATACTTTATTATATGTCTAGCAATTATTACATTTGCATTTACATTAAATGCGATTAATTATATCTTGAAAACTTCTATACTAGATTTAGATTACAATAGTTTTGGATTTTTACAATATGTTAAAGAAAGAGATTTAGGAGATTTTATTTCCATAGGTTGTGTTATTATAATAAGCATAGGCGCAACTACTCAGTTTATAAACGAACTAAGAAGTGGGTATTTTAAAAAAATAATTGTAAAGAAACCATATAATAAATACATAAATAGATCTATATTAAAATGCTATATTAAAAGCCTAGCGTATGTTCCACTTGCAAGCATAATTATCTTTATTATAGGGTGCATATTGTATCCAGCTTTATTACACAAAGATACAACTGGCTTTTTTAGCAGAATGATAGAATATAAAGGAATATATGATCCTAAAGTTGCATTTATGTTTTTTTGTTTAAGTACGCTGCTATCTGCAGTATTTTCTTTTTTAGTGGTTAATATAACATTAATAATGAATAAAAAAACAAAAAATCTAGCTATCTCTGTAATAGGTACATTTCTAATAATTACGTTTATGTCGTTTATTTCAAATTTACTTATAGCGCCAATTTTAAACTTAGATTTAAATGTATATTACGGATATTATCAAGGAAGCTGGAGTAATTTAATTTCTGGTGCAGTAGTATGCTGCCCGCTATGTATAGGTACATATTTTATTATGAAAAAACTATATAAAAACAAAGAGCAGGCGGTGCTAGATAATGATTAAAAAAAATATGTATACTGAAAAATTAGATAAAAGCATATATACATCTAAGTTATTTATTAGCGTATCGTTACTTGTGCTTATATTTTTATCTGTTAGTTTTATTAATGAAAATGGTGATGGATTTATAGAGCGTTTTTCTTTTATGCTAAGAAAAGCAACTAATTTATGTGTTGTTATATATCCATATTTTATTTTAGTAACTTTAATGATAAATAGATTTTTTACAAAAAATACAGAGCTTATTTTAAGGATGAAAAACAAAAGGAAATTTATTTTTATACAAGTAAAGCAAATGCTATCTATATCTACGGTTATTGCGTTATGTACAGCTATCTATTTATATATTTTAATGAATCTAACATCAGTAAATAAACTAAATTTTGCAGATATATTTAGTAATTACGCCGTAGGAATATTTAAAGTGTATGCATCAATACTTCTTTTAAATATTATTTGTATTTATTTATGCTCTTTAAGTGTAGATAAAAAAGTAGTAGTAGGAGTAATGTTTTTAATTGTTTTTGCAATATATTATAGCGAAAAATTTGCAATGTTAGAGTTTTGGTACCTTATGCCAGCTACGTATATACATGTAGATAAAATGTTTAAAACTGAAGTCTCAAATTTACTAGCAAGTATAGCTTTCTATGCATGTAGTGGTAGCTTAATGTACATGCTATTTAAGATAAATAGAAAAATGGACATTTTGGAGGAAAAAAGTTATGATAGAAATTAAAAATATAAGTAAAAAAATAAATAATAAAAGTATATATGAAGATATATGCATGCAGCTAGATGAAGGTAAAATATATGGGTTTATGGGCGATAACGGATGCGGTAAGACTATGATTTTTAAAACTATTTTAGGCCTTATAAAACAAGATGAAGGCTTTGTATTTATAAATGGCTTAGATGTGCAAGATGAAAATATAAAGTGCCTAGATGTTGAAAGTATAATTGGAAAAAATAATTATATGGAAGATGAAACTGCTATGTTTAATATAATGCATAGGCGAGATATGCTTACAAAAGAAGAGTATTCTAAATTAATGTATTTATTTAAAGAGCTAGATATGCTAGCTTTTAAAGATAAAAAAGTTAAAACTTTTTCTCTTGGAATGAAACAAAAATTATTAATTATAGATTCTTTGATTGGTAATTCAAAGATATTAATTTTAGATGAGCCGTTTAATGGTTTAGATGAAAGTTCAGTAGAAAAAGTTAAAAAATTAATATTATCTTGCTCGGAAAATAAAACTATTCTAATATCTTCACATATAAAAAAAGATATTGAGGATCTTGCAGATGTAATATATGTTCTAGATAAAGGTAAAATATTAGATACAATTGTAAATGATAAAAAAGTAAAAGCAGTAGTAGATAAAGTAGTTTATCCGGAGGTTATATATAAAGAAAAGTATAGAAATGCTAAAATAACTGTAGCTTGCATCGTTTTTTTAATTATAGCTGTATCATGTGTATTGCATGGTAAAATGCTAAAAGATAAACTTGTAAAGGCTAAAATGCTATATAATGATGAGAAATATTCAGAAGCTATACTTACTTTTAAAAATCATATAATTTTAAACAGAGATATTGAATATAAGAAAATCATAGCATCTGGAAACTATGCGTTTTTTCCTAGTGGGGCTGTAGATTTAAGTAATAAAGCAGATTTTAAAAATAAGCTTAGCGCGCTTATATATAAAATTATTTTTCAAAAGCCAGATGGAAGTATAAATGAAATAACTAAGTATAGATTAGAGGCATATGAAGATGTTAAAGCAAGCTGTTTTAAGAGTTTGAAAAGAGATTTTAAGCTTAATGATGAAGAAATTATATATATTATGGACTCTAAAGATGCAATGGATTTGTCTAATAGAATAGATAAAATAATAGTAGGAAAGTAGAATAATTATGAATGTTTTAGTAAAAAGAGATTTGAAAAAAAATAAAAATATAATTAAATATATAGCATTATTTTTTGTTATAATTGCTTTATATGCGTTTAAAATATATAAAGAACAAGTGCCGTGTTTCTTATTGCGGCTTTTTAGGAATGCAAAATAATACTCAAAATATTATAGACAAGCTATATTATTTAATTGTTAATTTTTCTATAGTAGCTGCTAGTGTTTATATGTATTTTTTTGATATTAGAAAATCTCCGGAGTTTGTGTTTTTAAGAATTTCTAAAAGAAAATGGCTTAGAGAAAAGTATGTAAGTAGTATAATATTAAATGCTGTTTTTCATAGTATAATGTTTTTTGCGTATATATGTATTAAATTTGTAGTAGGTATAAGCCAAAAAGAAGTAGTTAAAATAGTTATACTTGCTTTTCTAATAAGGCAGCTACTTATTGGAATTAGTATTTTTAGCATAAGTTTAAAAGAGGTCTATGGCGTAGTTTGTATAAGCGTTATAATAATACTTGGAATGTTTAGTTTTCCAAATAATATTTTTAGCTATATATGCGTTTCTCAGTACAATAACTTAAATGTTGGAATTGCAGTTGTAACGCTGCTTAATATATTAGTATATGGCTGCAACCAAATAAGATTAAAATACGCTAAATAAGGAGAATAAAATGATAGAGTTAATAAATATAAGTAAAAAAATAAATAACAATATAATAATAGATGATGTATCTTGCATTTTTAAAAGCGGTATGGTGTATGGTATAGTAGGAAGAAATGGAAGTGGCAAAAGTATGCTATTTAAGATTATAGCAGGACTTGTTACCCCTACTAAAGGATCTGTTATTGTAAACTCAGAAAATATAGTTAAGAATCAGTCTTTTCCTAAAAGTACAAGAGCAATTATAAATTCACCTAATTTTTTAGAAAATGAAACAGCTTATGAAAATTTAGAAATGCTTGCTTCTATTGAAAATATAATTAGCAAAGAAGATATAGAAAATATGCTTAAAGTTTTTAATCTTTTAGATGTTAAAGATGAGCTTGTTAAAGAATATTCTCTTGGTATGAAACAAAAACTTGCGCTTGTGCAGGTGTTTATGGAAAATCCAGATATAATTATTTTAGATGAACCGTTTAATAGTTTAGACAAAAAGTCTGTAGAGCTACTTAGAGATGTTATTAAGGAAGAAAAGCTTAAAGGAAAGACTATTATTTTATCTTCGCATATAAAAGAGGATATTGAAATTTTATGTGATGAAATATATAATATAGATGCGGGTAAAATTAAAAAAATATAGTTTAGAGCAGTGCTAAATGTGCTGCTTCTTTATTTTATGGTATGTTATCATTTTTTTTTGCTTTTGCAATAGTTTTTCTTTTTTTTCGTAATACAAATTTCTACATTTTTTTTGAAAGTAAAACATATAAAAAACAGCTATCTAGATACGTAAAATATATTAATGAGAATGAAAAAACAAAAAACAAAACAACAAAAAAAGAGAAAAAAACAAAATAAAAAATATAACTAGATATATAAATATATACTAAAGAGGAAAGAGTCATTCATATGCTTTTCTAAAAACAAAAAAAACATGCTAAATTTCAACAATTTATTTGCATAGTATATATATTAATGATATAATAAGTCTAAAATATTAGGGGGAAATATGAAAAAATTAGCAATAATAATAACAGCAATATTACTTGTAATAGCAGGAGGAATAGGTTCTTTCTACGTGTCATACACAGTAAATAAACCAGCTAAGAAACCAGAGCCAAAAGAAAAAATATACAAAGTATACTATTTAGATTCAGTAGATGGAGAAAAACCAAAACTAACATATTACACAAAAAAATTAGAAACAGCAACAGATAAAGTAGAGCAAATGACTAAATTACTTGAAATATCTATGAGAGGGCACGATAACGGATATAGCCCATTCCCATCATATGCAAAAATGCTATCTGTAACTTTAGAAGGAAACACAGCAGTCCTAAACGTAAATGAGCAGTTTATACTGCTTCAGCCAGAAGTAGATAAGCTAAAAGAAGTAGCAGTAGACTGCATAGTTAATACCTTGACGCAGGTTAAAAACGTGCATAACGTAAGAATTAGAATAAACGGCGTAGATACAGCAGAGAAAATGGGAGCAGTAGATCTTGCAAACCCAGTTGTAAAGAGCTTAGAAAAGTATGAAATAGCTCAAACAGAAGAAGGAAAAGTGCCAGAATATTTAACTAAAATACCATATGCAGATAAAGATAAAGTTCAGTACTTTACAAGTCTTCCAACATCTTTTGCTGCAAAAGAAGTTAAAGTATCTAGCGTATCTTCTCAAGATGCAGAGCTAAATATAAAATACGCAGTAAGCGGTAAGAGCACTGTAAAAGTTCCAGCTATGCCTAAGAAATATGAAGAAGTATGTAAAGTAACTGCAGATGGACTGTTTATAGACGGAGTTAAGTTCCTAGATAAAAGCCTATACGTTGGCAGTACATGGGACGTAACTAACTTTAAACCACTTATTAAGCCTACAGATAAACAAGCTACGTATGCTGCAAACTTTAAAATACAAGATGTCTTCTATAAGCAGGAAAACGGAAAAATATATAAAGAATATGAAGTGGTAGTAACAGTTCCAGAGCTTAAAACTAAGACTCAAACTACATATGTAGAAAATATAATATTTAGAGTAGGAGAAGGAATATATAAGAGAAATATAATAGATCCTTCATCTACAGTTCATACTAGATTAGATGTATATGTAATAGATGCAAAAACAGCTCTAGAAAAGAAAAAGTAAAAGTATAGGACTAGAAATAGTCCTATATATATTT
>JAVWPP010000011.1:0-10664 GCA_036635835.1 Clostridia bacterium | reverse complement strand
GGATATGCTTTAGAAGCATTAGTTAGATCTGCTGTAGGAAATATATACATTATAGATCATGACGATATTTCGCTAACTAATCTAAATAGGCAGCTTGTATCAAATATAAATAACATAGGAAACTCTAAAGTAGAGGAATATAAAGAAAGAGCGCTTAGCATAAATAAGAATATAAATATAGTAGCTAGCAAAATATATATAACTAAAGATAATATAGAGGAATATATACCTAAAGATGTAGATTACATTATAGATGCTATAGATACCGTTACATCTAAGCTACAGCTTATCTCTTTTGCTAAGGAAAATAACATACCTTGCATATCATGCATGGGAACTGGTAACAAGCTAAATCCATGCATGTTAGAGGTTACAGACATATCTAAAACCTCTATGTGCCCGCTTGCTAAAGTTGTTAGAAAAGAGCTTAGGAATATGGGAATTAACCACCTTAAGGTTGTGTATTCTAAAGAGGAACCTATAAAGCCTTTAGAAATGCTAGATAAGAGCTGCAAAGCAGGTAGCGCGGCGTTTGTTCCTGCTGCAGCTGGGCTAATTATATCATCAGAAGTTGTTAAAGACTTAGTAGCTATAGAAGATTAAAGAAAAACATATAAAGGTATAATATATATATACGTAAAATATGCAGTAGAATTAAAGTAATCTAGCTAGATATAAGAAAAGCAAAAAGAATAAAAGTACTTATATATATGTTTTAAAAAAAGAAATTTGTCTAAATTAAAATAAATATATACTAAAACACACTTTTCATGTTTACAATTAAAATCTTTTGTGGTATATATAAAGTATATAGAAGAGGTTTTAAATATGAATAGAAGAATTAAAAAAGAATATATACTTGCAGCTTTCCTACTTGTTGCCATAGCTACAACAGTAACCGTAGTTATATCTACAACAGCTAAAAGCCCAAAAAAAGCAGGAAAAAGCAGCATATCTGCAGAGCTAGATAGAGAGCTTGCTAAAATAGAAAAAAGCCAAAATCCATATGTAGATTTAGAAGCAAAAAAACAAAACAAAGTAGAAGAAAATATAAGCGAAGAATCTAACGCATATAAAGAAATAGAAGAAGTAGTTAAAAAAGAGGAAGCTAAAAAGAATCCAGATGAAAAAGCGCCCCTTAGGTTTATATACCCACTTGCAAAAGGAAGCTTTAAAATAGTAGACAAGTACGATGCTAAGTACGAAGGATTCAACCAAACATACATAGAAACTATAGTGTTTTCACCATCGTTTGGAAGCGGCATAGCAGGAGTTGCATACAAAGCAGAAGGCGTAAAAGACGTATACGCTATGGAGAGCGCTACAGTACTATCTATAGCAGATAACACTTCTAAAAACTGCGGATACAGCGTAGTTCTTCAGCACGAAAGCAATATTACAACTGAGTATTTTTGCCTAGCTAAAGTAGACGTAGCAACAGGAGACAAAGTAAAAAGAGGAGCTAAAATAGGAAGCGTAGGAGACATTAAAAATCCACTTATCAAAGATGAGCTAAGAATATACATGCTAGAATCAGACAAAATAGTAAACCCAGAAAAATATATAGTAAAATAAGAAAGTGCCGCAAGGCATTTTTCTTGCATAAAAAAGCAATAAAAAAGTATAATAGATATAGGAGGAAGTAACTTGGCAAAATTAACATGGAAACCTGGAACAATGGTATATCCGCTACCTGCAGTAATGGTATCTTGCGGAAATAATGAAAAAAGCAACATAATAACAATAGCTTGGACAGGTATAATAAACACAGATCCTGCAATGACGTATATATCTATGAGAAAGTCTAGATATTCTTACGACATTATAAATGAAAGCAAAGAATTTGTTATTAACCTTACAACAGAAGATTTAGTAAAGCATACGGATTTCTGCGGAGTTAAATCCGGAAGAGATTTAGACAAATTTGAAACATTAAAACTTACAAAAGAAAAAGCTACTATAGTAAAATGCCCCATGATTAAAGAATCTCCAATAAGCATAGAGTGCAAAGTAACTGAAATAAAAGAACTTGGCTCTCATGATATGTTTATGGCAGAAATACTTGCAGTTAATGTAGATGAAAAGTATATGGACAGCACTGGCGCTTTTGACATGCAAAAATGCGGACTAATTGCATACTGTCACGGCAAATATTATTCTCTAGGCAATAAGCTTGGAAAGTTTGGATACTCTATAGAAAAGCCTAAAAACAAAAAAGAAAAATAAAGAAAAAAATAAACAAAAAAACAAACAAAAAAATAAAGATAAAAGTTTATGAAAAACACAAAAACATATTTACAAAATGTAATCCATATGATATAATTAAGTTGTTAGTGGCGATGATATAGAGGGTACACCCGTTTCCATACCGAACACGGAAGTTAAGCTCTATGATGTCGAAGATACTATGGCAATTAGCCTAGGGAAAATAGAGAGTCGCCAATTTTTTGTATTCCCTGATAGCTCAGTTGGTAGAGCATGCGGCTGTTAACCGCAGGGTCGTCAGTTCGAGTCTGACTTGGGGAGCCAAAATAGGAGCATATAGCTACTTTTAAAAGTAGTATATATGCTCTTTTTGTTTTTATATATAAAATAAACAATAAAACTGTGTGTGTATTGACAAACTGCAAAATATGGAATATTATCAAATAAAGAAGGTATATATATGAATAAATTTTTCAAAGAAATGAAAGAAAATGTTTTCAAAGATAAAGGATATATAATAGCTATGTTAATATTAGCAGCATTAACTATAATGAATATCTTTTTTTATTTTTCAGACACAAATCCACTAGATGAAAACTTTAGTCCATATAGTTTTTGGTCTCATGTAAGAATAACTGGAATTTCAGCTGGCATAACAATGAAGATAATACCCATTGTTATATTAATAGCTGCAGTAACAACATTTGCTAAAGAATTATATACTGGCTATTATAAAAACTATTTATCTAGGCAAAGCTATAAAAAATATTTAATAACTAAAATTAAGTGGTGTTATATAAGAGCAGTATTAACAATACCTGTTATGTCTATAGTAGTATACTGCATAGGGCTACTCATATATCCATCAAATATATCACCTAGTACATTAGGTGGATTTACCGGTTTTCTAGATGATAAAGCATATACAGCCACAGCTGCAAATGCTATTATACTGTATTTAACATTACCGCAAATATTGTATACAACTATCATTGCAACAATAGGAATAATAGTAACTAGATACTGCAATAAAATATATATAGTTTATGCTGGAGGATACATAGGATATCTAGTTATGAATTATTTTTTTAGTAACAATATAACTCTTTTTCTATACAGCGCGCTAGGAAAACCTAAAGATTTCACAAATATAAGTCTTTCTAATTTATATAATGCACTAGCTCCAGCTGGCGAAAAATATATTATGATCTATCAATCTATAATACTATGCTTTTTAATTATATTAATGTGTAGTATATACAAAAACAAAGAAAAATTAGTGCTAGGAAATACTAAAAGCACAAAGTAAAATTGGTAAATAAGGACACTAATCGATAAGTATATAAAAAGTAGGAATACTATGAAAGTAAAAGTTAAAAAAGTATCTTTGATTTTAGTAATGTTAATGGTATTTACAAGTATATGCTTTGCATATAGATTTGCTACAGATATTTGGGTAACAAGTGACGGAGGTATGAATATTGGAAATTCCGTGAACCAAGTTGGATCACCGTTAATGTCTAAAACCGGAAATGGAAATCAAACATTCCGTGTTAATGACAGCATTCTTTCGCAGTCGATGCAAGAACATAGAATAAATGCAAGGCTTAGATGGAGAACTGGAAATGGAACAGAAGGAAATTGTACATATTTTATAGGTGCTAATGTTGGTACAACACTAACAACCGGAAGCAACTGGAGTCTAGATACAAATTCTGGTTCATACCACAATCCAACTCAAAATTCTATTACAGGATATGCACAAGATTATTATATACAACTCTATTCTGATTATGCAGGTGGAGATATAATATGGGCAAGATGGAATTTAAATTAATTAGATAATTAATAAATAAATAAGATATATCATTAGTGTTCTTTTTACATAAATAAGGAGGGTATATGCTACATTTAAAAGAGTCGTATATATTTATAAAAAATAATATTAAGTACGTAGTAATCTTGCTACTAGTAATTGGGATTAAGTTTGTATCAATGAATTATAACGATGCAGGTAAAATAAATTATTTAGAAATACTTGGCGAAAATTTTGGTACATATGAAACTATATTAGATTTTACATATAACTCAATAATTAATTTTGTTTTTATAATTACTGCGTTTAAAATTTTTAGCTTCAATATACGAAAAAACATAGAATTTACTTTTTTAAGAACAAGTAGATTAAGGTATGTAGTACATTGCTTTATAAACATTTTAGTAATGTTTTTTTATTATATAAGTATATTAACCATATATATATTTATACTTTCTATGTTTTTTGGCAAAACAATTACAATAGATTTAAATTCGTTTATAGCTACAATACTAATAAAAAGTATAGTTAGTTATTTTATGATTTTTTTAGAAGTACTAATAGGAGAGCTTTACTTTATACCGTATATATCTATTTACGCGCTTCCGGTTGTTGTAACTATAATAGATATAAAAAAATACTTTGCTTGTATATTTGCTAGTAGCTATATAAACAATTTGTTTCTTCTAACTTTAGCGTATATAATTGTATCGTCTATACTAGCAAAAATAGTTTCTAAAAATATTTTGAAATTTGCAAATAAATTATAAGGAGAAAAATATGATTAAACTTGAAAATGTGAGCGTAAGTATAAAAAAAAATAAGATCCTAGAAGATATAAATATTGAATTTAGTGAAAAAAAGATATATATACTAGTTGGGGAAAATGGATGTGGTAAGACTATATTATTAAAAACTATATTAGGATTTATACCTCCAGACAAAGGAAAAGTTATTATAAATGATATAGATATATATAATAAAAATATTTTTGCTCCAAACAGTAGAGCTGTGCTTGAAAAGCCAGAATTCATTAAAGAAATGACAGGGCTAGATAATATAAAATTACTAACGCAGATTAATAATATTGTTAAAGATGATGAAATCGAAAAATGGTTTGCAAAATTTGGTCTGCTTGAACAAATGAAATGCAAAGTAGAAACATACTCATTAGGCATGCTTCAAAAGCTAGCATTAGTGCAGGTATTTGTAGAAAGTCCAAATATAATTGTATTAGATGAACCGTTTAATGGACTAGATAAGGAAAGTATAGATATATTAAATAAAGTAATAGTAGAAGAAAAAAACAAAGGTAAGATATTAATAGTAACGTCTCATATAGACGATAACATTAATAGCTTAGGAGATTTCAGTTATAAAATAGAAGATAAAAAAATATCTAAGATGAAAAGCTAGTAGGTGATAGAATGAAAAAAAGTAAATTAAGCTCTGAAATATTATTTAATTTTATTATTTCTAAAGATTTTAAGTTTATTTTAATATACTGCTTAGTTATAATGGCTACCTTACTTGGCGATGAACTATTAGAAGGAAATTTTTTTGAATATTTATATACTGCATATGCATCGTTTAGTATATTTGCAATTTCAGCAGGAATAGCAATAGTTTATGAAACTATAAAAATATATTTTAATATATATAATAATCCAAATTATTTAATGAGATATAAAAAAAGAGTAGACATATTAAAAGAAATTATACTAGCTAGCATAAAAGTAGGACTTGTAATACTATGTGAGTATTTTTTAGCAGCAGTTTTTTTAAGTATATTAAAAGGAAATTTCACATTTCAAAATGTTGCTACAAAAATTTATAAAATGCAAATAATAGATTTAGTAGTTATAACAATGCTTAGACTTTCTATGTTTGTTATAGCATCTCAGTGCCTTACAATTTACGTATTGCAAATTATTAAGAAAAAAGAAATAGTAATAATATTAGCTGTTCTAATGTATGCATTAGTACCATTTAGCTTCTTTTTAGAAAGTAACACTATATTAGACTGTATATTACCTGCTTTTCATGTGCATGCGTGGGGAATAGCTAAAACATATATAAGCAATATAATATATTCTGTAGCATATTATAGCGTAATAACTGGAGGTATATTATTCATGCTAAATATAAATTCTAAAAAAAATAAGATTATATAAAAAGCCAAATATTAAGATGTAAACAAATTAAGAGGTAAAAATGAAAATAGATAATATAAATAAGAGCATTGGTAAAAAAAAGATAATAGAAGATGTAAATTTAAATATAGAAAAAGGCAAAATATATGGCTTCGTTGGAGAAAATGGATCTGGAAAAAGTATGCTTTTTAAAATACTAGCTGGATGGATAGATAACGATAATAATGTAAAAATTGAAATTAGCCATAGGGAGTTTATAGAAGATAGTAATCTTAATTTAGAAAAAACAGGTTATGAAAATTTACTTAATCTATATAATATAAAAAATGAAGGTTGTGGAGATATACTATATTATTTAGAGCAGTTTGGAATGCTTAATGTTAAAGATGATAAAGTCTCTACATATTCATTAGGAATGAAGCAAAAAATAGCAATTATACAAGTTATAATGGAAGACGCAGATCTATATATATTAGATGAGCCATTTAATTCACTAGATAAAAAATCTTGTGAAATGCTTATGTATTTATTAAATGAGAAAAGAAAAAGTGGTAAAATCCTTATAATAACTTCGCATATAAATAAATATTTAGATAAATTAGTAGACTATATATATACAATTAAAAATGGAAAAATAATAGATCTAAAAAAAAATTCCTTGAAACAAACTAATTACACTTTTACAGAAAAGCCAGTGCAGAAAGAACGTAATACTAGCAAAAACAAAGGTAAATATTTAGTCTATGCCCTAGTTAGTATTCTTTGCTTTATATGTACATCATATATTTATGCAGCTGTAAAGTTGCAAGAAGCAGAGCGCATATACGCTAGTTCTAAGTATAAAGAGGCATATAAAAAAGTAGCAAACATCACATATATTAGAAATGATGTTGCAAGCGAAATTAAGTATGCAGGCTACCTACATAATAGTTTAGATAGCTCGCTAGAAAATATAGATATAGAAAATACAGATAATACTTCTTTGGTGCAAATGTATATAAGCAATAAGCAGTTAATTGAAACATATAAAGAAAAAAACAAAGTGGAAGTTAAAAAATATAGAGTTTCGGTTAATAACAGATATATAGAAAGTATAGAGTGCAATTTAGAAAAAATTAAAAATATTTTGTTAAAAAACAAAAAGGAAACTTTAGAAAGTATAGAAAAAATACAAATGCATATTATAGAAACTGCTGCAAGGCAGGAAGAGGAGTGTAAAATAGATAAAGTAGATTATGAGGAATACAGAAAAATAACGGAGCTTAACTTAAATACTTTACATGAACTAAAGAGGGAATTTTAAAAGTAAAACAAAGATATATTAGGCGCATAAATAATGCGTCTTTTTTTTCATGCAAAAAAAATGTAGAATAAAGCGGAAAAAGTATTGAAGATTAAATATTTATGAGATATAATTTAAAATATAAAGAGAGGTATATATGAAAAAGCTCATAAGAAATAAAACAATGTATATATTATGTGCAATATTGGTATGCATAACGGGGTGTGCAAATGTGCTTGGTTTAGACGTTGCTACGGAAAACAAAGTAGTTACTCTTGCTGTAGAAAAACACATTACATCTGTAGCAGATTTTTTAGCTATAGCAGATTCATCTGTAGATACATATATACTAGATGCGGATATAGATTTTGCAAATGTAGAATATACAAAGAGCATAATAACAAATTTCAAAGGAATATTAAATGGCAATGGTCACTGTATAAAGAATTTAAATATTAATTCTCCTACTACGCCTGCTGCCCTTATAGACATTAACTATGGTAAGATAACTAATCTTGGTATAGTTAATGCAAACATAAAAGGAAAAGACATTGTTGCTGCAGTAGCTGGCACAAATAATCTAAATGCAAGCATAGAAAATGTATATACAACTGGAAACATATGCGGAGAAACAAACGTAGGTGGCATAGTTGCTAGTAATGCAAGTGGTACAATTAGAAATGCATATTCCCATGCAAATGTAGAAGGAAATGCAAACGTAGGAGGAATAGTAGGAGCTAGTAATTCATCTTGCGTAGTAGATAAAGTATATAGCATAGGTATAGTTAGTGGAGAAACAAACGTAGGTGGAATTGCAGGAGATGTCCTTACTACTACATGTATATCTAACGCATATAGCGTAGAGAGACCTTTTAAAGAAGCTTTATCGCTTCCAAGCTCTGTACAAAAGAAAGATTTAGCTGCTTTTGCAGATGCAGCTACATATGTAGGATTTACACTAGATACTACGTGGACTGTAGCTCCAAATAAATATGCTACGCTTGTAGGTGTTCCACATATATGTATAGAAGACAGCGTAAATTTTGCAGGTGGAGATGGTACAAGATTAAATCCATACAAGATAGGTAGCGTAGAGAATTATAAAAACGTAGACAAACATCTATGCGCGGCATATAAGTTAAACGTAGACTTAAACTTTAAAGCGTTTCCAAATGTGCAGATAGGAAATAGCGCAAAACCCTTTAAAGGAATATTAGATGGAAACAATAAAAAAATATTAGAAATGAGCTTTACAAATCCAGCTACAGACTGCATAGGACTTGTTGCTGTAAATGCAGGCATAGTGCAAGACATAGGCATAGTAGCTGCAGACATAGTAGGAAGAAACAACGTAGGAGCAGCTGTAGGACATAACAAAAAAGGAAGCATAGAAAGAGTATATGTAGAAGGCATAAACATAAGCGGAGAAGATAACGTAGGAGGCATCGCTGGATATATAGAAAGCGGAGGCGTGCAAGATACATATGTAATAAACGGTAAAATACAAGGAAACAACTTTGCAGGCGGAGCCGTAGGATACAATAAAGGAAAGATACAAAGCATATATACAAAAGACATGCTAGTAAGCACAAAGCTAGATCCTCTTTCAGTTACTAGCATAGGAAACGTAATAGGAAAAAACGAAGCAGATGCTACTAAAGTCATAGGAGATCTGTACTACTTAGCTACAGACTACCCTAAAGTAGGAATAGGAACAGATACAAAAAGGCTACCAAATGCAAAAGGAAAAACAGCAGAAGAGCTTAAACTTCTTAGCACATTTGCAGGCTGGGACTCAGGAATATGGACATCTAGTGGAAATAAAGTATACCTTGCTGCAAACCCATGTGCGTCTGTAGAAAGCATAACTTTAGACAAAACAAACGTAGTAGACGTAGGACCTGGAGATACCTTTAAAATATCTGTAACAGTAAACCCAGTAAACGCTGCATACAAAGAATACACTTTAGAAAGCACAAATCCAAACGTAGCAACAATAGATAGCGCAGGAAATGTAACATGCAAAGATGTAGGAGAAACAAAAATACTTGCAAAAGCAAAGCACTCTAGCGTAACTGCAGAAGCTACAGTAACTGTCTCTTCTCCGCAGTACATAATAACCATACCAGCAGAAGTGCAGTTTGGAAATCCAGTTAACATAGCCTCTGTTACAGATAGAGTAGTTAACGTGCCAGCTAAAGAAGTAGAAATAAAAGCAGAAGTAAAATATCTAAACGGAGGAAGCGTAAAAGTATCTGCAAACACAAACGCGCAGAACAAATACGAAATGACAGAAGCTACGCACTCAGCAAACAAACTAAACTTTGGAATGTACAAAGCAGACAAAACAACCGTCCTAACAAACGACGTAGCAAGCTTTGGAACAAACGGAAAAACAACAATATATCTAAAACCAGACAATTGGGGAGCTGTAATACCAGGCGTTTACGACGGTAATATAACTTTTACAATAAATTATCAAGGAAAATAGTATAGGGGGAAAACAAATGAAAAAATTCAAACTAGCTGCACTTGTAACATGCATAGCAGCACTTGCAGTAGCAGCTGTATATGCAGCAGACATAATGGATCCTGCAGACACAGCATCAACAGAAATAACAGTAAACATAGAGCCAGAGTATGTAATAAGCATACCATCTACTTTATCTATACCATCTAAGTCAAACGCAAGGCAGAAACTAGATGTTACATTTGCAAAAGGTAAACTAGAAGCAGCAGCTAATGTTAGAGTGTATATATCTAAAACAACTAACAACTTCAAACTAAAAAACGGTATGAGTGAAATTCCATACAGCATATATAACGCAGCAAGTGGTGGAAGCCAAATAACTGGAAATGGCACAGTAGCTACATTTAATTCATCTACTGCCGTTAACACTGTTTCATCTATATACGCAGGTGTATCTAACTGGAACTCAGCTCTTGCAGGACCACATAAAGACACTATAGTTTTTGCTATAAATTATACTATATAAATAGTATATATAAAGTGTATAGATAGTATATAAATTATATATATAAGGTATATAAATATATGTAATAGATATATACAAGGTATAAATATTTTAAATAAAACATATAAAACTAATCTATCTAGATACGGATATATATGCTATGAGAATAAAAGATATTTATATGTTTTAAAAAAATAAAAAGAAAAAATAATAAAAATAAAAATAAAAATAAA
>JAVWPP010000010.1:9463-31783 GCA_036635835.1 Clostridia bacterium | reverse complement strand
TTTTTTATTTTTTAAAACATATGAGAAGCTTTATTCTCATTAATATATTTTCCGTATCTAGAAAGTTTCCTTTTATATGTTTTTCTACTCTACTGGAGTTTCCCAGTTATCACATTTAACAACCATTGAGAACAAATCTTCTTTCTTAGTTATCTTAATGTATACGCCCATAAGTGAGGAATTTTTACTAGATAATTCTAAAGTTATTTCTTCTTTTGCATCTAAATCTTTTTGTATAGCTGCAAAAAGCTCATCGCATTTTTCTTTATAATATGAATTATATGTGCCTTTTTCATAATCTAGAATTATTTTTAATGCTCCTGTATATGTTTCTAAAACAGCATCATCATACTTTTTCCAATTACCAGTTGCTTTAAAATCTTCTCTGTAGCTTTCTCTAATTATATGAACTGTTGCAGCATTACTTGCAAATCCAGATAACTGCTCTACTTTAAAGAACTTGTCGTAATCTGAAACTAATCTCTTTGGCGCTATTGATGTTATGCCGGAAAATTCTAGCTCATCTTTATTCCAAAGTAGCTTCTCGTTTGGCATATACTGCTGAAGAAGCGTTGCTTCTAGCTTACTTTCTTCGCCAACTGCAAGCTCTATAGTTCTTTTAGTTTTCTTAACTTCTTTATGAGCTACTATGTCTTTAAAAGAATCAAATTTGGTAGCACATTTTGTTGCTTCTGCTATTGTAGTTGAAGTGTCTGTAAGGAAGAAAAGATCTACAACGTCTTCGTATGGATACTCTTCTATCTCGTAAACTAAAGATTTTTTAACATTATCGTAACCTATAAATTTAATAGTAGATTCTTGTTCTACAAATTTAACAAGGTCGCAGTACTGATAAACATTATAGAATTTATTTAAATATTCTGTTGCTTTTGTTGTTGCATTTTTAGAATATCTATCTGTTAAATTCTTTGCAAGTTCATCATAGTTTTTGTTTTGCACATCTGCAAGTTCCTTATCTGCATATATTTTTGCTTGTTTAAATAAAGCATCGTTTTCTGCAAATGGTTCAGAAGATATGTTGTACGCAATTGCAGCTAATTTCTGAGGTATTGTTTCTCCTGCAGATTTTGTCTGTGTTTGGTACTGTATTATTTCAAGTGGCGCTGAGAATTTTAATATCTTAGCTGTTTTATTGTATTTTATTTTGTAATCGTTTACATACTTTTTAGAAACCATTACGTTAGCTTCGTTAGAAATGTATGTTAGAAACTCCATGTTAGCATCTATTTCATTTAATAGCTGCCTGTTTTTAAACACTTTGTAGTTAGCTTCTAAGTCTAAATAATCTATAGCTATTATAGCTCCATATGTAGTCCCTACGGCTTTAGTTTCATCGTCTATTGTAGCTTCTGCGTTTTCTAAATACACATGTGCAAGCTCTATATTTAAATATTTTTTCATTATATCTATATATGGCTTGTTTTCTGCATTATTTAATCTTGCTAAATAATCTTTTTTTGTTACTTCTGCTACTATAGTGTCTTCGTAAACATTTTTGAAGTCTATATTAACATCGCAGTTTTTAACTTGTAGTAAAAATTCTCTTAATTTTTTAGTAACAAAATTTGCATCTTTTTTGTTTGTTATATTTTGATTAAATAACGGATATGATGTAGTTGCTTTTTCCATTACTACAAAATTAGATAATGCAAACATCCCCATTACTATAACTGATATTATTATTAACGCTAATAATATTCTCTTAAATTGTCTTCTTGTCATCTATTCCACCTCATATTTTAGAAATATATAATATTATACACACAAGTATTGTTAGTACAATAATTAAACCTACTATAAGTGTAACAAAAGATACTCCTTTTTTCAATAGTTTTCTGTCCATATTTCATCCTTTCTAGAGAAAAAAAGCGAGCAATTTAAAATTGCTCACCTTTTATTGTTATTAATCTAAGACTGAATCAATTTCGTTTAATTTTTTTTCAAATTCAGCTATTCTTTTTTCAGTTTCAAATTGTTCTATTCTATTTAATGCATATAAATATTTTCTTTCTTGAGAAAGTAGATTTTGATACTCTTCGTTCCAATCATCATGTCCTCTTAAAGAAGTATGTACATCACTTAATTTATTTTCTAAAACTTGTTTCACAGGTTCTACTAGAGAATTACCAGCTTCAACTTTAATTCCGTTATCTACCATATAGCTAATTGTTTCTGCAAAAGTTCTTTCTCCTGAAGCATTAACATCGTGTCCGTCACCATCATGTAAGATGTCGATCATTTTATTAACTTCGCCCATTCCAACTTTTTCGAATATGCTATCTACTCTAGAATCTATAAATTGACCGTTTTCGCCAAATATATCTTGTCCTTGAATAAATAGATCTACATTATTTTGTATTATTCTAGCTTGCTCTACTGGGAAGTCATTTGTTGCAAGTTCTAAAGCATGTCTATCATAATATTTTTTAAATGCACTATGACACATATCTACATTTTCGTTGTATGGTTTGAAGAATTTTGCATATTCTCTTAACGCATCATGCTGCGTACCTTCATTAGATAGGTTAACTCTTAATTCTTCTACATTTTCATCAAAAAATGTTTCGATATTTGTATCTACAGTATCTTTTTGATAGTTTACTGCTTCAAACATATTATTTTCTTGTTCAGCTACAACTGCTGAATCTAACATTAAGTATTCATCTGATTCGCCAAATATTTTAGCAAATAGATTTTTCACTGATTTTAAGTCGTCTACGAACAATTGCCATTCGTTTTTCCAAAATTCAAACATATTAAACACCTCTTCATAGGTAGATGCTATCTACCTTATATTTATATATTCATTATATACAATGTGCTTTGATTTTGTCAATTACATTAATATGTTTTTTGTGTTACTATTGTGTTACAAAATGTTACTTTGCTTCTATTATATCTTTATCTAGCATTGCGTTAATGCTTGCGCCTTCCCATATGTAGAGGTTTTTATATCCCATGTCTTTTAACATATATGCAGCTTTTATTGCTCTTGTTCCTCTTAGACAATATATTAATATTTTTGTTTCTTTATCTTTAGGTAGCATTTTATACATGTATCTTAGATTTTCTACAGGTATATTTACTGCTCCTTTTATATGTACTGCGTTATATTCTGAATAATTTCTTACGTCTAAAATATATGTGTTATTTAGATGTTTATTTATAATGCATTCGTAGGCTTCATTTGGTGTAAGGACTTTTAAGAAATGTGCGGTATCTTTTGGAAGCATTTCTCTATATCTATCTATGCAAAAAGAGTTTCTTATGCCGCATTTCTTATTTTTTAAACCGATTAATTTACAAAATATATTCAAAAAAAATCACCCCTACAATATATTATTATTGTATGAGTGATTTTATTACTAGAAAGTTTTTTTATCTTCTTTAAATACTTTATTTAGTATAAGTTTAACTATTTCACTAGCTACCATTACCGCAAGGGCAGATGCTATAACTATTAAATGCTGAGTTAAATTTAATGCTTCTAGTTTAAACATTTGTCTTATTGGTGCTATAAATATAACGGCATATTGTAAAAGAATTGTTCCAAGTACTACTGCTACCATTATTTTATTTGAGAAAAATCCTTGTTTAACTATTAGTTTTCTATCGTTTCTACATACCATAGCAAATAGAGTTTCTTCTAATGCAAGTGTCATAAATGCTATTGTTGTTGCAAGTGCAGGGTCTCCTGAAACTTGCATTTCGTAGAAGTATACACCTAGTATAACTACTGATTTTATTATAGCTGGTATTGCTATTCTACAAATTAGGAATGGATTAAAGAAGTTTTCTTTTGAATTCCTTGGTTTGTGTTTCATTATGTTTTTGTCTGCGTCTTCAAATCCAAGTGCAAGTGCAGGTAAGCTGTCGCTTATTAGGTTAATCCATAATAGCTGGATTGGTATTAATATGTGCATGTTAAATAATGTTGCAAAGAATATTATTATAACTTCTGCTAGATTTGATGCAAGTAAATATGCTATAACATTTTGAATGTTTTTATATATTTTTCTTCCTTCTTTTACGGCAGATACTATTGTTGCAAAGTTATCGTCTGTAAGTACCATTGATGATACACTCTTAGATACTTCTGTACCTGTTATACCCATACCTACGCCAATGTCTGCGCCTTTTAATGCTGGTGCGTCGTTTACGCCATCTCCAGTCATTGCAACGATTTTATCATGAGCTTGCCATGCTTTTACTATTCTTATTTTGTTTTCTGGAGAAACTCTAGCGTATACTCTGTATTCTAGAACTTTCTTTTCAAACTCTTCATCAGATAGTTTGTCTAAGTCTTCTCCCATTATAGCCTGGCCTTCTTTTTTCATAATGCCTAGCTCTGTAGCTATTGCCATAGCTGTTTCTTTGTTATCTCCTGTTATCATAACTGGAATCATTCCAGCTTCAAAACATTTTTTAACTGCGTCTTTTGCTTCTGGTCTTGGTGGATCTATCATTGCAACAAGTCCTATGTATACAAGATCATTTTCAACAGTCATGCTGTTTACTGTAGCTGGTATATTTTTAACTGGTTTATATGAAAGTGCTAAAACTCTAAGTGCTTCTGATGCCATTTGTTTGTTTAGCTCAATTATCTTATTTTTTTCAGCTTGACCTAATTCTTTAATAACTCCGTTTTCTAATATTTTAGTAGCTCTTAAAAGAATAGATTCTACTGCGCCTTTTGTATATACTTTGTATTCTTCTCCAGATTTGTTGATTGAGCTCATTAGTTTTCTTTCAGAATCGAAAGGAACTTCAGATACTCTAGGATATTTAGAGTCTATGTCTTCTTTTACAAATCCAATTTTTTCACTGTAGTATACAAGTGCTGTTTCTGTTGGGTCTCCTAAGAATACTCTTTCTCCGTTTTCTTCTCCAAGTTTAGAGTCGTTAGAAAGCATTAATGCGTTTACATATTCGTTTTTAGTTAATGCGTCTATTCCGTCTATGCTGTCTTTATCTACGTCGTATCTTTTTCCGTTTACAACGATGTCTGTTACTGTCATTTTGTTTTGTGTTAATGTTCCTGTTTTATCTGAACATATTATTTGAGTAGATCCAAGTGTTTCAACACTTGACATTTTTCTTACTGTTGCATGTGCTTTAGCCATTTTTTGAACGCCTATTGCAAGTGTTATTGTAATAACTGCAGGTAATCCTTCTGGAATAGCTGCTACTGCAAGAGATATAGCCATCATAAAGACATCTATTGGTTCATCTTTTTGTATAAATCCAACTATCATCATTATAGCTGCTACAACTATTACTATTATGCTAAGTACTTTACTTATCTCTTCCATTTTTCTTTGAAGAGGAGTTAGCCCTTCTTTTTCCATGTTAAGAGCAGATGCTATTTTTCCAAGTTCAGTGTTCATACCTGTTCCTGTTACAACGCCTTCTCCTCTACCATATACTATGCTACTTCCTGAGAAAAGCATATTTAATCTTTCTGCAAGTATAATGTCTTCTCCATCTAGTTTATTTAGCTCTTTTTCTACTGGTACAGATTCCCCTGTTAAAGCGGCTTCTTCTACTTTTATGCTAGCGTTTTCTATTATTCTTAAATCTGCTGGCACGAAATCTCCTGCTTCTAAAAGAACAACGTCTCCTACTACTAAGTCTTCTGTTTTTATGCTTTCTACTTTATTGCTTCTTCTTACTTTAATAAATGGTGCTGACATTTTCTTTAATGCTTCTATAGCGGCTTCTGCTTTACTTTCTTGAACTACTCCAAGAATTGCGTTTAGCATTATAACTGCCATTATTATAAAGCAGTCTGTCATGCCTTCTCCTTCTTTGATTCCTACTATTGCTGAAAGTATTGCTGCTACTATTAGGACAATTATCATAACATTTTTAAACTGGTCTATGAATCTAGCAAACATTGTTTTTTTCTTTGCTTCTTTTAGCTTATTTGGTCCGTTTTCTGCTAATCTTTTTGCTGCTTCTGCTTTTGTTAGACCTTTTTTGCTACTTTTGAATTTTTCTAAAACCTCTTCTGGTTTCATTAGATAAAATTTCTTATCTTCCATTTTAATACCTCTATTTTCTTTTTTTATTTTGGTTTTTTATTTATTTTTTGCTTTTTTTCTTTTTAAAACGTATGAGTAAATTTAATTCTCATTATATATATTTCCGTATCTAGATAATTAATCTTTCTACGTTTCTAAAAGAATACCTTCTGGCTAAATCCACCGATGTAATATACATGCAACCTATAAGAAGGAGGGCGCATATTTTAGTAGCTACCATGCTGCATACGTTAAGGGCAGTATTTACTTTTTCTAAGCTTCTAAAAAAAGTGTAAATGCATGTAAATATGACAGATAGTTTAACTAAATTTGCACTTGCAACGCTTGGAAGAACATATGTGGCGCTTTTAGAAACAAGGCAGAAAGCTAGAATACTAGCCATACTAAAAACTATATATTGTCTATATTTGTCGTTTAATATTTTATTCATATCTTCCTCCTTTTTTAGTTTTCCTTGAAGTATATCTTAATACAATATGTGCATTTTGTCAATAGATTTATGTGAGTAAAAAAAGAAAAAAGTTGAAAATTTTCATTTCCAACTTTAATTTTAAAATTATTTTCTTATTCCAAGTTTTGCTATAAGTTCTCTGTAGTTAGCAACATCTTTAGCTTGAACATAATTTAATAATCTTTTTCTTTTTCCAACCATTATTAGAAGTCCTCTTCTAGAATGGTTATCTTTTTTATGAATTTTTAAATGTTCTGTTAATTCCTTAATTCTTTCTGTTAATAAAGCTATTTGAACTTCTGGTGAACCAGTGTCTCCAACTTTAGAACCGAATTCAGCAATTATTGCATTTTTAGTTTCTTTAGTCATTTTAAATTCCTCCTTTAATTAATATTTCTCCAAGAACCAAGAAATAATGCGGAGTGCGTTATTTCCTCGTAAAAGGTAATGCTATTATATAATATTTTTTATTGTTTGTCAATAGTTTTTAGTGAGTATCGCAGTAAAACTTAATAGCTTTTGCGATAAAGTCTGCTGCGCCTTCTGAAACTTCATTTACAGACTTTCTGAAATCTGATTCTATTTCATACATTTGAGCTATTCCACGAAGCTCTTTAGTAGTGCAGTTATAGTAAAAAGAAGTAATGTAGTCTTGGAAAGTTGCAACTGTTTTTTGAGTATTTACTCCATTAAATTCTTCTCCGCTATTTTTACACATAACAAATACAAGTATTATATCTAATTGTTTTTTATTAATTGCTTCCCATTCTTCTTTTGTATATCCTTCTGCTTTTTTCATCATTTCTTTATACTGATCTGTAGATTCGATTTGGTTAATTAACTCTTTTTCTTCCATTACATTTCCCCCACTTAAATATTATTTTTTTTGGTTTTCTTATTCAATTTCTATTATATTTTATATTTATTTATTTGTCAAATGTATATCTTGTAAATTGTTAAATATGTTTATATACCCTACATCTTCAAAGGCGGTTATTTCCTTGTTATATATAAGGTTAGAGGTCTCTGTAACAATTCCAATGCAGCTAACTTCTTCTATCATGGCTTTTTGTTTTTCTTCTAAGCATTTTTGCACGTTTTGCACATTTGAATTGTTTAGATTATTGTCTGCTGCGTTTAAAACATCGTTTTTAAACATAAATCTATCTAAAAAAGATATGTCTAGATTTTCGTTTAGATTTACATTCATAAGTACAAGATCAAAAGCTTTGGCGTTTAAAAGAGTGTTAAATGAAGTATTATCTGCTTCAATTATATCTATTCTTATGCCTATTTCAGCTACATCTGCTTTGATTATTTTAGCTATTTCATATAGCTGCTGATTGTTTTTATTTACTAGCAATTTATATGATAATGTGACATTTTTAGAAGAATATATTCCGCCTTTTTTTTCTAGTCCATCTGCTTGCAATAGATTTTCTGCTACTATTTTATCAAATCTATACTTTGTTTCTAAATTTAAATATGGTATATCTATTGGCATGCACATGTTTTTATATACATTTTTTTTGATTTCAGATCTATCTATGCAGTATGCTAGCGCCTGCCTTGCAGATTTTATTTTAAAGTTTTCAGATTCGCTGTTTCCAAACATAAATACACTTTCTCCTGTAGAGAAATTCTTTATGCTGTATTCGTATCTTCCAAGCTCGTTTTGTATGTCTGGTTTTGTTGAAAAAAACATATCTAGGCTGCCATTTTTAAATTTATCTATAAGTTCCTGCGTGTTTTCTGCTTTTACTATGTTTAGTTTTTGCGGGTATATTTTACTTGCAGAATTAGTTCTATCTAATACTATGTTTGAATCGTTTTGATATACATTATATATGTTTCCACACTCCTGTGGAACTGTATCTTGTTTTATTTTATCTATATCGTTATATTTACTAATAGGTAAAAGAGGTATTTCTAGTTTATATATAAACGCTGGATCTGGCTTAGTTAATGTAACTTTTAGCTTTGTTTGATCTACTACTTCTATTTGTTTTATATTTTCTACATTATCTTTGTATGGTGTTTCGTTGCCAAGCTTTTTAAGCTGCTCTATAGAGTTTTTAACATCGTAGATAGTTATTTTTTTTGAGCCATCGTAGGTTATTTTGTTATTTACAAATATATAGTACTCGGCGCTTGATATTTTATCTACTTTGCTAAGTGCTTTATATTTTATGTTTTTGTTTTTATCTAGTGTTAGCAGGTATGTGTATATGTATTTATTTAATTCGTTTATGTACATATTCTGAGCTAGTATAGGTGAAACTTCTCCTAGTTTGTTTATTCCTATGTTAATTGTAGAGTTATTAATTGGTTTTAGGTCTCCGTTTTCTCCTTTAATATATGTTGAATCTTTTTTTTCTTTAAGTGAGAATATGATTACTGTAGTTAGTATAGCAGCTATAAGTATGCAGCATGCTATTTTAAATACTAGTTTATTTCTTTTTTTTATTTCAGTTTTTGTTTTCTTTAGTTTAACGCCTTTTTTTTCTAGACTTACTTTTATTTTATTTGTTTTGTTATATCTGCTTTCTGATATATATTTTTTATTCATGTTAGCCGCCTTTCTAAAGTTATTCTTATTTTACCACAAAACAGCGAAAAAAGGTATATTTCTATACCTTTTTCTTTTTATTTTATTTGCTTTTATACTTAATTTGTAATTTGGATTTATTATTCCTAATATATTTACTATCTAGGTTCTACTATGAATCTGATTCCAGTTTTATCTAGATCATCAATCTTCACTTCTGCAAAAGCTGGTACACATACTAACTCAATTCCTGTTGGTGCTACAAAGCCTCTAGCTATTGCTATTGCTTTTGTTGCTTGATTTATTGCTCCTGCTCCTATTGCTTGCATTTCTGCTTTTCCATTCTCTCTAATTAGTCCTGCTATTGCTCCTGCAACTGAATTTGGACTAGATTTTGATGAGATTCTTAACATATCCATTACGTTACCCCCTATTTGTATATTTTGCATTTTATCTTTTGCATAGTTTGATTATATCTAATACTTTTTAAAAAAGCAACATATGAATTTACTTTTTCTTAAAATTCAGTCTCTTTATTTCAACACATTTCATGTTTTCGTCGTTTGTTTCGACAATTATACCATTAAACTGGGGTTTAGAATGGCTACATTGGTATCTTACTTTTTCTCCTGTTACAAATCTTCTTACTGCAATTTCTTTTTTTAAGCCTATAACGCTATCTGCAGGGCCTGTCATTCCAACATCTGAAATAAAGGCAAGGCCTGTGTCTAGAATCTCTTCATCTGCTGTTTGTACATGCGTATGTGTTCCAAAAAGGCATGTTATATCTTCTTGCAAATAGTATGCAAGAGCTCTTTTTTCTGCTGTTGCTTCTGCATGGAAATCTAAAAATATATATTTGCATCCAGCATTTTTAAGCTTTTTAGCTTCTTTTTTAGCTGTTTCAAAAGGATCTAAACTATAGTTAACAGTTATATCTCCCATTCCTACTATTCCAATTAGATTAATGCATCCAACTTTTATGCCGTTTTTCTCTACAATGCAAGATCCGTGACCTTCTAAGTTTGTAATGTTAGCTGGTATAAGCAACGTTTCTTCTGATTTATAGTACGGATAAAATTCTTTTCTATAGTATATGTGATTGCCCATGGTGATAACATCTGCGCCAGAAGCGTATATAGCTTTCATTTCTGGAACTTGTATTCCTTTACCTTCTGCTGAGTTTTCTCCATTTATTATACAAAAGTCTATCTTTTCTTCTTTTATTATTCTTGGTACATTATCTGTTATCATATCAACACCAACATGTCCCACAACGTCTCCTACAATTAAAAATCTCATTTTTATCCCTTACTTTCTAATAGATACATAATACATTATTATGTCCTTAAAGTCAATAAACATTATATAATTCGAGCGTATTATGCATATTACGCATAAAAAAAGCAAAGGTTTTTCCTTTACTTTAATATGAAGCGTAATATATATTTAAAAAATTCTATGTATATGTATAGGAGGCCTGCGCCTGCCATTGTTCCAGTTATTAGCCTTCTTACGTTGTTTGAGCTATGTATTTTTAGGTGCTGCACTAGCCAGTCTATAAACATAACTGCGCAAAGAGCAAGAGCTATGTATATTCTTATGCCTTTTGGCGCTAGGTATATAAGCGGGGTAAATACGTATCCTAGGATTACGCCTGTGCATCTTGCGCATACCGGAAACTGGTATCCTTTCCATGAAAAGCTTCTATCTTGCCTTTGGTGGCATCCTAATCTTGCTCCAAACTTCATTAATTTAAGCCATATTTTATCCTTTTTATCTAAAGTTTTTCCCACAGTTTCCACACTTCCAGTACTGCTTAGTTGTAGTGTCTCCGGTAGAGCAAAGGCCGCAAAGTAGGCCAAGTGGGCCTCCAAATATTATATATCCGCAGCATGCATCTGAAGCATCAAAGCCTTTTGTTTTTGTTTCTGTCATTGGAAAACAGTTATCTCCGTTACAGTTTGGGCATCTCATGCGAGCACCTTCCTTTCGTTTCTTTTTGTATTATACTATATGTTAGATTTTTTGTCTATATTTTTAAAACATATGAGGAGGTTTTTTAGCATTATTTAGTTTTTTTATATCTAGTTAGTTGCATAAAAAAAAGAGATAAATATTTAAATTTATCTCTTTTTTATTATTTTTTTGTTTTATTTTTTTTATTTTTTTTATTTTTTGTTTTATTTTTTTACTTTATTTTTTATTGTTTTACTTTGCAAGCTCAATAACTCTTGTTTCTCGAATTACATTAACCTTAATTTGACCAGGATAATTAACATCTTGTTCAATTTGATTAGCTATATTTCTTGCTACAATTGGCATTGTTTGATCATTTACAACATCTGGTTTAACAATTATTCTAACTTCTCTACCAGCTTGTATTGCATATGATTTTTCTACGCCTTCGTATGAATTACATATTGCTTCTATTTTTTCTAGTCTCTTAATATATGTTTCAACAGTTTCTCTTCTAGCACCAGGTCTAGATGCTGAAATTGCATCTGCGGCTTGTACTAAAACAGCGATTAAAGTTTGAGGTTCTACGTCTCCATGATGGGCTTCTACAGCATTTATAATCTCAGGAGATTCTTTATATTTCTTAAGAATATCCACACCTATTTCTACATGTGTTCCTTCGACTTCATGATCTACAGATTTACCTATATCATGTAAAAGGCCAGCTCTCTTAGCCATAACTGGGTCTAAACCTAGTTCAACTGCAAGTAGTCCTGCTACATGTGATACTTCTAAACTGTGGTTTAGAACGTTTTGACCATAACTTGTTCTGTATTTAAGTTTACCTAAAAGCTCAATGATATCATGATTTAAATTAGTGATACCAGCTTCATAGGCTGCTCTTTCGCCTTCTTCTTTGATTGTATTAGCTACTTCTACTTTAGCTTTATCAATCATTTCTTCGATTTTAGCAGGATGAATTCTTCCATCGTAAATAAGTCTTTCTATAGCAAGTCTTGCTACTTCTCTTCTTATTGGATCGAAGCTAGATAGTACTATAACATCTGGAGTATCATCGATTATTAAATCTATACCAGTCAGTGTTTCAATAGTCTTGATATTTCTACCTTCTCTACCTATAATTCTACCCTTCATATCATCGCTTGGAAGGCTAACAGATGTTACTGTTGCTTCTGAAGTGTGATCTGCAGCACATCTTTGAATAGCTTGAACAATATATTCTTTAGCTTTCTTATCTGCTTCGAATTTAGCTTTGCTGACTGTATTTTTAATATAATCAGACATTTCTACATCCATTTCTTTAGATAATTTATTCATAAGTTGTTGCTTTGCTTCTGCTTCTGATAACCTAGAAATTCTACTAAGTTCTTCTGTTTGTTTAGCTTCCGCTTTTGTAAGTTCTTGTTCTCTTGCTGTTACAACCTCACTTTTTCTTATGATGTTGTTTTCTTTTTCTTCAATTAACGCAGCTCTTTTGTCTACTAAATCTTGGCGTTGATTAATTCTGTACTCAACTTCTTGAAGTTCTTTTTTTCTTGATTTGTTCTCGTTTTCAAGTTCTTCTTTTTGTTTCAGCATATCATCTTTTGCTTGAAGAATTGCTTCTTTTTTAAGTCTTTCCCCTTCTCTTTGGGCATCTTCTGTTATTTTCTTAGCTTCATCTTCTGCACTACCTAGCTTAGATTCTGCTATCTTCTTTCTGTAATTAATTCCAAAGTAAAAGGCACATATACCAACGGCAACACAAAGTACAACAGCTACTGCTATTATAACTAGTTCCATTTTGTACCCCCATATTCTATTATCAATGTTCAATATCAATATATTTATGACATTTACACCAAAGTTGTCTGAACTTCTTACCATGTAAGATTCCTGCGACTACGTGCAGGCCTGCCTTCGGATAGTTCCTATCCTAGTTAAATATTAGTTTTTCAACAAATATCCACTTTCATTATATTATTATATGTATACACATGTCAAGTAAATTTTAAAAATTTAAGCCCTATTACGTGAAAAAAGCAAAGAATAGCTGAAAATTTGCATTTTCTTAAAAAAAGTTTAAAAAATATTTGACAAAATATATTTTATGATTTATAATTGTAACTAGGTTATAATTATATATGGAGTTGATGTCTTATGTTTATAAAACGTATTAAAAGCGATTGCGTACTCCTTCAGCGGCCAATAGCACATAAAGGTGTACATGGCAAATTAAACGGTAAAGTTATACAAGGAAATTCACTAGAGGCTTTGAAACTTGCAATAGAATTAAATATTCCTTTCGAATTTGATATTCTAAAAACAAAAGATAATATTCCAGTTGTTTTTCATGACTTTGTATTAACTATTAGCGGTAAAGAATATTTGCTTAATAAGCTCACTTTAAATGAGATTAGAGAGCTTACAAAAGATTCTGAGTATATTCCTACTTTAGAGGAAATAGTTCAGTTAAACGCAAAGCACGTTCCAATGATGCTAGATTTTAAGGAAACTACTTTTATATTTTTAAACGAATATAGACGAAATATAATTAAAATTCTTAAAGATTATACTGGTGAGTTTGCTATTGAGTCTTTTAATCCATTCTTTGTTTTTAGAATGGGACAAGAGCTTAAGCATGCTTTAACCGGTCAGCTAATTTGTAGAGGTAAGACTTTAATAGACACTTTTGATTTTTTAACTAAGCCTTCTATAGGCAATTTGTATGAGAAAATTCAGTCTATTATTTGTTTTATTGCTAATTCTGATTTTATAGCTATGGAGATTAGTCCTAATGCTAAGTGGAATTTTAAAGCCCAAAAGCTTATTTCTGAGAAAGTGGATCAGCTACAAAACTCTATTGTTGGAATTACTTCAACTATTACTAAAAAGCCTGTGCTTGGTTGGACTTTATGCTCTTTAGAAGATGTTGCTATTGCACCTCATATTTTTAAAAATTATATTTATGATGTGCCTAGTGATGATATTTCTGAGTATGCTTTTTTCGATAAAGTTTTGCAAAATGTAATGAAAAATGAACATATCTAAATTGATATGTTCATTTTTTTGCTTTTTTATTTTTATTTTTATTTTTATTTTTATTTTTATTTATTTTCTTTTATTTATTTTTTATTTTAAAACATATGAGAAACTTTATTCTCATTATTAATATTTCCGTATCTAGATAGATATATTTTATATGTTTTATATACTTTTATATATATATTATATAGTATGTATATATACTATTTATATATACTATTTATACATATCTTAACTCTTTTTAGCTTTAGATTTAATAACATAGAACTTATTTCTACCGGTTTGCTTTGCTTTATATACAGCATTATCTGCCTTTTCTATAAGCTTAACACCATCGTATTTATCTATAGTGGTCATAAAACCACCAGCGCTAATTGTTAATATATCTGAAACTAAAGAGTTCTTATGCTCTATGTTAAGCTCTCTAATAGACTCTACTATATTCTTGCAAACCTCTTCAAAACCATTTATAGTTTCATTCTTTACAATAACTATAAACTCTTCTCCACCAAACCTTGCTACTAAGTTCTTCTTGCCTGCTACCTTCTCTATTTGCTTTGCAACAGCTTTAAGCGCGGTATCTCCTTGCAAATGGCCATATGTATCGTTGTACTGCTTGAAGTAGTCTATGTCTAGCATAATAGCTCCAACAGTTTGAATCTTTTTGTTAGTCTTTATAGTGTCTAAATATCCATTAAGGTATCTTTTATTCTTTACAGTAGTTAGCTGATCTATATTTGCTTTTTCATCTAGCTTTTTAGTTAGATGAGATATAGACTCTGCTATTTTACCGATTTCGTTTTTAGAATGAATTAATAGGCTTAACTTTTTAGTTTCCACGTGCCCAGTTTCTAATGACTCTATTTTTACATTAAGCTCGTCTAGCTGCTCTTTTATTATAGTCAGCCACTTTTTAACCATGTATATAAGCAGAGGAACTGCTATTAGTGTTAGGATCATGGCAGATGTTATTATTCTTATCATCTTTATAATGTATTCATCTTGGCCAGCTGCAGACATTACGTATACGTTTTCTATGTCTGTTTTAGATATTCTGTAATTGTATAACTGCCCATCATGCATGAAGTATGGCGCTACTTCTTTAAAGCCAGACTTAGTAAATAGGAAAGGCATTAGGCTTTCTTCTAGTATTTTATATCTTTTAGGCTCATTAAATATTTTTATTATTTCTTCGCTGTTTTTAGTTTTATCTGTCATTCTTATGCCGGATATTTTTCCATCTTTAACGTATAAGATAGCGTTGAATCCGTATTTACCTATGGAGAAGTTTTTAAGATGATAGTCTATGCGGCTAAGCTCAGTATCTGTTTTTAAATCTGCTCCAATTGTATATGTAACCATATTAAATTTTTCATCTAAGCAAATTTGTGCTTCTTTTATTACTGCTTTTACAGCTGAAAAGAATGTAATTATACCAAGAAGGCAAATTACAAACACAAACACTGAAGATACAGTATTAACTATAGACTTAGATTTATTTATTCTTTCTTCTAAAATTATTCTCAAACTTTTTTTCACATTCAACACCCATATTCATTATATATTTAATTTAGAAAAAAATAAAGAAGTTTTTTTGTTTTTCTTAATTTTAGATGTAAAAGAGAGTTATATAGGGGATTTTGTTTGTTTTTTTAAACTTAGTATGTAGGATATCTTGCTAATTTGCTATACCGTAGATAGATAGGTATGTTACGCGTAAGTAAAAGCAGCTGTATTTAATACGCTGCTTTTATTTTATTAATTTTGTTTTAAATATTCTACTATAAATTTATCTGCCGGAGCAAATTTGTAGTTATCTAATGATTTTTTATCTATCCACTCTATTTGTTCATGCTCGTTTAACGTAAGCTCACCAGAAAGTATTTTAGCTTTAAATGCTATAAGATTAATTTCTTTTTCTGGATATATAAACTTTTCTTCTGTTAAGTATTTATCTACTGTAATATTAACATCTAACTCTTCTTTTATTTCACGTATTAAAGCTTCTTCTGAAGTTTCTCCTACTTCTATTTTACCACCTGGGAATTCCCATAAGCCTCCTTGTGATTTTTTTAGATTTCTTTTTGCTATTAATATTTTATCATTTTCTTTAATTACTGCTGCAACTACGTTTACCATATTATTTCCTCCTATAATATATTTTTATTCATACCAGATATATATTTAGCTGGTATGTTATTTAATAGTCTCCAGTCGAAACTTACTGGCTTGCTTCCTTCATGATTTACATATTCCGCTTCTCCTAAATATATATATGGTGCTACAATTCCGTTTTCTTTTCTATATTCCCTTACAAATAAAGAAACTTTACCTTCATTATTTTTATTAATATATCTTTCAGCTGTTTTACTTTCACTAGAAACAGTATTTTGTGTTTGCCAGTGAAATATATTTTCACTCTTTGCATAATCTTCATACATTGTAGCAATAGAAAACTCTTTTTCTGTTTTGTTAAGTGTAATAAAGAAAGCGTCTAAATGCTTGTCCTTACAGTGAAGAACCCCAGATTGTAAAGTTGGAGCAAGAGTTTCAGTATAATACTGAATTCCTGCTAATATTTGCGCTCTACTGTATGTGCAATGCACTTCTAATGGGCATATAAAGTCATAAGTATTTTTTATTGGCACGCAATTTATATTTTCATATTGTATTTCTAACATTTCTAATATTTCTTTTTTTAAACTTTTATTTTTTATAATAGCCTTCATTGCTTCTTTAGTTGAATTATAGCCAGATTTTATAGGTGTCTTTGAATAGAAAGTATAATACAACATTTGCTCTAAAATTAATTCCTCTTTAGATAATTCAGCATCTATATTTTTAATATATTTCTTAGCAAATTTCATTAGTTTAGGTGAGTTTGTAGTCAAAAGCGCAAACATTCTTTTTATAGTAAATTCGTCTTTTTCATCTATTTTTTCATCTAATATACCTGCACTAATACATAGATTTGTAAATGTTCTTTCTGACTTATAGAAATCTACTATATTAATTTTATAATATGCAAGGAAGTTTTTTAATGTAAGCTCCTTGCCTGTATCCTTTACAAAATTTTTAATTTTTTCTCTTAATGTTGATGTATTAGTTTTAAGACTTTTGAAAGTTTTTAGCACATATTCCTTAGCTAGTTTCTCTAATTCTATATAACAACCTCTTGGTAGTAAGGGAAAGTTTTTTTCTACGCGTTCTTTAATATCTATATTTGCCTTACCTGCAAGTGCTACAAATTTTTCTTCAAAATTGTAATTTGAATTAGACTGACCTATAAAGTCTAGTACAGTTAAGCAGTCTTTATCTTTACATTTTCTCAAACCTCTGCCTAATTGCTGCAAAAATATTGTTAAACTCTGAGTTGGCCTTAGAAATAGGACAGTATTTATTTCTGGTATATCTACACCCTCATTGTATAAATCTACAGTAAATATAAACTTTATTTCGCCCTTTTTTAATCTACTCATAGCAGTTTTTCTAAATTCCGAATCTGAATTTCCAGTTATATATATAGATTTAATTTCTGCTTCATTAAACTTATCACACATATATTTTGCATGCTTAACTCCAACGCAAAAACCTAAACCTTTTATACTTTCTATATCTCCCGTATACTTCATTGTTGCTAAAATTATTTCTTTTGCTCTTTTATTAGCATTTTCAGCATTATCTACATAAATATCTTCTAGCTCACTTATATCATAGCCGCCTCTTGTCCATTTAAGCTGCGATAAATCTGTTGAATCCGTTACTCCAAAGTATTGGAACGGCACTAGTAACTGATTATCTATTGCTTCTGGCAATCTCATTTCTGATGCTATAACATCATCAAAATATTTAAGTATATCTTTGCCATCCATTCTCTCTGGAGTAGCAGTAAGCCCTAATAATATTTTAGGTTTATAGAATTCTAACACTTTTTGATATGATTCAGCAGCAGCATGATGAAATTCATCAATTACTATATAATCGTAAAAATCCGAGTTAGTGTTTTCTATAAAGTTAGAAGAATTTAAGCTTTGTATGCTTATAAATAAATTATCTATTGTTGATGGTTTGCTGTCTCCAACCATTAACTCTCCAAAGTTTAGATCTTTTAATATGTTTCCAAATGTCTCTCTACTTTTCTTTAAAATTTCTTCTCTATGCGCGATAAACAGTAGCCTTGCATTTTTATTTTCTTCTCTAAATCTTTTATAATCAAAACCTGCTATAGCTGTTTTACCAACACCAGTTGCAGCAACTACTAAATTTTTATATCTATTAAACACGTCTCTTTCAGCTTGTAAATTTTCTAGTATTTCTTTTTGGTATTCATATGGAGTTATATCAAAATCAAATGTAGTATTATTTTGAGTAATTTTAGATTTATTTAACGCATTATATAACTTTTCTCTATTTTCTTCACTGTCTGTATAAGTGCTAAAGTCAGAACTATTTAAATATGATTCAAATGTAACATCTATTTTTTTTAAAACTTCCATAGACTCTTTTTCACTAATTTTAACGTTCCATTCTAATCCAGAAGTTAATGCAACTCCAGACATATTAGAAGATCCAACATATGCAGTTGTAAATCCAGTATTTCTTTTAAATATATATGTTTTAGCATGTAACCTTGTGTTTTGTGTATCATATGATATTTTTATAGTAGTATTTTGTAATTTAGAAAGCTCTATAATAGCCTTATAATCTGTTGCTCCCATATATGAAGTAGTTATTATAGTTAGTTTGTTTCCGCTATTTGTGAAGTCTTTTAGTTTATCTAAAATACGAATTAATCCACTCCACTTTATAAATGAAACTAACATTTTAATTTCATCACAGCTTGCTATCTCTTTTTTTAATTCATCTAACATACTAGGCTCACTTTTAGAACCAGTAAACAAAGTTGTTTGAGATATTGATGTAGCCGGTCTAACAATATCTTTTATTTCTTTTTTATTATTAATCTTAGAAAATACACAGCTCAGCACCTCAGCATCTTTAGCAATTTTTAATTCTTCGAATTCATCTTTTTTTAGTTTTTCTTTTAACAAATCTATTATTTCATTGCATAACTCTATTTGTTTTAATATATATGCTTTACTCTCATCTATCTCATCATTTTCACTATCTTCTCTTAAATATTGTAAAGCGTTTTTTGTTATTTTACATATATACTGAGATAAGAATATTTTAGCTTCTTCACTATCTAATTTATCTTTACCTATTAACATTTTATCATTATCTAGCTCTTCTAATTCTTTGAAAATTTTATTATTTATTATTTCTTCATATATACCTTCTACCATGCTTTACCCCTTTTTAATACTATTTATCTCTAGCTTTATGGAAAAAGTATATCATATTTTTTTGTTTTTTACAATGTGTTTTTAGAGATATAAAAAATTGAAATGACTTTAATCATTTCAATTTATTTTTATATGTTTTTGGTGTTATTATTTCTATTTATATGAAAATCTCTTTTAATTGCTTCTCAGAATATTGTAAATAATACTGATTATTTTCTTCTTTAGACATTTGAGCAACAGTTTTATCTACATTTAATGGTTTTAATACATTACTTAATGGATAACTATTTGCTTCTATCTTTAAAGATCCTTCATATTTTGAATATGTAAAAGGGATTTCAGTTATAACAATATTTGATTTACCTTCTTGGTTTATGCAGCAGTATGCTCTTACAATTTCTACACTTTCTCCTTCTGTTAGATATTTATCTTCTATTATATCTTTCATATAATCTTTTACATTTGGTTTAAGAGAACCTTTCATTTTTATTCCATCATCTATTCCTATTATATACGCAAAATCTTTTTCCTTAATGCTTGTATATATTTGATTTGCTTTAGCAAAAGCTCTTTCTTTTATATTTCCAACTTCTTTTTCATCTTTTACTAGGTCTGGTATGTCGTATAAGCTATAGAACTGATATGTTTCATCGTTTATTTTGTCTAATATTTTCGTTACTATTTCAAACTTATCTTTGTTTTTTGTTGCTATTAATATTTTTTTCATACTTCGCTCCTTCTTTACTTTTGATTCATTTTTCTTTGCAATATTCTTGTTAATTTACATGCTTATTATACCACATTAAAGTATATATTTCTACTTTTTTCATCTGTTTTTGTTAGTATTTTACCATTTATTCTAAACAAAAAAGCAGCTCATATTATTTTATGAACTGCTTTTTAAAATTGGAGCGAACTACGAGAATCGAACTCGTGTCGAAAGATCGGAAGCCTTGCATTCTACCACTAAACTAAGCCCGCAAATACTTTTTCAAGCAAAGTTATTTTATCACACAATAGACGCAAATACAATAAAAATATAATATTTCTTTCAACAATATTTGCGAAAAAAATGCTGTTTAAAGCGATTATTTATTTTTTGTAGCAAAAAAGATGGGAAATTTCCCATCTTCTCTTTCATCTTTTTTGTAAATATTGTTTTATTATATCTTCGCATTTATCTTTTTGCTTTGACATATTATATTTATCCTTTATTTTTAAAATTATGCTATGAAGCTCTAATAAATTATTTGCTTTAAAATGATAATATACTTTTTTATAAAACTCATAAGAATTTTCAGTTACATATTCTTTAACGAAATCTTCTTTGTTTGGATATATTTCATTTACTATATATTCTGCTATTTTTCTATTAATGTAGTATCCTTTAGAATATGCATACTGGCCTATACAAATCCTATTATATACGTAATCTGCAGCAATTTCATTCACACCTTCATTTAAGGCAACTAAATGGCTATTCTTTATGGTAAAGCCTATCTCATAACTGTCTTTACTGACTTTTGTAGATACAAGATGCATGCATTCGTGTAAAATTGCACAAGTCTTTCTGTTTTCATTTAAATAGTTGAATGAACTTGGGTTTATTAGGATCCAATTTGTATTGTTAAAGTATACATATGCTGCTATAAAGTCTGCAAGTATATATACTTTTGTTTCTTTATGAAATTCTAAAACTGTGCAATATCTATAGTCGTTTAAATTTTTTTCAAGCGGAATTTTTAATTCCTTTTCGAATAATGTCCGCACTTTACCTAAGATTTCATCTACCATTGTTGATATCCTCCTTAATAATTATTTCGAAGTTAATTTTATTTCATATATATTGTACCACTTTTTAGTTGTTATGTCAACAAAAAGTAAGAAAGAGCACCAAATTTGGTACTCTTTTTTTGTTTTTATTTTGTTTTTTATTTATTGTTTTCTTTTTTTGTTTTTTATTTATTGTTTTCTTTTTTTGTTTTTCTTTTATTGTTTTTCTTTTTTTCTGTTTTTGTTTTTTTGTTTTTCTTTTTTAAAACGTATACGAAACTTTATTTTCATTATTTTTCATTTCCGTATCTAGTTAGTTTTGTTTTCTACGTTTTTTATTTTCTTTTTGTTTATATATTTTTGTTTTTTATATTTTTGTAGATATGAACATATATAGTGTCTTACTAGCAATTATTTTTCATTCATAAAGCCTTCTATGCCTATGATAGCGCAAATAAGAAGTAAAACTGTTACGATTACTTTTACAACAAGTGGCGCACCTGATATAATGACTATAACATTTAAAATTGTCATGATACTTAGTATAACTCTTAAATATATTCTTTCTTCTAAACTATTCATAATAATCCCTCCTATTGTCCTATATTAATAAAACTTGGTGAGTTACTTGTGTTATCTATTATATATACTGTCTTACCTTTTGCTTTAAATTTAATTTTTTCTCCATAAGGTACTTCATAGATTTTAGCTATAAAATTAGGCCTGCCTTTTATCTGTATAATTGGGTTTGTATCTGCATGAAGCAGTATAAGTGGGGCTTTACTTTCTGTAACTAATTCTAAATTTTCTAGATAGGTGCGTACATCTACTGCTACTAGTATATTTCTAGTTTTCTGAGCTGCATAATCTAAATAATTTATAACGCTTTTTGAAATTTGTCCTACTGGGTATACATCTAGTATTGCGCCTCCATCTTTAAAACCTATAATACAATCTGGATTCATTGGTATTTTAGAAAAATATCCAAAGTCTAATATATAGTCAAACTGAGTTAGATAATTAATGTTGTTAAAAGTAATATCTGCGGTAAACTTATTGTTTGATTGATCGTAATTAATATTATATATATTCATAAAATCTACCTCCAAAATTTTGTTGATATTTTATTTTAATTCGTATATAGTATATCACTTTTATGTAAAGTTGTCAATC